>CAZVIH010000048.1:0-33839 GCA_964627755.1 uncultured Anaerolineales bacterium
AGGTGTAGCGGTGAAATGCGTAGATATCTGAAGGAACACCAGTGGCGAAGGCGGCCTCCTGGCCTATCCCTGACGCTAAGACACGAAAGCTAGGGTAGCAAACGGGATTAGAAACCCCGGTAGTCCTAGCTGTAAACGATGCAGACTTGGTGTTGGTGGTTTAATAGCCATCAGTGCCGAAGCTAACGCGATAAGTTCACCGCCTGGGGACTACGGCCGCAAGGTTAAAACTCAAAGGAATTGACGGGGCCCCGCACAAGCAGCGGAGCGTGTGGTTTAATTCGAGGCTACGCGAAAAACCTTACCTGGGTTTGACATATACGTAGTAGGGATCTGAAAGGTGACCGACCCTTCGGGGAGCGTATACAGGTGCTGCATGGCTGTCGTCAGCTCGTGCCGTGAGGTGTCCGGTTAAGTCCGGTAACGAGCGCAACCCTTACCCTGTGTTACAAGTGTCACAGGGGACTGCCGGCATAAAGCCGGAGGAAGGTGGGGATGATGTCAAGTCAGCATGGCCTTTATATCCAGGGCTACACACACGCTACAATGGCCGGTACAATGGGTCGCGAAGTCGTGAGGCGGAGCCAATCCTCCAAAGCCGGTCTCAGTTCGGATTGTAGGCTGCAACCCGCCTGCATGAAGTTGGAGTTGCTAGTAACCGCAGATCAGCAGTGCTGCGGTGAATACGTTCCCGGGGCTTGTACACACCGCCCGTCACGTCATGGAAGCTGGTAATACTTGAAGCCGGTATCTTAACCCTAACGGGAAGGAGCTGGCGAGGGTAGGACCGGTAACTGGGACGAAGTCGTAACAAGGTAGGTGTACCGGAAGGTGCGCCTGGATCACCTCCTTTCTAGGGAGATCTGAGCAAAAGTCTCCGGACTGGCGCTCCACTCTAGATGTACTAAAATGTACTAAAGAACCAAAAGAAATCCTTGACGGTGTCAAGGTTATCTCAAGGGGTTTTCTATCACTCTTCAGTTGTTAAGGAAATCTGGAGGGCCTGTAGCTCAGTTGGTTAGAGCACTGTGCTGATAACGCAGGGGTCACTGGTTCGAATCCAGTCAGGCCCACTCAGCCCCTAACGGGGATGTAGCTCAGCTGGGAGAGCACCGCCTTTGCAAGGCGGGGGTCAGGGGTTCGAGTCCCCTCATCTCCACTGAGAGAGAGGAAGAACAAGCAAGGAAAGGACAAAAATTTGGCTGACATTCTGAAAGACAAAATTTAGTTCGAAAGCATTTCTGATGGGATTTTTCTGCCCGGCGAAATGCCGGGCTGTTTTGTCAAAGGAAGCCAAATCACATAAATTGCCTGGCAGTGTGTGTTCCTAATTGAAAGATGGGGAACAGACACCGACAGACAAAAGTCAGTCGGGATCGTACCTTAATAATTGAATAGTAACTGCGAATAAATATCGATTTCTCCGCATCACAAGTTAAGCTACTAAGTGCTTACGGTGGATGCCTTGGCGTTCAAGTGCCGAAGAAGGACGTGGGACACTGCGATAAGCCTCGAGGAGCCGTGAACAGGTGCCGATCCGAGGATTTCCGAATGGGGAAACCCGCAGCGGAAAACCCGCTGCATCCATTGACTGAATACATAGGTCTTTGGAGGGGAACCTGGGGAACTGAAACATCTTAGTACCCAGAGGAAAAGAGATTATTCCCTGAGTAGTGGCGAGCGAAAAGGGAGAAGCCCAAACCGGTTGCGTTTACGTGACCGGGGTTGTAGGGCCTGATCTATAGAAGTTACAAATTGGTTTGTTAGTAGAAAGGTGTGAGAAAGCCTACCAGAGAGGGTTACAGTCCCGTAAACGAAAACAAGCCAACTTCTTTCAGGTACCCTGAGTACTGCCAGACACGCTAATTTGGTAGGAATCCGGGAAGACCACTTCCCAAGGCTAAATACACTTGACGACCGATAGCGAAATAGTACCGTGAGGGAAAGGTGAAAAGTACCCCGATAAGGGGAGTGAAATAGAACCTGAAACCGTGAGCATACAATCTGTCGGAGGACTATGATGGAAAGGCGCTGGAGAGATTCAGTGGCCGCCATAATGTCTGACGGCGTGCCTTTTGGAGAATGAGCCTGCGAGTTAATCTCTGTCGCTAGGTTAAGGGAGTAACACCCGGAGCCGGAGCGAAAGCGAGTCGTCTTAATAGGGCGCGAGTGGCAGGGTTTAGACACGAAACCAAGTGAGCTACCCATGGTCAGGGTGAAGCGGGTTTAAACGCCCGTGGAGGCCCGAACCTTTCAGCGTTGCAAAGCTGCAGGATGAACTGTGGGTAGAGGTGATATGCCAAACGAACTTGGAGATAGCTTGTTCTCTCCGAAATAGCTTTAGGGTTAGCGTCATGTGTTGAGTGTTGGAGGTAGAGCAACTGGATGGGCTAGGGGCCTTGTCGGCTACCGAACCTAACCAAACTCCGAATGCCAATACTTTAAACATGGCAGTTAGACAGTGGGAGATGAGTTTCATTGTCAAGAGGGAAAGAGCCCAGACCATCAGCTAAGGTCCCAAAATGTAAACTAAGTGGAAAACGAAGTAGGACTACCGAGACAACCAGGAGGTTGGCTTAGAAGCAGCCATCCCTTGAAAGAGTGCGTAACAGCTCACTGGTCAAGTGGTCTTGCGCGGAAAATTTACCGGGGCTAAGTTTACTACCGAAGCTATGGGTTTCAGCCATTAGGCTGGAGCGGTAGGAGAGCGTTCTGTCAGCAGTGAAGGTCGACCGTAAGGACGGCTGGAGCGGGCAGAAGTGAGAATGCAGGCATGAGTAGCGTAAAACATGTGAGAAGCATGTTCGTCGAATATCTAAGGTTTCCGATGCCAGGTCAATCCGCATCGGGTTAGTCGGTCCTTAGTCGAGGCCGGAAGGCGTAGACGATGGATATCCGGTCAACATTCCGGAACTATTTAGTAGGAGCGATGGGGCAACGCAGGGTGGTAGACCAGCCTACAATTGGATGTAGGTGGAAATGTGTAGGCGATGAGGTCCGTAGGAAAATCCGCGGACTGAGCCGAGGCATGAGTGCGAGTCCTTGAGACAGAAGTGGTTGATCCATGCTGCCAAGAAAAACCTCTAAGCGTTGAATACTAAGTACCCGTACCGCAAACCGACACTGGTAGATAGGTAGAGCATACCAAGACGAGCGAGAGAACTTTCGTTAAGGAACTCGGCAAATTAACCCCGTAACTTCGGGAGAAGGGGTGCCCTCTATTGTGATAGATTTTCATCTGGAGCATATGAGGGCCGCAGTGAACAGGCTCTGGTGACTGGTTACCAAAACCACAGGTCTCTGCTAAGTCGTAAGACGATGTATAGGGGCTGACGCCTGCCCAGTGCCGGAAGGTTAAAGGGAAGAGTTAGCTGATCTTCGGATCAGCGAAGCTTAGAACTCAAGCCCCGGTGAACGGCGGCCGTAACTATAACGGTCCTAAGGTAGCGAAATTCCTTGTCGGGTAAGTTCCGACCCGCACGAATGGCGTAACAATCGGAGCACTGTCTCAACGAAAGACTCGGTGAAATTGAAGTACGCGTAAAGATGCGCGTTACCCGCAGCAGGACAAAAAGACCCCGTGGAGCTTTACTGTAAGCTGCCATTGTGTTTGAACATAGTTTGTGCAGGATAGGTGGGAGGCTTTGAAGCCGGAGCGCTAGCTTCGGTGGAGCCGCCACTGGAATACCACCCTCTCTATGTTTAGGCCCTAACTCTAATCCGTTATCCGGATTGAGGACAGTGTCAGCTGGGCAGTTTGACTGGGGCGGTCGCCTCCGAAAAGGTAACGGAGGCGCCCAAAGGTTCCCTCAGGTTGAATGGAAACCAACCATAGAGTGCAAAAGCATAAGGGAGCTTGACTGCAAGACAGACACGTCGAGCAGGGACGAAAGTCGGGTTTAGTGATCCCATGATACCGTGTGGAAGGGTCATGGCTTACCGGATAAAAGCTACCCCGGGGATAACAGGCTAGTCTGGTCCAAGAGTTCACATCGACGACCAGGCTCGGCACCTCGATGTCGGCTCATCGCATCCTGGGGCTGGATAAGGTCCCAAGGGTTGGGCTGTTCGCCCATTAAAGCGGTACGCGAGCTGGGTTCAGACCGTCGTGAGACAGGTCGGTCTCTATCCGCTGTGGGCGTAAGGAATTTGAGAGGATCTGCTCCTAGTACGAGAGGACCGGAGTGGACAGACCTCTAGTGTGTCAGTTGTTCCGCCAGGAGCATAGCTGAGTAGCTACGTCTGGCAAAGATAACCGCTGAAAGCATCTAAGCGGGAAACTTGCCTCAAGATTAGATTCCTCATCCCGTTAAGGGAATAAGACCGCAAGAAGACTACTTGCTTGATAGGCGGCATGTGTAAGCACAGCAATGTGTTCAGCTTAGCCGTACTAATGGTCGAGGGCTTATACAGTGGTGCGGAGAACTCGATATTTATTCAAAAAAACTATTCAATTACATGGTATGACTTTAACATGTGAATAATGTTCTTGGTGATTGTAGCGGCAAGGGTACACCTGGTCCCATCCCGAACCCAGCAGTTAAGCTTGCCAGCGCCGATGGTACTTGAGGGGAGGCCCTCTGGGAGAGTTGGTCATTGCCAAGAACATTTTCTTTTAACATCAAAGGACTGAACCCGTCGAACGGGCTCAGTCCTTTTATTTTTAAGGTACCCTGATTTTTTGTCATATATGAAATGGCCATTTCTATATAAATGGATTGTTTTATCGGGAGTACAATAAAAGCGCGATGAGAAATTCTTTGGATTTCAATAGACTGCCGGTTCAACTCGTTTTCAGCTTCCTTGTTGTGGTCCTGCTCACAGCCGCATTGGTCGGACTGCCTGCTATCTGGTTGCTGCAAAATCAACTGGATCAACAAGCCTGGGCCCAGATTGAACAGGCAGAACGAACTGCTATCTCCCTTTACGAAAAGAAGGCTTTTGAATTGGAAAATGCTGCTCATTTAGCAATTCAGCGGCCTACTCTGAATTCACTCCTTGAGAGAAATGAACTTCAACCCTTGGAGGACTATTTATTTACCCTGCAATCCGGAGCTAATCTGGATTTGATCAACATCTGCCAATCTCAAAAATTAATCGCTGGAACGGAAAGACAGATTCCGCTCTGTGCCGATCCACAAATTGCAGATTATTTTCTGGATGGCAGCGAAGCCTGGATGATTGCCCGAACGCAGCTGGATAATCATAATCTTGGCGAAGTTGTGGTTGGAGTTAAGTTGGATGATGATTTTGCTTCTGAGATCCGGAATCAGATCCGTTTGGACCAGGCATTGTTCTACCAGGATCAATTAATTAGTTCAAGTTTTACCCCTGGCATGGAAAAGATCAGCAATCTCCAAAATTGTATAAAGGAGAATACGAATCAGCTACCCCATTTTTCTTGTACATCAGGTGAGGCTGCTTACTATGTCACTATCAGCCCACTGGATGATAAAGGATTTTTCGTGGCTGTGGCGATGGATATTTCGGAAATATCCCTTACTGCAAATCGTTTGATCTTATGGATGACAGCAGCTATGGGTGGGATTGCGGTGATTGTTACTTTATTGGGAGTTATATTATCCCGGCGTATCAGCCGTCCCCTGGTGGAGTTATCTAAAACCGCTGCATCATTCAGCCAGGGAGACCTGGAAACCCCTGTGATCACTGAATCAAAATTAATTGAGATTACCAGAGTGGCCAGAGCACTGGAAAACGCCCGGATGGACCTGCAGGGTATGCTTAAATCCCTCGAAAGTGAACGGGATTGGAGCGACAATCTATTAGCCTCCATTGTAGAAGGCATCATCACCCTGGACCAGACAGGTCGAATAACTTTCTTCAGCCGCGGTGCAGAACGATTGACGGGGCTGCTGAGCGATGAGGTTTGCGGTGACCATATCAATGATATATTTCCGGTAACTGATTCCTCGGATACATTCTATTCCCTGCTTTCATCTTCTTCTGAAGAAGGATATCAAAAAGTGGATGTGTCATTGGCAGACAATCTGACCACATCCTTGGCCATTACCAGCGCACGATTGACCCGGTCTGGAGTAGAGGATCAGGAAACCGCACTGGTGATCCGCGATATAAGCGAGGAAGAGGCTGTCCACCGTTTGTTGGGCCATTTTCTTGCCAACGTCTCTCATGAATTGAGAACACCGCTGACTGCCCTGGAAGCGTCGATTGAAATGCTGCTGGATCCGGCAGGAAATCTAACTTCAGAGGAAAAAGAACAGCTCTATATCTCCCTGCATTTGGGCATTTTCAGGCTTCACACCCTGTTTGATAATCTCCTGGAGGGTGCGAATATTGAAGCTCGGCGATTCCGCATCTCTCCCCGTATAGCGGATTTGGCTCCGATCGTGGCAGAGGCAATTCAAACAATGCAGCCTTTACTATTTAAATATGATCAGCACCTATCCGTGGAGTTACCCCTGGATCCACCCCGGGTTTTTGCGGATAAAAGGCGAATCGTACAGGTGCTGGTAAACCTGATCTCGAATGCGAACAAATATGGACCTCCGGGAGAAGAGATCTGCCTTGAGGTCAGTGCAACATCAGAAACAACTCGCCTGGTTATTAAGGATCGAGGACCCGGCATTCCGCTTAACCAGCGGGATAATCTATTTAGTCGTTTTATCTTCCCGACTGAAGGGACTGAGGTTTCGCAAGCGGGCGCGGGTTTGGGACTTTCTGTTGTCAAAGCTATCGTAGAAGCCCATGGTGGTGAGGTTGGCGTGGAAGATCGCCCAGGTGGAGGCACACAATTCTGGTTCACACTTCCTGTCGCAAGTGAGGATTAATGAAAATTTTGGTAGTTGATGACGATCGCGTGTTAGCAGATGTGATCACATTTATGCTTCATAAAGAAGGTTTTGAAGTCATTCAGGCCTATGATGGTGTTGCTGCTCTGGAGCGCTGGGAGAAAGAAGAACCCGATCTGCTAGTTCTGGATGTAAATATGCCGAAAATGGGCGGCTTTGAGGTCTGTCGACACATCAGGGCTCAGGGGGATACCCCGATCCTGCTGTTAACGGTTCGGGGTGAGGAAGAGGATATCTTAAGTGGTTTTGAAATAGGCGCAGACGATTATATGGTAAAACCCTTCAGCCCGGGGCAGCTTGTCGCCCGCGTTAAGGCTATTTTAAGACGGTCAAAAGGGAAACCAATAAAATCAGAGATTATTGTTGGTAACATTACGATCTTTCCCGGCAAAAGAGAGCTGAGGATCGAATCGCAGCCGGAGCCGATTTCCTTAACCCATCTTGAAAATCTCTTGCTGGAGTACTTAATGATCAATGCCGGCCAGGTATTAACGATCGATATGATCATTGATCACGTCTGGGGTCCATCTGCTGCTGACCGTGATATGCTGCGCCAATTGGTGCATCGTTTACGGGTGAAAATCGAACCAGACCTGGCCTTCCCCATTTACATTCAAACTGTTCCTGGATTGGGTTACGGGTTTTTGAGAAAGGAATAGTACGGATCATAGAGCGCGGGGGGAAACATGTCACAGCTTTATCATATTGACATAACGGGCTTTATCATCACCCTTTGTTATAGTGTAGTTGATTAAACTGATCTGCAAGGACATACGTCTTTGGAGGTGTACCATGAATGATCAATCACCGATATATCATGGGAAATCTATTCAATCTGCTTTAGAGAGGCAATTAATTGGCGAATTCTTGAGAAGACAAGGTTACAGCAAGGAGAAACTTCAGGTGTTGCCAGAAAATAAGAAGAGAGAATTGCTAAAAGCGGCCAGCCAGTATGCTTCGCTCAAATTGGCAGAGATTGAATCTTGTTCTCAATTTATCCACAAGCTCCACACTTTTACTTTAAGATTATGACAGCTTATCCGCATTTAGAATTAGACTGTATTAATATAGATAACTCGGTAATGAAGATGCTGCCGCCCGAGATCGCTTATCGCTATCATGCCCTGCCAGTCGCTACTGATGGTAATAAAGTCACCGTTGCCATGGCGGCTCCTGACGATCAGACAGCTTCCCTTGCTGTTCAATCTGTGATCAATGCGCCCCTGTGCCTGATCCAGGCAGATTTGGAGGAGATTGACTACCGCCTGGATATGATCTGGCCTCAAATCTCTGGAAGGATGAACTTCTTATTTTGGCCTTTAACTTCAGAGTCAAATCGGTCATTTAATATAGCAAAGGGGATCGCTAGATTATTAAAGGCAAACTTGGACCGGATAGATAATCCTGGAGAAGGACAAGATTCGATTAATGGGTTACAAAAAGCCATTCGCCAGGAAAAACCGGATTTGCTCATCGTAGAGACTGATCATCCCTCAAGATTGTGCAAACAGCTGTCAAGCCGGAAGGGAAATATTCGGCTGCCGGACTTGTTACTCCTGCCGTCAAATCCTACTTTGCCCATTAAGAAATTGTTGTTGGTTCTTCCTGACAGTGGATCTGGAGCTGAGAAGGCGGCTTCTTGGGTGATCCGTTTCTCTCAGTCAAGCAGGGTGGATGTGACTATTCTTCCTGTCTTGCCGCCAGTTCCCCTCTGTTATGGTTCGTTTCTTCACCATAATCTGGCGTCACTTCTGGCTGGTAGTGATACTTTGGGGAAAAATATGAGATCGATTTCCAATCAGTTCTCCCTTGAAAAGATCTCTGCCAATTACAAGTTGCAGGAGGGTGATCCGTTCAACCAGATCCGAGACGAGATTTCCTCATCTAATTCAGATCTGATCATTTTGCCTTCCAATCCCCCTAAAGGCAGAGCGTTCTGGTTTTGCCCTGATCTGGCTGGCATGTTATTCAAATGTGTTACAAAACCAATCTTGATTACCAATCAAAACTAAACAAGGATAATTATGCTCTCTGTTGAAATGATTCCAATAATAATTCTGGCCTTCGTCTGTGAGCTGGTAGACTCAACTCTGGGCATGGGATACGGAACCACGCTGACCCCGATCATGCTGGCATTGGGGTTTGAACCCATAGAAATAGTTCCTGCAGTGTTGTGTTCTGAGGCGGTTACAGGAATTCTTGCTGGTGTGTTTCACCAGGAATTTGGCAATGTCGATTTCCGCAAAGTAAGCCCTGACAGGAAGATCGCCATTATGATGACAGGATTCAGTGTAGTGGGTGTTATATTGGCAACCATTCTCGCTATTAATTTGCCCAGCTGGGCGGTCAAGCTGTATATTGGTGTGCTGGTTTTAGCCCTGGGATTAGTAATCCTGCTAAATAAAAGGAATGAATATACCTTTTCCTGGAAGAGGATCGCTGGTTTTGGGTTACTAGCGGCCTTCAATAAAGGCATAAGTGGGGGAGGTTACGGACCCGTGGTGACTGCCGGACAGGTCTTATCTGGTGTAAGGGGGCGTAAGGCAGTGGGCATCACTTCGCTTGCTGAAGGTATTACCAGTATTGTCGGTTTCGGAATATACATGTACAGCGGTGTTACGCTAAATAGCTCCCTGTTGATATCCTTACTCCTGGGAGCTGTAATATCTGTTCCTATTTCAGCCTATATTGTCAGCCGTCTACCAGCCGGAAAACTGACTTATATTATCGGTGGTCTCTCCACAGCCCTGGGCGGCTATACGCTGGTGCGGTTGTTTTTGTAGGGTGGGTAAGGGACTGAGTCCTTTTAAAAGGACTCAGTCCCGGAAGAACTGTAGGACTCAATCCCTGAAGAATTGTAGAACTCAGTTCCCCCCTTTGTATTTCTCTTTCAAGAGAATAAAAAAGCTCCCGGAGTTTGTGTTCTCCGGGAGCTTTTGTGTTTTCCTAACAAGCTTTGCAACAGGTTTAGGCTTTTTCTTCTTCCAGGCTGTAGTCCATCTGGGCCATTTGTTCGTACAGAGACCAGCGTTTGTTAACTCCCTTCTGGGCTGCTTTCATAAGCATCTCGGCTCGTTCTTCATTGCTCTTCAACAGTGAGCGGTATCGCAGCTCATTATAAGCATATTCCGTTAAAGGAATGCTGGGTGCTTTGGAATCCAGCTGGAGTGGATTTTTACCCTCATCGGCCCGGTCCGGGTTGAAGCGGTACAGGGGCCAGATGCCTGATTTGACTGCCAGGTCCTGTTGGTTTAAACCCTTGGCCATATCAATACCGTGTTCGATGCAGGGGCTGTAAGCCAGGATCAGGGATGGGCCGTCAAAGGCTTCTGCCTCAAGAAATGCTTTCAGGGTCTGGGTATCGCTGGAACCCATGGCTACCTGGGCGACGTATACATAGCCGTAGTTCATGGCCATCATTCCCAAGTCCTTGCGAGGCATGCCTTTGCCGCTTTCTGCAAATCGGGCAACCGCCCCCATGGGTGTAGCTTTGGAGGACTGGCCGCCGGTGTTTGAATATACCTGGGTATCCAGGACCAATATGTTGACATTGCGGCCGGAAGCCAGGACATGGTCTAGACCGCCGTAACCGATATCATAAGCCCAACCATCACCACCAACGATCCAGACATCCTTGCGTGCCAGTTTGTCAGCAATGCTGAGTAAGTCCTTGGCTTTACGGCCTTCCTGGCCTTTCATCTTCTCGCGCAAGATATCAACTCGTTTCCGCTGTTCGTTTATACCGGCTTCGGTTGACTGATCAGCATTGAGGATTTCATCAATTAGGTCCTGTCCGATGACGTCCTTGAACTGCGGCAGAAGTTCGATTGCGTATTCTTTTTGTTTGTCTACGGTCAGCCGCATGCCCAGACCAAATTCAGCATTATCCTCAAACAGCGAGTTGCTCCAGGTTGGGCCCCTTCCATCCTCGTTGGCTTTCCAAGGGGTGGTGGGCAGGTTGCCGCCGTAAATGGAGGAACAACCGGTAGCATTAGCGATCAAGCTGCGGTCGCCATAGAGCTGGCTCAGAAGTTTTACATAAGGAGTCTCCCCGCAGCCTGCGCAGGCGCCGGAGAACTCGAACAGGGGCTCAAGGAACTGGGAATCTTTGGGGCGGGTGAGCTTGAGGGCAGTGCGATCCGGATTGGGAATGGACATGAAGAACTCCCAGTTCACCGATTCCGATTCACGGAGGGGCGCCTGGTCCACCATCTGCAGGGCAGGATTTTCTACGTCAGATTTCGGACAGGCCTCTACACACAGGGTGCACCCTGTACAATCTTCTGGCGCAACCTGGATGGTATATTTCATATCCTTAAATTCACGTCCTGTCGCATCAATAGACTTAAAAGTCTCTGGAGCGTCTTTCAGCAATTCGGCGTTGTAGACTTTGGGTCGGATCACTGCATGCGGACAAACAAAAGCACATTTATTGCATTGAATGCAGGTATCTGGGTTCCATTCTGGTATTTCCAGGGCGATATTTCGTTTTTCGTACTGGGTCGTTCCCATTGGGAAGGTGCCATCTTCAGAAAAGACACTGACGGGCAGGTCATTACCTTCGCCTTTGATGATGGTCCCGATAACTTCCTTAACAAATTTCGGAGAGTCCTCAGGTACAGGAGGTTTCATTTTCATGACGCTGTTTGCTTTGGCAGGCATCTCGACTTTGAACATATTCTCAAGGGCTTTGTCCACGGCGGAGTTGTTCATTTTTACAACACTCTCGCCTTTTTTGCCGTAGCTTTTCTTGATCATGACTTTGATCTCTTTGATTGCCTGGTCCTTGGGAAGGACACCGCTGATGGCGAAGAAGCAGGTCTGCATCACAGTGTTTATGCGGGTACCGAGGCCAACCTCTTCGGCGACCTTATAGGCATCAACGATATAAAAATCAGCTTCTTTTTCGAGAATAGCTTCCTGGAAATCGCGCGGCAGTTTATCCCAGACTTCGTCCGGCCCAAACATGCTGTTCAGCAAAAAGGTTCCGCCAGGTTTGACATACTTGACCATGTCTATCTGCTCGAGGAAGCTGAACTGGTGGCAAGCCACAAAGTCAGCCTGACCGACTTCGATGATATAGGGAGCCTTGATAGGTTCAGGACCAAATCGCAAGTGGGATATGGTTTTTGCGCCGGCTTTTTTGGAGTCGTACACAAAGTAGCCTTGGGCGTAGTTCTCGGTCTGTGTGCCGATGATTTTGATGGAGTTTTTGTTTCCACCCACCGTGCCGTCTGAGCCAAGTCCAAAAAAGACACTGCGGATGACATCATCACCTTCGATCAGGAAGCAGGGGTCATACGAAAGGCTGGTGTTGGTAACATCATCATTGATCCCGATGGTGAAGTGGTTCTTGGGCTGGTTCTTGGCCATCTCGTCAAAGACGCCTTTGACCATTCCTGGAGTGAATTCCTTGGAAGAAAGGCCGTACCTGCCGCCGATCATACGGGGAGCAGTCTTGAAGGGAGATATTCCCAGGTTGAAGCCTTCCGTAATAGCAGAAACAACATCATGATAAAGGGGTTCGCCAGCGCTACCGGGTTCTTTGGTGCGGTCCAGTGTGGCGATTACTTTCGTTGAGGAAGGAAGAGCTTCCAGGAAATGTTTCACAGAGAAAGGACGGTACAGGCGAACCCGTACAACACCCAGTTTCTGGTCGTCATGAGTGTGGAGGAATTTAGCAGTTTCAGCTGCAACCTCGCCGCCAGAACCGATAATCACAATCACTCGTTCAGCGTCTTGTGCGCCTTCATAATCAAATAACTTGTATTCTCGGCCGGTGAGTTTCTTAAACCTGTCCATTACTGACTGGACGATCTCGGGGGCCTTGTCATAGTATGGATTGACAGTCTCGCGGGCCTGGAAGAAAACATCCGGGTTCTGGGCAGTACCTCGAATCACGGGATTTTCAGGATTTAAGGCCCGGCTGCGGTGGGCCATGATGGCCTCTTCCGAGAGCAGTTCTGACAGGACCTCATCAGACAACATTTCTACTTTATTGATCTCATGCGATACGCGGAAACCCTCAAAGAAATGCAGGAAAGGAATGCGTGATTCCAAACTGGCTGCCGTTGAGATGGCTGCAAAGTCATGAGCTTCCTGAACGGAGCTTGACCCGAGCATACCAAAACCGGTGGCGCGGGCGGCCATAACATCGGAGTGATCACCGAAAATAGAAAGGGCCTGGGCAGCAATGGAGCGGGCTGCAATGTGGAAAACAGTCGGTGTTAATTCACCGGCGATTTTGTACATATTGGGCAGCATCAGCAGTAAACCCTGGGATGCGGTGAATGTAGTTGTTAAAGCGCCAGCTTGCAGCGCACCGTGAACTGCGCCAGCCGCACCGCCTTCCGCTTGCATTTCCATTACATCTGGAATTGTTCCCCAGATATTTTTTTCTCCGCGGGCTGACCAGGCATCGGCATGTTCACCCATCGGGGATGAGGGAGTGATCGGATAGATTGCGATCACTTCGTTGATCTTGTGGGCAACAGCTGCTACAGCCTCGTTGCCGTCAATCATTCTGATATTCTTAGCCATAAAAGTAACTCCGTGAACTAGGATAGTAAACGTGTTTAATTGAGGGTTAATATTTCGTAACCCAAGTGATAATTATACTAGATAGTAGGCTGGCTTGTGAACCTTACAACTATTACTTCTTTATCCCTCTGGATATGACATTTTCCCCATATTTTCCCTTAATATCCTTTAAAGTATCCTGCAATTTGATATCTTTTTGATAATCTTTATCCCATAATCCCAGTTGGTGGGCATCAGTGTCCAGATTATGAACACCAACTCCGATCAGGCGTACCTTCCGGCCTTCCTGCCAGACTTGATTGAGTAATTCCTCGGCGTTCTTTTGGATGATTTTGTACTCATTGGTGGTCTGGGGTAGAGTGATCTGTCGAGTAAGGGTGGTGAAATCTGACCAGCGCAGTTTGACCTGGATTGTTCTTCCGCGCAGATTCTTTTTGATCAGGCGTTTGGAGACTTGCTCAGCCAGTTTATTGGTATGTTTCAGGACCTCACTCATGCGGCCCAGGTCCTGCTCGAATGTGCGCTCGTTGCTGACGGATTTAATTCCCCGCTGGGTGACGATTCCCCGTTTATCAATACCCTTAGCGCGTTGGGAGAGATCGTATCCGTTTTTACCGAATTTATCAGCTAATTCAAGATCTGGATAATCTGCCAGATCCCCGATGGTTCGTATGTTAAATCTTTCCAAACGTTCCCGGGTTTTTGGCCCAACCCCCCAGAGCATATCGACCGGGAGAGGAGCCAGAAAGGATCTCTCTTCCCCCGGAGGAATTATTGTTATAGCGTTGGGAGGACCATCTCCTCTATGGGCGATCTTTCCCACGTCCGTGGCTATTTTTGCTACAAGCTTATTGCTGGCAATCCCGACCGAATTGGGCAGGCTGAACTCCTGAAGGATGGTTTTCTGAAGTTCAACCCCAATTGCTCTAGGAGAGTGACCAAGATTGGTGATATCCAGGAAGGCCTCATCAATGGAGATCTGTTCGACCTGATCGGTGAAATGGGCCAGGCGTTCCATAACCAGTTTTGAATACCGTCCGTAATCGCGGTGGTTTCTGGATACGAGAATGAGGTTAGGACAAAGTTGAAGCGCTTTGGCGGTGGGCATTGCTGATCGGACCCCCATTTTCCGGGCTGGATAGGAACAGGAAGTGACCACACCCCTCCCGCTCGGTGAGCCGCCGACCGCAAAAGCCTTCCCGCGTAATCCGGGATCTTTGATCTCTTCTACGGCGCAGAAGAAAGCATCCAGGTCCAGGTGAAGGATTACGCGGGGTGATTCCATATGAGAGTTTTATTTCTCCGCTGTATAGGGTTTACGGAGCTGAACTGGTTTGGTTTTGGCGCGAACCTGCAGGTTGATAACTTCCACAAAAACAGAAAAGCCCATCGCAAAGTAGATGTAGCCTTTGGGGATATGGATCCCCAACCCATCCGCGACCAGTGAAAAACCGATTAGCAGCAGGAAACTGAGAGCCAGGATCTTCAGCGTGGGCCGGTCGTTGACAAAACCGCTGATGGGGCCAGAGGCAAAAAGCATGATCCCAACCGCAATCACAACGGCTGCGACCATAATGGCAATTTCATCGACCATACCCACCGCAGTGATGACCGAATCCAGGGAAAAAACAATATCCAGCAGCATGATTTGAACGATCACACCACCCAGGGTAGCAACAACTTTCTGGGATGCATGTCCTTCTTCGCCTTCCAGGCGTTCGTGAATTTCAAATGTGCTCTTGGCCAGCAGGAATAAACCTCCGATGATCAAGATTAAATCCCTTCCTGAGATATCGTGAGAAAACACATTGAATAATGGTGCAGTCAGACGGGTTAACCAGGCGATCGAGAGCAAAAGCAGGATCCTGGTTAACATAGCCATCAGCAAGCCAACCTGCCGACCGGTTTTCTGTTGATTTTCTGGAAGTTTGCCGGCAAGGATGGAGATAAAGATGATGTTATCAATGCCTAATACGATCTCAAGAGCAGTTAGTGTTAAGAGGGCTATCCAAGTTTCAGGTGATGAAATCCATTCCATGTAATTAGTCCTTTCCTAACCTTTCTAGATACTATATTTTGCGTTATTGATTACGAAAATCCCGAAATTAAGTTTCAAACCAGCGCTTCAGCAAAAACTTCAAGGGGGTGTTTGGCTTTTCTTTCTGTTGTATGAGCGATCTGCTCTCTGCAGGATGTGCCTGAAGCACAGATAATGGTTTTTTTATCGGCTTTCCGAATCTGGGGAGCCAGACCCAGTTCTGCGATTTCCAGGGATAACTGATAATGTTCTTTTTCATATCCAAAAGCACCTGCCATACCGCAGCAGCCCGCCTCAATTTCTTCTACTTTGCTCCCGGGTATCAATCCCAACAGCCGTAAGGTTGCCGAAGTGCCAAAGTTGGCTTTCTGCTGGCAGTGGCCGTGAAAAAGGATCTCTCGGGACACTCCATCAAAATCAAACCGAACCTGGCCTCGATCGACTTCCTGGAGCAGGAAGTCTTCCGCCATCATTGCTAATTCGGCGATCCGATCAGCAGCTGGCCCGGGGACAAGATCACGGTATTCCTTTTTCAGCATCACCATCACACTGGGTTCACAGCCAATGATGGGAATTCCCTGTTCGGCGTAGAGAGTTAATTGTTCGATATTTATTCTAGCCAGGGCTTGGGCTTTATTTAATACGCCTTTTGAATAAGCCGGGCGACCGGAATCCACTTTTTCCTTTAACACAATCAGGTCCAGGCCTGCATTCTGGCAGATCTTAACCAGGGCTTTTCCAATATGGGGATAATTGTATTCCAGGTAGGTATCATAGAAGAAAACAGCCCGTTTTCCTTCATTTTGTTTTTCTAGGACCTGTTCTTTTCCATACCAGCTTGTAAAGGTTTGGAGGGCAAAAGCGGGCATTTTCCGTTCCGGGTGAATGCCGATCAGGGACAGCAGCCCGGCCAAAGGAGATGCCAGAACAAGATTGACCAGGGGAGCAAAAGGCTGGGCCAGACGGCTCACTCCAGCGATATTGGCAAAAAACCAGCTCCGGAATGGCAGACCGTGAGCTTGATAATATCTATATAGGAACTCTGCCTTCAACTTGCTCATGTCCACAGCGGAAGGACATTCGCTCAGGCAAGCCTGGCAGGAAAGACACAGGTCCAGGGCTTGATATAGTTCCCGGGATGTCATTCCATCTGGACCCAGTTTACCGGTCATGGCAGCCCGGAGCAAATTGGATCGGCCCCGGGTGCTGAACTCTTCGTCGCGGGTGGCCTGGAAAGAGGGGCACATCACACCGCCTTCCAGCTGGCGGCAAACGCCGGCCCCGTTGCACATTTCCACTGCTCTGTCAAAACCAAGATCTTCTTCAAAACTCAACAAGGTCCTGACAGGTTTGAGATCAGTTTTGTAATCCACTCCGTAGCGTAGCAAATTGCTCTGGTCCATAGCCGGTGGGTTAATGATCTTTCCGGGATTTAGGCGGTAATCGGGATCAAAAATTTCTTTGACTTCCTGAAAAGCTGTTTTGAGGCCTGGTCCGTACAGCTTTTCTGTGAATTCGCCCCGGGCGAAACCTTCCCCGTGTTCCCCGCTAGTAGTGCCGCCAAACTGCTGAATCAGAGATAATGACTTCTCTGCCAGCAGCCGCATTTGTTTTAAACCATCCTCGCTCTTGAGATTTACCTGGGGACGAATATGTAAACAGCCTGCGCTGGCATGAGCATAAAAAGCAATTGCCCCGACACCTATCTCTGCTGCATATTCTTTTATCCCCAATGCATAGGAAGCCAGGTGTTCAACCGGAACTGCGGCATCCTCAATAAAAGCAGTCGGTTTAGCATCACCTCTTTTACTTTGTAATATACCCAGTCCAACTTTGCGCGCTTTCCAGATCCGATTCTGTGCCTGGTGTTCTATAAGCGGCACAATTGGGCCAAAATGTTTGAGCAGGTTTTCCTTCCCGGTGATCGAGTTTGGATCATCTGCCTGGTATTCAACTGCCAGAACTGCTTCAGGAACCCCCTGGATGGCTTCCAGAAGGGGACGGTAGCTAGGATTGCCTCTGGCCAACTGGATTAACATGCTGTCAATCAATTCCACTGCGCTGGGCTGGGTTTCCAGGATCTCTGGCGTCGCGGATAAGGCTTCGCCCAGATCCTGAAAGTGGATTAAGTATAAAGTTTTATAAGCAGGCCGAGGAACCAGTTTTAGTTTGGCGGCAGTTATGATTCCCAGTGTACCTTCAGATCCGACCAGCAGTGTGGCGGGATTGATGAACTCCTGTTGTGCCAGAATATTAAGGTTATACCCAGCCACATTGCGGAAGGTTTTGGGATAATTATTCTTGATCTCATTCCGGTAGCGGTCCAGGATTTTTGGGAGCTCGCGGTAAATGGAACTTTCCAGCGTGTTTTGCTGAAGAAGCGCCGCAAGGGATCCATTGCGGTGTTCTTTGAACAAGGCCGTGGTTCCATCCGATAGAACGGTATTAGCTTCAAGGAGATGGTCATGGGCCATGCCATACAGAATGGAATGGGCGCCAGTGGCGTTATTCCCCAGCACACCCCCGATAGTAGCCCGGTCCGCGCTGGCAGGATCAGGACCAAATGTTAACATGTGGTCTGCCAATCTGCTGTTAAGTATGCCCAGCACAACGCCGGGTTGGGTGGTTACGGTTTTTTCCTCGGGGTTGAGATCCAGGATCTGATCCATAAAGCGGGAGAAATCCAGTATGAGCGCTTCTCCGATCGCTTGTCCGGCCAGGCTGCTGCCGCTACCCCGTGGAAGAACGGGGACCCGGTGTTTTTGGGCAAGTTCTACCACGGCAGATACCTCACTATTCTCCCGGGGCCATATTACACCCAGGGGCATGATCTGGTAAATACTGGCATCGGTGCTGTATAAAAGGCGGGTGATTTGATCTGTTTTGTAGATCAATCCAGCCTTTTTCAAATCCTGCTGAAGCTCTTTGGAAATACTCCCATCAGGGGCTGATTTTTGCATGTGGGTAGTATACCAAAGAACGTGTGGAAGGCATTGAACACCTTTCATTCTTTGATACCTGTAGTGAAATCAACCCGGTAAAGAGTGCTATAATTTTTAGGTATTAGATCTGTCGAGAATTGAGGAGGTTGCATGCCTGACCAGCAGGAAATGGAAGATCTCCAAAATAGAATCAAGCGCTGGGAAAAAGAAACCCTGCAGCCCAGCCTTGATCGATTTCCGGAACGCCGCAGCCAATTTATCACCACATCATCAGAATTGATCAATCGTCTCTATACTCCTGCCGATCTGGCAGACAATAGTTACGAGGAAATGATCGGCTATCCCGGTCAATATCCCTTCACGCGTGGTGTGCATCCAACCATGTACCGCTCTCGACAGTGGACCATGCGAATGTTTGCAGGTTTTGGCGCAGCTGAGGAAACCAACCGTCGCTTTAAGTACCTGCTCGAACAGGGACAAACAGGCCTTTCCGTTGCTTTTGACATGCCCACATTAATGGGATTTGACACGGATGCACCGGAAGCCGAGGGTGAATTCGGGCGCTGTGGTGTCGCAATTTCATCCCTGGGGGATATGGAGATCCTACTAGATGGTCTGCCCCTGGACAAAATATCAACCAGCATGACCATTAACTCTCCGGCAGCTGTGGTCTGGGCTATGTATATTGCCGCAGCTGAAAAGAAGGGCATATCTAAAGGGCGGCTGCGGGGCACCATCCAAAACGACATTTTAAAAGAATATATTGCCCAGAAGGAATATATTTTTCCTCCCGAACCCTCAATGAGGCTGGTGACAGATACAATTGAATTTGGTACTGAACAAGTCCCGCTCTGGAATACGATCAGTATTTCTGGGTATCATATCCGGGAAGCTGGCGCAACTGCGGTCCAGGAGCTGGCTTTTACGCTGGCGGACGGCCTGGAATATGTTCGTTGGGCAATAGAACGGGGGTTGACAATCGATGAGTTTGCCCCACGATTGTCATTTTTCTTTAACGCCCACAACGATTTTTTTGAGGAAATCGCCAAATACAGGGCTGCCAGGCGGATCTGGGCCCGGGAGATGAAAGAGACGTTTGGGGCGCAGAACCCTCGTTCCTGGTTGATGCGCTTCCATTCCCAGACAGCCGGCGTTTCATTAACAGCCCAGCAGCCAGAGATCAACATCGTCCGGGTAGCTATTCAGGCTTTGGCGGCAGTGCTGGGAGGCACACAATCTCTGCATACCAACAGCATGGATGAAGCTCTGGCGCTGCCTTCCGAACATGCAGCAACCATTGCCCTGCGGACCCAGCAGATCATCGCGGAAGAATCTGGTGTGGTAAATAGTGTTGACCCCTTGGGCGGATCCTATTTACTGGAAGCATTAACTGATCAAATGGAGAGCCAGACCTACGAATATTTTGATAGAATAAATAAGTTGGGTGGTGTGCTGCCAGCCATCGAGTGTGGTTTTTTCCAGGGAGAGATATCAGATTCTGCCTATCGGTATCAAAGGGAAATTGACCAGCAAATCAGAAAAGTGATAGGCGTAAATTCCCACAAGGATCAAAAAGAACCAGCAATCCCTATTTTGGAAATGGATCCAGAAGGATACAAAAAACAGGTTAGCCGCATCCAACAACTGAAAAAAGAAAGGGACCAGGGCAGGGTTGGGCAAACGCTGGATCGTTTGCGGGTTGCCTGCCAGAGAACTGAGAATACCATGCCCTATATCCTGGAAGCGGTCCATGCCTATGCAACTTTGGGTGAGATCACTGATGTGATGAAAGAAGTATTTGGAACCTACCGGGAAGAGAATTGGATCTAAAGGATGATATCGTGAGCGATCTAAAATTTAAACCCCTGGAAGATTTGTCGTATGAGGATGCTCTTCAAGAATTGGAGGAACTGGTCCAGATCCTGGAAAGTGGGGAAAATGATCTGAAAAAGACCCTGCTGTATTTTGAGCGAGGCCAGGCTCTGGCTTCTTACTGCATTTCCGTGCTCGATGAGGCAGAGTTAAAAATTGAAGAGGTAATTAAGGGTGATGATGAGCCTTCGTGAATTCCTGTTATTTAATCCAGTCTTGCTGTCAGCTCTGATTGCCTGGAGTATTGCCCAGGTACTTAAGGTATTGATCGAGTTCATCACTTTAAGGAAGTGGAATTGGGCTTTGCTCTTTCAGGCTGGAGGAATGCCCAGCTCTCACTCTGCAATGGTTAGCGCGACATCTTTATCAACTGGAATGGTAATAGGTTTTGATCGGGCTGTTTTTGCCCTTTCGGCAGTTCTGGCGATGATCGTTATCTATGATGCAACAGGTATCCGGCGCCAGGCTGGCCAGCAGGCAGTGTTAATAAACTCGATTATCGAAGAGTTTACAAAAGGGAAAATACCTCCCCAGGATAAACTGAAGGAAGTCCTGGGTCATACTCCAGGAGAGGCAATCATGGGAACCCTCCTGGGATTGAGCATCGCTTTTGTTATAAGCTTTTTTTTAGTTAAATAACTTAGATTTTTTCTAACCCCGTCCCCCATTTTCCAGAAATACACGATCCGGTCCTGCCTGGTCTATATCCCAGGGATAGATAATATACGCGTCTGTGATGGCTCCGTAATAATCAGGTTGATATTTTAACAGATTTCGATAGGGATTGTAGTGCAGAACGCAGGTGCTGGGAATACCTCCGGCGCCTTCTACCTGCTTGTATACAGCCCAGGTTGTACGTCCGGAACCCCAGGCGTTATTCATAACCAGAACCCTTTTATCAGCCAGGGGAGCGTCTGCTGGGAACTGAGAGACCTTAGGCCAAGTGAAGAGCTTGGCTTCTTCCAGATCGACTTCTGATGGGAATTGGACCTGGGCCAGGTAGATTTCATCGATTCCCGCCGCCGCAGCCATCATTCCTGTAGGTATGATGCCGCCAGGCGATATCATAATAATTGCTTTAAACTCGGTTTCAAATTGGGGGAGTATTAAGGTGATCAATTTGCTGACTTCTCGCCAGCTAATGATTTCTTTTCGGGGCTGATCCATCTTGGGCGCTCCTGCTGAAATACCTCAACCATTATAGCAATGATTACGATTGGGAGTGAAGTGATGTTCTTCCGCGGTTTGAGAGCCAGTTTCCTTATCCGAGCTCCGACACCCGAGGACGGGCGTCGTTTAGGTAATTATCCCATATCATAATAACAGGTGTAGGAGTGCAGGTAGTATGCCCTAAAGGTGATGAGCAGCTTAGACATCTATGTGATCGTCCCGGGGACGGAATGATGAGCGACCGGGGAGATGACAGGGCGATAAGCGACCGGGGAGATGACAGGGCGATAAGCAACCGGGGAGATGATAGGGCGATGAGCAACCGGGGAAATGACAGGGCGATAAGCAACCGGGGAGATGACAGGGCGATAAGCAACCGGGGAGATGACAGGGCGATGAGCAACCGGGGAAATGACAGGGCGATAAGCAACCGGGGAGATGACAGGGCGATGAGCAACCGGGGAAATGACAGGGCGATGAGCAACCGGGGAAATGGTGGGACGACGAGGACCTGCCCGGGTGGTGAGATATTTTTCGGTAGTGTCAAGAACATTGTGTAAATGAATGGGCAACAAGGTCACAGGGGACACCTGCCTTCAAAGCGGATCGCCAGCTGGTTGAGGATCAAGGGCCAATTCGCCAGCGGCATGGTCCACTTCTTGGTGATGTCCATCGTGGCCAGGTAGAGCAGTTTTCTGGCAGCTTGATCAGTCGGGAATGAGGATTTGTTTTTTAGCACCTTCCGCAGCTGGCGGTGATATCCCTCCACAATATTGGTGGTGTAGATCAGCCGCCTGACCTCTTTGGGATAGTCAAAAAAGGTGGCCAGCTCTTCCCAGTTGTTCTGCCAGGATCGGACTGCGGCCCCGTATTTTCCGCCCCATTTTTCTTCCAGAGCGAGCAGATTGGCTTCCGCCTCTTCGCGGGTGGCTGCCTTGTAGATGGTTTTGAGATCCGCCGTGAAAGGCTTGCGGTCTTTCCAGACCACATATTTCAGGCTGGAGCGGATCTGGTGGATAATACAGCGCTGGACCTGAGTCTGAGGGAAGACGGAATGGATGGCATCGGAAAATCCAGACAGCCCATCCACCGCGGAGATGAAAATATCTTCCACGCCCCGGTTCTGCAGGTCGGTGATAACCGAGAGCCAGAAATTGGCCCCTTCCCCGCCATCCCCGATCCAGTGACCAAAAACCTCTTTCTGGCCCTCTAAATCGACTCCCAGGACGTTGTAGACGGCCACATTCTCGGTTTTGCCGTCCCGTTTTAGCTTGATGTGCAGAGCATCCAGAAAGACAATAGGGTAGATCGGGGCCAGGGGCCGGTTCTGCCAGGACTCCACCAGCTCCCAGACCTTGTCAGTGATCTTGCTGATTGTGGATGCCGAAACATCGATCCCGTAGAGCTCTTCCAGCATGTCCTGGATATCCCGGGTGGAGGTGCCTTTGGCGTACATGGCAATGATTTTCTGCTCGATCTCGTTGCTGTTTTTCTTCAGCAGCTCAGAGTGAAATTCGCCGTTGCGGTCCCGCGGCACACGGATTTTGGCGTCTCCCCCGGAGGTGCGCATGGAACTGTCGTAGTAGCCGTTGCGGCTGTTGCCTGAGTTGCGTCCTTTGGATTCGTAGCGCTCGTAGCCCAGCTGGTCGGTCAGCTCCGTTTCCAGCATCTGTTCAATGGTGTCTGAGAACAAGCGGGCGAAGATGCCATCCTTGCCGTAGAAATCATCGATCGATTTCGCTTTCCCCAGCTCCCGGGCGACCTCTTCGGCAGACGGCATCTGATCTTTCTTTTCAGAGTCTGTGGTATCTTTCTTTTGTGTCATGGATTTTTCCTTTTGCGTAGATTGAATAGGATAATCCATTTACACAATTTATTCTACACTCTCTATTTTTCCGCGGTTTGAGAGCCAGCTTCCTTATTCGAGCTCCGACACCCGTCCTCGGGTGTCGTTTATGGACTTTTTAGTTATCACGTTTTTCTAAGAAGTCAAAAATATCATCTATAGGAATTATTGGAACTGTTCCCAGATCATAATAACAAGCAGACGAGTATAGATATTTTGCTCTGATCTCTGAAGAGAATCTATTTATTTTGATCGGATTATTATGAATATACTCCATTTTTTGGATCAAGAATCGATGAGTATAGATATTCTTTGCTTGAAAGTTCTTCCATATCTTATGACGTTTTCCATTCTCCGCGTTTTTTCTAAAGAGATTTTGTAGATCCTGTTGTTCTGTCAAGCGAGATAACTTTAATATCTTATGTGCAGTAAAAGATGCGAAAGACTGGATATTGTCATTAATTGAGTAAGGTTTAATGGGCTTTGAAATCCAGTGAATATGATTCAACATCAGAACGAACGCAAAAACGAACATCCGCTTGTTATGACGATGCCAATCAAGAGAAGCAAGGATCGTATTTGCATAGGACCTATTGATGAAGAGTGGTTCCCATTCAACTATCGTACCTGTTACAAAATATAAATCACCAGGTATATGAATTGGTGTGAAAACCAATGTACCCCCTTTTTTATTTACATGGTACACACTTAATGGGATGAATTTAATAGGTAAGATGGTTTAGATACAAGCAACAGTAGTGTTTGTATACAGATCGTCCCGGGGACGGGACGACGAGCGGAGGGTAAAAAAAGGACGATGAACAACTGGGACGAGCATCTGGGGAAAGACGGGACGACAAGCAACTGGGGAAATGACAGGACAATGAGGGACTGGTGAAATGGTGGGAAGACGAGGACCTGCCCGGGTGGTGTGATATTCTTCCGCGGTTTGAGAGCCAGTTTCCTTATCCGAGCTCCGACACCCGAGGACGGGCGTCGTTTAGGTAATTATCCCAGATCATAATAACAGGTGGAGGAGTGCAGGTAGTATGCCCTAAAGGTGATGAGCAGCTAAGAAGTAGTGCTTGTATACAGGTCGTCCCGGGGACGGGACGACGAGCAGAGGGGGGGAGACGGAACGACGAGCAGAGGGAGGGGAGATGGGACGACGAGCAAAGCTGAGTTGGGTAAGATTAATCACTTGCTTTTTATCAGTCACATGCGAGCTCCGACACCCGAGGACGGGCGTCGATTACTAACTCTTTATCTTTCCGGAATTTCCTGTGCTGCATTTTCCAGGATCAAAAAACCCAATTCCAGGAGCGGGGAAAGCTGCTCTAAATCAGGTTCAACAGGGGTGAGAGCTTTTGCCAAAGCAGCCCGGACACCGCTAGCCTGATGAGCCCAGGTCGAGTCAGCTGAGATCCTCTCCAGACGGTCCAGCAGTATTTTTGCCATCAAAACAGGATTAGAAGATATTCGATTTGCCATCTGGAATTGATTGTATCCTTACTTCTTCAAAATAGGCTTGAACAGCTCAATAAAAAGATTCCCCGGATTTTTGTTGCCAATCATTTAGATTGGGACATATAATAATAAAAGAATACAAAATCGAGCTAATGCCAAATAAAAGGAGGAGAGATGTTTGATGGAGTGGTTACATTTGGATTTTGTTTTGGGGTTATTGTTTTAATTGTCCTTGGGATCGCAGTTCGCGGCGTTCGTATGTTATACGAGTATGAGAGAGGCGTAGTATTTACAGTTGGTAAATACTCCGGTACCCGCGAACCGGGCCTTACCATTGTGCTCCCGGTCATTCAATCCATGCGGAAGGTGGACATGCGCATTAAAACTGCTGAAATCCCCCGCCAGGAAGTAATGACCCGGGATAATATCCCTATGCTGGTCAATGCCGTGGTCTATTTTAAGGTCATCAAACCAGAGGAAGCGATTATTAAAATTGAAGATTATGCATTTGCTATCCGTCAGTATACTCAGGCAGCATTACGGGATGTGATCGGAAATAGCGAGATGGACTTTGTGTTAACTGAGCGAGAATCCATCGCCGAGGATATCAAGGAAATTGTGGATGCCGAAACTAACGGCTGGGGAATTGATGTGGAATCCATCAAGATCCAGGAAGTAGAACTGCCGGCCGAGATGAAGCGGGCCATGGCCCAGCAAGCTGAAGCCGAGCGGGAACGCCGGGCAGTGGTGATCAACTCCCTGGGTGAGCTGGAAGCCTCAATGAACCTCCAGAAAGCTGCTCAAGCCCTGGCGAAATCCCCGGGGGCGATGCATTTGCGGACCCTGCAGACCATTCGGGCAATCGCGGCAGATCCTTCTGAGAAAATTGTGCTTTTTATCCCCTCTAATTTTGATGGGATTGCCAAAACTCTACTGGACACGAATAAAGGATAAATGCCAATGAGTGGAAAGCTGGATACAAAAATCCGCTACCTCCAGATCGCATTTAACTATGATGCCCGCCTGGTAACACGGATCCTGCCCACCATCGCCCAAAGCAGCCGGATTCTGATTGAAGCCGGAACTCCTTATATCAAAAGGGAAGGTATGAATGGCATACGCCTGATCCGCCGCTATTGGGGTGGTCATGTTGTGGCGGACTTAAAAACGGTAGATGGCGCGTTAGAAGAAGTGGCGCTGGCCCAGGCGGCTGGTGCCTCTGCAGCCACGGTACTGGGCAATTCGCCCACGGAAACACTGGATCTGTTCATCGAGCGTTGCTTAAAACTGGGCATGGTCTCAATGATCGATATGCTGGGGGTGAAAGATCCTCTTAAGGTGATGATGAGGCTAAAGGATCCACCTGATGTGATGGTTCTGCATAAAGGCCGTGACGAGGAGAACACCAGGGGCAAGTTGATCCAGTATCGTCATGTCAACCGGGTTAAGAGCAAGTTTGACGTGTTGATCTCTGCTGCTGGTGGAGTGGGGATCAATGAGGCCCGCAGCGCTATATTTAACGGCGCCAATATTGTAGTGGCCAACCTGGTTGACCCCAGTGATCCCTGGATGGGCATTTCCCTGGACGGCAATGTGGCAGCCATGGCCCAGGAATTCCTGAGCACGATCGATTGATGCACAAAGCCTCACTGGAAATGAGGATTGTCTTCGGGTTCCTTTTATTTCAGGATTTTATTAAATGGACCGCAGGTCCTGATTAGTGAGTGAAACTTGTCTGCAAGTTGAAGGACGGAGTCTTATTTTGGGACTTCGTCCTTTTTATCGATCTGTCTTCAGAACGATGGTGCCGTATTCTTCCTCCACTACCCCGGGCATTAATCCCAATGAGTAGGTTTGACCGTCCTTCTCGAGCAGTAAACGGGCGAAGGGAATCTCTCCGGAATTTGGGAATGGCACATAACGAGTTATATTCCAGCCAAAATGGGGCAGCTCCCGGAGGTAAAACGCCTGCAGGGCACCAGGACTGAAATCACTCTGGAAAGCTTGCCAATTTTTGGAGTCAGAAATGTCTGGAACGACAGTAAGAGGGTCGATCGATTTAACTGGAGCGGGGATTGGTAATCCATTGGAGAGCTGATCAACCCGGTCAACCCTCTTTAAATACTTTAAACTGGCAATGATCCGGGATATCAGGGGCTCGATTTCCTCCCGGTTTTCCTTCCAGTGCAGCACCAGGAATGTTAGAACAAGAAAGCCGTTTTCCAGGATCCCGGTCCAAAGCCGGTGCGGGCTTTTTTTCGGCAGGACAATCTCCACTTCAAAACCGCGGGCGCCGGCCATTTTCCAGACAGCTGCTCCCAGATTTTTTGCTCCCAGCATCAACGAGGTTTTTCCCAGATGCTGTCTCCAAAGATCAATAACCGGCCGCTGTAAACTGTTCCACTCCCCGTTTATTAATAACTGGGCCAGCTTATCTCCCTGGTAGTTTGGGAGGAAAGCATCAGGGTCTTCAGAATAACCATCTTTCTGTCCGAACGCCTGGTGCTGCCAGCCATCTGGCAGGTCAATTTGATAACCCCAGAGCTGATGCTGATAAGTATTCATCAGAAGTATTGTAATAATAGAACAGCCTTGAGGAAAGGGTTTTCACTCAAGGCTGTTGGTTGATCCGGGTTTCGTTTTTCTCAGCCACCCGCGACAGCGGGGATGTAGGTAATTCGGTCCCCATCATGGGCCGGGTTTTCCGGATCTGCCTGGAGATGGTTGACCATGATTACTTTCACCTCTTTGGCAGGCAGCCCCACGATTTCACGTATCTCATCCAGTGTTGTGCCTTCAGGCACTTCAAGCAGCTTGGGTTCACTGATACCCAGTTCTGGCAGATAGCGGCGCAAAGTAGCAAAAACACGAACCTCAACTTTCATACGGCTGGATTATTTGCCGTTTACCCAAGAGAAAACCTCATCCAGGGCTTGATCCGTTATTGTCCAGACCTCATTATGAGGAGGCAGCTGCTCGTAGCGCATGAATTCTGGTGGTCGGTCATCCTCGGCGGTAAAGCCAGCCCGGGTATTGAAATCACGTTCGATCTTAAGGATTTCCTTGCCGATCGGCACTACATCATCCCCGCTGAGATCCAGACCGGTGACGCCGGCCACGGATTCAGCCATGCCGGCCCATCCTTCAGGAATATCCAGGATCGGGAAAGCAATGAACAAACAGTAGCCGGTGCTGTCAATGAATGCAGTCGCGGCCTGGAAAGTCAGGGAGAGTTCCGATTTACCTTCATCTGATAAAGGATCCACCTTGCCGCCAACGCTTACAATTTCTGGAGCGATGGTGTATCCGGCAGTATGGTCTGCGCCCATGGGTGAGGTTGCATAGGTAACGCCGATACCCTTTACTGCGCGGGGTTCGTAGGCGGGCATAGATTGACCTTTTACAGTAGGCACCCTGTGAACGCCAAATGCCTTAGCGGTGGCTTCTACACCTTGACCCAGGATCCGACCCAGGGGTGACATTTTGCGGATCTCGTCAAACAAACCCAAAGCGCCTTGCTTGTCGCCAAATTCCAGTGCCCCACCATCCATGTATACTGCGATGGTGTTGCCGGCTTCAATCGTATCCAGGCCAAGATCGTTACATTGATAGGTCATCTTAGCGACATAATCAAGGTCATCGATTCCGCAGTTGGTGCCCAAAGCCCAGGCAGTCTCGTACTCCACACAGGAAACGAAATCGTTGCCTTCTTGGTCCGGGTAAATATTTGAGCATTTGATGACACAGCCGGGATGGCAGCCGTGGCCGGTCATGCCACCTGCTCGTTTTTCCACCATTTCGGCAACCATTTCTCCCGAGATCTTGGATGCGCCTTCAAAATAGCCGGCGCTGAAGTTCCGGGTTGGCAGGCCGCCAGCCTCGTTGAGGATATTCATCAGCACATTGGTCCCGTAAGAGTTGAGTGCGCCCCCGGGTTTGGTGAGATCATGAGCGGTAATGGCGTCGGTTAGTTTTTTGCGGCCGGTTTTAAACAGATCCATGTCAGCGATGTCCACGCCGGGGCCGCCTGTGTCATCCACGACCAGGGCTTTGATTCCCCGGGCTCCCATAACGGCACCGAGTCCACCCCGGCCTGCATAACGTCCGGGTTTGTTTTCAGGATCGTTGACACTGATACCAGCGTTGGATAATTTTTTCTCACCTACCGGGCCAATACCGATGATAGCGGGTTCGTTTGGGTATTTTGCCCAGAGGATTTTATCTACATCGTACATGCCTTTGCCAAGGATATTATCTGCACTCTCGAATTTAACACCGTCCTTGGTGAGAACCAGGGTGTACCACTTGCCATCCTTGGGCGCGCCTTCGATGATGACAGCGGCCAGGCCCAGTTTAGCGATTTTCTGGGAGCTCAGGCCGCCGGCATTGGATTCCTTGATGCCGCCTGTAAGCGGGCTTTTCCCGCCAAAAGAGGTCCTGCCGCTGCTGGGAGCAGCCGGAGTTCCAGATACCCATCCGGGAGCGATTACGAGCTTGTTGCTGGGACCCAGAGGATGGCAGGTCGGTTCAACTTCTTCAGCGACAATGGCTGATGTCAAACCTCTACCGGCCCATTTGGCCCATTTGCTGGGAACCTTTTCATATTTATATGAAAGGTCAGTCATATTGATCCTCAAGATTTGTTTTGCCATTTTCCCTCCCTTGGAATTATTCCTGTGAATTAGGTTGATTAATATTCCGGTAAGTGTTTTTCATCGGCCCGTGTTCCGCCATGGCGGTTTGAAGCGCGTCGGATATGTGAATGCCATGCCGGTATTGGTAAGGCCACATGTGATGGGTTGAAAAAATACCTACATGATCTCCATTCTCAAGCAGGTCGCTTTTTGAGGCGTATAGCCCGGGAACATCATGGAGAACGGAATTGATAAAAAGATACCCCCGCTCATCTTCCGGCAAGGAAATTTTACAAAGCAGATCATCGATCGACGCGCCATCTGGTAGATCCAAATCCACTGTGGCGATGTGTTTGCCCGCCCCGTAGCGTGCGATATCTCCGTAAAGGGTTACATTTATATTTGGCATCGATGAGGTTGGATGTGTCCCGGTAGCTGTACATTATTAGTGTAACATTAATAAAGCAGTGATTCAATTATTTTTAGCAATTTTGTAATTAAGGTTAAAAGAACCAGCCTTCCGATCTGGAAGGCTGGTGAGGCATTATTTGCAGCAGGATTGATCAGTATACAGGAAGGCTGGGATCCACTTCACGGGCCCAGGCATTAATTCCTCCTTTCAGGTTTTTGACTTTCTTAAAACCTGCGCTGGCAAGGATTTCCAGGGCTCTGGTTGAGCGTGTACCAGATTTGCAGAAGATCACCAGATCCTCGGCGCTGTCCAGTTCGTTCATACGGGCAGCGAATTGGCCCAGCGGGATCAATTCAGATCCCTCCAGATTGGAAATCTCCCTCTCGTGAGATTCCCTGACGTCGATCAGGTGGAGATGGGGATTTTCCTTTAGGCGGGAGGAAAGCTGGGCAGCTGTGATGTCCCATTCATCACCGGCTGACCCTTCGTCATGGTCATGGGCCGACATGCCACAAAAGGCTTCATAATCGATCAATCCTGTTATTTCCGGGTGCTCTCCACATACTTTACATTCAGGGTTTTTCTGTAATTGAACCGTCTGGAATGAAAGATCCAGGGCATCGTAAAGCAGCAGTCTGCCAACAAGAGTTTCACCAATCCCAAGAATGATCTTAAGGGTTTCAGTAGCCTGGATACTGCCGATGGTTCCTGGTAGTACCCCCAGAACACCGCCTTCTGCGCAGGATGGCACCAACCCGGGCGGTGGTGGCTCAGGGAAAAGGCAGCGGTAGCAGGGACCTTCTTGTGCGTCAAAGACGCTGGCCTGGCCGTCAAATCGAAAAATGGAACCATAGACATTGGGTTTTCCGGTTAGAACACACAAGTCATTGATCAGGTAGCGGGTGGGGAAGTTGTCGGTCCCGTCAACAATGATGTCATAAGGTTCAGCGATTCGGAAGGCATTTTCGGAGTTGATGACTTCGTTATAAACATCGATCTGTATTTCCGGATTGAGATCCAACATCCGGGTCCGGGCGGAGTCAACTTTTAAATCTCCCAACCGCGATTCGCCGTGGATGATCTGGCGCTGCAGGTTGGAAAAATCTACCACGTCATAGTCAACCAATCCAATCCGGCCTACACCGGCAGCTGCCAGGTATAAGGCAACTGGGGATCCCAAACCGCCAGTCCCTACTATGAGAACGGAGGCGGCCTTTATTTTTTTCTGACCTTCCAGGCCAACATCAGGGATCAATAGATGTCTGGAATAACGAAGGATTTCCTTGTGCGAAAGTTCAGGGAGCATAATCCCTCCTGCGGTTTTTATCCTCCAGCGATGGAGGGAATGATCATCAGGGTATCCCCGTCTGATAATGGGGTTTTTAGTCCCTCCAGCTGATTAACATTATCCTCACCGAGGAATAAATTGACAAATGGTCTTAATTTGCCCTCATCATTAAAGAGGTGTTTCCTTAACATTGGATACGCTGCAACAGCTCCCTCGAGTACATCTTCCACGATCTTGCCAGGAAGAGTGAGAGTGCTTTGCCCATCTGCATAGGGCCGTAAGGGTGTAGGAATTTTAAGTGTTGGCATATTTCCTCTACTGATAATTATTATAAACTCGCTTCAATGATCGGCTGGGCAGTCTTCCCAACCAATCTGCTGCATGCTTTTAGCGATTTGTGCTAACTTGAATCAATTCTTCAGAAAAACTTTCCCGATTGTCTTCCAATCTCCAACAGCGGCTTCCTGCTGCGTTGGCCTCATTCACGCTGGTAATTAAGTAGGAATACCAGGGAATGGCGAATTCCCGGTCGTATTCAGAAGGAAGATTTGGATGATCCGGGTGAGAGTGGAAGATTCCCAGGATGGATGAATCTTGCCGGGCAGCTTCTTCTTCGGCTCTCAGCATATCTTCAGCTGTGATCAGGTAGCGGTTGTGTTGGCTGGATTCTTCCCTTTTATTATCCAGGAACAGCAGGCTTTTAACCGTTCGGATACCCTTTTCTTCATCTCCCAGCATCAATCCTGCGCCTTCATTGGGATAGGCATTTTCACCGTGAGTTTGGATCAGATCAAGGAGGTCTGAGTGGATTTCGATTTTCATGAATTCCTCCATAATTCTTCATCGCTAAGATATTTAAATCCGGCGTCTGGAAAGACAGTTACCACCACTCCCTGGTCTAGCTCATTAGCAATCTGGCGGGCGGCTACGGCTGCCGCCCCGGAGGAAATTCCGATAAAATAACCCTCTTCCCGGGCCAAGCAGCGCACCATGTCATAAGCGTCCTCGGTCCTGATGGGTATGATGCGATCAGCTGCGGCTGGATCATATATGCCTGGTTGAATGGAGGATGGCAGGTGTTTTAATCCTTCCAAACCGTTAAAAGGAGAATCCGGCTGGACGCCGATAACCTGAACATCAGGATAATTGTCTTGCATGTAGCGGGAAACACCGGTCAGGGTGCCGGTTGTGCCCATACCCAATACAACATGGGTAACCCGACCAGCTGTTTGTTCGATGATCTCTGGGCCGGTGCTGCGGTAATGGGATTCCCAATTGGCCGGATTATCGTACTGATTGGCGTAATAATACAACTCGGGATGATCCAGGGCCATTTGTTGGGCTATCTGGATGGCGCCGTCGGATCCCTCGAGAGGATCGGTCAGCACCAGCTCAGCTCCTAGGGCACCCATGATCTTTATCCGTTCGGGGCTGGCATTGGACGGTATAGCCAGGGTGATGGGGATGCCCAAGGCGGCACCGAAAGTTGCATAAGCTATGCCCATATTGCCAGAAGTGGAATCCAATAGATGCATTCCCGGTAAGATCCATCCTTGGTGGAGGGCATTTTGAATGATGCCCCAGGCCGGTCGGTCCTTCACAGAGCCGCTTGGGTTAAACCACTCTGCCTTGGCAAATACCTGGACCTTGCTGTCTCTCCTGTCTGAGAGAGTGATCAGGGGCAGAAGGGGAGTGTTGCCCACCAGGGAGGGCATGCCTTCTTCAAGCGATATTCTTTTTAGATACGGTACTAAATCCTGCATACGTCTTCCTTATTTAAAAGTAAAAACTGATCAGCATGGCCTAATAAGCCATGAAATTTCGGAGGCTTGCGGAAATCGTGCTGCCGCCCGAAATTGATAGATCAGTTGGTTTCGGAAGCAGTTTTACGATTCCCGCTGTATACAGGAGCACTTGAGTATCATAAATCAACTCAATTATTATGAATATTATGATAGATATTGTAATATATTATATTTTGTTGTCAATCCGCTTTCAGACTATTACTGATTGAATCCCTCTTTGGATGGGTCAGCCGCAGGGATTCTTACCTGGCATCCCGGGCAGATCACTTACAAGGATTGGTTGGGGTAAGGTAATGCCTGCAGAGGGAATCTAAGGGTGAGTACCTAATTGAAAGAATATCTAATGGGAAATAGGCATTTATTCTTTTTTAGCAGGAAAATTGTTTTATAGGAGCATGGAATATGGACTGGTTTGAACGAATTTTTCTAACCATTGCTGGCAGCAGCCCTATTTGGCAGGGAGTTGTTGGAGGGATTTTTATTACAATAATGAACACGCTGGGTGCTTTAGCAGTACTGGTTTGGAGAAAACCCTCCCAAAAAATCCTGGATGGAGCGCTGGGTTTTGCGGCTGGAGTGATGCTGGCGGCCAGCTTCACCAGCCTTATCCTTCCCGGCGTTGAATACGGCGGCATTATTCCGGTGTTGATCGGTATGGTATTTGGAGTATTAATTCTCATCGCGGGAGATCGTTTTGTGCCTCATTTTCATCCGGGCCGGGGACATGAAGGTCCGGAAACCAAGCGAATCCGGGCAGTCTGGTTGTTCATCCTTGCAATCACACTCCACAACATGCCGGAGGGACTGGCAGTGGGAGTTGCTTTTGGATCGGGTAATTTATCGGATGCCCTTCCATTAATGCTGGCCATTGGCATTCAAAATATCCCCGAGGGCTTGGCAGTTGCAGTGGCGGCACTCAATGCTGGAATGGGGACTTATTTTTATGCTGGTTTGGTTGGAATAAGGGCAGGATTGATCGAAATTCCACTCACGAT
>CAZVIH010000049.1:0-7013 GCA_964627755.1 uncultured Anaerolineales bacterium
TGGATTCCCATGGAAAAAGCATCCACGCTGAAGTGGAAGAGGCATCACTGAAAAAGTTAAAAGAGTTGATCGGAAATAGTAAGTAGTAAATAGTAAGTAGTAAATTGTAAATAGTAAATCGAGCAGTTAGTAGATCGAACAAAAAAATTCCCTGAAGGGAGGTTTGAATTGCAGTATCCTACTGTTTTCCAAAGGACGCCGCAGGCAAAACCGTTGGGTATTAATAAAAAAGGGCGACGCGGTGCGTCGCCCTTTTCGATTTATTTTAGTCACCAACCCATCAGGGGCAAATGCATTTCGGCGCTGTTGTCATACCCCGACTCATTTGACCTCCAGCTGCCTCACAATCATCAGCGCCAAGGTCAGCGGTGCAGCTCGTACCTGGCTGATCGGTACTCGTTAACTCCGGTATAGTCACCTTGGGTATCGTCAAAACCGGGTCTGGACAATCGGCCATGTAAATCTCCAGATCCTGGAGAGTGCCCGGAGCGGATGGCTGGAGTGTGAACATACAGTACAGCCGATCCTCAAATCCCTGTTGGTTGCAGAGGTTGGATTCCCCACCGCCCAGCTCTCCCCGGAAGGGAATGATTCCGTCTTCTCCGATCTCGGGTACAGCCCCGGGGAAGCGCAGGTATATTGGCAGAACCATGGTTTCTGGATTGATATTCAGCTGGTGGACCGAGATCTCCAGTCCCGCGAAAGGATCGCAGTTGGCCGTTTCATCGGTCGGTTCAGGCGCCTGAGGCGGAGGAGGCGGTGGAGGGGAAGGAGCGTTTGGATCATATTCAATTGATCCAGGTTCACATCCATTATAATTAGGTCTTGACGTTCCAATCTGGTCAATCAAGCAATAGCATGAAGAACTTGGACGATCTATCAAAGGACTTGTTGCCTGAATGGGGACATACGTGCCGTTAAAGCTCCCAATTTTCGGGATTTCTTCAGTATCAAACGAAGGGCAAGTACTATCTGAATCTACTCCATAAGTGGTGACCGTTTGGTAGGTATCTGGAAACCACTGAGTACCTCCGGTAACTACTCCTTGTACGTGGTAGCAATCATTGTTTGTATTGAGTACAATCAGCGCCTGCCTAAAGAATACAACACCTTTAGTATTTACTCCCCCGCCGCCTGACCGGGACCCAGTTCCCGTGTCTGTGGCGGTATTGTAGGCAACTGTGGTGTGTTTTAAATCCAGCTCCCCACCATCCCCCACCTTGTATAATCCACCGCCCCGGTAGGCAGTATTGTCTGCCAGGGTGCTGTTTCTCACATACAGATACCCTTCGTCCAGGTATACACCCCCTCCCTCCTGATCAGCGGTATTGCCCCCGATCGTGCTCTTGACGACCTGGAGCGAGCCTCCGTTGTGAGCCCAGATCCCACCCCCCTGATCAGAAGCCATATTATCCATGACCGAGACTCCAGTGAGCCGGGAGTTAAAGATCAGGAAAGCAGGGCTGAGCGGATTGTAATCATCTACCGGGAATCCAACCGCCAGACCGCCACCACGATACGCATGATTATCGGAAAACTCGGATCCAGTGGCTTCCAGCACATCCATGCTTAATAGGCCTCCTCCATAGGATGGGGTTTCGTTACCGGTAAAATCAAATTCATCCAGGATCAACTCTCCCATCATGTGGCAGGCTCCACCACCAAAGCCGTAGTACGCAGTGTTATTCGCCGCATTTCCTAATTCAAGCTCCGAACGTGAATTGATCCGAGGTGCAGTTTCCAGATCGCCTGCTGCCACATCCAATCCCGGGTATCCTCCCAGTTGGAGGGCACCGCATCTGTCAGCCAGGTTATATATAAAGATCGTTCTATTGGTTTCAACGTCAGAGTTCTCGGAGAATAGCGCTCCCCCATTTTCCTCGGCCGTGTTAGCTACAAAGGTCGAAGAGTCAGCACCAAAAAGACTCATCTCTCCTTCAGCTGATCTTCGAGTGTAGACTGCACCACCGTTTTCAGCCTGATTCAAATGGTAATAGTTATGGTCGGTAGTCACATCAGAATCCTGGCTGAAGATCGCTCCACCGTGTTCTTGGGCTTGATTCCCGTAAAAATTACTAGTGACAATGAATACGCCTTCCGTCTCATTTATCAGAGCCAGCGCACCTCCATCAAGGACCGCCTGGTTATCAAGGAAAGAGCCATTTTGGATAGTAATCAAACCTCCACCTGGACTCCCTGATGTCTTTTCAGAGCAGACTGCACCGCCATGGCCAGCAACATAATTTTCAAGGAAGGTTGAATCATTGATCATGAGACTGCTGTTTATACTGTAAATTGCTCCCCCAAGGTTGGGACCTGATGGTACAGGTACGCCAGCCAAATTTCCCTGAAACAAGGAATTCGCTAAGATCCTGACCTTGCTAAAGTAACTGTATATCGCTCCTCCATTGGCAACCGAATCGCTTGTTGGCTGGATGGCACGATTATTGAGGAATTTCACATTATAGGCCAACAAATCTCCAAAAATGCTGATCACAGATCCGCCAATATTACGAGCACCGCCGGTGAGTGTGAGATCATAGAGGTATAGTTTCGATTCCACATCCAGGTAGAAATGGCCAAAAGGATCCTCCCCCGGAGCTGGTTGGATCTTGATCGTTGAGTTATTGCCCCGAATTGTGATCTCGCTCATGACGGCCGGCAAGCCATTGTTAATGATCATATTGTTCCAGGGAAAAGAGTTTTCTACATGGTCCAATGTATAAATGCAGTTAGCGGGCAGCTGGATCTCAGACGGCACACTATCAGCATTGGCATCATCAATAGCTTGAATCAGTTCCTGTGCAGTGCACTCCGGAGTATAAATCTCCGTATCCTCTGTGTTCGATTCCTGTGTACAGCCGGTCAAAACCAGGATGAGTAGAATGAATATAAGTCCCCAGCGGGATGATTTTTGGAATAAATGCATCAGGTTCTCTCCTTTGGATCCGGTGGATCCCTTGCCAAGGCAATCTGCATTAGGCATGCGCATCAATTGCTTGATTTGCATTCCATCTACCAGCTCAGATTGACAGATCGGCTGTACAAAAAAACCAGTTATATATAAAACGAATAAAAGATTGATAATGTTACAGATTATTTTAGAATCGCCAGCTTAGATCTGGATTTCAGGATCAAATCCTTTCTCGCTTGATGGTGGGAATCCTCCCTGGAGTTGGAGAGCAAATGGAACCGGAGCAACTCATCACCAACTCCCTGTCTCCCCACCAAGGTTCTTAGTAAACCCAGGATTTCTTGCAGGAGCGATATTCGTAGTATAACATGCACACTCTGCCATATAAACAGTATGGGCGGCGCAATGCGTCGCCCATACTGCACCTATTCCACTTAATAGCTAAAATCAGAGTCAGCTGCAAATTGAATCTCACTTAAGATGAATCTATGATATCAAGCAAGAAACCTCCCTGGAGGGAGGTTTGAATTGCAGCAGCCCACTATTTTTCAAAGGACGCCGCAGGTGAAACCGTAAGGCAATTTGAGCGATCCAGCCTTTCGCCCTATTTAAGCAGAACGGGATTGAATAATTGGTTCCACCTGAAATTTACCAATCCAGCCCTACCGCCCTGGTAAGGAATTCCATAAAAGGTGCAGCGGTCTTACAAAGCTCCACATAATAATCCAGGAAATCAGGCTCACAGACGATCTTCTCATTTAAAACAATTGATGCCAGGAAATCCTTTCTCTTCAGGTCCTCGATCAGGGGGTGATCCGGATCAAAACCCCTGGGGGGTCTTTTTAATGATTCCCCACCCATGGTGAAGGTGTTTTTGAACTTTTTATCCTGGAGGATATTCAGCCATTGGTCAGGATGTTCAACGATCTTTGTTCGTATTTTTGTGACCGTTTCTGTATTTGGTTTCCAGATCCCGCTGCCAGCGAATACTTCCCCGGGTTCAAGATTCAAATAATACCCCGGAGCGTGCACATCCTTGCCGCGTTTATGCCTAAAATGGATCCCGGCTCCAGTTTTATAAGGAGTTTTATCCTTGCTGAAACGTACATCCCGGTAAATGCGGAACAGGGAGCCTCCTGTAATCCGTGGTACGGCCATGATAGATGGGCTGATCTCTGGTGCCCTTCCTGCAAAAGCAGCGATAAATGTCAACAAGGGATCCTTCACATCATTCTCGTAGCGATCCTTATTAGCCTGGAACCAAATTCGGTTGTTATTTTCTTTCAATTCAGTGAAGAATTCAAATAACTCATTATTTATTTTCATAGTCCTTTTCCTCAGACATTCACTCCAGACAATCTTTTGTAAGTATATCCAGAAAATCAGGGAGAATAAAGATATCTTTTTTTTGGATGACCTCAAAAAGAAAATATTACCCCTAACAAATTTGCCATCCTATGCTGCTTGATTGCGGTGGTATAAATAGTCAGGTATGGAATGGATAAAAAAACTCAAACCAGGAGTTCCCAAAAATTGGCTCCTGCTAACTGCCGGCCTGATGTGGACCGGAGTAGGTTTCTTTTTAATTTCTTTGGCAGTAGATTGGGTTTTTGCTGCCTCTGTATCCTCTCCCTGGAAATATTGGCTGCCGGGTATCGGTTTGGCCTATTTGATATTCCAGTTTGGGTTTTCAAAATTGGCCCTCAAGAACAGTTTGAGGATCAATAAACTGCCCGAGGAAAAACCCTGCCTTTTTGCTTTCCAGGAATGGCACAGCTATCCCCTGGTATTATTTATGATCGGGTTGGGCATCACATTAAGGAAATACACCCCCATTCCTAAACCCCTGCTGGGGATCATGTATATTGGAATTGGTGGTGGTTTGGGAATGTCCAGCTTCCGCTATTACTGGCAGATTTTCCAGAATAAAAGACCTCCCTCCGTATCTTAAGCATATTTTTAGCGTCATAATATAAGTGATGATGGACAGCAACCCGGAACTCCTCCTGAAGAAAGCCCGTCAATACGATCAAAACGCCCTGGCTGAGATCTATGATCTTTACAGCAACGCTTTGTTTGCCTATGCATTTAAACATGTCGGTAAAAGCCAGGTTGCAGAGGACCTGGTTGCAGAAACTTACAGCCGTTTCTTAAAAGCGCTTGAGCGCGGCGGAGGACCCAAAGACCATTTAAAAGCCTACCTGTACCGCATCACTCACAACCTGATCACTGATTCTTACCGCAGGGAACCCCCTCCCTCCCTGGAATTGGACGAAGAACTGCTGCCGGATGAAGGTGCAAATCCTTCCTCTGTAGTGGCTGAAATACAGGATGCTGACCGGGTCAGGAATGCCCTGCGCCTGATCACTCCCGAGCAGAGCCAGGTGATCACTTTACGATTCCTGGAAGGTTGGAGTTCCCTGGAAGTAGCCCAGGCATTGAATAAATCCCTCGGTTCAGTCAAAGCCCTTCAGCACCGCGGCCTGGCGGCCCTGCAGCGCATCCTACTGGAAAATGACACGCCAGAGGTATCAGAGTAGATAACCCACCCAAAAGAGATCCTCCTGGCTGGCAGATGATCCCATGTTGATGGGATTTTTCTATTAAGGCCGTATCCTCTGCTGGGTTTTGGCGTCATATAGGGTAGAAAGCATTTTTTCAATTTGAATACAGAGGATTTATTATGGATAAAAAAGAAATCAACCCCCAGCTGAGAAAAGAATTGGAACATCTTCAGCATGTTCCCGAACGCGGCCTGCAGGCCAGCCATGCTGGACGCGAGAATTATCTGGCCCAGGTCCGCACTATGAAACCCCGCCCTGTCCAGACCAACAAACCTGTTCAAACGGGAAAGCGCCGTTCCTGGGCACTCCGGATGGCTTCGGTCATAGCTGTACTGGCCTTGGCCCTGGGAAGCATTGGTGGGACCGTATACGCCGCCCAGGCTTCTCTTCCGGATGATCTGCTATATCCTGTGAAGACCTTAACAGAGGATATCCAGATAAGCCTGGAATCCGATCCACAAGATCGATTGGATCTCTATACCCAATTTGCTAACCGCCGCCTGAATGAAATTGAAGCCCAGGCGGAAGCTGGAGAGCCAATCTCAGACATAGCTTTGGACCGGCTCGAGAACCATACCCATCAAATGCTGAAGGAAGCTGCTCAGATGGGCGAAAGTTATCTGGAAAATGCGCTCCGCCAGGTCCAGGTGGCTCTGGAACTGCAGAATCAGGTCATGACCAAACTCCAGAAACAAACTCCTGGCGGTGGGGAACCAGGTTTGGTGAAAGCACAGGAAGAAGTCCAGTCCCGGCTGCGGCTGGTGGAGAACGGTATCAACGAGCACCAGGGTTTCCAGGAGCACATGCAAACAGAAAATTCCGATCAGCCCGGGAAAGGAAATGACAGCCCGAATTCAGATTCCCCCGGTCCGGGTGAAGGTAAACCAGGATCTCAAGATGGTGAGGGCATGCCAGGTAATGGAAATGGGCAGGGCTCGGGTGGAAAATAAACAATCAGTAAAACGGGAAATATCAAACAATATTTATGCAAGATGAAGAAAAGGAGCAAATCATGAAAGCAAAAAAACTGGGCAGAACAATTTTATTGGCTTTATTGCTGGCAGTCCTCACAACCGGAGCCGCTTTTGCCAGCGAAGGCGATCAGGTTGATGTGTCAGGGTACATTACGGAACTCAATTCTGTTGATGGCACCATCACGATCGACGTAGATGGAGATCCCTCGACTTCAGATGATGTTTACATCGTCCTGGTTGGTGATAATTTTAATTTTGATAATCACCTCGTAGGGGATCTGATCACAATTCAAGGTACTGTTGGTGAGGATGATGTCGTAATACTGACTGAGTTAAAAATCATGGATCGCGTCAAAGATCAGATCAAATCACAGGACGGCGAGCTGGACTCCTACTACTGCGCGAACGAGGACCAATTTCACCCTGTAGCAGAGAAAATCGCTGACACTTACGGTGTGGCCTACAGTGTGATCGAAGGCTACCTGTGCGGAGAACCTTCGGTACCCCTGGGTCAGATCATGCTGGCCTTACAGACGGCAGCCCTGCAAAAGGATGTTGATT
>CAZVIH010000050.1:0-44131 GCA_964627755.1 uncultured Anaerolineales bacterium
GAATATATCTATTATGATGATCAAGTCCCTGACGATGTGAAAGAACGGGATATGCGCTATTATTCCGAGATCATAAAAAAACATATCTACGCCCATGGCGGCAGAAGATATGTCTCCAAAAACCCCAGCCATTCACCCAAAGTCAAAACTCTCCACAGCCAGTTCCCGGATGCAAAATTCATCAACATTGTGCGAAATCCGCTCCACGTGATCCCTTCGTCCATTAGTCTTTTTTCCAAACACTGCAAAACTTATGGAGACCCGGAATCCGAATACAACTTGCAGGAGACGGTTATTGAACATTCCAAACACTGGTATATATATCCTCATCAATATCTCAAGGCGCTGCCACCTGACCAATATGTCCGGATTCTTTACAAGGACCTGATAGCAGACCCGGAAGGGACTATCAAGGATATTTATAAAAGATTTAATTTAGAGCTGAGTTCGGATTTCGCCGAGATACTGCAAGCTGAAGCCGAAAAAGCCAAATCGTATAAAAGCAACCATCGCTATTCCCTGCGAAAAATGGGGTTAAGCAAGAAACGCATCGAGCGCGAATTCCAGTTCATCACCCGCCAGATAGAATCTTGATCTATTTCCGGGTGGATCACATCTTCCTCCCCACCTCACCAGTTTTCAGAAAACCTATTGACAGAAACCCGGTTACCCGCTATAATGTCAATATATTGTCCAGTTATTGTATAATAATTTATTACAAGTTATTGATTTGTAGAGGAGATAAGATGTCGAAAGTAAACCTGTCCACCGGAGCGGAACTTGAGGGAAAGCTTTCCCGATTGGTCCGTTTCAACCTGATCATGGGTTTTTTGCACCTGGTGCAGGGAATCCTGATGATCGTTTTATCAAACGATACCACCTATCCGATCTTCACCAATTTCCTGGGATTTAACCAGGAAACCCTTTCACTGAGCCCTCAAACCAAGCTGCTTTACGAGCTGCGATTTGGACCAGCCGTGGCGGCCTTCCTGCTGATATCTGCCATAGCCCATTTTTATCTGGCAACCATTGGCAAGAAGAAATATATTGAAAATTTGAAGAAAGGCATGAACCCTATCCGGTTCTACGAGTATGCCCTGAGTTCGTCCTTGATGATTGTGTTAATAGGCATGCTGTCCGGGTTGTGGGATCTGGGCGCAATAATCCTGATCTTTGGTATCAATGCCATGATGAACCTTTTTGGTATCATGATGGAATACCACAACCAGTATACGGAAAAAACCAACTGGATTTCCTTCATTTACGGAAGCATCGCCGGGATTTTCCCCTGGATCGTGATCTTCCTGTATTTCTTTGGCTCTGTCAGTGGTGGTGGAGAAGGTCCCCCAACTTTTGTGTATATCATCAACCCGACATTGTTTGTATTCTTCAACATCTTTGCTGTCAATATGGTGCTGCAATATAAAAAAGTTGGACCCTGGAAGGACTATCTCTTCGGCGAGCGAGTCTATATTATTCTCAGCCTGGCTGCTAAGACAGTCCTGGCCTGGATCATTTTCGCGGGCACTCTGGCACCAGTGTAAACAATATTAGATCCCGGAAATAAACTACACCGGTTTTCGATTGGTTGATTGGATTAATCAGAAATGATTGTTAAATCCATACTCGTCGAAAACCGGCGTTTTTTGTTAACTAAGAAGCACCCAGATATACAGCTTTCAGAATATAATTTTCTATAGACGATTTTCACAGCAATTTACAATTATTGGATAAAAAGGGATTGTATGAACTGCACACACTGCGGCGCGCCAATGATTTTATTCCGGGAACGGGATTACTACTTTTGCGAACACTGTAAAAGTTACCATTTTCCTGATCAAACCGCAGAAGGGCTGCGTATCCTGGGAGAAAATCCAGAAGGGATCAAATGCCCCCACTGTAAGATCATACTCAATATGGTGACATATGATGATTTTTATCAAGGCTACCAATGCTCAAAATGCCAGGGATTGATGTTCAACCGGACCACATTCCGGGATGCGATTGACTCCAGGAGGGCGACAACCAAGGCTCCTCCCGAGCCATATAACACTTTCGATCCTGTTGAGCTGGAAAGAAGGACTTTTTGCCCGGTCTGTGAAAAAGAAATGGAAACCTTCCAGTATATGGGTCCGGGTAATATTGTGATCGATACCTGCCACGACTGCGATTTGATCTGGCTGGATTACGGCGAGATCACAAAAGTGGTTAATGCTCCTGGCAGAGACCGGGGGGTTCCCAGGAAAAAACCCGCAGAACATGAGGAAGAGAAAAAAAGAGAAAAGAAAAGATCTGTGATCGATCAATCTTTTATTGATCTGCTGGGATCCTTTTTAAACAAGAATTAGTCCATCACTGCAGGAAGGTTTAGCTGGGGGGGAAGTACCTATGTTCGATATCGGAAAAATCCTCATTGATGGCGGGATTTTCTCCCTGATAGCATCTTTATATCTGCTGGGAATCCTGCGATTTAACCCCAGACTTTTCCTCCAGGATTATCCTCAGGAAATCCAGATGCGGGTTCCTCCGAAATCAGACCAGGAAAAACGCCAATCATTACTTCTTGGCATTCCTTTTTTAGTCTTGTTGGTTGTGGGCCCTCTCCTTTCCACCTTGTTTCTTCAAAGGGGCCATGGGGGAGAGCTTGGTTTTTTCCCGCTTTTTCTACAGGCATTTGGTGTGTCATTTTTATTTAACCTGACTGACCTACTTGTTCTGGATTGGCTGGTATTGTGCCTGATTACTCCCAGATTCCTGATCATCCCTGGGTCCGAGGGCGAAGAAGGATATATGGACTATGGGTTCCATTTCCGGGGATTTCTAGTCGGTACGCTGCTCTCAATTATTTCAGGTGGTATCATTGCTGGGCTGGTGTATATTTATTGTAGGTTGGAAATCCAGTGAGGGCAGATGAAAAAAATCCTGAACGAAATCGGATATGACGCTAAATTTATTCAAGGCCATTCCTTGCAGCCGCAGTGGTACAAGGTTTTAAAGGTGTTTTTTCTGCTGGGTTTAATTGTCGGCTATTATCTGATCTTTGGGGGAATAAAGACCCTGGTGTTTTTTGGCTGTTTTTTCGGTTTAGGCCTGGTGCTTCATATCATCTACCGGATCAAAACCAGAAAATTTACCCAGAGCTGGTTGGACTTTAAGGTTAGTGATAATAACGGTCAACTTGAATACCAGCGAATAGGAGTCTATTATTACCTGATCGTGACCATGAACGGGGTTATCTCTTTATTACTCAGCCAGCTGCTTGTGAGATAAAACCAGCGAAAAAATTGCTTCATATGAAAATTATTGTGATGGGGGCTGAGCATTGGGATGAGGTAAAGAGTATCTACTGGTCAGGAATTAAAACCAGCCAGGTTGCTTTTGAAGAGTCCCCGCCAGATTCGAGGCAGAGCTGGGCAGCAAAATTCCTGACCGATCTCTCCCTGGTCTGCCTGTAAGGGAATAAAGTCCTGGGGTGGGCTGCTATCTCCCGGGTTTTTACCCGCAAGGTTTACCAAGGGGTAGGTAAACTCAGCATCTACGTTGATCCCAATTCTCAGGGACAGGACCTGGGTAAAATACTGATGGAAAAGATTATCTCGGAATTCGAAAAAACAGGTTTCTGGACTCTGCAAGCCGGCATCTTCCCAGAGAACATAACCAGAATACATTTACACTTATCATTCGGATTCCGGGTTGTTGGAGAGAGGAGTAAGATCGGAAAAATGAGCTATATTCCCGAGGCGGGAAAATGGAGGGACGTGTTATTCCTGGAAAGGCGGAAAAACGAGCCTGGCAATCTGCCTGAACAGGGTAAGAAAACAGGATAGATCCGAATCTAAATAGATAGTGATTGGCTCCGTGAAACCGCGGCGGATTTAATCTTAAGTTTATATTCAATGAAGTAATAGATTATTAATTGAGAGGTTTTATGATGGACCAAAAATATAGATCCCTAAATAAAGAAGAACAGAGAGTTATCCTACAGAAAGGGACGGAAAGTCCTTTTAGTGGCGAATATGATAACTTTTATGAAACAGGCAGTTATCACTGCCGCCAGTGTGATGCGCTGTTGTATCGATCCGTGGACAAATTCAAATCTGGCTGCGGCTGGCCCAGCTTTGATGATGAAGTAGAAGGTGCTGTCACCAAACACAGGGATGCAGATGGCAGGAGAACAGAGATCGTCTGCACTAACTGTGGAGGACACCTGGGTCACGTATTCACTGGTGAGGGGTTAACTCCCAAGAATACCAGGCATTGTGTAAATTCAATCTCATTAGTTTTTAAACCGGAGCAATAATCTATGACTGAAGCCAAAGCTTATTACGCTGGAGGGTGTTTTTGGGGTGTTGAACATCTCTTCCAACAAAAACCGGGGGTGCTCAGTGCTGTTTCCGGGTATATGGGCGGGCCCGTGAACAATCCGTCCTATCAGGAAGTATGTACAGGTATGACCGGCCACTATGAAGTGGTGGAAATCACCTATGATCCTGAACAGGCAAGTTATGAAGAATTAACCAAATTCTTCTTCGAGATCCATGACCCAACCCAGGCAGATGGCCAGGGACCGGATATCGGAGCCCAGTATCTATCGGCTATCTTTTACAGTACAGAGGAAGAAAAGAATACAGTCCTGGCTTTGATTGACCAGCTCAAAGAGAAAGGTTTTAATGTGGTAACCAAGGTGAAGCCCTTGGAGGCTTTCTGGAAGGCAGAGGATTACCACCAGGACTATTATGTCAAGAAAAATCAACAGCCTTACTGTCACCGGTACCAGAAAAAATTCTAATTCAATGATCAATAAACGAAGGATATTGGATGATTGGGAAAAGTAGTTCCAGAGATAAAATCATTCACGATTCGGTCAAGGAACGTTATGGAGAAATTGCCCGAAACAGCGAAAACGAATCTGGTGGAAAAAGTTCTTGCTGTGGGAATGTTATCGATCCGTTTGATTTGATCCAACCACAAACGCAGTCTTCACTGATGGGTTATTCGGCAGAAGAAATTGGCAGTGTCCCTCCGGGTGCCGTGATGGGTCTCGGTTGTGGAAATCCCCAGGCGATTGCCGCGCTTCGACAAGGAGAAGTAGTTTTAGATCTGGGCAGCGGGGCGGGCTTTGACTGCTTTCTGGCTGCCAGGCAGGTCGGGGAAAATGGAAAGGTAATCGGGATTGATATGACCCCGGATATGATCGAAAAGGCACAGGAAAACGCCCTGAAAGGCGCCTATAAAAATGTGGAGTTCCGCTTGGGCGAGATCGAAGATATGCCGGTGGATGACAACAGCATTGATGTGATCCTTTCCAATTGTGTCATAAACCTTTCTCCAGATAAAGCCGCAGTTTATAATGAGGCTTACCGTGTGTTAAAACCTGGCGGGAGGCTGGCCATATCAGACATGGTCTCCTCCGGGGAAATGCCCCCGGAGATTAAAGAGGATTTGAATCTGCACTCTTCCTGCGTAGCAGGTGCGCTGCAGGTGGATGAACTGGATCAAATCCTGCAAGAGGCAGGTTTCAAAAATATCAAAATCAGCCCCAAAGATGGAAGCCGGGAATTTATCAGTAGGTGGATGCCCGGGATCCCAGTTGAAGAGTACGTTCTCTCGGCAACTATAGAAGCCGTCAAATAAACACAGGTCTTTCCATGACTGTCAATCCGCCCCTGCTGGATGCCAAACCCAGGGGCGGATTTTTTTCACCTTCCCAAAACCATCTAAAGGCGGTTAAGATAAAAGTAGACCCAGGAGGTATACAGTGAAAACGATCAATCTGGAGGATTGGCTCCGCCGGGAGCACTACCTGTTTTACAAGGAATTTGAATACCCATATTTCAGCCTCTGTGCTGATATGGACATCACGGATTTTTTACCGCTGATCAAGGAAAAAGAGATATCCTTTACGGCTGCCATCATGTACCTGGTAGCGCGAGTAGCTAATAGCATCCCCGAATTCCGCCAGCGGGTCCGGGAAGGGAACCCGGTTGAATATGAAGTCGTCCACCCCTCGGCTACGATACTCAGTAATAACGATCTGTTTACTTTTTGTACCGCGATCTATCAAGAAGACTTTTTAGCCTTTGCAAGGGATACGCAGCAAGAGATCCTGCGGATAAAAACCGAACCCTCCCTTGAAGAAAAAATCCCCAATGATGGCATGTTGTTCATGACCTCGATCCCCTGGGTTTCGTTTTCCAGTTTTATGCATCCGGCTAAACTTTCCCCGGCGGATTCCGTCCCTCGTTTTGCCTGGGGTAAATTCAGGGAAGAAGGACAGAAGACCGTTATGCCTTTATCCGTCCAGGGGCATCATGCCCTGATGGACGGAGTACACGCAGGATTATTCTATGAGGAATTCCAGCGAATATTAAGTAATCCAAAACAGCTTATTGGACATCAATAGAACAGATTGGCGTGGGTTATAATTTTAGTAAATCTCGATCAAAAGGAGCTAAAAATGTACGAAAAAAGTATAGATCTGCTGAACAAAGCAGTTGCCGATGAAATGTATGCTGTCCATCAGTATATGTATTTTCATTTTCACTGCGAAGACCAGGGTTATGATCTGCTGGCTGGACTGTTCATCAGGACGGCGATTGAGGAAATGGGCCACATCGAAAGATGTGCGGAAAGGATCATATTCCTGAACGGTGATGTGGAAATGGTGGCATCTGAAGAAGTTAAAAAGATCCAGGATGTCAAAAAAATGCTTGACCAGTCCCGACAGATGGAGGAACAAAGTTTCAAGGATTACAACATCTGGGCCAATGAGTGTTCAGCAAATAGTGATGCTGGTTCCCGGCAGGTATTTGAAGGGCTTGTAGCGGATGAAGAACGCCATTATTCCCAATATGATGATGAAGTGCTGAAGATCGAAAAATTTGGAGAACGCTACCTGGCGCTGCAGTCTATGCAGGGCAGCCCCGGCGCTGCACCAGCCGCAGAATAATCACCCAGGGACGCCGCATCGGGCGTCCCTTTATATTTTAATGTGGACTTGTTTGGGTCCTTTAATCAGGTCGTCACTGGATCAATTCCAAATGAGCAATTCCCTGTTTTGGCTAAAACAAGACGGGAAACCTGATAATACTGAACCAGACTTCATAATATATAAAATACAGTCAAGGCTTATAAATACTTGATATCTTCCTGCGCTTGGATACAATTCTGTTATGGTACTTAATCATTCCAGCGTGCCATTTACAATTTAGTACCGATGCCATTACCCTTCCTTGTATGAGAAAGGGTAAAAATTTGTCTAATTATTCAGGTTTCTCAAAATTATCCCCGACAGATCACAAAAAAGTGCCGGTTTTTTTGGTTCTGATACTGGTTATTTTTCTGGGCGCCTGCCAGGTAAATCCCCGCCTGGTTACTCCTCAACCGGGTGACCTGCGGGAGCAAATCCCAGAAGGTATATCTGCAGATGAAGCCAAAATTCTCTTAAGTTTGAAACAAATTGATGATTTCCCCCTCTACACGATGGTTTACGAAGGGGGCCTGGCAGTGGAAAAAGAAAGCACTACTACTCTGCACGGGTTTAAAGAAGAACCCGCCTGGACCTGTTCTCTTTTTGCCGCCTATGGGGATCCGGACGAGATGTTATTTGGCCGTAACTTTGACTGGGATTTCAGCCCTGCGCTGCTGTTATTCATGGATCCACCAGGAGGGTATGCATCAGTCTCCATGGTGGATATCTATTATCTTGGATTTGGAGAAGATCACCCTTTTGGCATAACCGATCTGCCATTGGTAGAACAAATTGGATTGCTTGATGCTCCTTTTATTCCTTTTGACGGGATGAACGAAAAAGGCCTGGTGGTAGGCATGGCTGCTGTTCCGTCGGGTGATATGGAAGAGGATCCCTCCAAAGAAACAATCGATTCCCTGATGGTGATCCGCAAGGTCCTTGACCAGGCGGCTACGATCAACGAAGCTGTTGAAATTATTAGGAGCTACAATATCGAGATGGGGAATACCCCTATTCATTATCTGATCTCGGAACAGAGTGGACGATCTGCAGTGATCGAGTTCTCGAGGGGCGAGATTGTAGTGCTGCCCAATGAAAATCCCTGGCAGTTGGCGACGAATTTTTTAGTGGCGGAAGCCGGGATCGATCCGGAAGTTCAGTGCGGCCGTTACGGGACGATTGAAGAAAAACTTACTGAAAGGAAGGGAAGTTAAGTCCGCACCAGGCTATGGCTTTGCTAAAAGAGGTTTCCCAGCCGTCCACCCAGTGGTCGGTTGTCTACAGGATCAGCGCTGGAGAAGTCTGGGTTGTGATGGGGGGGAATTACAATCAGGTTCATAAGCTAAAAAGCGATTTGGATTAAGGGATACTTAGGGTATCAAGATCATGGAGCGGTTTCCTTTCAAGGAAACCGCTCCATGTAGATAAGGTTGGGTACAATCCTGTTTCACCTAGAGCAGCATTTCAATACTTAACGCTACGGCTTCTCCTCCGCCCAGACACAGGGAGGCCATCCCGGTCTTGAGACCGCGCTGTTTGAGGGCATAAATCAGGGTGACCAATACCCGGGTGCCAGAGCAGCCGATCGGGTGGCCCAGGGCAATGGCGCCGCCGTTTACGTTCACTTTCTCCCAATCCCAGCCGTCGTCAACCATGATCTTTTCATCTCCCAGACACTGGGCAGCAAAAGCTTCGTTCAGCTCGATAAGATCATAATCATCAAGAGTGGTATTTGTTTTTTCAAATAAAGCCCGCATGGTATAGGCGGGAGCGGTAAAGATTTCCAGCGGGGCAACCGCGGTGTTTGCATATCCTGTGATGCGGGCTAAGGGCTTAATGCCCAGTTCCTCAGCCTTGGCTTCGCTCATGATCACAACCGCCGCTGCACCATCAGAAATGGCAGAAGCATTGCCGGCGGTCACAGACCCATCCTCTTGAAATACCGGTCTTAAACGTGCCAACTTTTCTAGAGAGGTGTCTTCGCGGGGGATCTCGTCTGTATCAAAGATTAGCGGTTCTCCCTTTCGCTGTGGTATTTCTACCGGGGTGATCTCTTCTGTGAAATTTCCGGCTTTGATTGCTGCAACAGCTTTCTGGTGGCTTTTGAGGGCGAACTGGTCTTGTTCCTCACGGCTTACGTTATACTCGGCAGCTATCCACTCTGCTGACTGACCCATGTGTTTATCTTCAAACGGGCACCATAAACCATCATGAACGGTTGCGTCTAACACATCGCCATGTCCCAATCGGTAACCCGTTCGACCATGCAGCAGCAAATAGGGGGCCTTATTCATGTTTTCCATGCCGCCCGCAACGAAGATATCTCCATCGCCGGCTTTGATCATGCCCGCGGCCAGCATGACTGTCTTGAGACCTGAACCGCAGACTTTGTTGACGGTTACAGCTCCAATTTGATCAGGCAGGCCGGCTTTGATGGCCGCCTGGCGGGCGGGCGCCTGTCCTATTCCTGCCGGTACTACACATCCCATGAGGACCTCATCAACGCTGGCTGGATCGATTCCTGCCCTTTTAATGGCAGCCCGGATGGCGACGGCGCCCAGTTCTGGAGCGGTGATATTAGATAAAGTACCACCAAAACCGCCAATGGCTGTTCTGGCAGCACCAACAATGACTGGGATCCGGGATTTAGACATATCTGCTCCTTGGTGTTTTATTGAGAGGCTATACAAATAGAATTATATATTTAGTAAGCAGTAAATAAAACTGCCTTTTGTCTAATATATCAAGAAAACTTCTTAATGTTCTCCGGGTCTGAAAAGAACTCGGCAGCGTCTTCCATCGAGTCCGGGAATCCTTCCATCCAATCTGGATATTCAGCGGAAAGCACCAGATCTGACATCGGCAGGTAGGGTTTGATGTCCACCAATGGGGTGCCGTTAAAGGCGTCAATATACGCCAGATCAACGACACCTGATTCCTGATCGATGTTGAGCAGATAGGCAGTGGTGATGGCAATTGGATTGGGGCGGGCCTGGGAACGGTTGGCAAATACGCCTGATCTTACATCAGGGGCGTAAGGCAAATCCATCACCAGACTGTTGGCTCGATCTTCAGGATTGTCGTGTTGGTCTGCCCACCAGAAAACGATCGCGTGGGTACAGCGATCCAAGCCCAGCAGGGCCGGCCGATAAGGTTCATCAATCTGCAGCCGGAAGAGGCCCCGGCTCTCATCTGCTTCCACATGGCCAATAGGAGTGATTTCTAACTTGGCTTGGTTCATGAGATTTATTCCTCCGTGGTTGAATTTTGTTTTTGGGGTGAGGTTTGGGATTCCTGATTCAGTTTCTCCAGGCGGGTGATCAGCTCCGCAAGAAAGGCCAGTTCAGCTTCTCCCAATACAAAGCCATAGTCAAATAAGACATCCAGTGGGAAAAACGACATACCTAGATCTTCCAGCTCATCTCGCTGGCGCTGAAGGTCACCTTCCAACCAGTTTTGATAAGTTTTTACCGCTTCAAGAGCTTCTGCGGGCGGGATGTTCCAGAGATTGTGTAATCCCATTAAAAAATTTGTATAAGTGATAGTTGGGCTTGTTAATGCGCCGATTGTGGCTTCTTTCCATATAGAACGACCGTTTTCGGTCACTTGATAGACCTTTTTTGGCCTTTCTCCCGGCTTTTCCTGATTTTCCGGGATCTTTTCTATATATCCCTTTTCCTCCAATTTTCCCAAAAGATAATAAATGGAAGAAGTAGCCAGGTCAGTCCAGGCCCGCATATTGCGCAACGTGATCTGCTGCTCGATCTGGTAACCGTGCTGGGGTTCTTCCAGGATCAGGCTGAGGATGACCAATTCAGCGTCGGTTAAGGAGTTTAGAGGCATATTATATTCCAGTTCTAGAATACTACAGTACTGGAATAATAGCAGAGCAAAAGGTACTTGTCAAGAGCCTTTTTCAAGAACCTGCCCCTTGAAACTTTAACAGAGAAATTTGACATCTCTACCAATTTTCCTTACAATCAAAATCAGAACAGTCCCCCAACTATCAGGTAATCTGTGAGTCAAAACGGTATCGATGAAGAGAAATGCTTCCAACTCCATGTGGGAAAATTTGATTCTTATCGGATTGATGGGTTTGTTGATCGTATTAATATTTCTGTCAGGCTGCAGACTGCCAGCTGGAGTTGACCCGGAAGTGGATCTGGTTCCCGGGGAACCGGGTGACCCCGTAGTCATTGTTGAGGATGCCCGCTCGGATGGAGAATATGGAAACTGGATGGCCCAATATATTATCGGTGGGGCCTGGGCCGACACCTGGTTTGTGAATCAGTATGAACGGCCTTTTTCCGCCGATGAGATGGTTTACCAACCGTATCTGGATATTAAGGAATCCCGTATCCGTCCTGCAGGAGATTGGACAGTATTTGAAGTACTAGCCGTTGGTCCCGCAAGCAGCGAACTGGTATACATCTCTCTGGAGCTAGACACCGATCTGGATAACCGGCCGGACCTGCTGATTTTGACCCAGGCCCTGGAAGATACAACCTGGAATGATCTGATGATCTCTCTCCTGGTCGATCCAAACAGGGATGCAGGAGGTAATAGGCCCCGGCTCGCCGAACCTTTTCAGGATATCTGGAACGGTTTTGAAGAAAGCTATAACGCTGAGGAATCCAGGGTATATATCAGACGATCCCCGGACTCAGACTCAGCTTACCAAATTGCGGTCTTGAATGAACTTTTAGAAGGAGATCAATTCGTCTGGCGGGTTTGGCTGGAAGGCGAGATCTTTCATCCAGGGTGGGTTGAATATAATGACCGCTATTCCCTGGCAGATGCAGGATCGCCTTACCGGTACAGCCCGAACTATCCCCTGAAAGCTCTGGCATCCCTGGATAACACCTGCCTGCAATTTTTTGGCGGACAAGCCTATCAACCTCAACCGGGCTTCTGTGAAACCATCATAGACCTTTCGGGTGAGGAAACGTTGCCACCAGACGATCAGTTTTCCAATCCCAGTGGGGAGAACCCTGTATCTATAATATTTCCCAGCAGTGATCCGGGAGACGGGGAAGGCAGTCCTGATCCCACATTGATGGTATTTGATCCCGGCTATTTTTTCCAACCCACGCAAATCCAACTGCCCCATTTGAACGGGTTTCCAACCATGGAGTTTGTTGTTCCTGCAGAGACAACGGAGGGAATTATTGAAGTCTTCTATGAAACACCTGTCCATGGGGTAGCAATTATTCCAACGCCCCCGGTTGCTTCGGGTGAACTCGTGGATCCACTGGATGTTGTTATACCGGCAACCGAAATGTTCGATCCATACCAGGGTTCATCCCCCACCCCAAAACCAGTGATCCATTTTCCTACGAAGACGCCTACCGAAATGTTCGATCCCTACCAGGGTTCGTCCCCCACCCCAACACCAAAACCGATCATCCATTTTCCTACCAAAACGCCCACAGCTACTGATAGGCCAATCATCATTCTGAAGACAGCAACACCAACTCCTTAATTGCTATTTTCACCGATTTCCAAATTCAACTGGCTCGCGCGACATCAGGTATTGGTAAACCGCTTGCAGTTCCTGGGCGTTCATATGCCTGTAGGAAGTCCAGGGCATATAGTCCGGGTGAATGGCCCGGCCGTGTTTTTCCCCGTTTTGGATGATCTCAATGAACCCTTTTTCTCCCCAGGTGGGCAGCCGGCTGCCGAGTCCGGGAGTTAAGTTGCCCGCCGCGGGCCATTCAGGCGGGAAGCCGGTGATCTCGCCGCCGGAAAGCCCTAAACCGTGGCAGACCGGACAGGATAAGGCCAGGTATTCTCCGTACTTCGCAGTCAATCCAGGTTCAGGCGCAGGTGGAGGATCCTCCCCGGGAGGGATTAATTCCGCCGGTAAAAAAGTGATCTCCTGGGTCAGGTTCATGACAATAAAACCAGTCGTTGAAAGTTCGCTGGGCTGGGGCTGATTATTCACCGGGGGTTTACTGCGGATATAAGCCAGGACAACACCCAGATCCTGGTCAGATAGATAATAAAATTCAGTTGATGGCATGAACAACAGGGCTGTTCCATCCGCGCTGACCCCATATTTCACAGCCCGGACCAGATCCAGATCCGTTCGCTCAGTTCCAATCCCACCCTCGCCTCTGGTCAGATTGGGCGTGATCACCTGGCCGATAGCGGGATTCTCTAGATAAACCACCCCCTGCAGTTCTTCTCCATGGCAGGCTTCGCAGCCCCGGTACTGGAAGATCCGTTTTCCTTCCCGGAGGCTTTTTTCGTCTGAGGGAATTTTGACCATGCGGGGGGTGAAGGAATAGGTTTTATTCAAGCGGGCCTGACCGATCCCGTACAGGATCAGGCCAATAACCAGAACCAGGCCAAACAGCCCGCCAAGAAAGATCACGAGCCATTTCAATAAGCCTTTCATTTGCCTCCCCCTCCGGTATTGAGGATCAAACTGCCATTCTCAGAAACAGTCACACTTAAGGTTGGTAATTTTTCAGTTGCCGGACCTTTTAGAACTCTACCATCATGATCGAATTGAGAGCCGTGGCAGGGGCACCTGAAATTCTCTCCATCCTCTTCCACAGTGCATCCCAGGTGGGTGCAGACCAGGCTGTATGCTTGAAAACCATCTTTCGTTTTATAGATGATGGCCGGAATATCAAGCCGGACGAGCTCGCCGCTGGCAGGAAAATCAGCTGCCAGTCCCAGATCATAAATAGTGGGGGTTTGACCCGCTGGTTGATGGCTGAAATAACGCACCAGGCCACCCAGCCCCAGAATACCGGCCAGGCCCAGGACCAACTTAAAGCTGAGTTGAAGGAATTTACTGCGAGAGAAAGAGATCTCTTCTGTCATAGGTTACCTGAGCCATCCTAGTAACGTTAAAAGGAATATTATGGCAATGATGGTGATTCCGATGATCTGCCCCAGGCGATTTCCGGATGGCAGCCAGCGGCCCCACTCCTCCTTTTTGGCATTAGGAAGAATATAGGGCAGTAGACCCAGCAGGATCACCGCCCCGAGCGGCAGCACCACTCCCCAGAAAAAGGGATCCCCATATTGAAGCGTCTCCTGGATCCAGAGGAAAAACCAGGGGGCCCGGGAATCACCCACTTGGGCGCCATTTTCCACCAGAGGTTGATCGATCGGAGCGGGAACCAAAACCGAGAGCAGCAGCAGGATAACCCCAGCAATGATCATGGCGAGGACTTCTTTCTTCAATAACTCTGATCGGGGGATGCGGTTGATTTTTTCGCCCCTCACTGCTGGAGGTGCGCTGATACCGCCGTCCCTCCTGACTCTGAAGATATGCCAGGCAGTAATACCGGTCACGGCCAGGGTCAGCCCGAAGATATGCCAGGCATAAAAACGGATCAGGGTTGGAGCGTCCGGCTCCGGGCCGCCGATCACAAATCGATATAGCCCCTCTCCAATCCCGGGAATGGTTTTCAGGAGATTGGTACCCACCACCAGCGCCCAGCGGATGCCTTCATCCCAGCGCAGCACATAACCCGTGAAATCCAGCAGCAGGATCAAGACCAAGAGGATCAAACCCAGCAGGAAGTTTAACCTGCGGGGAGGAGCATAGGCCCCGGTCAGGATGATCCGCACCAAATGAACCATTATGGTGACCACCAGCAGCTGAGCAGACCAGTAGTGCAAATTACGGATCAAGTTCCCGTAAGGAATAATGTTGGTCAGAACCTGGATCGATTCTGCTGCACCAGAAGGTGTAGGCAGGTAATAGTACATTTCCAGGGCGCCGGTGATCAATAAGACCAGGCTGAAAAAAACAGCCAGGCCTCCTGCGCCAAGTGTGAAGCTGAATTTGCTTTGAGCCTCCGGAACAGTGGCAGGATGCAGGTGATGGTAAAAATTTCCCCGGCTGGATTCAGCAGCTGGCTGTCTGGACAGCTGGCCGATATATCCAGCTGCGATAATAAGGAACAGGCTGAGGAGTAGAATTCCGGGCAGTTCCAGACCGGGTAGCTTGACTTCCTGGTGGACCTGGATCGCTGCGCTGTTGGTGCCTGAAAGTGTCAGCTCCGGGCTGCCTTTATGGTTGAGATGGAGAATATAAGCCGTCAGTTCCCAGGCCTGATCTTCTGTGAGCGAACCTGTAGGAGAAAAGGGCATATTCTGATGGATATAACTGCCAAGTTCAAAGGCTGTGGAGAACTGGGGCAGGGCCCCTGGCACAGCCAGGGCGGGCGCGCCGGCTTCAGGTAAAATAAAGCTGTTTTCCGGGGCGTCCTCTCCGTGGCAGCCTGACCCCCAGCAATCCCGGATTACCGGCGCGAACGTGGAGCGCCATTCGGCGTCCAGGCCCTGCCCCTGATCCCCGTGGCAGTCCTGACACATACCCCAGTACACCTGGGCGCCGTTATCTGCCTGGGAAGGAGGATAAACCGTCGGCACTGGTCCTGGCCTGTCATAAATCGGTGTAGTTAATAGATTTTGTTGTGAAGGAGAAGTTGCGCTGACAGTTCCAGAAAAAAGAACCAATCCTCCTACGAGGATCAGTACTGCAGGAATGATCAAAAAAATCCGGAGCCGGCTGCCCATGATGAACCTTCTATTATTCTGTGATGATTATACATCAGCTTATTGACAAGCTGAATTGAGTTACCTATACTTGATTTGAAGACTGAGAATGATAGAGAGAATGATGAAGGAAAGTCCCTGGATCAAACGATTATTAGTCCTGACCATATGCGCACTGGTTCTTTTAAACAGTAGCTGTGACCTGTTTCGTTCTAGCGGCGAGGTCAACTGGCCAACCAATGGTTGGAAAGTGAAAAAACCGGAAGATGTCGGTCTGGATGGTGAGTTGGTCACAGTCATGATCGAAGAGATTGATCGTTCTGGTTTGAACTATGACGGCCTTGTTGTGATTCACAAGGGAGTCATAGTCGCTGAAAAATATTATTACATCTATCAAGAAAAATCCCTTCATGAAACTTATTCTGTCACCAAGAGTGTGATATCTTCCCTGGTGGGCATCGCCTTGCAGCAAGGCTGTATCGAGAGTATAGAAGATCCCATTCTGGCTTATTTTCCAGACAGGGAATTCTTGAATATGAACGACCAAAAGCAATCACTTACCATTAAGGATTTCTTAACCATGTCCTCTGGCCTGGCCTATGATCCGGATGAGATGTACGCGTCATCGGATTGGGCTCAATACACACTGGACGAGCCTCTGATCTATCCCCCCGGGGTAACCTGGTTTTACAGCAACGGCGGCCCGCAGGTCCTTTCTGCACTGATCAGCCAGGCCTGCGAAATGGATACCCGTGAATTTGCAGATCAATATCTCTTTAAACCCCTGGGAATAACCAACTATCGCTGGGAGCGAAATGAGGAAGGGAATCCCAATGGAAGCTGGGGATTGGAGTTGACTCCCCGTGACATGGCGAAATTCGGTTATTTATATCTTCAGGATGGTGTTTGGGATGGGGAGCAGATCCTGCCCCCGGATTGGGTGGAGTTATCCAGCCGCCCCTATCACCAGGTTCCGGATCCGCTGGAACCCTGGGATGAATATTACGGTTTTCTGTGGTGGATCCATGGAGATGGGTTTTACGCAGCCCATGGTTATAAGGGACAGTTCATTTATCTGGCGCCTGAACAGGATTTGGTTGTTGTGATCACGGCCAATATTGCTGATAAGGATTTTGTCCAGCCGCAAAAGCTGATCCGGGATTATTTAATTCCTGCCGTTGGAAAAGAATAGCTAACCATAGCTCCAAAAAAAAGCCGGCGATTAGCCGGTTTTTTTGATTTGATTGTTGAGTTATATAGCTCTAACCAAGCTGATTTTTGATATTCTCGGTCAGCTGATGGCCGGATTCGTGCATCAGGGTCTCATGATCAAAATCATCCAGCTTGGTCATCGTGGTCAGGCAGGGGAAATGTTTGTGGAGCAGGCTGGCTTTATCCACAACCTCAGCGGTAGAAAGGCCAATGATCTGCTGGGCAACGTGGCGGGTATTGCCGCACACAGCATCCCGGAGCACTACGGCGGACTTGATGGTGTTGCTTTCTTCATCAACTTCGATCTTCAGATTGGGTTTGCCAAAGTAACGGGCGAATTCGGCGATCTCTGGACTTGAAAATTTGATCCGGTCGTAACGGGTTACCCCATAATCATTTTCTGTTAATGAACAGAGCGGCCGGGGTGTGGCGCAAACCACATCCATCTCTTCCAGCCAGCCCCGCAATTGACGTCCCAATCCCAGCGGCAGCCAGGTTTCATTATTAACCGCCACAACAACCGCTTTTGCCCCGCTTTTTTTAGCGATTTCGGGCAGGAGTTCAGCCACTCCGGTAATTTCGGCAAAGGAAAGGATCAGATCGGCAGCCGGGAAGGTATCAGGAAGATGATCTTCTGGATAATCGATTATTTGTGGGAGTGCTGGCGGAGCCTGCCAGACCTCAATTTTCCAGCCATCAGGTGCATTTGCCTGGATATTACGTACATTTCGATGGCCGAATTCACCGGAAACAATAGCTAAAATATTCATGGTCTTCGCCGTTTTTGTAGAGTGGTTTATGAACGAGAGAACAGACTAATCGTGATCAACCGGATTGAGTTTGTCCATATCAGGTAATTTGCCTGTAAGTTCCGTAGGGCGATGGATTAAGACAGGGAAATGTTCTGTACAGATATGATGTTCCTGGTCTTTATAATAAAAGACAACCACAGGTACCTGGCTGTCATCTCTTCCACAGTGGATGCAGGAAATGGTTTTGTCTTCTGTCATTTACACCTCAACTAATAATTCGCCAGACAAATATGCTTTGGTAATTCATTAATCTACCATAGCTTCCAGGGCTAATAATAAGAACTCGTATTCCTCGCGGCAGGCGGCGCAGCGGTCCAGATGTTCCTTGACCAGAGGCATGGCTTCTTCGGCGTTCTTCCCGCTTAATTTCAGTTCTATGAATTGATCCAGCTCGTCATAACAATGACCGCAGGTCAGCTCTTGATCCCGGGTCGATTTGATCGAGTTCATCATATTGCGGATGGTTTCTGATGATAATTTCATTTTAACGTTCTCCTACAATTCTGACGGGATAAAACTGAATTGTCTTACCCACCCTCAAAAACCTCCAGGACATCCTGGGCGGTTAAACCTTTTTCAATTAACCGGTTGCGCATTTGTTTCCTGGCGTCGTGCAGTAATTTATAGAGAGCATTCCGGTTGGTGTCCATCCGCCGGGCAACTTCATCCAGTGGCATCCCCCCGTGCATGATCGCCATCAAGGCCGTCCGCTGCCGCTCAGTGAGGTCCGTTCTTAACATCTCGTCGACCATTTCCAGCATTATTGTCTGTTGAGCCCGCTTTTCTGGATTAGGGCTGGGATCTGAAAGCACCAGGGGAGTGAAATCGCCGCTGTCTTCAGGCATCAGGTCCTCTATAGAGATATCTTTCCAGCGCTGCCTGCGCATTTCAGTAAAAGCGACTCGCACAGCTACTTTATGGGCCCAGGTCGTAAATTTGCTCTCTCCCCGAAACGTGTCCATCTTATCCAGGATCCTTAAGACTGCATCCTGCACAAAATCATCTGCCTGGGTTTCAAGGTCGGTTTGAATTCGGCTGGAGAGGGCATAGATCAAACCCCTCTTTAATATCCGGCTCAAATCTTCTATGGCCTGATCCTGGTTTTCACCACGAAGGTCGCTGAGCCATTCCTCATTTGTTCTTGTTTGCATGGATTCCTTCCTCGGGAAGTGAAAGTATTATAGCATGCAGATTTAGGGGTTGAACCATTTCAGGGATGATGAAGGATCAATCCCTGATCTTATTAAGCCTCCAATCGTAAGGCAGATATTCCAAGGAGGAAAAGTTGAAGTTTAGTAAAGGTTTTAAGTGGAGGGATAATTATCTGGGTGGATTGATCATATCTTTCCTACCATGTTTAGCACAAACGATGTACAATATCACCCTTTGTGAGCGAAAAATACCAAGGCGTACCCATTTGGCAAAGGTCAACTGACATGGTGCTTAAGATAAATGAAGTCACAGATAATAACAAAGAAGAGTTAATAAAATATGCCGCTGCATTTGGTGCTGAACACGATGGATCCTATCTGCCTGGCAGGGATTTTGATCTCTCAGAAGAGACCCCATCTTATGTACTGATGAAAAACGACAAGGTGGTTGGAGCAGTCACCCTGATGCGCACAAAACGTTTTCTGAGTGTAAATAAAGGCAGATTCTCCATTTTCCACACCGTTCTTAATACCGTTGAAGCTTACACCAAACTCCTGGAAGCTATCCGGCCGCATATCCAGGACCTAGATAATATTTTCCTTTTTATTTCAGAAAAAAAAGTAGAAACCGCAGGGATCCTGAAGGAATTGGGATTCAAGGTGGAACGGTATTCATTCATCCTAGAGAACAGAGATCCCCAGTCGCCAGAGGCGGTTTTTCCGGAAGGTATATCGGTCTATCCCCTTGATCCCGCGGATCAAGCAGGCATTATCCAGTTTGTGGATTGCCTTAATCAGGAATTTAAAGATCTGGCCGGTCATACTACAAACACAGCTGATGATCTTCTTACCTGGTTTGAAGACCAGAGCTACCTGGAAGGCGGCCTGTGTTTGCTCAAAAAAGACCAGGAACCGATCGGCACCATTGCCATGATGAGAGATCTGGATGATATGAATGCAGGAGAGATCTTGGCTTTTGGGATTCTTGAGGAATATCGCGGAAAGAATCTGGGACGAAACCTCTTGCGATATGGAACCAACTTCTTATCAGGTAAAGCACTCAATCCAGTTATTCTTTCTGTAAATGGCGAGAATCGTGGTGCTATCAATCTCTATAAGAAAGAAGGGTTCATTCTCACTGAATCGGTTGTCTGTTATAGCCTGGCTGCTTGAAATCAAAGATAAGGTTTTCTGTTCAACATTCCACCGGGATTTTCCCAATCAAAAAGCAAAGACTAAGTAAGCCTCTGGTATCTAGTCTCGTCGATACTTGGCAGTCTTCTCAATATTTGGTATTGGAGGAGAGATGAACGCAATACCTGAAATTAAAGTCTACGGTTCCTATTGGTGCCCGGACTGCAGCCGCACTAAACAATTCCTGGGAGAGCACCAGATTCCTTACAGCTGGGTGAAAATCGAAGACGACGGAAACCAGTGTTCCTGATAATCAGCGCCGGGGACGTACGGGCCTCCAGCACCTAACAAGTTGCGTCTGCTGCGGGTGAGGGCGCCGCGGCAGCCCTGATGATCCGTGAATATCTGAAAACTATTTAAGGTATAATGCCATCTTGTATTCCTAATCTGGAAGGGAAATATTTATTTAAAATCTAATTTTGTATTGGTACAGTTATTGCTACTTATTGGTAGGTATGGTAAATAAAAAAGTTTTGGATTGGATCGAGGGATATATATTGAGCAGACTGCTGATCTTTGGCGACTTTGTTGGTACTGTCAAAAGATCGGATTTGATCTTTGACCTGGATACTACCAGTGAGTATTTCCGCAAGCATGAGGGTCAGAGGATCCAATCTCTTTCGTTGCCTGTGAAAAGCAGAAACCTGAGCAACCTTCTGGGGGAAATTGAAGCTTGTTTTCAGCATGGTTGGATCTTGTTGGACAACGGAGAATGGACCGAAGCTGATTTTGATCGGGTCTATGATTTAAGCCAGAAGATCCGCCAGGAGGTTATGGTTTTAAGAGAGCAACTCGATCACGATACTCCAGAACCATACTACCCCCTAGTAGATCCAATGCGCCATAAATAATCTTCCAGCAGAAGCTCTTCAAACCCCCAATTATGTTACTATTCAAATTGGGAGAAGGATCATGCTTCAAGTTGAACATTTCCTGACAATAAAAAACAAATTAGGCGAGGGACCTGTCTGGCATCCGGAAGAACAATTGCTGTATTGGGTGGATATTGAGGGGGATTGTTTTCATCGTTATTCCCCGGAAACAGGGAGGGGGGATACCACCCCCGTTGGCCAGGCGATTGGCTGCCTGGCTTTTCGCGCATCTGGCGGGTTGCTTATGGGGTTAAGAGATGGGCTGGCTTTTTGGGATCAGAACACATCTGAAATCGAAATTATCGCTAATCCCGAAGCTGGACGCCCAAACGCCCGCTTTAACGACGGCAAAGTTGACCCAGGAGGACGCTTCTGGGTTGGAACGCTGGGAGAAGACGACCAAAGCTGCCTGTATCGAATGGACCCAGATGGTGCAACTCACACTATGGAGACCGGGATCCAGATCTCCAACGGCATTGGCTGGAGCCCGGATCATAAGGTCATGTATTATACAGATACACCCCGGCGAGTGATCTATACATATGACTTCGATCTGGAAAGCGGATCGATTAATAACCGCCGGGATTATGTGAATGTGCCTGCTGAGGATGGATTCCCGGATGGTTTAACTGTTGATAGTGAAGGATGTGTCTGGAGCGCCCACTGGGATGGCTGGCGGGTCACTCGTTATGATCCAGATGGAAAGATTGAACGGGTTGTTTACATGCCTGTTCAACGACCAACCAGCTGTACATTTGGCGGTCCGGATCTGAATCAACTTTTTATCACTTCGGCCTGGACTGGTTTAAGCGAAAGCGTTCGGCGGGAGCAGCCCCTGGCCGGCGATCTGTTCCTGGTCCAGACAAATATAAAAGGTCAGCTGGAAAACGAATTCCTCGGATAAATGATATAAACAGGGAATAATTGTTTTATTTGAACAGGAAAAGTTAATTCAGGATTAATGAAATCTATCATTATTTTGATCGGACCGATGAGTGTGGGCAAAAGCACGTTGGCCAAGAAACTGGCCAAGCAGTTGGGTGTGCCGCGCATTGAGCTGGATGAGGTCCGGCAGCGGTTTAATAACGAGATCGGCTATGATGAAAAATTTGCATCTGAAATCGTGGGTAAAGAAGGCATGATGGGTTTGATTAATTACTGGAAACCCTTTGATGCACATGCAGTAGAGCGAGCTTTGAAGGAGTATAAGAACTGCGTGATGGACTTTGGAGCCGGTCATTCGGTATATGAGGACCCAGAATTATTCCAGCGGGTCGAAAAAGCTTTAAAACCTCACAAGTTTGTGATTCAGATCCTGCCCTCGCCAGACCTGGACCGCTCAGTAGAGATCGTCAACCAAAGATTCTCGGAATTATTGATAAACGAGGTAGGCAAGATCGATCCTGAATTGCTGGCGCTGAATGAACATTTCGTTCGCCACCCCTCCAATGGACTGTTGGCGAAAAAGACAATTTATACAGATGGGCGTTCAATCAAAGCCACCTGCCAGGAAATCCTGGACTGGGTTGAAGACCAGGGTGGTTTTGGCAGGAAATTGAATTACAGCCAGATGAACTTGTTTTAATATATTTGGAGTATTCCGAAATGGAAAGGACAAAAAAGGCAGACTTTTTGAAAGATCTGCCTTTTTGTTATTACTATTCTCTGGATAATTTACCTTCGATACTTGATTTTCGGGGGCTGGAGTTTTCTTCTGGTTTGTTGATTTTCTGGTTTTGGAATTGAGTAATCAAACCCCGCCAGAGTCTTCTGCGGCAGTTTTGTCTTCATGATCTGCTCGATTTTTTTAACCAGGTCTTGATCGTCCGGTGTGATAAAGGTAAAGGCTTCTCCTGTTCGCTGGGCTCTTCCTGTCCGTCCAATTCGATGGATATATGCATCTGCGGTATCAGGCATATCAAAATTGATCACATGAGAGATGCCATCGATATCAAGGCCCCTGGCAGCAATATCAGTGGCTACCATAATCTGATACCTTCCATCTCTAAAACCATTTAAAGCCTGACGGCGTTGGCCTTGAGTGCGGTCGCCATGTAAACTGGTTGCTTTATATTTGGTTCTTTTGATTTTTTTGAGCAGGTTTTGAGCCCGGTGTTTTGTCCGGGTGAAAATTAATATCGATTTTGTATTTGTTTGATCAAGCAGCTCGATCAGCAAACGATTTTTCAGGTGGTGCGGTACGGGATACAGCGTATGGTCAACAGTATAAGCGGGGCGGGCAAGGCCAATGGCGACCCGCTTTGGGTTACGAAGCGTCTGGGCTGCCAGCTGTTCAATTTCCTTTGGGAAAGTCGCAGAAAACAACATGGTCTGCCTTTCTTTCGGAATAAACCTGAGAATTCGTTTAATATCAGGCAAAAATCCCATATCCAACATTCGGTCAGCTTCATCAAGAACCAATATTTCTACTTTTCCCAGTTTGGCATTATGATTTTGGAGATGATCCAAAAGCCGGCCAGGGCAAGCTACCACAATTTCTGTTCCCTGTTTTAACGCTTCAATTTGAGGAGCTGGTCCAACTCCGCCGTAGACCGTTAAACTGCGAATTTTTGTGCCTGCGCTCAATTCTTTAGCCGTTTCATGAATTTGTTCAGCCAGTTCGCGGGTTGGTGTAATGATCAAAGCCCGGGTTCCCTTCCCGGGGGTATTAAGAAGTTTATGCAGGATCGGCAGTATAAAAGCAGCGGTTTTCCCGGTTCCTGTCTGGGCAGTACCGATTAGATCCCTTCCAGCCATAGCTAGCGGGATGGCTGCGGTTTGAATGGGAGTTGGTTCATAAAAACCAGCCCGTTTAATGGCTGGACTTAAGCGTGTGTCAAGATTGAACGGGGTGAAGTCCATAACAAATAGATCCTTGTATTCAAATTATTTTCAGGTTACCAGGGGAATCAAGCAGCGTTATAACAAAAAACGGCACCGACTGCCAAAGGGTAATACCGGGTCTGATAGTACCTGAAAATCATCGTTTGTCAAGTAACGCAGGTTTATAGAAGGCGTTAAATACCTGCCCCGGTGTTGGCTTCAGTCTGAATATTCTGGTTTGAAATCTTTTATAGGGTTTGAAGTAACATGGGCTGAATTTGATATAAAAGGGCTTTACTTAGCTGTGTTTTTAAGGGGGACGTACTATAATCAAAAGTGAAGGTTGGTTTTTTCAAAGAAGGAGATCTATCTATGAGCATCAATTTTTCAACAGATCTGATTATCAGACTTGGAATCGCAACTCTGCTGGGTGCCATTCTGGGCCTGGAACGAGAAATTCACGGCAGACCTGCCGGACTTCGCACCCATCTCCTGGTCAGTCTGGGGGCTGCAGCGTTTATGCTGATGTCGCCCTTGATAGCAGGGATGAGTCGAGATTTTGCGGGAGACCCCGGACGCGTTGCTGCTCAAATAGTCACCGGAATAGGTTTTCTGGGAGCTGGAGCAATTGTCAAGGAAGGAATCAATATTCGGGGGCTGACTACTGCTGCCTGCCTGTGGGTTGCTGCCGCTATTGGCATGGCTTGTGGAGCCGGTCTTTATGCAGTAGCTTTCTTAATATCTATTATGGCAATTTTTGCGTTGGTTTTTTTGCCCTATCTTGAAGTGGTGTTTAAGAAACACTCCTATCGAGTGCTCGAGATCACTTTTCCTCTAGAGGCTGATATAAGTGCGATTTTAGATACAGTCAAAACAAAAAATGTTCGTGTTATCCGCTGTGATTTAGACCGTGATTACAGCAGCGGTACACTAACAATGACAATGGTAATTCGCCTGTTTCACCGGGGTGTAACTGATAAACATGCCCACAGCATTATCGCAGCGATAGAGACTCTCAATTTGTCACCCAGGCGAATAATCTGGCAACCTCGCTGAATAATTCCAGGGGAAAGTGAGAAAATACTCTTCAGAGATAAAAAAATCTCCGGTTTTTGGCCGGAGATTTTTCTGTATACATTGGTGATTTTATTTCAAACTGAAACTTGCGTTTACTTCAGCCCTGACTGAAATTTGCCCCAGGTTAACCGGGCCGAATTCAGAATCACCCCCCTGTCCGTTTGCTGTTGGGATATTCTGGACTGTATTCTGGGTCCAGAGATTGTTGTTGCGCCCCCACCAACCCCCGCTGAAATAAGACCAGGTATTCTCACTGATGTTCAACACGCAGCCAGCTTCAGCGCCAGCCGCCTCAGCCAGGTCCTGGGCCTTTTCTCCAGCGGCGACCATGGCCAGCTCCCTGGCCTGGTCGCGGTATTGGCGCAAATCACTCAGATAGAACTCCACATTCACTACCTGGTTGGCGCCGGCATTCAGGGCAGCGATCAAGATCTCATTAACTTCATTGATATCCCGCAAGGTGATGGCCACCGTGTTGTAGATTCGGTATCCCTCAATAGTGAGCGAGTCGTAATCGTTATAAATGGGGTCGATCACATAGCGGTCTGTTACGATATCCTTTTCTGCCACATTGTGGTTTTTGATCGCCTGAATGACCCTGTAAACGGTGGCGCTGTTGACCGCCTCTACCAGTTGAGGAGTCCGACCATTGGACTGTACACCCAGCTGAATTAACACACGGTCCGGGGTAACGTTTACAACCGCCGTGCCGCTGACTGAAATAGAACGGCCTGTGCTGCAGCTGCTCTGATCGATCGAAGGGGCTGGGTCGCCTTGCGCGGCGCTGGCTGTCCGGGCCGGAAACCCACTATTAATGGCCAGAAATACTACTGCACAAATTAACACAGTATTTAGTAAAGTTGATTGGGATTTCATGGAAACCTCCTGTTGGTGAATATCCGTTTTCTCCATCATAGGAGATCACCATGGCAGGATGGTGTCAGAAAAGGGTCAGTTTCCGGGCAATTTTACAGCCGGGAGGGTAAAGGCGATTGTGGTACCTTCCCCTACTTTACTTTGCACCAGGACCATTCCTCCCTGGGCTTCGATCAGTGCCCGGGCAATGGCCAGCCCCAGACCGGAGCCCCCGCTTTCCCGGTCCCGAGATTTATCTACTCTATAGAATCTCTCAAAGATCAGCGGCAAGTGCTCGGGGGAGATCCCTGGGCCCCGGTCAGAAACGGAGCATTGGATAGAATCTCCCAGATTTTCTAGGGAGATTCTGATCTCAGAATCCCGGGGTCCATATTGCAAAGCGTTGTTTAGCAAGTTGTCCAGTACCTGGGCGGTACGATTTGGGTCACCCCATACAAGGGTCCGAAGATGAGCGGACTTTTCCTGCTTAAGCTGGACTCCGCTCTGGATTGCCACCGGTTCCATAATGTCGCAGCGGGTTTGAACCAGCTCGCCCAGATCAAAGGATTGGATATCCAGGGATAGAGCTCCAGCATCTGACCTTGTTAATACCAGCAGGTCGTTGACCAACTTGATCAGACGATTGGTCTCCATGGTCATGGAGTGCAGCAATCTTCCCCTTCCTTCAAAATCGTCGACCGCACCGTCTTCCAGCGTTTCTACAGTTCCTTTGATCACTGTTAGCGGAGTGCGCAGCTCGTGAGTGACATCGGCGATAAACGCGGTTTTTGCCTGGTCGGATTGACGCAGGCTTTTAGTCATCTCATTAAAGGTTTGCCCCAGACTTACCAGTTCCCTGATATTTCCATCGGCAGGAACCACTTGAGACAGGTCTCCACCAGAAATGGCAGCCGCGGCCCAGTCCAATTTTTCCAGTGGGCGAGCAATGCCCCTGGCCAGTAAAATACCAGCAAAACTGGCAAATAATCCGGCCAGCAGCACGGCACTTAGCAGCTGCCTGGATAGGTTCCCTGGAAGTCCCCGATCTGGTAATGGCATTGCAAGGTAAACCAGGTTGATGACCTTTCCTTCTTCTCCGAGGACCGGAGCGGCAGCATAGAGAACGCGTCTGCCATCCAAGGCTTCAATTTCACGGATAGCAGTTTCTGGAATGCCAGCCAGGGCGGACTGGATTTCAGGGCGCAGGATTAACTCCTCCGCTTTTACATATCCGGGATCTTCGCTGGGAGGAACTTGAACGGGATTTTCTCCTTCCGGGAATGGCACGCCGATTATAACTGCGCCGCCTTCATTCAGCAGCCGGGTATGGATGCCTGGTGTGACATTGGTAGTCTGTGAATAGGCATCTGGAGAAAAGGGAGTAATCGGACTGCCTTCCAGTGCAGCCGCTGTAAGCTTGGCCTGGGCCAGTAAATTTTCCCGCTGGGATATCAGATAGATCTCTTCCACAGCCAACCAGACCAGGATCCCGGCCAGGACCATTCCTATTAATAAAACAAGAAGATGGCTGAATGATAGCCGCATCCGGATCGGGGTACTCATCAGCTCACTTCACCATCCTGTAACCGATCCCTCTTACAGTCTCTATCAGGGTCAGGTCGGGATTTATCAGGTGGATTTTCTTTCGCAGGCGCTTAACGGCGCTGTCTACAGCTCGAACTCCACCCACAAAATCATACCCCCAGGCCTGGCTGAGCAGCTGTTCTCGAGAAAGGACTCTCCCGGAATTGAGGACCAGGTGTTGAATAAGATCAAATTCCAACCGGGTGAGAGGCAGAGGGATTTCGTGTATAGTCACCGTTCGGGAATCTTCATCAAGTAACAAGCCGGAGGGGCCGGCCAAGATGGCGGCTGTCTGGGTCCCCGTGATTTCTTTTTGGTTTCGACGCAGTACAGCCTTGATCCGGGCCATCAGTTCACGCATGCTGAATGGTTTGCAGAGGTAATCATCTGCTCCCAGCTCCAGTCCTATCACCCGATCAGTTTCCTCGCCCCGGGCGGTGACCATGATGATCGGCACCTGGCTGGACATGCGCAGCTGACGGCAGACATCCAGACCATCAATTTTAGGAAGCATTAGATCCAGCAAGATCAGATCGGGGCTATATTTTTCCGCAGCCTGAAGTGCAGCTTCCCCGTCATGGGCAACCAGGACCTCATAATGGGCTTTTTTTAAGTTGTAGCCGATCAAATCGGTCACGGATGTTTCGTCGTCCACTACCAGGATTTTGAGGGTCATAAACCCAGTTTAACATAGAATTGTGGCAGAATTGTGTCAGAAACAAATAATAGAATTTCAGTTTCAAAGATTAAATGTTCAACAGTATCTTGAAGGGATATACTATAAACAAAATTGGTGAAATTTTTCAAAGCAAATTTTTGTGAGCAGCTCATGCCTTTGTTAAGTCTTGGAAAAATAAAGATCTACTATGAGATTCACGGTCAAGGAGAGCCCCTGCTGCTGATCCATGGTCTGGGATCCTCCAGTCAGGATTGGGAAATGCAGCTGTCGGAATTTTCCAATCATTTTCAGGTGATAACCATAGACCTGCGCGGACACGGACGCTCCAGCAAACCCCCTGGTCCCTACAGCATACCGTTATTTGCTGAAGATACGATTCGTCTGATCCGGGCGCTGGATCTCACTTCTGTCCACATAGTAGGCATATCCCTGGGTGGTATGGTGGCGTTTCAGCTGGTCCTGGATTGTCCGGAAGTTGTTCGCAGCCTGGTGATTGTCAACAGCGTGCCAGAGTTGATTGCCCATAATTTCAAGGACCGTATCAGCTACTGGCAGCGTTTGTTGATCGTTAGACTCTTTGGACTTGAAAAAATGGGCCAGGTTCTGGCGGAGCGTTTTTTCACTGAACCCGAACAGGAAGAGATCAGGAAATTATTTGTCAGCCGCTGGGCGGATAATCACAAACCTTCCTATCTGGCCTCCTTAAAGGCGGCTTATGGGTGGAGTGTCTTGGATCGACTGGGAGAAATCCAGGCACCAACTCTGGTGATAGGCGCCGAGGGAGATTATTTTTCGAACGCGGAAAAAGAGCATTATACCCGGTTACTGCCCAATGCGGAACTAACTATCATCAAGGACACCCGCCATGCTCTGCCAGCTGAAAGCCCCGCTGAATTTAACCGGATAGTTGAAGAGTTCCTGTTTAACCTGAGCTGACGGATATACTCTAGATATAAACCCTTTCAATCCCCTGGATATATTTTGAACTCCGAGTCATTCGGAAAGGAAATCCGGAACTGATCCTGCTTGCTTCCGGATCGTATTCACGCCGGTATTTCAATTCAACTACGATTGATTGGTGATCTGCCCGGTGGAAAAGGAAACGGTTGTTGTCTTTCTTCAAATGAAAAAACGATAAACTTGTATCTACGGTTACCCGGAAATGACGGTCTGGGGTCGCAAAATACCAGCGCAGATAACGGTTTACCAGAACGGGTTCTGTTGCCTTCAGATAATCAATGATATCAGCTGGTAGATTAGATGAGATGATCATATCAAACATTGCCCGCTTTGAGAAACCTTCTCCAAAATAAAAAGCGGGAAATGGAATTTGAATTTTTGTCCCCATTAAACCCTTTTTGATTTTAATTTCCAGGATAGGTTCTTCAACCTGGCAGAACAGTTCATTGTACCAGCGGATCCGGGTTTTTTTCCGTTCCGGGTCTCCGTCGACGTTGTCGCAGTAGCTGCCCAATAAAGGAGAATCGAAATAGATGTTGTTGATATATCGCGGAGGATAGATTTCCGAGAACAGGGCCGGATGTCGTTTTACCAACGCGATAGCTTGCCTGGCATCCAGTAGATCTACAAAATATTTCCGCTCGTAGCGGTAATCCCTGGTAGTTTGTGTATTAATTTCCATGGTTAAGGGCAATACTTACCAGATTCCTTTATTATCAAGGAATGAGATTTCAAGTTTGTCTGAAAGCGCTCTCAAGGCAGATTTTGCTTCCTTGAGCTGTTTCATATCCCTGAATTCAACCAGGAAAGAGGCTTCCTGGGCTTGGTCAGATTCGTCAAAACGGATTAACTTCATTTGGGAACAATTATCTTTTAGGGTGTCAACAATGGATTCAAAATCAACTTTCGCTGCTCCAGCGCTGCCCACAGAGACATGAAGATTAAAGTCCGCCTGCCGACCACGGAACAAACGCATAATACCAAGGACAAGGATTGCAGCAGCTAAGGCAATCACAGTGATCAACCGCTGATTATCTCCCAGGCCGATACCGATGGCAATTGCGAAAAACAGATAAGCCAGCTCCTCCGGTTCTTTGATTGCAGACCTGAAGCGGACAATCGAGAGCGCGCCGACCAGGCCGAGAGACAAAGCAACTGAAGAGCGAACTACCAGGATGATAAAAGTGGTAGTTATTGTGAGTAATATGAAATTGGCGGCAAAGCGGCGCCGGTTGGATAGAGATGATCCCCAGTGAATGTAAACCCGGCTGAGAATATAAGACAAAACAACCGCTAATCCGAGATTGATCAGGAATGTAGAAAGCTGGGTTGGATTTGCCTGCGAACTGGTGAGCTCTGTGATCAGATCGTTGACGCTCAGGCGTCCCGGGTTCCCTTCATCAACCGGGGAAAGGTCGGTTGTTTCCGATACTGTTGCATCTTGTTGTTCGGGCCGGGGGTCTTCTGGAGGTTCGCCAGGGACAGGAGCAGCGGTCTTTCGGGTCAGATTATCAAACTCGACCACCGATTGCCCGTCAACCCAAAATCCAAGACCTCCGCTGTGCAGGATCTCCTCTTCCTCAGTTGTAATTATCAGCCTGCCATCTAGCGAGATCTGCTGTCCCGTGGGGTTTATTTTTACCTCAAGTTTTCGCCATTCGTTGGAAACTGGATCCCAGGGGCTTTCTCCCAGGAACTGTGGTTGACCCTCCTGGGCTAATTCAAGGTGGATGGCTTCATCATGAATAATCAACGAGTACTCTTTACCTTCACTGATAGCGTACCGAAAGATGATAATTCCAGGCCCTGAACGTTTAAAATCAAACTGATAGGATATTGCTGGGAAATCATCAAATTGCACAGCAAAATTCTCGGGACTGATCAGGAGAACACCATCGACAACTTTTACTCCTTCGGAGTGCTCCCAACCAGGAAGTGATTCGTCATCGAAGCTCTCTATTATTTCTCCATCCTGAGCAAATGCCGAGATGGCTGGGGAGATAATAAGAAACAGAAAGCTGATAGCCAATGTAAGACGCAGCAATGTTTTGATTTTCATTCTATTCCTCCTGGGAAATAGACTTGTGACATAGTTTTCATTTTTCCTCGGTGCCCTGCTCGACAGTATCACGCAGAACGCCAGATACATAATCAGCCCTATTGGCTGTTAATTCAATGATCTCTTGGACAGCCAGGTCAAATTGTTCCAGGGATGAAATGGCGGAAGAGCCAAAGAACATTTTGTCACCTGACCCGGACTGAATGTGGGGACGAATTTGATCAGCCCAGCCCAGGGCGATTTTGCTGATCAATTCCTCGTTAAAATAATTTCGGACTAATAGATCCAGGTAAGCCAGATAAGTTTGACGATATTCTGCAACTTCGAAGACCTTCGTAAAGAGAGGTCGATATTGCAAGGGCCCCAGACTGTTTTCGGTACCGAAAACCGGATGATCAAAATTGCCACCAAAGTGGCCCCAGGAGTTGCCCATATCCCAGGCGATCCATTCAAATCTGTCACTCCCCGGGTCATGATAAATATAATAATTATTTCCCGTATCGGGATATTGATCGAAATTGAGAGACAGGAATATTACAGCCAGATAGCGCAAATAGGTATCAACATTAAAGACTTCCTCCAGGGCAGTGGCAAAATCTTCTGGGGATTCATATTCAACCCCATCTATCACATAACAAAGCTGGATGATATCCGAATAATCGGCTTTCTGCGAATCATTGAACATCAAGGCGTAGGCAAGTTCGCCGCGCGGTTTGGGATAATCATCGATGTTTTCTCCATAATAAGCCAGGTCTGCTGCGCCTTCTTCAAACCAGGCATCTGCTTTGTAGAGGTTTCCTCTATTGTTCTCACGGCCGAAGCGGTTAGCGAGGTATTTGGGATCCGGACGCTCAACCATAGTATAGACACCCAGGTAATCAGCCGGTTCCTGGTCATCTGTGATATCCAGCCATACTTCGACGAAGGAAGTGTGGCTGGCGGGGACCCCCGCAAATTGCATCATATCGTAAGCCATTTTTTCCCGCAGAAGAGAGGAATCACCGAAATTATTATGGAAGAGAAGCATTTTGAGATTTTTATATTCCTGTTCAGGATAATAGGCATTCAGATCCAGTTTTAGGGGGATCTTTGCCTGGAAACCTATTGTTGAATTTCCCTTTGGGCTGATTCCAACTTCCTCCACTTTTTCCCCGAATATAATGGCATCTGCAGGAACCGTCCGTTTCTTCCAGGGATTGTCCATCATCAGATCCCAGTTCGATTGAGTGATCTGGATCTCTAATTTCCTTACCTTGCTGTCATCAAAAACTGACCAGTAATCCACGCTGCTGGAAGCTGGATGTTTTACTGCGACCTCGGTCTGAGCGATTATGGATTCCCCCGCGGAATTTGTTACCCGGAGAGAAATGGTATATGTTCTGGGTTTGGTGTATATGTAGGTAGTATAACCAGCGCTTGCAGTGGCATCAGTCTCAAAAGAACCATTCCCGTCTAGATCCCATTCATATTTTAGGATTTCATCTTGATCGCCTCTTGTGCCAAAAGCGCTGAAATAGACTTTCAGGGGAGCCCAGCCTTTATCGGGCAGTGAATAGGCATAGGCCTTAATGTTGATGTCAGGCTGGAGAGTTGATATTGGTTCTAGATCTGATTGAAAGAATCCCCATAAGACTGCAATTATAAAGAATAGGAGGATCAGGACCATCTCCAGTTTGCTGATCCGATCTTTTGCAAGGAATTTTCGCCACAGTTCAATTATCTTCATATGGATGGTAATAACTGGTGATAGCTTCCATTATAAAAAAAAATTGATTCTAGATGTGTTTCCTTCGGGAAAGGGATAGAGTCTAATCAGTTATATATTTTTGCTTTTAGCCCTTTACCACTCCTTGTTTTACGACAAAGGCAGATCTATAAAAACATGATATTTGTCACAGGAAATCCTGTTGACAGGGGGAAATAAATATTTTATGATTAAGACATAGGACGTCCAACCTCTTGTTCTTGAGTAAGTGTAATATACCCAGTTCTTCACTTAGGATGAGTATGGCTCTCACTACCGATACACGCTTGAACCAAGTAAAAGCGCATATGCTCAACTATATTTCCCAGAATAATCTTAAGCGTAACGATCAGCTGCCTTCAGAGGCGTCGATCGCCAAAGACCTTGGAGTGAGTCGTAATACCCTCAGGGAAGCCTATGTGACCCTTGAAAATGAAGGAGTGATAGTCAGGAGACATGGGATTGGAACTTTTGTAGCGCAGCCGCCTTATATCCAGGATTCCCTCAATGAATTTTCCCCCTTTGCTCAGATCATCCAGGATGTAGGCTATACACCTAACTTTAAAACTCTATCAACGGAGATTATCGAAGCGCCCCCTGAGGTGTGTGATGTTCTCAAGTTGAAAGACAATACAAAGGTCAGGTATATTCAGCGAATTGTTCTGGCGGATCAAAAACCCGTGATCTATGTAGAAGATTATGTTCCCTCAGATATCAATCTTCAGGTTTCCAATTGGGCAACCTTTAAGGGAAACCTGGTAGAGTTACTGACAAAATCACTAAACACCCCACTACATCAAATTCAATCCTATATCCGGGCCCAATCTCTTTCGGCAGAAACCAGCGAGTATTTAGAGCTTCCACCTGGGGCGCCAATTCTAGGCGTCAGGTCAACGATTTATACCCAGGATAATCAGGCTGTAACCTTCAGCAAGTTGTGTTTTAACTCCGAAATTATTGAACTGAATATTGTTCGCATGATCTGATAACTAATTTTTCACCACTTATTTTATTTAGAAAGGAGAGGAACATGAAGAAGAAGATGTTGTATAAGATTTTTGCGGTACTCTTGGTTCTGGGATTGCTGCTAGGAGCGTGTGCACCTGCCCCTGCTGCGGAACCAGTCCAAGACGAACCTGCTCCAGTGGAAGAAGCCGCACCGGCAGAAGAAACTGAAGCAGAAGTCGAGGAAGAAGCCGAAGAAGCCACCATGGAGCCGGTGACTTTCCAGGTCTTCTATCCTGTAGCTGTGGACGCCCCCATTGCCGCCATTCTGAATGGCTACATTGAGGATTTCCAGGCAGAGTATCCCTACATCACTGTTGAGCCGGTTTTCTCCGGTGGTTATGCTGATGTGCAAACAGCCATCCAGACGACCATTGATGGTGGCGGTGAACCACCTGCCCTGGGAGTGATGCTTGCAACTGCGCTTTATGACTTGATTAATGCAGACTATATTGCCCCCCTTGATGGATATATTGCTGCAATGGAAGATGGAGATGCCTTTGAGGCTGATTTCCTGCCTGCTTTCCTGGCAAATTCCTATTATGATGATCAACTCTGGAGTATTCCTTTCCAGCGCAGCGCGGTAGTGATGTATTACAACGCCGATATGTTTGCAGATGCCGGGTTAGAGCTTCCTACAAGTTGGCAGAGTTGGGCAGAAGCAGCTCAGGCCCTCACTGTCCAGGATGGAGATAGTATCAATTATGGATTGCATTTCTCTTCCGATTGGCCTTACTGGCTCTTCCAGCCCCTGGCCATTGGCGCCGGCCAAAATATCCTTGAAGATGACTGCACCGTGGTATTTGATGATCCAGCTGTGATAGAAGCCGTTCAATTTTATATTGACCTCTCTGCTGTCTACGGCGCGATGCCTGCCGGCGTCCAGGCCAGCTGGGCTACAGATCCGCCAGATCTTGCTAGTGGCGCGACTGCAATGATCACCCATTCCTCTGGCAGTTTGGCTGGGTTACTCGACCAGGCTGACTTTGAGCTGGGTGTTATGCCTTACCCCGGAAAAGAGGAAGGAACGTATGCTAGTGTGCCTGGTGGAGGAAACTTCTACATCATGAAAGGCGCTGCCCAGGAAAAACAGGATGCAGCCTGGAAGTTTGTGGAGTTCATCTCGCGGCCAGAATATGTTGCAGACTACAGCATCAACACAGGCTATATTGCCCATCGCTTCAGTGCCTATGACACAGATGCCATGTTGGCTTATGTAGCTGAAGTACCCCAGGCGCTGGACACCCGCGATGCCCTGCAGTATGCTGGTGCTGAACTGGCAACCCAGAATCTTGGGCAGGTTAGGGGGATCTTCCACGACTATATCCAGCGGGCCATTAATGGCGAAATGAGTGCTGCTGATGCAATGGCAGCCGCCCAGGTTGAAGCGGATGCGGCCCTGGCAGATTTCTGCCCCTAGACTTCCCTGATTGGTAAATGATTTATAATGGGGTGACCTCAATTTTTCCAGGTCACCCCATTATAACGAGGAGCCTGTATTGAATATCAAAGCCTCTCGAAAACGATTTAAGCCCTTACCTTATATCCTGATATTCCCGACAGCGGTTTTTGTGGCCTTGTTTACGGCCTGGCCGGTGATCTTATCTATTTATCAGAGTTTTTTCCTGCAAAGGATGAATATTGCCCGCTTCCGGGAGCCAACTTTTATTGGCTGGGGCAACTATATTGATCTTTTTAGCGACCCCTATTTCATTCAAGTAATTAAAAATACTCTTTTATATATTATCGGAACGGTGCCGATAAGCATCGTGCTTGGTTTTCTATTTGCTTTATTGGTCAATCGAAAAGTGCGCGGAATCGGTTTTTTCCGTCTGGCATTTTTTCACCCCATGGTTTTACCCATGGTTAGCGCAGCAACCATCTGGTTATTTTTATTCACACCTGATTATGGTTTGTTTAATGCAGCCCTGCGATTCTTGGGTTATTCAGGCCCTGAAAATTGGACCGGAAACCCTTCTCTGGCTTTATTATCTGTAGTAATTGTAGCAGTCTGGAAAAATTCCGGATATTACATGGTCTTTTACCTGGCGGGACTGCAAAATCTTCCCAGCGATGTTTATGAAGCGGCTGCGCTGGATGGAGCCAATGGCTGGCAGACTCTCTGGAAAATCACTTTCCCGCTTTTGCGGCGAACGACTATATTTATCACAATCGTCGCTTTTATAGATTCCTTCAGAACAGTGGATCACATCTTTGTGTTAACCAGCGGAGGGCCTAGCCGCGCCAGCACGGTGTTATTATTCGATCTCTGGCTGGAGCGTTTCGAATATCAGGATATCGGTATTTCTGCAGCGATCACGGTGGTATTTGTGATAGTGCTGCTGGCTTTTACTGTGACTAATTTCATAACCTCGGAACGCAAGGAGGTCTGAATCTCTCATGGATAGTTCAGCCATCCGAAAAACATTAGGCCAAATTGGCCACTGGATAACAAATTTTTTATCTATATTTCTGGCCCTGCTGTGGTCCGTTCCAGTAATCTGGTCGATCATCGCTTCGTTTCGACCAGCTAATGATGCAATGAGCAGAGGTGATGTCTGGTTCAGCAATACACTCACTTTTGAGAACTATACCCGGGCCTGGTCGTTGGCGCCCTTTGGACAGTATTACATCAATACTATTTTAGTGGTTTTGCTCGTTCTGGCAGTCCAACTTATTACGATAGTCTTGGCCGGATTTGCCTTTGCTAACTATGAATTCTTTGGCAAAGGTTGGATATTTTTCTTTGTCTTGCTGCAAATGATGATCCCTACTTCAGCATTATTGGCACCTAATTTTTCAACCATTCGGATATTAGGTATATTTGACACCCGACTCGCTATCGCAATCCCCTATTTCGGATCAGCCTTTGGCACATTCCTGATGCGCCAGGCATTTATGAGTGTGCCCCACGACCTGGTAGACGCCGGTGTGATCGATGGCTGTTCCTGGTGGCAGCTGATCCTTCATGTATACTTACCGCCTTCGATTCCATCCTTGATCGCTTTTGGCCTTTCCTCCGCTACCTGGCACTGGAATGAATTCCTCTGGCCGCTGATCATCACCAACAGTGATAAAAGCCGGACCCTAACAGCCGGATTGGTCCGTTTCACCCAGCTGGGAGAAATTGGCGCCCAATGGTCCCTATTAACAGCGGCAACCCTGATGGTCGCTGCCCCGCTCTTTATCACCTTCCTGATATTTCAGCGCAGATTTATCCAGAGTTTTGTCCATTCTGGGTTGAAATAATCCAGCTCCCGGGGACCCTTATTTTTTTCCTGCTTTAGATAAATTTGGTAGAAAGCAGGACGATTGAGTAATGGAACCTGCAAACCGTGGTTTAAGATTTTTGATATTGTGTTTTCTGATCCTGCTGCCTGCCTGTCCAAATAAAAATCAACCTGACTTTATCTTCCCAATCCTGACTATCTCTCCCTGCAGATCGGGCAAATTTTGGAGATCCGGCGGATTCTCCTTAAGTTTTTCCTTTCCCTGGGGGTAAAAGCTATCGGAAAGTCAGAGCTACTGCTTTCCAGACGGTGGGCACAGCTTCCATTTGGCCTATGATTTTGCAATGCCAATTAGCCTGGATGTTACAGAAATCTCAACCGATTAGTCCAAGGGCGTTTTTATGAAGCTTTACCCTACTGAACGGAAATAGGGGGAGATTTGTGTTACCCTTTTCAGTGGGGTAACACAAATCCATGTTCGTCCCCGGGAGGTGTATTATGGCGGGTAGGTTAATAAACAAAAAATCTGGAAGCTGGGGTGTGAAGAACGGCCCCGGTTTTTTATTATTTATTGCTGGAGCTGCACTATTGATCACGATCCTGATCTGGCGCTCAGATCTGCCCTGGAAAGTTGCGGCGCTGGTTTTATTCATCCTGTTGATGATCTTCCTGTTATTTTTCGGGCAGCAAATCAACGCCATATTTGATGTGGATCGAAGGAATATCCATATTAGCCGGCGCAGAATCTGGAAAAAAGCCGAAAGGACAATACCCTTTGATGATGTTCATACTGTGGCAGTAGTTTCCTCTAGCAGGGGCACAACTACCCGGACGTTTAAAGTGATCCTGGTTCTGAACTCAGGAGAACAGGTCCAGGTCACGGCCCACGCCAGCAGCGGAAAACTTGCCAAGAAGAAGCTGGCTCAAAAGATAAGCGATACCTTGAACCAGTTCCGCAGCCAACCGATCACTCCGGCGCTGGAAGGGTTTATTCGAGTGGTCAGAGAGGGCAATACAAATGGCACTCCCTGGTCTGTTAACCTGATCACCGCCAATGATTCCACTCCAATAACTCAATGGATCAGTAAAAAGGCTTATTTTAAAGATGGTTTTTTGTTGTTAATACCCGCAGAAAGTATTAGCCTCTCGGCAGCTGGAGAACTAAGCAAATCTACCCGATTCTTTTATAAACGATATCTGCGAAATCTAATGATTGAAGATACTCAGATCGCAGGCTTTGAAGATGCGGTCATGCTCCAGAAAGGTGATCATCTTTTGGGAAACAGATTTACTTGCATTTCCAATGATCCTGCTTTTGCAGCAACCTGGATATCACGATCAATGGCGGATAAAATCAGCAGCTGGATAGATAATTCACCCCTCAGTGGTGGAAAAGCCGAGAAAGAACCCCACATACTTGTGACTTCGGAAAAAACAATATTGAGTTTCAGGAAGCTCTATCATCAGGATGAGCAGATCCAGTACATTGCAGATTTTGGTGTATCCTTGATAGAGGATTATTTATAATAAGCCGCAATTTTATTCCGGAAATTAGATTCAGATACAGGAGAGAGAACTGTGAAAAAATCCCTTGGTGCCCAAACGTTGATCTTTCCAACTCCAGTGTGGTGCGTGGGCTCTTATGATAAAGAGGGCCAGCCCAATGTAATGACCATAGCCTGGGGTGGAATTTGTTGTTCAGATCCACCCTGTTTGACCATATCCCTTCGCAAGAACAGATATACATATGGAAACATTATGGACCGTGGTTCTTACACCGTTAGTGTCCCCTCTTCTAAATATGCTGCAGAAGCGGATTATTTTGGCATCAAGTCAGGCCGAGAGGTGAATAAATTCCAGGAAAGCGGTCTGACTCCGGTCAAATCAGATTTAGTTGATGCTCCCTATGTTGCTGAATTCCCCATGGTGCTTGAGTGTAAACTGATCCATCATTATGAGATTGGGATCCACACTCAATTCATCGGGGAAATATTGGACGTAAAAGTAGATGAAAGTGCCCTTGATGAGGATGGAAGACCCGCAATCAATTTAGTATCACCCCTGGTTTATGAAACCAAATCCCATTACTATCATGGGATTGGGGACCGGGTCGGGAAAGCCTTTGATATTGGCAGGAAATTCGGATGACCAGAATTGCCCGGAAAAAAAAGGATCAGTCGTCCATTTCCAGGTTATGTCAGTGTTTTGTTATTTGTTGCTCATGGAACGGAATCAAGGAATGCCAGTAATTGATCTGTCAGTTCCTGGTGGAAGTAGGATATCAAGATATCTGTTCCATGTGTATCACCCTGGAAGATATGTAATTCCTTTGGCTCAGGGCTGTTTTGATACATTTCTTTTTGACCCCGTAGAAAACGACCGCCAGAGTCACCCTCTGTGCAAGCAAAAAATTTTGGCATGGTCAGGGCAGCATAATTGATTTCTGTTTCTGGAATCGCACTGGATATAACACCCAGGCCCGCAAGGGGAAGCTTTTCAGCGATAGATAAACAGGCATTTCCCCCTGCAGAAGCACCTATACAGACGATTTTATCAAAACCAAGATTTTCCAAGTAATCGATAGACGCTAGAACAGTGTCCTCAAATGTTGGGTTTTTATCACCGATAGGGGTTTTTCCAAAACCGGGAACATCGATTGTCAATACTGTGAAGTTCTCCTGGGCTGCAGCCCTAGCGAAATCAGCCCAATCTTTTTGGCTGTTGCTTAGGTTTCCCATGTGTACCAGGATGACAGCAGAATCGCTGGTTCCAAAAAGAGTGCCCCTGATATCGGGGTTGTTAGTAAAAGGAATTTTAACTTCCTGTACAGGCTGCTGGTCAGTGGGAGTCGGAGAGGCTATTTTATTGGAATTTGAGCATCCGGCTATTATAATGAATAATAGATAAACAACACCAATCCTCTTTGGTTTTTGCATTTGTAGAAACCCGTGTATGTTATTCGTTTCCAGTTTCATTTTATCAGTATGATAATAAATATGTATTGTAAAAAACAGGATCCTCTCGGACTGATATTCTCCTTGGAGAAAGATTTTGTTTTACCGACATAGTTGAGTTTGGGTTTGTTAGCAGATTTCACTCGTGTCGAAATGCATCTAACACTGTTTTAATGTGTGGAGTCTATCCTCCAAGGAGGCTTTCATGAACAGCGGTAAGATCCTGGTTGTCACCGACAGCTCTTCTTCCTTGCCGGAAGAGATAATTAATGAGTTGGATATCCGGGTCATCCCCCTGTGGTTGATCTGGGATGACAACTGCTTCCGGGATGGGATGGATATCGATCCCCTCGCCTTCTACCAGCGTCTGCGAACATCAAAATCCTTGCCTTCCTCCACCCAGCCTTCAGCAGAGGAATTCAAAGATTTCTTCCTGAGTTTAGCTGATGACTGCAGCGGCATCGTGAATGTGCTGGCTTCCTCAAAGATCAGCGGAACGGTTGATAGTGCTTTAGCGGCCACGGAATTAGTGCCCGGACTTCCCATCCGGGTAGTGGATTCCCTGTTCAGCGCCATGGGGGAGGGCTTGGTGGCTGTGTCTGCTGCCAGGGCTGCCGCATTGGGAAAGTCCATTGATGAAGTAGTCACCGCCGCGGAAAAAACCCGTGACCAAACTCATCTTCTGTTTGTGGTAGATACTTTGGAATATCTGCACAAGGGCGGCCGGATAGGGGGTGCCAAAAGATTATTGGGAACGGCATTAAATATCAAACCCATCCTGCATTTTAAAGACGGTACCATTCAACCCCTTTCCCAGACCCGGACCAAAAGTAAAGGGATTGTGGAATTACTGAATATTGCAGCAGAGCGACTGGGATCAGGGAAGATGGCAGAAGCTGCCGTTGTGCATGTTGATTGTCTTGAGGAGGGAAAATCACTGATTGAGAAGGTGAAGGAACGTTTTAATCCTCCCCTGGTCCATCTCTCGGACGTCAGTCCGGTGGTTGGTACGCATGTTGGTCCTGGAGCGCTTGGCCTGGCATTTTATCCTGTTATATAATAAATATTACTCCTGTCACTATTTTTTTTAAACCTCCCTGGCAAGGAAAATCAATAGTTATTTTTGATATAATCTTTAAAAGTTAAAAGAGGATGCTTATTCACTGCTGTATGAGGCGGCAGGTAAGTTCCCAATATAAGAAATCTTTTGAAAATAACCATTCGCCCTTTCCGCGAAACGGATCAAGATAATGTCATTAAACTCTGGGAGAAGGTCTTCCCAGATGCTCCGCTCCACAACAACCCCGCCCGCGATATCCGTACCAAACGAGAAGTCCAACCGGAGCTCTTTTTGGTTGCCTTGCTGGATGATCAGATTGTAGGCAGCGCCATGGCCGGCTTTGATGGCCACCGCGGCTGGGTTTATTACCTGGGGGTGGATCCAGATTACCAACGCCAGGGAATAGGCACATTATTGATGAAAAGAGTTGAGTCAGGCCTGATGGGCATGGGATGCCCCAAACTGAATTTGCAGATTCGGGCGAATAACATTGATGTCCAAAGATTTTATGAGAGTTTAGGATATTACGCTGAAGACCGCCTCAGCATGGGAAAAAAATTCTAGGCGGTAACTAAAAAGGAGTTAAAAATGCAAATAGTTACAGACAGCGGTACAGACTTAAACCTATCAGCGCAGGAAGCAATTGAACTCAATGTTCATACAGTTCCCTTAAATGTAACCCTGGATGGGAAAACCTACCGGGAAGGGATAGATATCGAACCGGGGGATTTTTATGACTTACTGGCTGAATCCAAAAACTTGCCAATCACTTCGCAGCCCTCAGCCGGGCAGTTTGCTGAACTTTATCGGGAGCTGGCCAAAAAGGATCCTGATATCCTGTCCATCCATATGACATCCGGTTTAAGCGGTACCTTCAACTCAGCCCTGGCCGGGGCAGACTTGGTCCCCGAAGCAAAAGTCACTCATTTTGACACTAAAACTCTTTCAGCAGTGGCTGGCTGGCAGGTTGAGGCAGCGGCTCGGGCTGGCAAGGCTGGCTGGGCTGTGGATCGCATCCTTCAGATGGTAAAACGTATTGGTGATGCCTGCGAGAGTGTCTACACTTTGAATGAGCTTAAATATTTAATTCACGGTGGTCGCATAAGCCATATGAAAGGAGTGATCGCCTCCCTGATCAAAATCAAACCCATGATAGGTGTGGAAAAGGAAAACGGTACCTACATACAACTAGGCATGGTGCGCTCGTTTAAAGGTGCTGTACTGGGATTGGTTGATCAGATCAAAAAGAAACATGCCCCTGGGAGCGAGCTCAGAGTCCAGGTATTGCATGCTTTCAATCCAGAGGGCGCTGCTATGTTAAAAGAGCAAATTGACAAGATTTACAAGTGCAACTGGCTGCCGATGGGACCCATGTCATTGGTTTTAGGCGCCCACACAGGGCCCAGTATGGTGGGAGTTGGTTTTGGTGCCCAGGATGTCTTTGACGAAATTCCCTGATTCAACTCGGGGGTATTGAGTAGCTGAATTCCTGCATTTCAGATTAAAAACCTGATAACCTTTCCTGTACAGGAAAGGTTACCAAAATTTCCATGGTCACTGAGATCACAGCCAAGACCATCCTAAATCATGTAAAGCAGCCTGATACCTGGTTTGGCCTGAAGTACAACATGAACTTGTACAGAGGCTGTCAGCACCAGTGCATCTACTGCGATTCCCGCTCGGAATGTTACCGGCTGGGAAATCTTGCAGATATCCGGGTCAAAGTGAATGCCCTGGAGCTGCTCGAGGATGCCCTGCCTCGCAAGAGAGTTAAGGGAACAATTGGATTTGGGTCCATGAATGACCTGTATATGCCAATTGAAAAGGAATACCGCTTGGCCCGGGGCTCCCTGAAGATCATTCAACGCCATCAATTCCCGGTCCACATTTTGACCAAATCTGATCTGGTCCTCAGAGATCTGGATGTAATATCTGAGATCAGCCAGACATACGCAGCGGTCAGTTTTACCATCACCACAGCGGAGGATGATTTGGCCCGCAAAGTAGAGCCGGGTGCGCCGCTTCCATCTGGACGATATGAGGCAATGCGAGTATTGGCCGAAGCAGGAATTCTCACCGGTGTGACCATGATGCCAATCCTGCCTTTTCTGGAGGATGATCCCGAGAATATTTGCCAGATCGTCCAAAAAGCTGCAGACTGTGGCGCCAGTTATATCATCCCCGCATTTGGCATGACTTTACGGCCGGGGTCTAGGGAATATTATTTCCAAAAATTGGACCTTTTATTCCCCGGTGTGAAAGAAAAATATATCCATTTTTTCGGGGATAGTTATCAATGCAGCGCTCCTAATTGGAAGCAGCTGGATGAAGTTTTCCGGGAAGAGATGATCAAGGGGGGTCTCCAATCAAAAATTCCGGTATTTGAACCACAGAGAAAAACTAAAAAAACTACCCAAATACCCTTATTCGGAGAGTGATACAATTCAAGCAGGGTAGGAAACCGGAGAAGAATCTTATGGCAAAATTCACTTCATTGTCTTCCAAGAAAACTGCATTGCTGGTTATTGATGTTCAACGGGCATTATTTACTCGACATGATCCTGTGTTTAATGATTGGAAAGTTATCGAGACCATCAATGCCCTGGTGACCAGAGCCCAGTTATTTGGGGTCAGGGTTGTTTATATCCAGCACGAAAATGATTCCTTCCTTAAAAAAGGGTCTGATGGCTGGCAGTTCCATCCTGAAATTAAACCCAAGCATTCGGATCTGATAGTTCATAAAAACCAGGGCAATGCCTTTCTAGGCACACCTCTGCAAAGCGATTTGGAGGCCAGGGGTATCAGGCATTTACTGATTACAGGGCTGGTTACCCAGGGCTGTGTTCGAGTCACAAGCCTGGCAGGATTGAAATTGGAGTATGATGTTTTCCTGGTGCAGGGTGCACACAGCAACTACAGCAAAGATCCAGAAAGTGTCATAGAGAAACAGGAAGCAGAACTCCAGGAAGCTGGTGTGCACTTGGTGACGCCAGAACAGATCGATTTTAACTAATAGAAATCTCCTGCTGGATGACCTTAAACCACCTTGAATCGCCGCCGCCTATCCTTTGGGACCGGTTTTCATTAATTACACCTTTGTGTTTATTCTTTCTGATGAGAAGGATTAAACCAGCACCGCTCTGGCTATATAAACCTGACTAAAATATATAGAAAGGAATGATTTGCTGATAATGAACCTTTACGTGACAGTTTGTAAGGTGTCCGGTCGACCATTCGGCCTGCCGATAACAAAGCTGTTAGGACTTTTCCCACTGATTGACCTATGATTAATATAAATCAATCGATATTATTTTGTTATCCAGCCCGAAAGGCTGGTTTTTTTTCTAATGTTAAGACTACTTATCGT
>CAZVIH010000051.1:0-33680 GCA_964627755.1 uncultured Anaerolineales bacterium
AAAGATCACCACCCGGTTTTTCTCCAGGTGGCGTATGGCCCGCCGCCGGATATAGGGCTCTGCCACTGCCCGCATTTCGATCGCCGTCTGCACGCGAGTATCCACACCTGCCCGTTCAATCGCATCCATCAAGGCCATGGCATTCATCACCGTACCCAGCATGCCCATATAATCCGCGGTAGCGCGATCCATACCACGCTGGATGCCCTGTCTGCCGCGCCAAAGGTTCCCCGCCCCGATCACAATGGCAATCTCAACATCCAGTTCGCTGACGGCTTCGAGGTGTTCCGCCAGTTTTTCCGCCCGGTCCGGGTCGATTCCAAATCCGTCCGGTCCAGCCAAGGCTTCACCGCCGATTTTTAGAAGGATACGGTTATAAACCGATTTTTTAGTCATATATTATCCTCAGGTTTCATCTGCACTGTTACATATTATATAAGAAAAAAGCCAACCCGCAGGTTGGCTTCTTGAATTAGTCGATGCTCTCTCCTCGTTCCCACCGCTCAAAGCGGCGGACAACGATATTTTCGCCGATCGAGGCGATCTTCTCATGCAAGAGCTCCTGAATAGTGAGGTCTTCATTGCGGATATAGGCTTGTGAGAGCAAACAGTTCTCCGCTTTGAATTTTTCAACCATACCTTCCAGGATCTTGTCGATGATATTATCAGGTTTACCTTCTTCTTTGTAGCGGGTCCGGGCAATTTCCTTCTCACGCTCGATTACTTCATCGGGTACATGGTCTTCCTTGACCCATTTAGGAGCTGCGGCTGCAATTTGCAAGGCGACTTCATGGGCAAATTCTGTGAATGCCTCTGATCTGGCAACAAAGTCGGACTCGCAGTTGATTTCCACCATCACACCAACCCGTCCATCGCCGTGGGAGTAAAGTTCGATAACACCCTCGGAGGCATCCCGGTCAGAGCGTTTGGCTGCCTTGGCCAGACCTTTCTGGCGCAGATAATCGACTGCTTTTTCAAAGTCACCATCAGAATTTTGGAGAGCTTCCTTGACATCCAGAATACCGGATCCAGTTGCCTCGCGTAGTTTTTTGATTAAGTCAACAGAGATTTCCATTATTACTCGTCCTTCTCGGTTTCTTCTTCTGCTTCTTCTTCAACTTCAACATCAACTTCTGCTTCAGTTTCCTGAGCAATTTCCTCTTCATCCTGTTTCATCTTGGCCAGAGTAGAGGCGCCCAACAAATCCTCATCGCTCATCTCTTCTCGCATTTCTCGAGGCAATTGGGCTTCTGCTTCAGCAGCTTCGAGATCAGCTTCGTGATCTTTACGCATGTTGATGCCTTCGCTGATAGCCTGGGTGATGATCGAAACGATCAGCTGAATGCCCCGGATGGCGTCATCGTTGGAGGGAATTACGTAGTCGACATTTTTGGGGTTGCAGTTAGTATCTACCATAGCTATAACCGGGATATTCAACAGATTGGCTTCATGAACTGGAATATCTTCCCGCGATACATCCACTGCGAATAAAAGGCTGGGGATGCCGTTCATTTCACGGATACCGCCCAGCCGGCTTTCCAAGCGTTCAATTTCCCTGGTCATGCCGAGAGCTTCTTTTTTTGTGAAGATTTCAAATTCGCCCCGATCGCGCATGCCTTCCAGGCGCTCCAGCTCGGTGATGCGTTCCCGGATGGTCTTCCAGTTGGTCAGGGTGCCGCCCAGCCAGCGGCCGATCACGTAGGGCATGCCTACTTTTTCAGCGTTGGTTTTGATGATATCCTGGGCCTGTCGTTTGGTGCCTACAAACAGGACTGAGCCGCCGCCTGCGACGTTATCTCGGATAACCTGGTAGGCTTCTTCCAGAGCCAATACAGTTTGCTGCAGATCAATGATATGAATATCATTCCTGGCGGCAAAGATATAAGGTTCCATGTACGGATTCCATTTCTGGGTTCGATGACCGAAATGGACACCGCTTTCTAAAAGTTCTTTCATCGATACAATAGGCATATTACACTCCTTGCGTTTAGCCTCCGTTTCTGTCTTTCCTTCCGGGACCAGAGAGGGTTCTCTGGCACGCTCCGTCGGGTCGAGAAACGTGTGAGATACAAAATTTGCCCCGCACGATTGCGGGACCGAGAGCAGTATATCATGTGGGGTAAATTTAGTCTAGATTATGAACTCCTCAGAGAAAGAAATATTTTAGCGGTTGACTGGTGAATATGTTATGCTATGAACAGGAAAACATTTGATGTTGGAGAGATTATGAGCAAAGAAAATGTCCGTAGAGAAGAGTTTGTTGTGGAAGGTGAAACCCTTGTTGAGAAGATCAAGGAGTTGGTTCATGAGGGAAATATTCGCCGGGTGATCATCAAGAATGAAGAGGGACGAACACTGGTAGATATCCCTTTAACCGTAGGCGTGCTGGGAGCGCTGGTGGTTCCCCAACTGGCTGCAATTGGAGCTATCGCAGTCCTGGTCAGTAAAGCCACAATCGTGGTGGAGGTTGCGGAGTGAGAAAGCAGTTCTAGCCCTTCTTATGGATTTTGTACTAAAAAGAACCAAGTTGACGCCCTATCTAGAGGGTAGTATACTCTGGGTTGACAATCTAATATTAACCTTCGGGGTAGGGTGAGCGAAAGCAATTCCCAATCGGCGGTACAGCCCGCGAGCGCCTGAAATGGTGCAGGATCCGGTGAAACTCCGGGGCCGACGGTATAGTCCGGATAGGAGAAGGTGATCCAGGTTCTTTTGAACCTGTCTGCCGTTCTGATAACCCCGAAAGCTGACTTGCTTTCGGGATTTTATTTTCAGAGCCCAGATCCTTGTAATCAGCCCCGCCCTGTAAGGCGGTTTTTTTATTTTGGAGTTCGGTTTATGAAGGATTTTGGAGTTTGGGTCAGGAAAAGTGGTTTTCTGGTTCTTTCGTTGTTAATTGGATTGATCCTGTGGCAGACGTTTACAACCTTCAGCCAAATTCCTTCTTTTATTTTCCCCACCCCGACTGAAGTGTGGAAGAGATTGATCACAGTGCTGCAAAACGGATCCCTGTTACACCACACCCTGGTCACACTGCAGGAGGTAATTTTTGGCCTGGCTCTGGGTTTAAGCGCCGCAATTATTACAGGTTATTTCTTGGCCAAATCGCGGGCTGTAGAACAGGTGCTGGCGCCCTATATCGTAGCCAGTCAATCCATTCCTATTGTAGCCATAGCTCCTCTATTGGTGATCTGGCTTGGCCCGGGTATTTTTTCCAAGGTCCTTACCAGTGCCTTGATCGTCTTTTTTCCAGTCCTTGTTAATACGATTGTCGGTTTGAGGTCAGTTCCCCTCGAACTATATGACTTGATGAGAATCCTGCAGGCCAATCCTCTCCAGCGCATTTTTAAACTGGAGATCCCTGCTGCGATGCCGGTTTTTCTAGGCGGTCTGAGGATTGGTGCTACCCTCGCGGTCATAGGCGCAGTTGTGGGGGAGTTTGTTGGGGCTGATCAAGGCCTGGGTTTTCTGGTGAATGTTGGCCGGGGTTTATATGATACTGCCCTTGTATTTGTGGCAGTATTTACCTTGATATTATTGGCTCTGGGTCTTTACGGTTCGGTGGTGTTTTTGGAGAACCGTTTATTATCCTGGCAGAAGAGAAATGGTGATTAAATGAGACAGGGAGGAGGAAATTAAATGAATAAGAAAATGGTATTTTGGGCGTTGCTGGTTATTTTATTGACAGGAGCATGCAGTGGATCAGGAGGTGAAGATCTGCCTCCCGAGGAATTAACCCATATTCGCCTGCCAATGGGATATGTGCCCAATGTGCAGTATGCTCCATTTTACGCCGCTGTTGAAAAAGGATTCTTTGAAGAAGCTGGTATAGAACTTGAATTTGATTATTCCTACGAGACAGATGGCGTTGCCCTTGTGGGAGCCAATGAACTTCATTTTTCTGTGGTATCCGGAGAGCAGGTTCCCATCGCCCGGGCAGAGGGACTGCCCATTATCTACGTGATGGCCTGGTATGAGAAATATCCTGTAGCAGTGATTGCTAAAACCGAACAAAATGTTAAAACACCCCAGGACCTGGCAGGCAAGCGGGTCGCGCTCCCGGGACTATTTGGCGCGAATTATGTCGGTCTGCGGGCTTTGCTGGGTGAGGTTGGTTTGCAGGAAAGTGACATCATCCTGGAATCGGTTGGTTTTAACCAGGTGGAAGTCCTGGCTGCTGATACCAGCGAGGTGATTGTTGGTTATTCAGCAAATGAACCAATCCAATTAAAAGCCCAGGGATACGATCTGGATGTGATCCTGGTATCGGATTACCTTGATCTGGTATCCAATGGTTTGATCACCAATGAGACTACTCTGGCGGAAGATCCGGAGCTTGTGGAAAGAATGGTATCAGCAACCCTGAAAGGTATTCAATTTGCCGTTGAAAACCCTGAAGAAGCCTTCCAGATCTGTTTTAAATATATTGAGGGTTTAGAAGATGCTGATCAGGGAATCCAATTTGATGTGCTGAAAGCCTCGCTGGATCTTTACCAAACCGATCCATATGGATACAGCCAGCCAGAGGCTTGGGAGAATATGCAGAAAGTACTGCTGCAGATGGGATTAATGAAAAAGGAAATAGATCTGGAAGAAGCATATACAAATGAATTCAGCCAATAATACCCCCCTTCTTGAAGTAAAAAACCTGGGGGTCACCTTTACCGATGATAAAGGATCGCTCCAGGCCTTGAGCCAGATCAATTTTTCTGTTGATAGGGAGCAATTTATTTGTGTGGTTGGTCCTTCCGGCAGTGGGAAAAGCACATTGATCCGGGTGTTGGCAGGTTTATTACCTCCCACTGCGGGTAACGTCATTCTGGATGGGGTGCCGATAATTGAACCCCGGCAGGGTGTTGGCATCGTTTTCCAAAAGGCCAATCTGATGCCCTGGCGGTCGGTTTTGCGAAATATCACTCTTCCCCTGGAAATTAATCATATCCCACAGACTGAAGCGGATCAAAGGGCTGCTGAGTTGATTGAGCTGGTTGGTCTGACCGGATTTGAGGATTGGCTGCCCCATGACTTGTCCGGGGGGATGCTGCAGCGGGTGGCAATTGCCAGAAGCCTGATCCAGGATCCGGATTTACTGCTGTTAGATGAACCTTTTGGAGCCCTGGATGCATTAACTCGCGAAAAAATGGGCACGGAACTGTTGAGGATCTGGCGGGTCCGGAGAAAGACCGTCATTATGATTACCCATGATATCTCTGAAGCCGTTTTTCTGGCTGACCGGGTTCTGGCAATCAGCCCGCAACCTGGAAATTTGGTTTTGGACCTGAATATCACCTTGGAACGTCCCCGCCGGGAAGAGGATCGTTTCTCTCCTGAATTTGTTGTTTTTACCCAGAAACTGCGAGAGGCAATTAAATAATAGGGGTAAACTATAACAAAAACATATACAAATTTTATACTTTAGTGTTAAGATAGGTTTGCAAAATTTTATTAGTAGAGTGAGGAAAAATGGCTTTTAATGACCTTAAGCAAATTGAGGCCGAGCCAAGAAAAGGCAATGCCTTGAAGTTTATCATTGGTGGGGTTGTTATTGTTGCGGCGATCATCTATTTGATGGTTTCTTCGCTGCAAGCCAATGTGCAATATTTCTTAACAGTGGATGAAGTTCTGGATAAACAAAATGCGGGAGAATTGACAGGAAGAAATATCCGCTTATCCGGGGCTGTTCTGGGGGACTCTATCCAGTATGATATGGATACTCTGGAATTGACTTTCACTATTATTCATGTTCCGGCAGATATCAAACTGGTTGAAGAGGAGGGTGGTCTCGCGGCTGCTTTACATAACGCAGTCATGGACCCAACCCGGTCTCACCTTCAGGTTGTATACTACGGTGCAAAGCCGGACCTGCTTCAAAATGAAGCCCAGGCAATTTTAACGGGGAAATTGGTTGGCGATGGTGTTTTCGAAGCAGATGAGCTTTTATTGAAATGCCCTACTAAATATGAAGGCTCGGTCCCCGATCAAATAGAATCATAGTCCGTATAATTCCCGCTAATTAATAGTTTGGAGAGGTTTATGGTAGCTGAGATTGGTTTTGGCTCTTTATTTATTTCACTTATTATTTCAGTTTACGGCGTGATTGCGGCAATCTATGGAACAGGTAATCATCAAAAGAAATGGATTTTAAGTGCCCAGCAAGCGACGCGATTGGTGTTTCCCCTGCTGACGATATCTGTTGGTTCCCTGATATACCTGCTGATAAATAACAATTTTGAAGTAGTGTATGTTTCACAAGTTTCCAGTCTGAGCATGCCCTTATATTTGAAGATCACTGCACTGTGGGGTGGACAATCTGGCTCCCTGCTGTTTTGGTCTTGGCTCCTGGCTGGATTTACATCCGCCGTTGTTCTCAAAAAATGGGATCGTGACCAGGATTTTTTACCCTGGGTAATTGTTGTCAGCCTGGGTACTCTTGTGTTTTTTATCTTGCTCAACACATTCTTTGAAAATCCGTTTGTCCGTTATTGGCAGGTCAATCAGGATATCGTTCAATCATTTTCCCAACCCCTGGGAGGATTTATCGTTGGCCCGCGGGATGGCGGGGGATTAAATCCACTATTACGTCATCCAGGTATGGTCATTCACCCCCCCATGCAGTACCTTGGTTTTGTGGCCTTCATTATTCCTTACGCCTATGCGATGGCTTCATTAATCACCGGGCGTTCAGATGATCGCTGGATCCAATTGTCACGGCGCTGGACACTGTGGGCCTGGCTGTTCCTTTCTCTCGGTTTAATATTGGGGGCCCGCTGGGCTTATGACGTGCTGGGATGGGGAGGTTATTGGGGTTGGGATCCTGTAGAAATTTCAGCTTTAATGCCCTGGCTCTCTGGAACTGCATTTTTACATGCAGTATTGATCCAGGAAAAAAGGGGAATGTTTAAACAATGGCCCATCGTGCTGATCATCCTGACCTATAATCTGGTGATATTCGGTACATTTTTAACCAGATCTGGTTTATTATCCTCCGTACATTCTTTCGCCCGCAGCACCATCGGTCCTATATTCCTGGTTTTTATAGCTTTAACATTCATCGCTTCTTTCTGGTTATTAAGTTCTCGTTGGGATAAATTCAAATCCCGCCAGGTACTTACTTCATTCTTCTCAAAAGAAGCTTTGATCCTGATCAGTATCGTCCTGCTGCTGGGCATGCTGGCGACTACTTTCTGGGGTGTGATCTTCCCCACTATTTCTGAACTGGTCACCGGCGCAAAGGTGACGGTTGGCCCGCCATTCTACGAACGTGTAGCAGCTCCCATCTTCGGCGGGATGTTGTCAATCATGGTTATTTGTCCCCTGGCGGTTTGGAGTTATGTTTCATTCAAACATCTGGGTAAATTATTGTGGAAACCATTTGCCGTTTCCCTGATCGGCATTGTTTTACCTATCATAGGTGGGTTGACTAAAGTACCAGCACTGATCGCCTTCTGGTTGGTTGCTTTTGTCCTGGCTGTAAATGGATTTGAATTCATCCGGCGTACTCGCCTCCGCAGAAAAACCGAATCTGAAACTTTACCGGAAACTGTCACAAGAGTTTTCCAGCGCAATAAACGATCCTATGCCGCCATGATCATTCACGTAGGTATAGTGTTTATGGCTCTGGGTATAATCGGGATCGAATTCTTCCAGACTGAGACTCAAGGTACGCTTGCTGAGGGGCAGGAACTTCAACTGGCCCCTTATACGATGGAATATGAAAAGCTTGAGATCTTTGATACTCCTGACGCAAGAAATGTAGCACGGGCGGTAGTCCTCGTAAAGAAAGATGGCGAGGTGCTCGATGAAATCTATCCCCGCCGGGATTTTTACTATGATTCCGGGCAGCCGGTCACCATTCCCGGTGTCCGCAGCACTCTGCTGGATGATTTTTATGTCATCCTGGTAGATTGGAAAGCTGTTACTTCTGAAGGTGCGACATTTAAGGTCTACCATAATCCGCTTGTAAAGTGGCTTTGGATCGGGGCCTGGGTGATCATCGTTGGGGTGGTTGTCGCAACTTGGCCGGAGAAGAAATCTAAAATGGCTGGAAGAAATAATGTGAGGCCAAAATGATTCAAAAATCAAAAAGAACCTTGTGGTGGATTTTGTCGGCAGTCTTATTGCTCTCCCTGATCCCTGTGGCAGCAAATGCCCAGGGTTCGGATCCCACAGATGATGAAGTTAACGCTGTTGCCAAACAACTTTACTGCCCTGTATGTGAAAATATCCCCCTGGATGCTTGCGGAACCGCAGCTTGTGAACAATGGCGAGGTATTATCAGAGATAAACTTGCAGAAGGGTGGACTGAAGAAGAGATCAAAATCTATTTTGTAAATCAGTATGGAGATCGGGTCCTGGCAGAACCTCCCAGACGGGGTTTTAATTGGATCGTCTATATTGTTCCCGTTGTCATATTTGTGGGTGGTGGATATCTGTTTTACAGGGGTTTTGAGCAGTGGCGATCTCCTGAACCAGACAGTAATGTTCGTAAAAAAGAAAAAACAACACCCAAACCCGTGACATTATCTGAGGATGATATCAGCCGGGTGGAAGAAGAATTAAGAAAGAGGTCACAAAGATAATATGAAGAAAATATTACTCTGGGGTGGACTGGCAATATTGTTGGTTTTCCTAAGTATTGGACTCTATCGATCCCAACAGGGACAGGTTGGTAAGGGAGAAACAGCACCTGATTTTGAGTTGATCTCATTCTCTGGTGATACGTATCAGTTATCGGATTTTCGGGGCAGTGTGGTCCTGGTTAATTTTTGGGCTTCCTGGTGTGAATCATGTAAACCTGAGGCCGATGATCTGGAAGATGCCTATCAATATTATCTGAATCGGGGTGATGTGATCTTTCTGGGTGTGGATTATGTTGATACTGAACCGGAAGCATTGGGTTATCTGGAAGAGTTTGGGATCACTTATCCAAATGGGCCTGATCTGAGAACTGAAATCTCTCAAGCGTACAGAGTTCGGGGAGTCCCAGAGACATTTATCATCGATCAGAACGGAATAATCTCCCATGTTCAGATCGGTCCTTTCAGTTCCTTCGAACATATCATTTCAACGATTGATCCCTTATTAGAATAAGCAGGTATAGGTGTTTTCATGGAATTTAGCTCATTATTGATCGTAATATTTATCTTTATCCTATCAGGGATATTTATTCTGCGGCCTTTTTTGGTCGAGGAAAAATCAACAAAAAGATCGGGATCTGCAAGAATAGATCCCCTGGTGGCAGAGAAGGAACGTCTTTTATTGGCGATTGAGGAATTGGATCTGGAGTTTGAATTAGAGAAGATATCTTCCCAGGAATATAACCGCAACAGGGATATCCTGCTCTCTGAGGCTGCAGAAGTTATCAAACAGCTCGATAAATATCAGAAAACTGGTTCAGGGAAGAAGAAGGCATCTGCGCCGCCCGAAACTGATGACAATCTAGAAAGAATGATCCATCAACGCCGTCTGCAACTTCGAGGCGAAAAATCACTTAAATGCCCCAAGTGCGGAAAGGCTGTTGACAAGGGAGCTCAGTTCTGCAGCCATTGTGGAGAAGCATTGTGAGAAGCCAAAAACATCTTATTGGTAGGATGCTTGTGTTTATCATATTATTAAGCAGTTTTTTAGCTGGCTGCCTATCGATGCAGGTCGATATTACTCCACCTCCGGTTGTTACTTTGACGGGCCAGGTTATTGATACCCCGCTGGCAACTCAGGCACCCACCCATACTTCTCCTCCGCCTACAATCTCTCTGGAAGCAGAAGGGATTGAGGGGGAAGTGATTGTTGTGGACGTAATTGATCAAACAGGTGGTTTGTTATTGGAACAGGGATTGGAAGTCCGTTTGGATGGATACGATCAATTTGATCTGGTCTATACGGAAACAAAACCGCTAACAACAGAAAGTAAACTGGTCTTTGATAATGTCCCATTTCAAGCTGGCAGGGTATTCTTTGCAAGCATTTCATTTGGCGGCGCTGTATATCGGTCTGATTTTGTTGAAGCTGGAGATCAGACAACCTCCCTGCAATTGGCAATCCAGATCTTTGAAACAACCACAAGCGATGAAGGAATACTCATTGAACGGATCCATGTCCTGGCAGATTTTCCAGTCCCGGATCTGGTCCAGATCGTTGAGATCTTCATTGTGTCCAATCTGGGTGATGCCACCTTTGTAGCTGAGGGCCCAGGGCAAGCGACAGTAACATTCCCGCTTCCCCCTGGAGCTGGGTCTATAACATTTGATGATGGTATTTTAGGGGAACGATATATTAAAACAGAGGATGGGTTTGGTGATACAGTTAGCATCCCGCCTGGGGACGGAGTATATCAAACCCTTGTTTATTACACTCTACCTATCCAGGGGAATTCATTTGATTTTTCCCAGGTGATGAGTTACCCGGTTCGGGCTGCAGTTATAATGACGCCAGCAGGAGAGATTGTTGAAGGACCAAATTTGCAGGATATGGGTCTTCAGGCAATTGCTGAAGGTTCTGTTCAGGTCTATTCAGCTTCTTCTATTCCCCGTGACGAGTCTTTGCAGTTTCGGGTTTCAATAGAATCTGAGAGCAGTGAAGTTCCAGCTGACGCCCCGATCTTTCTTCCCCAGTGGGTAATTATTACAGCTGGTATTGTGGGGGGGGTATTACTATTGATGGGTGGGTTGCTATTCATCCGCCAGCACAGGCAGGCTCTGGTCGAAAATGATATCGAAGAAAGCTTTAAAGAGCGTGAAGAAATCCTTGACTCCATTATCGCCCTGGAGGATCTCTTTCACGAAGGTGATATCACTGAAAAGGCCTACCTAAAAAAACGTCAGGAGCTTAAAGATCAGCTTGATTCTTTGGCTGATCATTAGACCATTACTCAATGATCACTGTAAAAAAACTTGTAAAGAGATACGGCCCACTAACAGTTCTCCGTGAATTGGATTTTAGTGTCGACGCGGGAGAATTTGTGGCTTTGCTGGGACCTAATGGTGCTGGTAAAACCACTTTACTGCGGATTCTATCATCTCTGGTGAGGCCAACTTCAGGCCTGGTTCAAGTTGCGTCTTATAAATTGCCTTCCCAGGGAGCATCCCTGCGGGCCAAGCTGGGAGTGGTATCCCATCAACCGCTGTTATATGGTGATCTGTCGGCCCGCGAGAACCTTTTATTTTTTAGCAAATTGTACAACATCAGTCAGGAACGAATTGATGAGGTCCTGGCTCTGGTCGGTTTGCTTCGCCGCAAGGATGATCTGGTTCGGACTTTCTCCCGGGGTATGCAGCAGCGATTGGCGATTGGACGAGCAATCCTGCATAATCCAACAATATTGCTGCTGGATGAACCGCATACAGGGCTGGATCAAGCCGCGGGTGAGATCCTGGACAGAATTCTGCAGGAAGTTGCTCTTGAAGGCCGTACGGTGGTAATGACATCCCATGATCTGATCAGATCGGCAGAATTAGCATCGCGGTTAGTTCTGCTTTCGAAAGGAAAAATATCCAGCAGTATTTTTACTGATGATTTGGATCCAGCAGATCTGGTTGATTTCTATAAAAACGGGTTACAGGGAGGACAATCATGAGTGCCTTCCTGAAATCAATTGGCGCGATCATCTGGAAAGACCTTAAAACCGAATGGAGAACCCGGGAAAATCTCTCCGCTATGCTTGTATTTTCCCTTCTGGTGATCTTGATCTTCAATTTTGCCCTGGAATTGGACCTGCGGGCCAGGGAATCTCTGGCTGGCGGTGTTTTGTGGGCGACCTTTATCTTTGCCGGGACCATTGGTTTGAATCGATCAATGGCAGTTGAAAAGGACCGCGGCTGTCTGGATGGTTTGTTGTTAGCACCTGTAGATAGAAGCGCGATATTTATTGGGAAAACAGTTGGTAATCTATTTTTTATGCTTGTGGTTGAGGCAATAGTCCTGCCAGTGTTCAGCTTCTTATACGGCATTCCAGTATTTCAGCCCGGTTTCCTGGTTGTGATACTGTTGGGATCGATCGGGTATGCGGCAGTTGGTACGTTGCTGGCCACCATGGTTGTCCAGACCAGGACTCGGGATATATTATTACCGATCCTGCTCTTCCCGCTGACCCTTCCAGTGGTGATTGCCGCTGTAAAGGCCAGCCAGGGTTTTATTCAGTCAGTTCCCTTTGCAGAGATTTCAGTCTGGGTAAATATACTGATAACTTACGACTTGATATTTCTTGCAGTTGCTATTATGGTTTTTGATTATATTCTGGAGGAATGATTTATGCTCGAGAAACCGCGTTTATTAACTTTTTTGGATATCCTTTCGGGCTTGATGATTCTAATTGCAGCCGGTCTGGTTTTCTTCTATGCTCCGGTGGAACAGTTGATGGGTCAGGTTCAAAAAGTATTCTATTTCCACGTTGCGACAGCCTGGGTTGGTATGCTGGGTTTTATGGTCGCAGGTGTGGCGGGAGTTCAATATCTTCGAACCGAACAGGAAAAATGGGATATTGCTGGACTGGGAGCCGTGGAGATCAGCCTGGTGTTTTTTATGGTTGCCATCATATTGGGATCAATCTGGGCCAGGCCGATCTGGAATACCTGGTGGACCTGGGATCCGCGTTTAACTACCGCTGCGATCGTCGAATTGATCTACGCTGCTTATTTGCTGCTCCGTTCCGGCTTAGACGATCCTGGTAAGAGGGCTCGTTTCTCTGCTATCTATGCCATATTTGGTTTTTTCAGCGTACCGCTGACGTTTATTTCCATTCGACTACTGCGCACAATCCATCCGGTGGTAATCGGCAGTGCAGAAGCAGCCAGCCAGGGCGGGTTTAATATGGATGCTCCCATGAGGACAGCATTTTTCTTCAGTCTGGCGGCGTTTTCAGTCTTTTTTGCAGATTTACTCTGGCATCGGATCCGGTTAGGAAAGCTGCAGTCCAAAGTCAACCTGCTGCGGATCGAATCTTACGAGAAGGAGAGCTGAACGATGTTAAGTGGATTATTCGTGCCCAATACCTTTGATTATATGATCGCTGGTTATGTTGTTCTCAGCGTAGTGCTTACTATTTATATCGCCAGCATTGCTCGGCGTTGGAAAAAAGCAGTTGCCGAGTATCACCTCTATCAAGAAGAAAAATAGTTGGGATGCAGTCGTAGACAAACAAACTCGGGAAAAGTTACTCCCGAGTTTGTTTCGTTAAGTTACGTAGGTAAAATAGCTTGCCTTGATACTCCGAGGCTACAAGATATCCATCTAACAGCATCTTTTCAATGATATCCATTTCACCTCCGGCCCGTTTCAGAAAATCAGCTAATGCATCCTCTCTCATTGGATGAACAGAGGTTATACTTAGTAGGTCCTGCTCGATATTTCCTGTGAACGCAAACTCATTTCCCTCATAACCGATCAGGTATTCCACATTCAATCCAGCTTGTTTAAATAATTGGAAGGCGGTATTTAAATTCTCTGGGGTGGGAGGGGAGACCCAATTTTCCGCTGGCGGTCTGGTCGGGATACTCAAATATGATCTGTCCGGTTCAGTTGCAGCCAGGTATAATGCTGTTTTCTGAATGTTTTCCGGATCATCATTGATGTCCTTCACCAGCATGGTCTCTGTTAATAACTCCCCGCCAAATTCTCCCGTGAAGGTTTTTATGCCGTTGAGAACATTTTCCAGATCTATTTTCCCGTAAGGACGGTCGATCTTCTTCCAGGTTCCAAAATCCACTGCATCGACTTTGATTGATACCAGATCGGCTTTGGACAGGTCCTGTCTGACTTCGGGGTCATCCAGGAGGGTTGAATTGGTGATCAGGGCGATTTTGATCCCTGAGCTTTTAAGGATGCCTATTAATCTTCCCAGGTTTTGGTCCAGGGTTGGTTCTCCGTCGGGCACAATGGTCAGATAATCGATTTTTTCATTATTCCGCTTCAGGGTTTGGACGGCATCCAATACTTCCTTACCTAACTCTTCGGGATCGTAATACTCACTCCTGTGGTTCACCATTGTTAACGACCTGCCCAGTTGGCAGTAAACGCAGGAATAAGAACAGATCTTGGGTGGAATATTATTGATTCCAAGGCTCCTGCCCAGACGCCTTGACGGAACAGGTCCAAAAATTCTTAAACTATCCATTGGCCAATCTTCCCCGGGAATTCAGGCATATTTTTCTCTGGTAGTTGCATCACTCAAAATTAATGATAGATATTCTTTTCCTGGTGAGGTTTCAAATGTCCCCAAGTGGGTATGCATATCCAGATAGCTGTTGGGAATTGGATGGGTACCGATGATGACTTTAACAGGGTACCTCTTCTCTAAGAATTCAACAAAGGTATCAATATAGGGACAGGGTGGGTAGCCTACCACAAGGCCAGTAGCCAGGTGGATGACATCTGCCCCGTTTTTTACCATTTCCGCTCCAGCATATTCAACATTGCCTCCGGGGCATCCATCACAGCTTGTATAACCAACCAGCTCGAGGTTTGAATCTGGGTAAATGCTGAATGCGCCTTCTTTCTCTTTTAACGACCGGAAGCATTTTCCTCCTGCACACCGGCGGTAGCGATCGCAGATGATGATACCGATCTTTGTAACTTTTTCCATTTGACCTCCACCAAAAAAAATAAATGACATCTGTAACAAAATAATTATACTCCCGCAGAAATTGAATCTGGGGGAGTCTAGAGGGGATAAGAATAGTATTCAATTAGATCTGTAAGGGAGTTAATTTTCGTACCTGCCTTGGATAAAACTTCGGAAGTCTGCAGGAGTTGATCGTCCAGGGAATGCGAGTCTCGATAATTCCGAATTCTGCCTCAACTTAAGAATTTTCCCAGATGGGACAGGGCTTCCGGCATATTCTTCCGTCCGAATCCGATCCGGAAATTATTTCCAGGATGATCATAAACCGTTCCGGGCAGCAGCATTACACCCTGGTCCTTCAGCAGCTGGTCGCAAAATTCAACAACATCACGCCCGATCAATCTTGGAAAGGCAATTGGCCCAGCAGAGGGTTTTTCCCAAGAAAACAGGTCCTCATATTGGGTAAAAAAAACATCCAGGAGAGTCAGATTCTCGGTGATTATCTTAAGGTTGCGACCTACTAATTTTTCTCTGTGGCGCAAGGCCAGAGCGGCCAGGAACTCGCTGGGGGCGCTATTGCAAATGGTTGTGTAATCCTTGATCTGGGAGATCTTCTGATAAAGATCCGGATTTTGGGTGGCGATCCAGCCAATCCTAAGACCTGCCAGCCCGTATGATTTTGACATCACACCCAGGGATATACCAAGTTCCCCAAAGTCGCAGGCTGCGGGGAGCCGATTAGTTGGATCGTACTCTGATTCCCGGTACACCTCATCGCAAAAAAGTAAAATTCCCTGGGATTGGGCTATCCGCCAGGTTTCCAGGTAGGTTTCCTGAGACATCAGATAACCGGTCGGGTTGTGGGGGGTGTTGATCACAATCGCTTTTGTATTTGGTTGAACTAACTTTTCCAATTCATCAGTATCCAGGATCCAGCGATTCTCTTCCTTCGCTTCCCAGCGGGAGATCCGGCAGCCAATGCTGGCAGCAATCTCATATAAGGATTGATAACAGGGCCAATGTACGATCAGATGGTCACCTGTTTCAAGGGCGGCCTGCATAAATGTAAAAATGGCTTCCTCGGCGCCGGAGTGGACTAGGACTTGATCCGGTGAAATCGATCCGTAGATTTGGCTGATCTCTTTTCTTAGATCGGGGCTTCCTTGTGATTCTGTGTAACCCAGCCAATGCTCCCGTAACCTTTCTTCTGTGCCATCTTCGAGAGTCAATAGATCCCCGATGGCAAGGGATTCACAATCCGAACTGCCCAGCAGGTATTGGGTGTTAAATTCGTATTTTGCGAAATATCGTTCCAGATTAAAGGGTTTGATCTTCATTCAGGCTTTCCTTGGTCAGCTGGGGTTATTTCCAGCAGGCTCTGGCGATCTCGATTGATTACAAGGCGGGTGACATCGGGCCGACCGTAATGACCGGCCGGGTCAAAGTTTTGTCTCTCTTCCCGCACACGTTTGTGGGATATCTCAGCGGTGGCCAGGGTCTCATCCCCGACGATAGGCTCGACAATCCATTCTCCATCAGGACCAGCCAGACAGGATCCGCCGTCTGCCAGGATATCCTCACTGTTCTCTCGCATCACCTGGCTGTGGGGCAGATCTGAAGTGATATCCGATTTCCGCATTAATCCTGATACCGAGATCACATATGAGCGTGATTCTTTGGCGATGAATTTTGTGATGTCAAAGGTATTGCGCTGGCTTCCAGGCCAGACCGCTACATGTAAATCCTCGCCCAGGCTGTAAAGAGCTGTTCGGGAGAGAGGCATCCAATTCTCCCAGCAGTTCAATCCGCCGACAGTGAAAGGACCTAAAGGATGGACCTGCAGTCCGTGGCCGTCCCCGGTGGACCAGACCAGGCGCTCTTCATAAGTGGGCATCAGCTTGCGGTGGACGGAACCGATCTTGCCCTTAGGAGTGATAAAAACCAGGGAGCAGTACAGGCTGTGTCCACCTCTATCAACAGGGCGTTCGATAGTGCCGACATAAACAGCAATTTTGTGTTTCCTGGCAGCTTTGCAGAGAGGATCGAGATGCCCCGCTTCAATTTGCACGGCTTGATCCTGGTAGTGAGCATGGATCTCCTTCTGGATCTGGGCGTTAAAACGGGCGCCATCCGTACGCTCTACCCAGAAAGGGTATCCGGGAATCAAGGCTTCTCCAAAAACTACCAGGGCACAATCTTGGTTTCCAGCTAGGTGGATATAGTCTTTTACCTTGGAGAGGGTCTTTTTTCGGTTTAACCAGACTGGTGCGATCTGAGCCAGACCAATCCTAATCTTTTCATGATCCTTTGTTGGTTTTGAGGACATATGATGCTCCTGTGATTTCTGGGAAGCTTTCATTTATTTTCTCTGGCCAAGATAGTTCAGTATAAATTTTTCCACAGCATCTATGGATTGGACACTGCCCTTGATCTGTCCGTGGTTTGCGCCCTCTATTAAAAGCAGCTCTACATCCCCGCCTGCCGCCTCCAGTTGGTCGGCAAAGTCCAGTGATTGCTGGGGAGGAATACTTTGATCTTCCGTACCGTGGATGAGTAAAAAGGGGGGTTCACTTCCATCTATCCAGCTGGTGGCTGAAGCTTGATCCCAAACTTCGGGGATTTCTTGCCTTGTGCCGCCCAAAAGGTCAACAATGTATTCTTCAAGAGAATGGGAATCTATAGCGGCAGATGGATAGTTAAAAACCCCGGTGAAAGAGATAACACCTTTTACCCATTCTTTTTCAGGAAGGGAGTGGGGACAATCTTCCAGAAAAGGGCTAGGGTCTTTTATTACGCCTAGCAAGGCGGCAAGAGTGCCCCCGGCAGAATGGCCCATAACGAATACTGAATTGGCATCCAGGTTATAGGTATCCTGGCTTGTATATATCCACGCCAGAGCGCAGAAGGCATCATTCACATGATCCGGATAACTGTGGTCCGGCCACTGCCTGTGATTTATGGAAACAACCGCAAATCCCTTCCTGGCAAAGTTATAACCCCAGGAAGCCAGGTCTTCCTTTTTGCCGTTCCCCCCGTGGATGATTAACAGGATAGGGAAAGGTCCATCTTTCGAGCCAGGAAGATATAGATCCAGCATGTGTTCATCTGCATCATCTGGAAGGTAGGAAAGATCTTTAAACACCTCAACTTCCTTCGGTTTTGGGGTTTGGGTAGGCATCAGGGTTTCCTGGGTGCCGCATCCAGCCAACCCAATAATAAAGAAGATTAGTCCGGCAGCAGCCTGTTTAATATGAGATAGACGGCTGTGAAATTTCAGTCCTGAGCTCTTTCTCATCTATTCTCCTTTGTTTACTAGGAGCATACTCTGGTGTTAATCCCCTGTTGGGCCAGTGTTGAGATTTCTCCCGGTTCTCAGCCTTGATCCTGTTGATTGTGGAAATATCACTCACCCGTTTGTTGTTAGATATTCTTTAAGATCTGAAGACAGAATCCGGTCGAGTTCTGATTCGTTTTTCTGGCTGGTTTCAGTAAATAAAAACCCGAAAACAGGATATTCTTGATAATCGAACTTTCTCAGTTCGAGGGGATTCTCAAAGTCAGAAAGCAGTCTTTGGTAATCAAATCCCCTGATCCTGGCAGGATCGATTCCGGTGGAGTTGTCGAGAATGATTATGCTGAATAATTTCCCGGTTTTTCCTTTAAGAATTTCTGGCCAATCAGGTTTTTTCTGTAAGTAAAAATAAATATAAGGGTTGAATCCATAAGCCAGATAGGTCAAATCTGCAGTTGTGCACCAGCCTCCGAATCTTAATGGATTAATTTCGATAGGGATTATAGTGCCGTCTGGTTTTTTTCTGAGTTCGATATGGGCGGGGAAATTCCTGACCCCTGCCAGTTTACCGATATTGGTCGAAAATGTAGTGAATTCAGCCAGATTGTTATTAATGATTTCTGGAGATGAGGTATATACTCTATCGCCAACGTCATCAGATGATGAAAATGTGTGTTTCAGGATATTCAGGATCACTGCTTCACCGTTGGAATCGAAATAGGCATCTACTGCATACTCATTTCCCTTGATACATTCCTCGATGATCAGTGATCTTGAATCGACCACTTCCGGGGGATAAAGTCCTTTGTCTTGACCCTTGGCTGCCAGGATCTTTTCCTTGATCCGATCCCATTCCCCGGAGTTAAATATTTTATGAACACCTTCGCTCATGAACCCTGTTGCTGGTTTTATGATCAGCGGTTTACCTTCCCCGGGATATGGAAGATCGACTAAATCCTCCAGTTTTACTGCCGAGAAATAAAAATCAGGAACCAGTGGTCTTGTTAGCTCTCTAAAGGCGATCTTGTTCTTAAATAACTCGATTTTCTCGATAATATTACTGAAGGATAGATTATTAATGATCCACCCCAGAGCATTCTCCGAGGTAGTATAGAGCGGAATTTCATCAGATTGTTGTACGATCCTGATCGCATCAGCTTCCGAGATTATGTTAGTTCCCGGTAATAGTCCCAGCTTCTGGGAGATATCTGTACCGACAACTGGAATGGCATGATCCCGGACAGTCTCTTTGAAGAAATCTGAAATATAAGGTTTATCTACAAAAAACAAGCTGTCCTCCTGAATTGAACCTTAAGAATGGTATACCTGTTATTGATGGAATAGCGCAGAACTAATTTTTGGGCGGATTATTGTCTGAATACTAATTTTATAAAAGTTAGGACGGGTAGAACCCAGTAAAAATAGAGTGCAATTGGGTTCCAGGTATGGAAAGCTCCCCGATCATCCAGGTTTAATGAAATTTGTACATAAACCATAAAAAAGATTATCCCTAGGATAATCTTTAAATTGGATTGGAGAAAGATCTTGATTTTGTTGCTGGAGTCGAGTTCTCCTTCTACCTCTTCTAGTTCTTCTTCCGCCTGGTGGGATTTGATACTGTGTAAAAGGCCGTAGATCTCTTTTTCCCCGCGCCATTTAAAATCAATGATCGATATTATTTCCTCGTTTTCGAGCTTGATTTTTAGGCTGTTCAAAAACAGTTCATCATAAAAATTTTGGGATCGGATATCTTTCCAGGGAATATTGGTTGTTTTGAGGTTGTTTATCAGGGAAAGACCATTTTTGTCCATCTGAATGGAGGTAGGTTTTGCCGCCGTGTAGCTGGAATACAGAAAAACAACCGCCAACCACAGTGTTAAGAGGATGTATTGGACCGGGTTTGGAATTTCAAAAATGCCCTGAAAGATCAACAAAACACCAATACCAAGAACTGCAAAGCCCACTAAACACAGGATTAAGAACCAGGAATTATAAGTAAACAGGTTATAGGTTCTGTTTTCAGTCATTTTCTCCAGAGAGTCTTAAGGCTCGTTTGGCTTTATCTACCTTTGGAGAAGTATATACGCTGAACTGATTCAACAGACCTTCAGCGCTTTCGTCGACCAGCAACATGGATTTGTGTTCCGGGGCGATAAACTCATCCTTTGCCAGGCGATCCAAAAATTCCAGCATGAGGTTAAAAAAACCATCAATATTCAATATGCCACTAGGTTTTTGATGAAATCCCAGCTGGCTCCAGGTTAAAATTTCCATCAGCTCCTCGATTGTACCCAACCCGCCAGGCAAAGCAATAAAGGCGTCAGCCAAATCCGCCATCATTTTTTTACGGCTGTGCATATCCTCGACAATCCGCAGATCCTGCAGATCTCTATAGGCTACTTCCATTTCAGCGATGGCCCGGGGAATTACCCCAATTACTTTCCCACCCTGATTTACAACCGTTCTGGCCAGCACTCCCATCAAACCCACACTCCCACCCCCGTAAACCAGGGTGATCTTCCTGGCAACGAGCACTTCGCCAAGCGACCGGGCTGCTTCGGAATAAGCCGGATTTTTTCCGGGGCTGGAGCCGCAGTAAACAGCAATTTTCTCCATAAGATGATTTCCTTAGGATGAGTTTATCACTGTTTTATCGAAGAGGTATTTGAACCAATATCACGGGGGACGGAGGACTGGAGGAGGGTTTGGGATTACAGTTCAAGTCGAAGCACTTTTTCACCATTTTCCCATTTCCCAGTCTCTTCAAAACCGAGCTTGTAATAGAACGGGGAGGGATTACCATCGCCAGGCTCGTAACTGGTCAATAGTTCATTGGCTCCCGGGAGGGTTTTGACATGGGCTATCACCAGCAAAATGGCCTGGTAGCCGTAGCCCTTGCCCTGGTGATCTTTATCGATCATAAATCGCCATAAGTAATATTCGGGCTTTTTCACGTCAGCGTAAAGCATAATAAAACCAACTGGGTCCTCACCAGCATAGATGCCCCGGAACCAGGCTTCCTTGCTGAAATATGCCTCGGCGATCGAGTTGGCGTTGGGCGCGACGAAGCATTTCTGGTTTTCAGCCACATTGAGATTCATAATTGACAAAACGGTCTCGGCGGTGATTTCCTTCAAGGTTATTTTGGGGATTTTATTGCGCATTTATTTGATAACTCCAGACTACAGTTGATGTGGTGAAAATAAGTTTGCGGCTTGGGGAACAGCTTAAATAGAATAAATCAATAAGGAAAATTAATTGATTTCAACCACAACATAGTACCAGGTCCCATCACGGTTTCCAAAGAAACGTACTGAGTTTTCATGGTTGATGGGATTGTTCAAAGCTAGACCACAGCAGTATCCGTGAATTATCTCGTGGTAGTGAACCGGCAGGAATTGTCCATCATAAGATATTCCAGTTCTGGGACCTTTGCGGAAAAAGTAGAAGGGTTTATCATCGATCAAATACCAGTTATAAACTTCTTCAAAACCCAAGATCTCGTTGAGTATCTGGCCATCCATAATAATAAAATCGCTCACACCCAGAATCCAATGATCGTCCCAGACCAGGTACTTGTTGATTGGAATATGAGTCCCGAAATAGGTAAAAAACGAAAATAAAAGGTCATGATTCGCGTTACGGACCTGCAGAGCTGTATGATCGCCTAATCCAAGGATCAATAACTCATCTTCAACCCAGATAGACCTTCCCTCAGTTAACATCGGGTTGGGGGGTTTATCTTCCCAAAGGTTAATGGAGTCACTCTGAACTAAATAACTGGCGGCATTTCCTTTTTCGTAAAATGGCTTATCGAGATTATTAACAGTATGGACTATGAATGAAAGTTTTTCACTTCCGGAGGAAACATTCGTGTAAATATCTGGTAATCTGGATATATTCTTCAATGCTAGAATTCCATCCTGGTATAAATCGTATGGATATGATTCAGGTCCAGCACGCAGCTCATAGCCAAACGGCATGATGACTTCATTGATATTTTCAAGCGTTTTTTGGATATATGTACCGCCTGTTCCCTTCCGGTCCGGAAGGGCTTCTGCAGGAACATATTCAGTAAATATCTCTTCTGTTGGGCTTTTATCCTGGGCTTCTTCTGGCAGTTTATACTCAGTTACAGTTACTTCTGGGGGCATGGGTGCTGTGTTCTCCCAAAAAGAGATATCTTCAGCTCTCAGGGGTGCTGTTTGATAGCTCAACTCACCATCTTCAGCGATGGGTTGAAGCCAGGTAAAAGTTGAAACCATTTTACTGAAATGATCCGCGTCTGCTTTCAAGTAAAAAATACGTTGAGCGAAATCCGCTGAAGGATTGACAATAACTTCCACCACGGCAGCTGGTGTTACTTCGGGAAGGGTAACCAGCTGGCAGCTTTCTCTAAAGTTCCCTAACCAGGAAACCGAATAGGTGTTTTTTGTGCTTATATTGGCCATCCATTGACAGATGACCAGATAGTAGTCTATAAACATCATTTCGGGCAGATACCCTGTTTCGAAGAACCCGTTTTCTCCTGAAAATATATTTGGGTTGCCCCTGTTCTGCCAATCAGCTGGAATATTGACCGAATACCAGCCCTCTGGATCAAGATAGACTTGTTCGTCGGATGCAGGAGTGGATGGAATAAATGATGGTAGAGGGGTAAGGGATCCAGTGGGAACAGGAGATGCAGTTATTTTTTCCGATCCAGGAGTGGTAGATCTTGTTGGCGATGTAGAAGATGTAGTTGAAAAGCTTCGGGTTTTCTGTAAATCACAAGAACATAATGAAATTGTGATCATAATACAGATACTCATTAAAAGGATTTTTTTCATATTCTCCCCGATGGTAAAAGGAATCCCGAATTTTACTTTCTGCCATTCTGCAACCAATGGATTCCTCCCACTCATAAAATCAGCAAGTCCTAAAAACATAACCCGTCTTCTGGTTCCCGGATTCTGTCTATCTTAGCAAACTCTGAATGATATTCACAGCCCGGGCTACTCCATCTTCACCCTGAATGCTGTTGCCGATCATTTTGGCTCGATACCTCATTCCCTGGTCGTAAATAGCTGTAACGATAGCCTTGGTTAATTTGGCTGGGGTCACTTTCCTTGAAGGGATTGGTTTGGGACCAGCTCCCAATTTATATACCCGGCGTCCCCAGAAGGGCTGATCGCTGGTGAAGGGCAGGATGATACTTGGAATGCCAGCCTTCAAAGCTTTTCCTGTTGTTCCGGCTCCGCCGTGATGGATAACTGCTGCAGATTGCTTAAAAAGCCAATCATATGGAATGTAATCTGTTTGGCGATACATACAGGAAGATGTCTCCAGATTGTAGTTTTCTCCCACAATTATTCCCCGTTGATTGGCGAGGGTTAGCGCTTCCAGTATCTTATTATAAATCCCCTCCATTTTTCGGCTGGCAGTGCTTCCAAAGGCTATGGTTATAGGGGGAGGGCCGGCGTTGATGAATTCGACCAGTTTCTGATCCGGATTCCATTTTCCAGGCTCAGCTGGGGTCCAGTATCCGGTGATATGGACATGGTCAGGCCAATCTCCTGGTCTGTGGACCACGCTGGGACTGAAGGCGTAGAGAATCGGTGTCTGCCTTTCATTCTTTGGATCGAAGGGCCATTTCGTCAGGGGAGGCAGATCTGGGTTTTTCTTCCGGACCCAATGATAAATTAGCCGGCTTCCCTGCCAGAAAGTCTGGGTTACGAATCCATGGGTGAGCCGCCTATAGAAACCTCCCAGGGGCAGGTCAGGAGTCACAGGAGCAGGGAAGTAAGATGTGCTTGTAAAAACAGGGAAGGTCTGGGCTGAAATATCCGGAATATCCAACTCCCGGGCAATTTCATAACCGATATTGGTCAGGAGGAATGAGTGTAGGATTAGATCGGAATCTGCACAAGCAGCCCGGGATTTTTGGCTTACTTCAACAGCTAATGGCAAAACAAATTCAGCCATGGAAGTAACCATGCGCCACCATTTATTGCCGGCCTGATCAACAAGATCCTGAACCAGTTGGTGTGGATCTCCGGGAAATCCCACAAAATCAATCTTATCCGTGTCAATTAAAGACTCGAAATACTGGGGCGCAGCCAGACGAACCTGAAGGCCAGCCTTTACCAGACCCCCGGCAAGGGCAGCAAAAGGTTCTACATCTCCCTGCGATCCATAGGTTAATAAGGTGATTTTCATTTTCTGTCCAGTATCAGGTTCTCGTTTTGTAACCCAACACTTGCCTGACTTTCACAAGATGGGGGAAGGTGTAAGGATCCTGACAGAGGTCAATACTCCAGGTGGATATATCTTTGAGATCAAACCAGCGTAGAGCCGCAATTTCAAAGTTTCCCTCATCTTCCGGTTCGGATCCGGGTTCCGGAAAACCTCTTATCGGAGAACATAAATAAGATTTGAGTCTTTTATAGATACCATCAGGAGGAGCTTCCAGATCGATTAGCAACCTTTCAACTCGGACATTAAGGTTGGTTTCTTCCTTCATTTCCCGGATGACACATTCTTCCTCAGACTCGCCCGCTTCAAGACCTCCGCCAGGGATGACCCAGAAAGAATTTCCTGTCCGGCGTTCAAAGCCACGGATCAACAGGATCTTATGGTTCTGGATGATCAATCCCTGGTACCTTGTATATCTGGGCATTTTCTATCCGGTTTCTAATCTGCAAATTCTTATATATATGAATTGCCGGAAATGCTGGGATAGTAATAAGGATTCTTATCCCCGACACAGAGTCAATATGCTAAATTATTATTATCTGAAATATCCCGTCTAGCTCTTCACGTGATATCAGATTCGATGAACTGGATTTTAAAGTACAAGTATACCTGGCTGATATTTGACCTCTAAAGATTGAATCTGATAAGGACATCTTTTTCAGGTAATAACTTGATAAAAATCCTGTTGCCAATCAACCCCCGGCGCCGGTTGCATCGATAACTGGATCTCTCAAATCGACATTATCAAAATATTAGATCCTGTTTTTAGTGCCCAGGGTGCACCCCCTTGAACCCATTCCTGATACGATGATCTTTTCAGGGTACTCCTGGAGGATTTTTTCTATCAGGGGGGCGGGAGATCCCTGGTTGACAGTAGAAAAGAACAGAATATCTGCAGAGTGGATGAAATCCTGGCGGTATGGATCATCTATATCTGTAATATCCTGCAAATCGCAAGATATAGTTAAACCAATCTCCTTTGATATTGGAAGTAAATAGCGGGCCCAGTTGGGGATACTGATGTGAGCCAGATTGGATCTTGTTAAAATTGATTTACATAATTTCAGATCAGGTTTTTGATCTGGACTGCTTTTTCCATCGTAGAAACTTACTCGCCTGCCATCCGGAAACATGATATTTACACTTCTGCATGTGCCCGCCGGATCGTTGAAAACCTCATCCAGATTAATACTATCAGCTTCTAATACTTTCAGGATTTGTTGGCCTGTAAAGTTGCTTCCGACTGACCCGATAAAGGCTGTATTTAATCCCAATTGGGCAAAACCGCGGGTTGAATATCCTCCTGATTGGCCGACATTATCAAGAATTTCTGTAAAATTGGTCTCCGTTCCCAGATCAATGGATTGGCTGGCAAAGTAAATATTTATATCGATACCCACGTTGCCAACCACAACGATATAAAAATCTTTTATCTTATTCATCATAGGAAAATTAGATGGAAGAAACCGGTGATCGGTTTTATTTTCCTATGTTCTATTATAGATAGAAATATATAAACCACAACCAATTCCCTGGATCATGTTTTTTCTCACTTCAGACATTTTAGATGATCCCCGACAGAGAAAGGAAAGATCGGCTTTCATAAAACAAGAAAAAGGGATTATTCCATCAGCTCTAAAGGACACAGGAATAATCCCTTTTTCAGGATTGTAGAGGTATTTCTGAACCGTTACTCGATCAGAGGTTTACTTTCCCGCAGGCTGAAAGATATACCGACTCCCAATGCCAGCAGACAGGCAACGGCTATGATCAACGCGACGGTTTTCATTGTGCCTCCGGCAGCTGCTACGCTGATGATCAATGGTGCAGCCAGCAGTGATACCAGGTTAACAACCTTGATCATCGGGTTGAGAGCAGGACCAGCAGTGTCCTTGAGCGGATCACCAACTGTGTCGCCGATCACACTTGCTTTGTGCCGCAGCGAATTCTTGCCAGTGTTGTTTTCGGGATCAGAAGGCTCATCCTCGATCTGTTTCTTGGCATTATCCCAGGCTCCTCCTGCGTTGGCCATGAAGACAGCCAAAAGCTGTCCGGTGAGGATGATGCCTGCCAGGAATCCGCCCAGAGCTCGGACGCCGATCAAAAAGCCGACGATGATGGGTACAAGGATGCCAAGCATGGCTACAACAATCAGTTCTCGCTGGGCCGCGTTGGTGCAGATGCGTACAACTACATCATAAGCAGGTTTAACTGTACCTTCCATTACACCAGGGATGCGGAATTGCTTGCGTACTTCCTCGATGATCAAACCAGCTGCACGCTCAACAGCCCGGAGCAGGATTGAACTGAACAGGAAGGGCAATGCTCCACCTACCAACAATCCTACAAATACCAGAGGATCTGAGATATTCAGGCCTTCCATTTCCAGGCCAGTGACTTCAATGAACGAGGCAAATAGGGCCAGTGCCGCGATTACAGCCGATGCGATGGCGATACCCTTGGTGATGGCTTTAGTGGTATTACCAACACTATCCAGGGTTGCCAGGGTTCTCTGGCTCTCAGGATCAGTAAAGTCTTCTTTAGACATCTCTGCAATACCACCGGCGTTATCTGCCAATGGACCAAAGGCGTCCATCGCCAGGTTGTTGCCGGTGAGTGTTAGCATACCGATACCAGCCAGGGCTATTGAGTACATGATGTAGACAAACTCATGTCCCACAGGAGCAAGTTTAAAGCTGCTGATGATTAATCCGACTACCACTGTAACTACTGCTGCGAATAACCCGCTTTCGATTTTTTTAGATTTAACAGCCAGGTAGGTGCCCAATCCCACACCAGCTACTATCGATGTGATGATAATAACCGGCACCAGGGCTGCGGGTATCGTGATTGAGTAGATCCCAACCGAAAGGAGGATAGACATAACGATAATCATCACAGCCCAAACCGTACTTTCGTAGCCAACCGCCAAACCTGCCAGGATCAGGGTTGCTTCACCAGTTTTGGTTGATCGGACCAACCTGTTCACAGAGGGTGTCTCACGTTCGGTGAACAGCGCAGTGTATTTATTAAAACTAACCGCCAGTAAGATGCCCGTCGCTGTTGCTGCGAAAAGACGCATGTCTTTGACGTAATAAAGGGACAATAAGAAAAAAGACACAATTGAGATGATCGACGAAAGATCATAGGAGAGGTCCATAGCCCGGAACGCATCTTTTTTGGTAGGCCATAAAGAAACGGCGTATGTTCCGATGATGCTGGAAAAAACGCCGATGGCTCGAACCAGAAGGGGGAAGACAATCCACTTAAGGCTCTGGGTGGGGTCAAGCTGCATTACAGCCAGCCCCAGGATCATCGCTGAAACGATAGTCACTTCATAGGATTCAAATACATCTTCGGCCATGCCGCTGAAGTCACCTACATTATCACCCACCAAGTCAGCGATCGCCGCTGCGTTGCGGGGGTCATCTTCTGGAATGCCTGCTTCAACCTTGCCTACCAGGTCAGCGCCTACGTCAGCCGCTTTAGTGTAAATGCCTCCGCCGACTCGCATGAACATAGCCAGCAGGGTGCCGCCGAAGCCGAAGCCCAACAGTACTTCAGGGGCATGTTTGCCGTAAAGTATGAAGATGATCGTACCGCCTAATAGACCCAACCCATCAGCCAGCATGCCAGCGATGGTGCCGGAGCGGTAGGCCACACGTAGAGCACCTGCGAAAGAGCCCATGCGGGCCTGGTTAGCGACCCTGACATTTCCGCGGGTGCCGACTACTCGTAAACCGATCTGCCCGATCGTTAGCGAGCAGCTAGCGCCTAAGAGCAGTGCCGCACCACGGCCGATCGAGATGGCCAGAGGAGCGTCTGCAAGGTGCGCCGTGAAGAATAACACGATTGCCAGAACAAATGCAAGTGGAATCACCACTTCCATTTGTTTATTCAGATAGGCGATTGCACCCGTCCTGATCGCGTTAGAAATCTCCTGCATTTTTTCAGTGCCGGGATCTTCCCGCAAGACCTCGCGGGCCAGAAACCAGGCATAGATCAGGGCAGCCATAGCTGTGAGCAAAACGACCCCGAGGCCGATTTGTTCAAACAATGTTGCGCTTTGTAGCGTTTCAAGTCCTCCCATCATCCCTCCTAAATAAAATAAAAAAAATTAACAAGATTTTATCAGCATAGAATAAACCAGTGCTGTTTATTTTTGAGTGTTGATGATCTGTTTTTCCAATAGTGGTAATAAACTCCCAGTTAATATTTTCACTTTCAGGTCTGTGTTTCTTGTGTTGAGTGATGGGAGCGGCGATGATTTGAAATCACGGTTCAATAATTAAGTGTAGTGGATATTCCTGAAGATTACTTCGTTATTATAATGAATGCGGCGATTTTTACAAGCGAAGAATTACAAAATATTTGGATATTCTTATGAAAAATGGCTGTCAGATAAGTATTGGTTATCATTCAGCAGGAAAACAGTGGTCAATTTCTGCCCAGTTATGATGCCAGGACCTGGAAATTATCTGCCAACCAAAAGAAATGACACCAATTCTATTAATACCTGGACCAGGGTAGTCAATCTATTGGAAGCACGTGATTGAAAGCCAAAATGATTTGAGTTTGAATTATGGATTTTGATTTTCGTAATGAGTTTAAAGTAATTGGTCTTTGATCTTCAGGATGATAATAGCTGGAGTGGGGCACAGGATGAGCTAGGTCAGGTGTTTTTTTCCATCCTAACTTGAACGATAAGGGTTCCAATTCCAACGATAACCAACCCGATGATTGCCTTACCCGTGACCGTTTCTCCCATAAATGACACTGCTAAAATCGGAATCCAGATTAACATAGTGCTGTTGATAATGCTTGATTCTACAGCAGACAAAGTCCTTAATGTATGGTTCCATAATGTAAATGCAAATGCTGTATTCAAGATGGCAAGCAAGAGGATGATTCCCCAGCCCTTGATATCAATGATCGGGATACCTTCTGTATATAAACCAACCCCAACCAGCAAGATTGATCCAGCTCCCATGCTGATTACAGTCACTACCAGGGGATGATGTTCTTTGATGCGGTTGATACTCCTGCCCAGGATCGAAGAGAAAGCATTAGCTCCAACGCCTACCAAAGCTATAATCACCCCGAAATATTGAGCCTGGGGAATGGTCACCGGGTAAAAATATATCGCCGCGCCCAATAAAGCCAGGAGTATTCCAATCCACTGGAACCGGGTTGGTTTCTCTGCTAACCAGATTATTCCCAAGAGCGCAACCGCTACACTGCTAAAACTCCAGATTAAATTCACAGTGACAGCAGGAAGGTAATAAAGAGCCACAAAGGAGGCTCCTTGAGTTGTTGCATAAAAAAGAAAACCCAGCAGAATGAATGTCCCCCACTTTTGTTTTGATAAAGAGCCAATCTCTGATTTTGCTTTGTTGAAAAGTAATACGATCAATAAGCAGAGAAAAGCGATCATGTATCTTAACCCAGCGAAAGTTAGAGGTGGGATATCCTGTAAGCCAATCTTTATGAACACCCAGGATGTAGCCCACAAGAAAACAACAAATAGAGCTTGAATGATAGCCTTAATGCGAGAGTTCATTTACGAGTACCCTGTTCAACAGTAATCAGTGATTAGAATTAAGTATAATGTTCAGCTAAAAAATCCTCGACATCCATAATAAAGCCCTGAACCCTGCTCTCTATTCGTTTTGTTAAAATCTCTAAATCTCTAAATTCTGGATTCTCGATAAGAACGGAATCCAAAATAGAATCAATACCCTTGCCAGGCTCTGTAATGTGATGTTTACTCCAATTTTGTTCTAAAAATTTCTTTCTGAATCTGTTCTGGATTTCCTTGTTTCTGGCAGCCAGCCAGACTTCAAATCTGAATTCCTCATAAATAAAAACAATTGCTATCTTCAACCCCAGGCTTTTTAAAGATTCAGGAATGATTGCAAAATAGGTCATATCCATATATCCATAATAGATATTGCCGGGTACGGAATAATCAGGATATCTATTGTTGAAATGAGTCCTTAAATCCCTGATATAGTCCATCAATCCTTGATGGGCCACGATGATGTCACCTTTCTTGAGAAGTTTTTTATATTCAGTCATGGATTCAGGAAATGATTTCATGTTTACCTCTTTAGAAAGTTTTTAGATGTACCTTCTCACTTGTTTGCAATATTCTAGGTACTCTTTTCCGTACTGCTTTTTCAGGTGGTCTTCTTCCCGTAGTACTTGACGATGGAATAACCATACGGCAGCACCAATATAAATGAGTGGCATCCAATTTGAGAATATCAAGTATTGGCCCAGCAAGATTTGAAAAAATGCTACATAAATTGGATTACGTGAAAATGCAAAAATCCCGGTTGTTATCAGTTTGCCGGGGTGTTCTAAATCAATACCAACGCGAAAACTCTGACCAAAAGATATCAGGCTCCACAATAATAATATCAACCCTAGTAGGCAAAAGCAGACTCCGATCCAGGACAGTGCATTGGAATGGAAGAATTCTTTTTTTATGAAAGTAGGCAGATTGAACGTGTTGGCAAAAATAAGATAAAAATAGAATAATGCAAATGGTGGAATCAGGTAGTCTGTTTTATCAATTTTGCCAAAATTCATTGCTGTAATCCCATTCCTCTTTAACATGCGAGTCCATATCAACACCAGGCCGATCATTAAAATGATTGTCAGTACGGCTAAATATTTTTGCATGACTATTCTTCCCAAATGCCAATTTTATAACCGGAGTATAGCATAATCCACTGGCACACTATTCTGGTGTGCTAGTGTGCTGTAGTTCCTTTGAGAAAACAAAAAACCAGCTGAGAATTCCAGCTGGTTTTTTATAGTTTCAGATCTAATGTTTATTTGTTCGATTTGCCGGTTTGTTTGGTGTCCATATACTGCTCCCGGAAATAAGCTCTGGTGCAGGCCCAGTCCTCACCGCAGTAATCCTTGTGGTAAGCCAGGACTTCTTCTTCTAGGAATCCGTACTTGGAAGCAATTTGAAGGGCGGTCTGATGGTCTTTTTCCGAGGGGCCTTCAGACATCTCCCGGTCCTGGTTCCGCAGGGTGCTTCGTACACAGGCCCAGTCGCCTTCACATTCACCGTTGAGCAAGCTCATTACATCTCCGAACTCGGCAGAGAACTGCTCCGCCAGCTTCTCAGCTGTTTCCTGGGTTTTTTCTTCCTCCTGCTGGGCTCTTTTTACTTCCCTGTCAGGCTTGGCTTCCCCTCTCAGGGATTCTTTATAATCATGGACGCCAGTGATCAGGATCTCTGCGGCACTGATCTCATCCGTAGCCAGGTGATAAGCCTGGTTGATGTCTCCCCAGCTGTCAGCTTCGCTGCGGGCATCGGCAACTTCAGTCCAGTCCGCTTCCATGCGGTCCGCGAATTTGGACGTGTGTTTAAGTTCCGCCAGAGTTAAACCATCTGCGAGATATTCATCAAGGATCCCAACGTCTGCATTAAGGTCTGCGGCCAGTTTGTAGAACTGTCCCAGCTCGCCTGGAGTGGTTCCTTCAGCAATCCTCACCAGCGCATCCTCAAAATCAGCTTCATAGCGGGTGACTGAACGAACTGCTGTTCGTACATCACCCAAACTGTACTCCTCACTCATCACCAGCCCCATCAATTCTGGCAGGGCATGGTCTTCCAGCAGATCTGCAAAGCGGTCCAGCTGTAATAAAGACCCCCAGCCGCTTTGATTGAGGTGCCAGTCCAAAATATCTTCCCAGGTGAGTTCTTCCATCGACTCTGCCAGATGATAGGCTTTCCACATCCGGCCAAACCCGAGATTATTTTCTTCAGATTCGTTGTTGAAAAGCGCGTAAACATCTTCGCAGGTATAAAGATCGTTAGACTGGTTCGGGAAGAGTGTGTTGACACCATCAGCGATCTTCTGTGCTGTGGGATGGCAGGCATCTTCTGGATCCGCAACGACAACTGGCATCGTGTCTGATCCCGTAAAGCCACATCCGTCTGTGACCAGCACCTGGGGATAATATTTCCCAACTTCGGTATAGGCGAAAGATGCAGTAGCCCCAGTAGCACCATCGAAGATCCCATCTCCATCAAGATCCCATGAATAGGAGTAAGGAATGGTGCCGTCCGCGACTATTGTCGAGAAATCCACCTCGCCTGTCTCGCCCACAACAAAGAGGGGTGGGAAGGGGCTGCTGCTGAGCGTAACTTCGGGTCCCTCCAGGGAAAGGATCTCGGAAAAGGATCCGTTGAGCCCGATCAGGGATTCTTCAGAAATGTAGAAATTCCATTCATAATCACCCTGTTCAAGATAGGTATGGGTGAAGGTATAGCTCGTGCCGTCCACCATAATGAGGCCCGAGAGGTCACCATCACCATAATCTAGACTGACTGTGTAGGGTGGGGTTCCATTTACCCAGTTGAAAGTAAAGGTGATCTCACCGCAGGTTCCCGTTGTAGCCCCTGTGATTGATATATCCTCGCCACCATCTTGTGCGTAACTAACACTCACGGCGGTTGCCAGGCTAGTTATTAAGATGAGAGCTGTGAGACCTATTCTATAGATTGACTTTGACATTTTGCCTCCTGGAACGAATTGACACATAAGTTTATTTTTTTGATCAGGGATTACTTGACGGGATTGATTGAGTATCTTCCCCGCTGCCATTATCCTGTTATTTTCCCTTGCCAGTTCCCTGGCCATTACCAGGATTTTCTTTATCCTCTTGGCCTGGGGGTATGTCAGGTTTATTATTTGATCCGTCTTTTTCCCCTTGACCGGGATTCTCGGAGTTTTCTTTTTGTTCTCTGATGGTCTCCCTAAATCCCTGTGGTTCATTCATGCCGTTTCCGACTAGCTCGAGGCGTTCACGGATCTTTTCTTGAGTTTTTATAAGTCCAGGAGGGCCGCCTTCAGGGTGCTGTTTACCTAATTCAGCCATCATCTGGTTTTGTTTCTGAAGATTTTGTTCAATTTGTCTCAGGGCATTACCAATTCCTTGTTCTCCTATTCTGGCGGCTTCCTCGAGCATCTTTTGGGTTTGTTTCTCAAGCAGCGCAAGGGCTTGTTCTGAGACTTCCTCACCTGCGTCAATCTGAGACTGGATCTCTGTGAGGCGCCGGCTGGCAAATTGGGTGTAAAGATCCAACCTATCCTCAGGATCAGATTCCAGGCTGATCTGGATATTCTCTGTCAGGATCTTTACGCCGTATAATAAGTCATCCGGTCCGCTGGCCTGGGCGGCGTATACGGTCCCACCAATGCTTCCCAGGGCCAAGGCCAGTACAGCTATGACCGAAGCCATCCGGAGTGCCCAGGAACGGTGCCGTCCTGTTTGAACAGGTTTCTTAACCTGTACAGGGCGGGGTTTCATGGTGCGGACCTGGGCCAGATAATTCTCGCGTCCAGCATGGCTGGCCTGCAGGCCGCGTTCAGGAACATGCTGAAGATGTTCCAATTCTTTTCTCAGCTGGGGGTTGATTTCTTTTTTATCCATAATAAATCCTCTGTGTACAAGTAAGAAAATTGCTTTCTACTCCATATGACGCCAAAATCCAGCAAAGGATACGGCTTTAAATGAAAAATCCCATGAATGGGATCATCTGCCAGCCAGGAGGATCTCTGTTGTGATGTGTTT
>CAZVIH010000052.1:0-17153 GCA_964627755.1 uncultured Anaerolineales bacterium
ACTTCGGAAGAAAAATATACTTTACTATTCCTCTACCTGATACGAATCATCCGGCACCCAGGCTGGCACACAGATCGCCATGAACACCAGATCAGTTTCTCCTTCGTTGTGGATTTGGTGATTTTCACCGGATTCTATCCAGCAGGCTTGTCCTGGCAGCAGGGTGAAGTGTTTATCATTCACCTGCATCTGTCCTTCACCCTTAAGTATGAAATAGGTCTCCTGCGAGATCTTGTGATAGTGAAGAGAACTGGATTTTCCCGGAGGGAGCACTATCCGGGCCAGACTGTGATTGCTATTATCGCCCACAGCAGTCCCCAAAACTTCGGCGATGATTTCACCGCTGGGTGTTACTAATGGATTTACGACAAGGCTGGGATCAGCGATCTTCATTTGATTTCCTTATCCATTAAATGAAATGGATTTCACCGGATGCTGCTTCCATCAGCGGCCTCCTGATGTCAGCATATGTCACGTGATTTATTAATCCTCTGCAATGCTTCGATCAAGATAGCTCTTGAAAAAGTTTTTCTGTCCTTGCAGCCATAATAAAATCGTTCTCGTGGAGCCTCTTATATACAAAGGTCCACCAGCGAACAGTACACTTTCCCCAGCTGATCATGATATCAGGGTGATGGTGTGCTTCTTCAGAGATTTCAGCTACCCGATTCGCAAAATCCACAGCCCCCATGAAATCATCAAAGGAGTAGCTTCTCTCAATACGGGGATTACCATCCTGGTAAACGAGCTTCCAGTCCGGCAGTACTTTCAAATACACTTCAATTTGCTCTTCTGTTAAAGGCGAATCGTATTTTGTATAACTCAGAATAGGTTGTTTGGCCAGATTATCCATTTTCTTTCTCCTTGACTTGTCTTTCCAGCTGGAAAAATTCTATCTCTACCAGCTCCCTTATAAACCTTTCCTTGATCTCAAATCCGAGATTTTGGAAAGTTCTTAATGAGCGGTGGTTGAAGCCAGCAACAGTCGCCCTGAAAATAGCAGGATGATAGATAACGGCAGCATAGCCCAAAACTGATCGGACAAAACCAACTCCATAACCCCTGCCGGTATAGCTGGGTTTTAAACCCACACCTATATCCAGAACTTCAGGTTCACTTTGCCGATAATCCCCTCCTGGCACCTGGGCATCCAATCCAAAACAACAATAACCGACCAGGCTTCCACTTTGATCTGTAACCTGATGGTAGCGGTACTCCGGAGTTAATAAACCTGATAGATGTTCCGGAGCGAGATCATACAGATCATAAGGTGGATCATAAGACCAGGTAGTGATTTCCCAAGCATTTTCCGCAGTAAGGGGAGAAATAGTATAAAGTGCCGCCACAAGATCTCTTCTCGAATCCTTATTCTGCTATCAGGATATGGGTGATAATAGTAGCTCCGCTGCCGCCGATGTTCTGAGCCATACCAACCGTTGCTCCATCGATCTGGGCTGGGCCAGCTTCACCCCGCAGCTGCTGCACTGTTTCCACGATCTGGTACATCCCAGTCGCACCTACTGGATGGCCTCGAGCTTTTAGTCCACCCATGGTTGACAGGGGGAGTTTTCCATCAGATCCAATTTCCCCATCCAGGGCCAGCCGCGGTCCCTGCCCTCTTTCTGCAAATCCGCAGGCTTCTAGTGAGAGGGCAGCCATGATCGAAAAAGCGTCATGGATCTCAAAAAAGTCGATCTCTCCCGGTCCAACTCCTGCCTGGCGATAGGCATCCTTGGCGGATTTTTCTGCCGCAGCCAACCAGAGTGGATCATGACGATCATGCACTGCCAAACTGTCTGTTGCCACTGCGGAACCAGCAATCTTGATAAGCGGTTTTCCCTTCTGCCCTTTGATCAATTCTGCAGGAACCACGATGGCAGCCGCAGCGCCATCCCCAATGGGGGAAGCATCCATCAGATTGATCGGATCCGCGATCATAGCTGCTTTTTTTTAAATTTCTGCTGTAATAGACGATTGGAAACGCGCGTTAGGGTTTTTGGCGCCGTTGTTATGGGCGTTGATCGAAAATGGAGCAAAATCCCCGTGTGCCCAACCATATTCGTACATATATCGCCGCATGATCAAAGCGTTCAGCCCCACAAAGGTCACGCCGTGGATCCCTTCCCAGTCTGCGCTGGCTGCTGTAGCCAGAGCTGCAGTGGTTTCCCTGGGTGAGGTATCGGTCATCTTTTCAACTCCAACGGCCAGGGCGCTCGAAACCAATCCTGACCCAACTGCCATAATGGCAGTTCTTAATGCCATAGCACCGGAGGCACAGGCAGCCTCCACGGTCATGGCTTCAATTCCGCGAAACCCGATCCAATCGGATATCAGAGCCCCCAGATGGCTCTGTTTATCCAGCTGACCAGCCATCATATTCCCGACAAAAAGGGCTTCCACACGTTTGAGTTCAGCGTCTTCCAGGGCTTTAAATACTGCATCCCCGGCTAACTCTACCAGGCGTTTATCCCAGTGTTCTCCAACTGGCACCTGTCCAATTCCTAAAATGGCGACTTCCCGCATAAATCACAATCCTTAAAGTAGAGATCTAACGATTTCCATTATAACTGGTGACAATACCTATTATGGTTATCTATTCTCTCAAATCCTATCAGGTTGGGATTTGCAGATCCGGAGCTTAAAACAAAATGGCCCGGTTATCAGGATTTTCAGTGTTAATAAATACCGGGTAGCAGTCTGGCAGTCTGTTTTCGATAGTGATCATAATCAGGGAAATGCTTTTGAAGCAATCCCTCCTCATGTCCCATTTTGAGGATTAAATTCACCAAGAGAATAAACCAAATAACCAACCTTCCAGAACTAAAAGTGGAGATCACTAAGGGGATAGTTGTTAATAACAACGCCAGATACATCGGATGGCGAATGATTTGATAAGGACCCTTTGAGACCATCCTGCTCCAGTTTAAGGGTTCCGGAGCAATATTAAAATGCCCGATCCGCATTGTAAGCACTGACCAGATTCCCAGGAATAAACCCAGCAATTCAATCAATAACAAAGAAATCGGGTCTGCTAAAACCGGACCCGTCAGGCCAATCAATGCCAGGCAAAGAAATTGAATAAACACAAACAGAATAGACAACCAGGTAGGTTTCATGTATATACACCCTCTAATTGAAATGTCCGGGATAATTCATCCCGGAAGATCTATATTTATTAGATGTAATCTAAACCAAGATTATTACTTGGAGTTAAATGGAAATACAGCAGTCAGATTTGCCAGAATCACAAGCCCCAAGAAGGTGATCATTCCAAGCTGGTTATCCCCTTCAGCGGCCGGGAATAACAGCAGAGCCGGTACTATCATCACCAGGAACAAAATCAGATAATATAAGGCTGGACGGGATTTCAGAAAAGGCATGATCTTCTTCATAACAGGTAAACCGCCAAAGCTGTGATCAAACTGATGGCCAATAATAAAATACCGATTATCGGAAGTAGTTTTCGCAGGATATCCCCTTCTTTCCCTTCCATACCTGCTGTGCTGGCGCCCACAATTACCTTGGTGGGAGCAGCCACAGAACCCAACGCGCCTCCTGTGGTCTGGGCTGCCAGGATGATCGCTGCCGGCAGTCCAAGGATCTCAGCCGTCCGAAGCTGCAAAGCTGAAAAAACCAGGTTGGAATTGGCATTACTGCCGGTCATCACCGCTCCTAAAGCCCCCAACCATGGTGCGACAGCGGGATAGAACCAGCCAATCGTATTAGAGAAACCCTGTGCCAGAGCATCTGTCATACCGGCATGCTGCATGATCACTGCCATCATGACAATCGAAGTGATGCCGACACTGGAGCCGATCACACGGGAACCGGTGCTTTTGATGATCCTTCCCAGGGCTCCTTCCTTGTACCAACCTGCTTTTTTAAAGATCAGATAAGCCGCCAAGGAAGAGATCAGCAAGATCATACCTGCGTGGCGGAAAATATAAAGCTGCCTGCCCGGTTCTGCCGGCACAATATAACCATTGGCAGTGATTGTTTCAGGAAAAGTAAACCCTAATTTCACCTGGCTTAGAAATGTTTTTACAGGTGGAACCAGCTGGATAATCAGCGTCAGAACGACCAGTACACCATAACCTGCCAGAGATATCAACATTTCACGCCAGTTGATCTTTCCTGTGGAGTCTGATTTTCCGTGTCTGAACCAGGCCAGTGGAATACCAATGATCAATCCCGCGGTACCGCCCATCAATCCGCCTATATTCCACAGGCCCAGAGTCACTGTCAAATATTGGGCAGCGGACATACCCAGGGCTATGGCAAGAATCGGAAACCATAGCCGACGGAGTGTTCCCCAACCGCCAACAACCCAGGCAACCGCGATCCCAACCAGCAGACCGGTAATGCCCAGAAAGATCCCAGCTGAAGGAGCCAGGGCCTCCCAGCCCAGGCCAGTTGCCGCCATCATGGCGTTAAATGAAGCTCCCAATGATCCAAATGTGACCGCCCAGGTATGCCCCAAAGAAGGGATCACTACAGCGTTCAGCGGTGAAAATCCCAATCCCACCAGGATTGGCGCGATTACGGCTGTTGGTACACCAAAACCTCCCACACCCTGCAAAAAGGAGGCAAAAATCCAACCGATCAGTAAAGCTTGCATGCCTTTATCACCGGTCAGGTGCGGGAGTGTGGTACTCAACACTGCAATGCCGCCTGCTTCCGCGACCACACGGTACAACAGGAAAGCTGTCCAGATAATCAGCAGAACATCCATGATCAGGAATACTGCCTTGGCATGGGCATACGCCAGGGTTTCAATATTGATCCCGAACCAGATCCAGGAAATCAGCAGAGCTGCCAGGTAACCCAGGCCGCCAGCCCGGGAGGTTTTCCAGCGAAAGCCTACCATTAGAATCAGGATAACCAGGATGGGGGAGATGGCGAGGATAAACATAAAATTACCGGATTTTCCTTAAAATTACAACCTAATTGTAGCACGTATATAGAGCAGGATTCTCCTCCTACTATTCTTGAATCAGTGGTCAAACGTATCCATCTCATGCTACAATGGATTTTCGATAGGAAAACAAAATCAGAGATCATTATGGACCCAGTAATACTAGATCAGATCGAATTCAATCCAGATCCAGCGAAGTTTTTCAAAAAAATGCACCTAAAACCCGGCAGCGGTCAGGAAGAGCTTGTGCTGTCCCTTCTTGATGAAGGACGCCAGATCGGAAGACCGCGGGCGATCTATACCATTGCCGGGATAGACCAGCACCTGGAAAATGGAGTTGTCCTGAATGGAATCCGAATGATCAGTAAAGTTATGGCAGTAAACCTCAAAACGGTGCACCGGGTTTTTCCCTACTTGAACAGTTCAGGCAGAGAGCTTTTTGATTGGACCCAATCCAAAGAGGATCTACTGGAGAGATTTTATGCAGAGGAGATCAGTCAGCTGGCCTTAAGAACGGCAGGGGAGTTCCTTTTATCTCATCTGAAGGCAACCTACCAACTGGGGAAAACCTCCTCCCTGAATCCAGGTTCCCTGGAAGATTGGCCGATCACCGCCCAGCGATCTCTATTCCAATTACTGGGAGACCCGTTAGAATCAATCGGGGTTGAATTGACCGAGAGCATGTTAATGCTCCCCAATCAATCCGTTTCGGGAATCCGCTACAGCTCTGAAATTGATTTTTCAAATTGTGAACTCTGCCCAAGAGGTAACTGCTCTCACCGCCGGGCGCCTTATGATAAAAACCTGCTAAAAGAGAAATATCAGTAAATAACCTCAGGACCATATCATCCCCTCTGGGCTTGTCCATCCGCTCAATCTATTTTGGTTAAGGGAATAACAAACCTCGCTTACGCGAGGTTTTTTTGTTTCTAGATTCCCAATTTCAACCATAAGGCAGATGTAACAATCTCTGCAATCAGTATAGATGTTCCTTGAGGAACGCCAGAACTACTTTTGCTGTGCTTTGGGGTTTTTCGAGGGATACTAAATGACCGGTCCCCGGCATGGTATATCCTTCCCCTGCCGGCAACTTTCCAATCATAGCATTTATGACCCGATCATCTAGAACGTAGGTATCCTCTCCCCGGATAACCAGCACAGGGCACTGAACTTTCTCCAGGTTTCGCCAAACGTACCAATCTGCGATCCCTCCAGTCTCATAGATGCGAGCTTCCCAGGCCGGGGTGTATTTTAGTCTAACTCCACCTTCCGGGTCCTCTTCCGCTAATCCTTCCACATAATCTCGCAGCACCTTGTCAGTCAGTCCAGAAAAGACAGGTTTCTGACGATATCTCTGATACATGACTTCCCGCGATTCGAACCTGGTTTTTCTCTTTAATGTTCTCCGAATCAGGGGATGGATCTTATTTATCAGCTTGATGGGCGCCAGCAGACGCATCGCCAATCCTCGCCAACGCGGGAATAAAACCGGCTCCATCAATACCAGCAAATGGAACATCCCGGGGTTTTTTATGGCTGCCATTAAAGTTGTCATCGCACCCAGAGAATGACCCACACCAATCACCAGACCAGCTGGTTCTGCCTGTTTTCCGTATTTTTCAATTATCAACCGCATTTCTGGAATATAGTCATCCCTGAAAATTCTCCAATCCCGCATCTCTTGGGGATCGGAACCAGGCCAGAAGGACCGTAAATACGGGCAGAAAACCTGGAAATCCTCTAAAAAAGGTTTCAGGAAGGTTTGGTAAGCTTGGGGTGGATAACCATTGGCATGGCTAAATACCAGCAGAGGACCTTTTTCGCTCAGACGGATTGGATCCAGTTTATTCATCTTTACTCTCTTCATCCTGGCGCCGATTCCTTTTATTCTTTTTCCGACGATCCTTCTTCGAATAGGAAGCCCGCCGAAGTAATAAACCAAAAGAACAAAGTCCAATTCCTGCCACCAGGAACCAGCCATCTTCAAATAGAAAAGCAGAGGAGGTAAAGAAGATTACCAGAGAAATTAAACCAGTTAAGACAAAAAAATTCCCCAGGCGACGAATCATAAAATCATCCAAATAGATATCAGGACCTGCCCGGGCTTATTCGACATAATCTTCTAGTTTGTAAGACACATTGGGATTGCGCAGCTTCCGCAAAGCAGTTGCCTCTATCTGGCGAATACGTTCTCTGGTGACATCAAAATACGCGCCCACCTCTTCCAGGGTATGGACTTTGCCATCCATCAAACCAAATCTCAATTCCAGGACCTGACGTTCGCGGACTGAGAGATTATCCAGTGCCTTACCCAACTGATCGCGCATCATTTCAGCGGCTGTGGCCTCCATGGGTGAAGCAGCATCCTCATCCTGGATGAAGTCTTCCAGCTGGTTATCCTCTTCATCGCCAACAGGTCGATCCAATGACATTGGATCTTCCGCTGCCCGTAGATAGCGGTGGACCTTACTGGTGGCTTCGCGCCACTTCCGGAGCAGCTCTGGCGGCAGCTTATCATGCCCCATGAGATTTTCCTTGATAGCTTTTTTATCAGCTGCGTTCAAATAATCTGTTTCCAGAGCGATTTCCTTCAGAGTCGGTTCATGCTCCAGCTGCTGGGTCAACTGGCGCCGGATCCGGAGCAACTGTGTAACCGTTTCAAAAACGTGGACCGGAATACGGATAGTGCGAGCCTGGTCAGCAATCGAACGGCTGACAGATTGCCGGATCCACCAGGTGGCGTAAGTGCTGAACTTAAAACCGCGAGTAGGATCGAATTTTGAAACCGCCCGCAGAAGCCCAACATTGCCTTCCTGGATCAAGTCCAAGAATGAGTTCCCCCTTCCTATATAATGTTTTGCAACACTGACAACAAGTTTCAGGTTACGGCGGATCAAGGCATGGTAAGCCTCGTAATAGCGACGCCAGAGATCCTCGATCTCAACCTGCAGCACTTCATCAGAGGGAAGGCGCTCTCGAAATTTCTTTACATTTGGCAGGCTCTTTTTATCATTTAGGCTGTCCTGCAGCCAACTGGCAATCTCATCTGGGAAAGAATAGAATGCTACGAAAAAATGGAAAATATTACGAGCCACACAGCCCCAATCCTCGTTCTCCCCCCACAAGCCATTATCCAGGTAATCCCGGGTGTAGGAAGGCGGCTCCAGGAACCAGGAAGTTCGCAGCTCGCAGGCTTCTTTTATGATCAGTTTCCAGTCCGGGCATTCCATACAAAGGCGTTTTACATCCTCTTCGATCCGGCGGTATTTCACCCGTAGATCATCATAAATTGCAGTATATAGGTCACTTTCATTGGGTTGTTCGGTATTTACTTTAGGATGTTCTCTTTTCACCCGATCCATCCTGCGGGTGGAGAGCAGGCGGGCTCCCAGCCAGAATTCCTGGTGTACGTCTAACAGATCAATGGTACCTATGTCATTCAGGTACATCTGTACAGGATCATCACGGAGAGCGGCTCTGATATTAGCGCCTTCATCTTCTGGGATCGTATGTTCCTTCTGCATTGGCCTTCTCCCTTGAAAAGTCAGGATTGGCAGGCTATAAACATACTGGTAATGTGCTATCGATTTCTCAGGAATCGATAGCAGCAGTCCGACTTGTGTAACATTGCATCGCTTTATCTATTTTATGCTCTTCTTCCATATTTTGGGAGATTATCTTTAGGTATTCAGATCCTTTAAAATCACCATTTTCGTGATTACTTTCCTGCAAATATCTGTAATGGTCATTTCGTTTTCTTATTTGCCATTTGCGCAAGTTCAAAAAAGCCCTCATCAGATCTTCCAGAACCCGGTCTGATTTTGGTTTTAAATCATTGGTCAACTCCAGCAGCTCATCGACGATTTCAATAAAATCCTCGGAAAGCTGTTTAATTATATAATCCCTGGGCTCCTCATCCGCCTGATTCAAAGCATCTCTAATATACTTCACTAGGATCTGGTAATCCGCATTCTGAAAGTCCTTCTCGCAAAAACGGGCGAGGCCATCCCTGGTTAAAGCCCTGTCCACTTTATAGATTAATTCCGGTTCCCGCAGCAGTATGCCCACACAGTGTTTTTCATACACATCCCTATCCCGGCGGTCATTTTTTCTAAACGACGAATCCTTGATCGGAGTAGTTACCTGGCGCTGTCTATTTGCTGGCTGCCTTCTTTTATGCTCGGGGCGAAAACTTAACAGCGTATTTTCGTTGATCTCCAGCAAACGGGATAAACGTTGGATATAAGCGTCCCGTTCAATAGGATTGGGCAAATCTTCAATTATAGGCAGAACCCGGGATGCTATATCGCTCTTTACCTTGGGATCATCCAAATCCTGATCCTGGGCCAGGGTTTCCATCACATGAGCCACCACAGGTTTGGCTTCATTAAGCAGCTGTTGCCACAGGTCAGGATCCTGGTGGGTTACATCATCTGGATCCATGCCGAGCGGTAAAGTCAGCACACGGATATCAGCTTTTAAGCGGCCTTCATGTTGAAGCAATCCCCGGGCATCGAATCCAACCTCCTGGGTCCGGTCCAGCGTTTCCCGGGCAATTTCCAAACCCCGCAGGGTGGCTTTTTTACCTGCGGCGTCACTGTCCAGGGCGAGTATGAATTTTCCGGTATATTTTTTTAGGATCCGCAGCTGGTATTCAGTCAAGGCAGTTCCCATCTGGGCTACGATATTTCGATAGCCGTGCTGGTAAGGACCGATTACACCCATATAACCTTCCACAATCACCGCCTGATCCAGCTCGCGGATATTCTTGCGGGCAGTATCCAGTCCAAATAACAGGCGACTTTTATCAAAGGTTGGAGTCTGGGGTGAATTGAGGTATTTGGGTACGTCATCAGGATCCAATACCCGGGCCCCAAATCCCGCCATTTTGCCATTCTGGTTCCTGATCGGGATCATCAGTCGATGACGGAAACGATCATACATTCCACCATCTTCCTTTTCTGAGACCAGACCAGCATCACGAATTTCTGTATTGGTATACCCTTTAGATTGGAAGTGCTGCAGGGATGATTCCCAGGTCTTGGGAGCATAACCCAGTCCAAAAGCCCCGGCCGTTTCACTGCTAATTCCCCTCCTGTCCAGATAGTCCTGAGCGATCTTTCCGGCTTCAGTATTTATTAGATTATGGCGATAGAATATCACCGCCTCTTCCAAAAGAGACCTCAGTCTCTCCCCTTCTTCTTGTTCTTCCAGGGCTTCCGGTGTGAGTGGTTTCAACTCAATACCTGCCCGGTCAGCCAGGTTGCGGAGGGCCTCTGCGAAATCCCATCCTTCCTTTTTCATCACATAACTGAATACATCTCCGCCTTCATCACATTCGCCAAAACATTTCCAGGTCTGGGTATCAGGAAAGACTACAAAAGAGGGAGTGTTCACATTATGGTGAAAAGGGCAGAAACCGGTAAAATTCCGGCCTGCCCGGCGCATTTCCACACTCTCGGACACCAAGTCCACGATATCAATACGATCTTTGATTTCGTCTGTTACGCTCATAGAATTCACCACGATATTAAGGGTCAGAACCGATTATACCAAGCTCAGAGATACTTCGATATTAGAATCCACCCTCTTTTCGCCTTTTTGGGAGGAGGGTGGATGATGGTTTCCAATCACTACCAGCAGAATAATCCTAAAAACCTTCCAGTCGGGTCAAATCGAGGATGCCTTCTGCAAAACCAGCAATTATTTGCAGCAGACCGAGACGGTTTTCCCGCAGAGCCCGGTCTTCATCCATCACCAGAACATTATCAAAGAAATCTGTGATAAGCGGGATCATTGGATCAAACAAATCGAAAAATCCATCCAGTTCTCCGGTTGGTAATTTATCCATTCCAGTTTTATCCACGGCTGCAAACAGGGCAATTTCAGCTTCTTCCTTAAATAATTTTTCATCCACAGGATAAGTCTTCTCCAGGTCGCGGGTGATACGCACACAGCGGGCAAAGGAATCCAGGGTCATTTCCCAATCCTTATGTTTGACCCGTTCAGTCAAGCTTTTCACTGCTCGAAATGCGCCGGCAGGATTTTGACCCTGGACAGCAACCACCGCATCTACAACATCATGGGCATATCCCTGCTCCCGGAGGTAATTATGCAAACGATCGCTGATAAATAACAGGCAAGCCTCCCTGGTTTCCGGTTCCATCTTGATTGGCAGTTTGCTGATCGCTTTATCAAGAGCTTTCTTCAAGTCCAGGTCCTGGTCCCAGCTGATCAAGTTTCCAACCAATCCCAGAGCGGCTCGGCGCTGCGCAAAGGGGTCCTTGCTCCCTGTTGGTGCCAGGCCGGTAGCAAATAGGCCTGCCAGTGAATCCAGCTTATCAGCCAGGCCTACGACCAAGCCAGCTATGGTTTTGGGAGCCTGATCGCCAGCCGAGGCGGGTAAATAGTGTTCCCGTATGGCTATCGCTGTTGCTTCATCCTCCCCTGAATTCTTGGCATAATAGTAACCCATCACTCCCTGCAGCGAGGTCATGTCCACAACCATCTGGGTTGCCAGGTCTGCCTTGCAGAGTTCAGCCGCACGGCGTGTGATTTTTAGATCCTCTCCAGAAAGATCCAACAAGGGAGCCAGCTCATCAACCAGGCTCACGATCCTTTTGGTTTTATCTCCCATCGAGCCCAGGTCAATCTGGAAGGTCAACAAATCCAGAGCTGGCAGATAATCCGCTAGCTTTTTTTCCAGATCTGCCTTCACAAAATACCTGGCATCCGCAAAACGGGCCAGGATCACATCAGCATTACCTTCAGTGATCAAGGGCAGTTCAGGGTATTCATTTTTAGCTGATTTTTTATTGGCAATGGTGATGAAATTCGGCAGCAGCTGGTCACCCTTTTCAACCGGGAAATAGCGTTGATGTTTTTTCATGACCGAGATCAACACCTCGCGGGGCAGCTCCAGGAACGCCGGATCAAATTCACCCAGCAAGGCAGTTGGCGCTTCAACCAGGTGAGTCACTTCAGTTAATAAAGACTGGTCTTCACTGACAACTCCCCCGATACTGGCAGCCAGTGTATCCAGGTCAGCTTTGATGCGCTGCCGGCGTTGGTTTTGGTCCAGTAAGATTCCTTGTTCCTTCAGAACAGCCTGGTAATCGCGGACAGAGCCTACTGCAATTTCCTTTCCTCCCCCAACGAATCGCAACCCCCTGGTAAAGGGTCTGGAAGTCAATCCTGCATAGGAAAACTGGACAGGAGCGTCCCCATGAATTGCCATCAGCCAGCGGATCGGTCGCGAAAAGGACAGAACGGGATCGTTCCAGCGCATGGATTGCCCAAAACGAATCGACTGGATGATTTCAGGTATGGCAGTTGAGAGGACTTCGTGAGCTGGCTTTCCTGCTTTCTTCTCGACAGCCACAACATATTTTCCGCCATCGATCTCATGAATTTCCAGATCATCCACTGAAACACTCTTGGAACTGGCAAAACCTTCTGCTGCCCGGGTGGGTTTTCCGTCCTTATCATAGGCTCGTTCCTGGGGAGGACCTTTTACGGTTTGCTCAAGATCTTTCTGCCTATCAGCCAGTTTTCCAATCTGAATCACCAGCCGCCTGGGGGTTGCCAGGATCTGCAATCCCTCGTAATCGAGCCGCAGATTTTCCAGCACAGCCGGGACTTGCTCTTCCAGCTGCTGAACTGCATCCTCAATATCCCCATGAGGAAGTTCTTCGGTGCCTATCTCCAGCACAAATGGTTCCGGTTTGGAGGGGTAACTTAAACTGGCTAGCTTAACTTCACCAGACCCTTCCGCAGAGGTTTTGTCCAGCCAGGGGAATTCCATCCGTTGACGCTCTTCCAGGTAGGCGTCTGCCACATTGCGGGAAAGATCCCTCATACGGCGAAAATATCCAGCCCTTTCTGTAACCCCCACTGCCCCCCGGGTATCGAGCAGGTTAAATGTATGGGAGCATTTCAGAACATAATCATGGGCTGGAAGCACCTGTCCCGCTTCCAGACAGCGATTGGCCTCCTCTTCATACAGACGGTACATCTCACGCATATTGTCAACATCAGCCAGCTCAAAGGCATACTTGCTGAACTGTTGTTCACTTTGCAGCTGCACATCCCCGTAGCTGTAGTAATCATTCCAACGGATATTCTTAAAATCACGCACACCCTGCAAAGCCATGGCGATCCGCTCCAGCCCATAGGTCAACTCAACCGAGACTGGATCCAAAGCCTGGCCACCTGACTGCTGGAAATATGTGAATTGTGTAATTTCCAACCCGTTTAACCACACTTCCCAACCCAATCCCCAAGCGCCCAGGGCGGGTGATTTCCAGTTATCCTCCACAAATCGGATATCATGGACCACAGGATCAATGCCCATCGCTTCCAGGGATTTGAGGTACAGTTCCTGGGGATTGCCCGGATCGGGTTTTAAGATCACCTGGTACTGGGTATGCTGGTAAAAACGGTTGGGGTTCTCTCCGTAACGGCCATCATCCGGCCGGATGGAAGGTTCCACATATCCAACATTCCAGGGTTCAGGCCCCAAAACTCGCAGCGATGTAGCCGGGTTCATGGTTCCCGCTCCGACCTCAGTGTGGTAGGGCTGCCAGATCAAACAGCCATTATCTGCCCAGAATTTTTCAAGGGCCATGATCAGGGATTGGAAATCGAGCGCTTCAGTCATAAGAACTCCCATAATCCTGTAAAAAAAAGGAATAAAATAGCGTTGAAATCAAGCAATAAAAGATTTAAAACCATCAGAAAATTATAACATGTGGAATTGGGCCAAGAAACAGACAGGGAAAAGAAACGGGGGTTATGGTCCCAGGAAAATGGGGTAGAATTGGCAAGATCAGATAATAAAATCTCTTTCCCGATCATACTGCCTGGCAGCTTACAGTCTTCCGCCCCTCGTCTTCGGTCGTGGGAGGGGGAGCGCCCCTCCTTAAGGACCTTTTTTTGGACACCTCCAGGTACTTGATGTATAATCGCTAAATCAAAGATCAAAAAAACCTACCAAAAACAATAGAAAAGCGAGTTATCCATGACAGCAGATTATAAACAGGAACGCTGGAGTTTAAATGCCCTTTTCCCAGGCCATGATGCACCTGAATACAAAGCCGCAATGAAGAAACTTGAAGGATCCATCGAATCCTTCGAGAAACTGCGGCCCGAACTGGATGTTGAAATCGACGAAGCGGATTTTCTAAAGGTTATCTCCGAATTGGAAGAGATCACCAAACAGAGCAATCGACTGTATGGTTATGCCGGTTTATGGTTCACCGAGGATACTCAGGACCAGGATGCCCAGGCCCTGCAAGCCCGGATTGAACAATTTCTGGTCGGGCTAGAGAATAAGACCCTCTTTTTCAGCCTGTGGTGGAAACAACTGGACCAGGCTACCGCAGATCGGTTAATGGCAGCCTCAGGTGATCTGAAATACTGGTTGGAGGAAATGCGCCACTTCACACCACATACACTCACTGAACCGGAAGAAAAAGTTATCAATATCAAAAACGTGACTGGCTTCAGCGCCCTGATCACTCTTTATAACTCGATCACCAACCGCTATTCCTTCAAAGTGGATCTGGACGGTAAAGAAAAGTCACTGACCCGGGGTGAATTGATGGTATATGCCCGCCATCACGATCCGAAACTGCGGTCTGCAATTTACCAGGAACTTTATAAAGTATACGGAAACGACGGCCCCATCCTGGGACAGATCTACCAGACAGTGGTGCGCGATTGGGCCAACGAGAATATAGACCTGCGCAGCTACACCAGCCCGATCTCAGTCCGCAACCTACGCAATGATGTGCCCGACAATGCTGTGGACGCACTTCTGGAAGTATGCCAAAAAAACGCCCCCATTTTCCAGCGTTTCTTCGATCTTAAAGCCCGCTGGATCAAAACCGACCAGCTGCGACGGTACGACATTTACGCCCCTGTAGCCCAGGCTAAAAAGACCTATACCTACCAGGAAGCTGTGGGCATGGTGCTGGATGCTTTCCAGGCTTTCGACCCCCGGATTGCTGAACTGGCCGAAAAGATCATCGCCGACGGCCATGTAGACAGCGAAGTCCGTAAAGGCAAACAGAGCGGCGCGTTCTGCTGGTCCGTAGACAAGGACCTCTCTCCCTGGGTACTTTTGAACTACCAGGGAACCGCAGATTCCGTATCAACCATGGCCCACGAGCTTGGACACGGTATTCATGCCCTGCTGGCAGCCGACCACAGTGCCTTCACCTATCATTCCTCCCTGCCCCTGGCTGAGAACGCCTCCACCTTCGGAGAGATGTTATTAATTGATAAACTGCTCTCCCAGGAGAAGGATCCAGCTGTGCGGCGGGATATTCTCTTTAAACAAGTTGATGACGCATACGCAACCATTATGAGGCAATCATTCTTTGCCCTGTTTGAGCGGGAAGCTCACAAGATGATCAAAGATGGAGCCATCATCGATGATTTGTCCGAGATGTATATGGAAAACCTGAAGAAACAGTTTGGGAAAGCTGTCTCGATCAGTGATGAGTTCCGCTGGGAATGGGTTTCCATCCCCCACTTCTATCACACCCCATTTTACGTATATGCCTACGCCTTTGGCCAGCTGCTGGTTCTGTCACTCTATCAGCGCTACCAGAAAGAGGGCGACAGCTTTAAACCAGGCTACATCAAGATCCTCAAAGCAGGCAGCTCCAAAGCCCCAGCTGCTATTCTCGCGGAATCCGGGATCGATATCGCCAGCCAGGATTTTTGGCAGGGCGGGTTTGATGTCATAAATGGAATGGTGAAAGAGTTGGAGGATCTGCCAATCGAGTAGAACTAATTCTTTTCCTGAACAATTACAAACCGCAATACAAGTATCGCCAGCAGGTTCACTATTGCCGCGGCCAGGGCATTCAGCCAGAATCCCCCCAGAAAGATAGGCGCCGCGATCAACGAACCAAGACCTCTCCCGAGGTTCGCGCTGGCGATATTTAATGCCATGACGGTTCCCCTTGTTTCCGGAAGCACTCCCGTCATCAATGGGATCAAGCTAACAATAGTAAACTCAAAAGTCAGATAAAAAAGGAAAAGTCCAAGGTATGCACCAGCAGTTGTGCCGCCAATCAGGGGCAAGATCACAGAGGTTATAACACTTCCGACCAAACCGTACGTCACTGCTTTGCGGGTTCCCATTCTGTCAGCAATAGCGCTCACCCCTCCTTCTCCCACCAGTTCGGCAATTCCGATCAGGGCAGATGCGCCTCCCAGAGCCGCGATCTGGAGACCAAATGACTGGTTCAGCCACACACCAAAAACAACATTTACCAATTGATTAGCAGTGCAGATCAGCAGCATCACACCCAGCCCGGCCATTGCTGTGCCTGATTTAAATACCAACCCAAAACTTGTCATCATAGTCTGGTTGGTATGCCGGGATGAGGGGTCTGAGGGAATTAGAATCAAGATAACCAGAAAAGAAACAACCCCGAGGGCGGTTAATAGAAGGAAGGGAGAAAGCAGTCCCAGCCGGCTCATCAGAAAACCCGCAGCCGGAACTCCCAGAAAAAAGGATAATGACCAGCTGATCTCGGTGATGCCCAGCACGAATCCCCGCCGCTCAAACGGAATCGTATCGCCAAAATATGCCTGAAGAGAAGGATCAAAGATCGCTTTTCCCAGCATGGATAAGATCAGGAACAGGAAGAACCCCAAACTGGTAGGAAAGACGCTGACCAACAGGGTTCCAAGGCAAAACAGGATCATTCCTGCCAGCATTCCGGTCCTGCGGCCCTTGGTATCTGCTACAGAAGCCAAAAATGGACTGACAATACCCACCAGAGATTGACCAGCGTACATGCGGGTGATAGTTACCAGACTGATCCCGAATCCTTCCATTAACATGGGCTGAAAGGGGAACACCATCCGGAAGGCAGTATTGGTCACCATTCTGATCAGGGTCGTGCTGCTGATTTGGATCCAGTTCTTGCTGGTAAGTTTCATATTCTCCCTATCATATCAGGAAAAAGATTGATTGGTTGTTATGCCCTCATAATTAACTATCATTGCGAGGCAGGATCGGAGCGACTAACGAAGCAATCTGTACAAACGGCTACTGGTTAATTTCCAAGCTCAAATCCAACCATTCAGGATTCAGAGAATGGATCAATTTTCTTGCTCCCTGATCTGTGTTTCTAGGCTGATATCAGTTGGATTTGGTTCAGGTTGTTTCGTCCCTTAAGACGAGGCTAGGGATCCTCGCACTGACAGTGAGTAAAGA
>CAZVIH010000053.1:0-20867 GCA_964627755.1 uncultured Anaerolineales bacterium
GGTGATACTATGAAAGCGTTCCTACCATAGTGCTAAACTAAGAGTAGTCACAAACCAGTTTAGCAAAAGGAGGAACGCTATGTTTCCATTTTACCTTGGAATTGACCTGCATCTCAAACGATCATACATGGTACTGATGAACGCCGAGGGGGAAGTGATCGATAAACGGCGCCTGAAGAACACTGAGATGGCATCCTATATATCTAAAAATATTCCCAAAGAAACCTATGCGGTGATGGAAGCTACCCGGAACTGGCCCTTCTTTTACGATCTATTGGAGAAGCATGTGGATAGGGTGGAGCTGGCGCATGCTAAAGGTGTACGGATGATCGCAGCGGCAGCGGTGAAGACGGACCAGATCGACGCCACGGTATTGGCACACCTGGCAAGGTTGAACTTTCTGCCGATCGCCTATGCCGCTCCCAAGGAGATCCGTGATCTGCGGCAGCACCTGCGCTGCAGGGAATGGCTGATAGATGAGAGGCGGCGGGCGAAAAACAGGATCCATGCCGTGCTGGCAGGATACAACCTGGCCTCCCCGGTAACGGATCTGTTCGGACGCGCAGGACGGGAATGGCTGCAGGAGGTGACTGAGAAGGAACTGCGTCCCACCTCCCGGAAAGTGGTCTTTGAGACTTTGATAATGATTGATCAACTAGATGACCAGATCAAGGAACTGGCGAAGGATATCCCTCTTCCAGAGGAACTGAAGCCGAAGGCAGAGCTGCTGATGAGTATGCCGGGAATCGGCAAATTAATCTCAGCGGTGATCCTGGCAGAGATCGGCGATATCAGCCGGTTCAACTCTCCCAAGGCATTGTGCAATTGGGCTGGATTGACACCCCGGGTGCATAAAAGTGATACGGTGGTGAGACATGGCCGGATCTCGAAGCAAGGTTCACGATATCTGCGCTCTGCGATGGTGAGCGCAGCGATGACAGCATGCCGGATCAGTCCCCGCTGGTACGGGGTATATGAACATCTGGCGCAGCGGATTGGCCGAAGAGGGGCCAAGGTGGCAGTTGGGAGGAGATTATTGACGGTGGTTTACTATATGTTGAAGCGAAACCAACCCTATGATGAAGATTATGAGCAGCGACGAGCTGTTGAACAGGGAGCCTGACGGAACTGCTGGTTATCAAAAACCGATCCGGTGAATGAGGCCCCTGGGATAAACCGAATGGTATGGTGTGCCTGATCTTATCAAAGATCTCAAACTGAGCACGGTTAGATGCATTGGATCAAGGTCGCTGCTGATTGGAATACACCAGGAAAAAAAGGATAAAAAGATTAGGATCGAGACAGAATAGAGAATGTCTCGGGAGGTAATGGCTTGTTTTTATTCTGGAAAAGAAATATCCCCTTGACGAACGCTTTCTTAGATGCAGTTCCGGTGCAAATAGTCTGGACACTATGGAAACAATGGACAAAACGAGTTGTTTTTCCCCTAAAATCTGGACGTAATGGACGTTATTTCACCCTCTGGACAGGCTTGAAATCCCCTCGACCTGATTAAGAGTCAGGTGGCTAAACGGATGAGTTCACTCGCGTTAGATAACTTGATTTATCCGGTCTGGAAAGAATCGTTGGGGCGGATGGAGCGGGGATTATATAGAAATTAATTATCCCGACTGTTTTATTAGAACCCCTAATAATACAATACCTCAATACGGATCTTCGGTTTCAATGAACTAAAATCGACACTATCGATCTGATTTTCGTCGGCATTTCAATGAGGAAGATTGCCGAGCAGACACTATATCCTCCTGGTTCTGGCATGATAGGTGTTGAAAATTCAGAAGTTACTCTTTCCCCAGGCTGAATGGATGAATAATCAGTTACAACCGCCTCAGGAGTTGGTGGAGTTATTCCAAATGTTGTCCTATAGGATGAGTCCAGGCCAATGACAATCAAGTTATATCCGGGGTCGGTACCCCATGGGAGATAAACAGGTTGACCTGGTAGGTTTTCAATTTCTAGTTTTGTTGGAAGCGCAGTTTTTCCTCTGTAGAATGGCTGCTCAGATGAAAAACTCAATTGTACAAATTGAATTCCAGCCGAGATGGTTTCCTGCGAATAGTTGGTTTTAGATTCGTCTGCAGGGGAAGGAGCAGATTCATTAGTACAAGATACGACAAGAGACAGAGTGAGAATGCTAATCCAGAGTATCCTCTTCATAACACCTCCTTTTTCCCCCTAACGGCGCCGATGGCGTGGATGCAAAAAATAAACTGAAGATCCACACAGGACGCAAACGGAGCCAGTTCCAAAAATTGCTATAAAATTGCAGGGGTCGTTCTTGTCAACTTGCACGAATCCTCCTCAAAAGCTGTGCATTGCTCCAAGTAACGAGGTGGGAAATTAGTAACGGGAGTTATGACGGGGCGTCTGCCTACCCCGGTGCTCGGTTGAAGCTGGGGTAGGGAGATAATCTGAAACTTGACCAATACACAAAGAAACGATCATTCCCTTCCTTGAGAACCGCAGGGGTTCGTATATGTGTCTATTTGAAATGCGCCGAACTCAACCTGCCTATCCTTTCTTATTCTCCCCTGGCAATTTTGTTTTTCACGGCCTTGATCACAACAAAAGCACCCTGTCCGGAGCCTTCTAGAATGGTTTTAGGCATTTCTCCAGGAATAAGGGTTTGCAGGATATCCGTGACCACAAACCTCGAATCCTTAAGATATCGTAATATATCTAGTACAGAGAAAAATGTGGCGTCTTTATAGAACCTGCTGTTTTCTTTCTTTAATAAATATTGTTTGCCTAGCTTGCTTTCTCTGTCTATAAATCCAACAATAATGAATCCACCTGGCTTTAATACACGATAGACCTCTCTTAAGGATTTGCTGACATCATCGACAAAGCAAATAGTTGTTACCATTAGTACAAAATCAAATTGGTTGTCAGAAATAGGCAGTTTTTCTGCTACGCCGGAATGAACATCGATGCCCTGTAACCTGGCTTTACTTGCCATCTTTTCTGAGGGCTCAACTCCGACTTTTATCCCCAGTGGTATGGCAAATTTTCCCGACCCAACACCTACTTCCATACCCTTCGCTCCAGCAGGAGGAGTAAGCCGGCGGACTGCTTCCAATTCAGCCTCATAGAAATCCATGTGATTGTCGAACCATTTGTCATACACGTCGCTGTATTTTTCGAAAGCTTCTATTTTGGGCAAAATTAACTCCAATAGGGATCATCATAAAACGGATGACTGCTTTTTTCGAGTAATTTATGCGCAATTTTCTTAGCGATGTATTTATACCAAACATCGGGGCTGCTGGCGTGAAGGTCTCGTTTCTCGACGCAGTGTTTTTCCTGTAGCTGGTGACCACGTAGGCATGGGACTAGGGCGATGCTAGTCGGATTATGACCTAGTTTCTGGTAGGCCTCTTGCTCTTTATTTTCCTACCGTATAGGTACAAAAACAGTTTACCCGCTTTGCTGGTTACTCCATTGCCAGGTGTCGCTGACTGGCAAGCCGTTTGTCCTGGGTGGATTGGAACATGATGATGATAACGGCCTCGCTCGAGAAGGGGTTGCTCCAGGCATGTGGTTGTGACGCATCCAAGAGCAGGCTGTCGCCAGCCTGGAGGTGGAAGTGTTGGTCCTTCACTTGATAGTTTAACTCCCCTTTAACACAGTGAATAAATTCCTGCCCAGGATGGGTGACGGTACCGCCGCTGGTCTCCATCCCAGGATCGATTTTCATTCGGAAAGGCTCGATCTGCTGGTGGGGCAATCCAGATCCTAGGCTCTCCAGCTCTACGTCTGCGTTCTGAAGGCGGATTCCCTGACCCTTCTTGGTGAAAACGCAGCAATCGGACTCACCATGAAAGAAATCAGTGATGGGAACATCAAGGGCCATTGCTAGACAGTGTAGCGAAGAAATTGTGGGAGAATTCTCCCCCCGCTCGATCCGGCTGATGGCGTTGGCTGAAAGACCACAAACCCCTGATAGTTTACGCAAGCTCCAGCTTTTCTGATTCCGCAGTTTACGAACCCGCTCTCCTACTGACGCTTCAATAGTAAGTTCCATACTGTGTCCTTTAAGACTTAAATCACTTTGTTTATGTAATATTAATGTGTATATTGTACACTTAAATGTTATAATCGCCAATGAATTAAGGTGAATATCAAGCTCGTTTTACTCAGGTATCGATACAACCGATTTCACGGAGAATGAAATGACAGCAGACATCGTAGAGCAGATCACACAAGCAATCAACAGTGTTGAGCATCCGTCAATCGCCGCAACTCTCTCAGAGTTGGGAATAGTACAGGATATCGAGATTACTGAAAACGGGGTGCGCTTATCGTTGTTTATGCCTTTTCCGCAGATCCCGGAGAGCATCCAGAATTTCATGATCAACAGTTTGCAGGCCGCAATCAGGTCCGCTGGTGGGGAAATTCAAGAGGTTAAATTGTCCGTTATGGATGATGCGGAAAGAGCTAACTTCCTGGCTATTGAGACCCAGAACTGGAGAAGGTGAGCTGTGAAGCATATTAATCTGGATCAGGACTGGTTTGATAAGCTCCTGCCTGAGGGATTCCCTTACCCCAGCTCAACGTTATTGACAGGCCCAGGTGGTTCGGGGAAACCTTTAATCGGTAATGTAATCGCCGCTTCTTGGCTTCGCCAGGGTGGTAGTGTTGTCTTTATATCCCTGCAGTACCCTGACCACGGTTTCATCGCGGCTGGTTTACAACGCGTGAGTCATCTGGATTTGGAAAGCTTTCAGGACCACATTGTATTCATCGAACTGGACGCTACCCTCGATAGTATGACCCCTGCGGAAGGAAATCATTTCAGAGCTAATCTGGTCAAGCCAGAGGTCTGGGATTCCGCTATCGAGAAAGCCTGCCAGAAGGTGCCGGATGAAGGGCCCGGGGTCATGGTTTTTGTATCAGCTTTGAATTTGCTGCTTTTCTCTCCTACCTACCACCAAGAAATTCTTGAGAAAATGAAGATCGCGGCTCAAGGCGATCCTAAAAGGTCCTATCTCTTCTCTGCCAGCACAACAGCGAAGGGGGAGCAGATCGCAGAGTTGGAGGATGTGGTTGGAAATCTGATCGCGACCCACAGCACGCGATCACCTTTCAAGTTATTCATGCAGATCAAGCGGATCAGCGGCCTCAAATTCGTGGCCGATCAAGTTGAGGTTCCCTTTCCCCCAGAACTCCTTAATGAGATGAAAGAAATAGCCGATCACAGCCGTAAGAAAGTTATTCCGCTTGTGTCACAGTTATAGGGGATTGGAGTGTTAAAGAGATATGTGTCAGATCGCGGCTTACTTAAATGATGAAAAGATCATGGATGGTGTGATGCTGGTGGAGCCCACCACATCCGGAGTAAGGCTGTCAACATTATTTGATCAGCCCCTTGAGGTCCCCGCCAGAATCCAGAAACTTGACCTTTACAGGAATAAGCTCTACCTGGAGAATAAAACTGAGGAAGGAGAGAAAAATGGATGAGATAGAAAAGCTTCGCGTTTTGATCCCTTATTGGATTTTCCATAACACAGAACATGCCAATGAATTTCTTGATTGGAATATGCGTGTGGGCGAGCCGATGCCCGAGATCCAAGCGGCGGCTAATGCCTTGGAACAGGCTAACCAATCCCTGGCAGCGGCCCTGGAGAAATTGGGAGGAGCCAGTGAATCATCCATCCCCGGGTTAGATTGAGCGAGTTCAATCATGACTTTTCCTCAACAGGGAAACGCTGGCATGGAAAGAATCCTATGGATAAGGAACGAATAAGCAGTGCTCCTTTAGTTGAAAATTCACTCCCTGATGTCAGGCGTAACTTCTTGGGTGGGTTGTGGCATGGAGCGTTTTTAGCACTCAGTATTGCACTGACCCAGCCGACAACGGTGATCTCTTCTTTTATTGTCGACCTGACCGGTTCAACCATCTGGGTAGGGGGCCTCTCGACCGTGCTGACTGTAGCCTCAGCCATTCCCCAGCTTTTTGTTGCTCGGTTGATCGAGAATCGACCCCGTAAAATGCCTTATTTGCTTTTAGGAATCTACCTGCGGGTTGCTAGCTGGGCTGTTCTAGCCTGGTTGATCTATTCAATCGGGGCAGATCGCCCAGAAACCTTGGCCTGGGCTTTGGTTGGCATGCTGGCTGTATTCTATGCCGGAGGTGGATTTGCGAATATCCCCTATACGGATATTATCGGCAAAGTCATACCTCCTCATCGAAGGGGAGCATTTTTTGGAGGAAAGCAGGCCCTGGCGGGCCCTCTTGCCGTAGTCGCCGCTTTAGCAGCCCAACGTATCCTGGCAAATGTGGTTTATCCCAACAACTACGCTTTATTATTCGGATTGGCAGCTCTGGGCCTGGGTGTAGCGTCCCTGGGTTTTTGGATGATTAAAGAGCCGGACGCGATCCTGAATGGAAATCAGGTTCACCCCTGGAGTGAATACTGGAAGCAGATTAAGAAGGCGAGTGTCAAGTTGAAGCAGCTGATCATCATCGAACTTTTGACCGGTTTCAGCTTGATGTCGATCCCGTTCTACGTGGTCTATGCTAGGGAGGTCTTAGATGCTCCTCTGGATGCGACTGGATGGTACTTGCTAGCCCAGGTCGTGGGAGGAGTACTGGCAAATCTGGCCTGGTCCCAGCTAGTAGACCTGGCGGGAAGCCGGAAGATGATTGTATATTGTGCCATCACTTCAGCATTGATCCCTTTACTCGCTGTCGGGTTGGCGCCATTCGGATGGCCAGCCTTGCTGCTGGTGTTCTTCCTGGTTGGCGCGATCATTTCTGGTAGATCGGTTGGGTTTCAAAGCGCCCTGCTCGAGTTGGCCCCGGCTGCCGAACGTCCGACCTTTACGGGTTTGAATGGGGTGATGATATTACCCCTTGCTTTCCTGAGCTTGGCTGCCGGTATATTTTTAGAACATGGTTCATATGCCGCGCTCTTTATCCTGACATCCGCTTTCATTGGCGCTGGTGCGGTGGTCGCTGTACGTTGGTCGAATCAGATAACGGGTATACCTGTGAAAACCATAGCAGATTAGGTGAGGTTGGAGATTGTAAGATGAAGAAGACTTTGCGGATTGACCCAAGATCAGGTATAGCAGCGGATCGGTTCGCGGCTGCTATGATCGGACTGGGGGTTCCAGAGAAGGACCTTTTTAAGGTGGTTCGATCTGCAGCGAAGGAGGAAGGGACTCTGGATGTCCACGCTCATCTGCAGATTCTTCCGGATGGGTCAAAAGCCTACCAGCTGCACCTGGCTGATTTAAGGAGTGGCTCCCCGCTTTCTTGGGAAGTTGCTTCAGTTCTTCTCCGGCAGGCACTTGACCGCGCTGAGGTAGCGGGCGAATTCGCTGATTTTGCGCTGCGGTCTCTTGACATACTTCGTTCAAATGCGGGGTTGTCTGCGCCGCAAGGGTCAGAAGCATCCGTTTCTCTGCCGGTGATCGGAACGGCTCATACACCCTACCAGGACGAAGCTCCTTACCAGCCCCTGAAGAAAGGGTCAGCTGGTGTTGGTGCCTTCTACCTCGATATCAATCCGCTTTACGCTGCCGGCCTGCATGAACTGGGTTCCTTCACGCATATCTATATACTTTCTTATTTGCATCGTTCCACGGATCCGGAGCTAATGGTAAACCCGCCCTGGCGGGAGGAAAATGGAGAATACGGTGTTTTCGCAACTCGATCTCCCAACCGGCCCAGCCCCATCGGGCTGACCCGTACCCGACTGTATCATTTGGTAGGGAATCGGATCTACACCGGGCAGCTGGACCTTTACGACGGCACACCCATTCTGGATATCAAACCCTACATTGAATCCCTGGATAGCGCGGATAGCGTGGACCTGGGAAATGACGGTTGGCTGGAAGGCAGTGATCATCTCGAGCTCCATCGATTGGGGATTCCCCATCCCCATCCAGGTACTTCCCAAAGTTCACTGCAAGTGACAATTGCCCTGTTGGCTGGGATCGCTTATGGGCTGCAAATACTCGGGGTCGACCTCCAGACAGTGCACTGCAGTGCTCAATTGGCGGTTGGACAGGCTTCCCCAGATGACCAGAGAGTCCGATCTACCTTGGAAAGCCAGGGGATTCCTTATCAACGGATAGATTCCCCTGGGGGAGACACGACGCCGTTAGGGGCTGTCATTCTTGCTGCCCTGGAACCGGTGTATGATGTTGAAGCGGTTCCGGCTGCTGGAGGTGGAAAAGGTTTGGGATTGGGGCAGGAGGTTCAGGGGGGTTTTCCTGGATCCAGCCCACTGATCCTATCGCTGATTGGGTAGCTGGGGAAAACCGGCAAGGATCCTTCTTGGTAGAAGATACACCGACTCCCGGGGATTCGCAGCTATTAAAAAATAATTGTTCAATGCATACGGAAAGGAAAACACAGTTCCCGCAATGAAATGGATAGGAGGATACTGGAAAATTATTTCGAAGCCGAACATTGACTGAGTTGATCGATTGAGAGGTACAGCCATACGAAGGGATACACAAAAGATGACGTTGAAAGGCAAGAGGATTGGCATGTTTGGAAAAGGAGGGGCTGGTAAGAGTACAGTGACAGTGCTGCTTGCCCAGGCGTTGCGATTGCGAGGATATTCAGTGTGCGTGCTGGATGCCGATTCCACCAATCTGGGCTTATTCCAAATCTATGAAATTCAACAATCTCCAACACCGCTGATGGATTATTTTGGAGGGATGGTTTTTAGCGGTGGGGCTGTTACCTGTCCAGTGGATGACCCTATGCCACTGGCTGATGCTGAAATTGTGCTGGAGAATCTAGATCAAGAATTTTATGCTAAAAGCCCGGAGGGTATTATTCTGTTCGTCGCTGGAAAGATAGGTGATCAAGGACCAGGAGCTGGTTGTGATGGGCCGGTAGCGAAGATCGCCCGAGATTTTCGCATTTTCATTCAAGATGAGTCACCGGTTACTCTCGTGGATTTTAAAGCAGGTTTTGAAGATACCGCTCGGGGCGCTCTTACCAGCCTGGATTCGGTAGTTGTCGTTGTGGACCCCACCACTGCTTCAGTGGAACTGGCAGCCAGTATGAAGCATATGGTCGAGCAGATCAAGGCGGATGTCCTCCCTGCGACCGCACATCTGGAAAGTCGTGAATTGATCGACTTTGCGAATAAGATTTTCATTGAGTCTAAGATTGAAAATATCTGGTTTGTGCTGAATCGTATTCACAGCGCGGAGGAAGAAAAATACCTGCGCCAGAGATTGGACGAAAAGGGGATCGAGCCGATTGGCGTTATCTACCAGGCGCCATCCATCTCCCTCTCCTGGTTGAAAGGTAATCCCATCAGATCAGAGAATGCGCTGATAAGTATCCAGAAAATCCTGGCCAGGTTAGAAAGTGCGGAAAAAGAAATAATAGAAAGAAACTAAGCAGGATTACTGCACCAATGACGCATGTATTGCCGGGATCCAGCCCTAATTGAGTTGCAGATGAAACAGGAATAAAAGCAAAGGAACTGGCAAAAAAGATGGAAATGGATACTTTTCAATTCAAGAGCATTGGATATGTTGAAAACGAATTCGAGGAGTCGACCAGCCCGGAATTATTTCGGGTATCGACCTCTCGCATCATGCTTGCTCCTGAGCTTGTGGAAGGTCTAACTGGTCTGGAGATTGGTATGCGGATATTGATTATCTTTGTGTTCCACCGCTCCGAGGGGTTTGAGCTGCTCCAACATCCGCGTGGAGACCGGAGTCGTCCGAAACGCGGTGTCTTCGCCCTGCACAGCCCCAACCGTCCGAACTCCTTAGGAATTACCAAGGTCGAGTTATTTGCCATCGAAGGAAACACCCTGAGCGTGCGCGGCCTGGATGCCCTCAACGGTTCGCCAGTACTTGATATAAAACCGGCGTAATATAGGGCCGCCTTTTGGTAAACACGAGATTAGAAAAGTGATTTCTCATTGGTCCAGGGGAGATTTGTAGAAAGGAGAGGACAATGGCTGAACTGGCACGCACGGATTTCGAGAACTGTTGTCTTATATCATGTGGGATGCTTTATCCAGAGGTGAGTTATCTGATGGAAACCGGGTTCCTGAATCCGCGCCAAACCTTTTTTACACCGCCGGGTCTCCACGCCATTCCAGAGAAACTGGAAGCGCATCTTCTTAAGAAACTGAATTATGCCCGGGAATCGTGTTCTGATTCCGAGATTATCGTCCTGTACGGGAAGAAGTGTTTCGTCAGCACTGAGGAGCCGCTTAAGCGAGTGGATTCAATCTTACTGGATGCAGGTAAGGATATCGTCAGAATTGAAGGGGAATACGGCTACGATTTGCTAGCTGGCTTAGAAGACCGCCAGCGCATCAGCGGAGGGAGGCAAAACAAAATCCTCTGGTTTACGCTTGGCTGGCTGAAAAGCTGGAAAACAGTCTACAAGAGATATTTCAGTTGGGACGATGCTGATGCAAATGCCAACTTTCCAGGATATTACGACAAGATCATAGTTCTGGATGGGTTGGATCTTGAGGAGGAGTACATGACCCAACGCCCTGAGATTATCCTGGAACTGTTTGACTGGACAGGTCTGGAAGTGGAATTTGCTCCAATCACCCTTGATCGTTTCAAGGGATTGTTGAAAAACGCGTTATCCCTTCATGTTGGTAAAGCGTCCTAGGTATAACAGAGTTTATTCTGATTCAGTGAGGGCCTCAGATAATTTTTGCTTTGTGTAAGTGAGGATCGCGAACATGTCTAAATGTCGTATCCGCATCATACTCTGGCTGTTTCTGGTTAGCATATCAGTAGGGGGAGGAATTGCCACCGATATTATTCTCCACACGAATCCTTTTCCTATCCCCGTGCGTTTCTTAGGCCTGGTCGGGGTAGTGTTGGCTCATTTCCCGTTGAAAAGAACAGGAAAGCTTCTTAAGCTTTTAGGTGAGTCTAAGGAGTGGGGATGCACTAGCCGGTTGATCACAATCGATGTCTATCAATGCGTGAGACACCCCCACCATTTAGCTGTGGGCATTTTCATGACTTCCCTTGGCCTGCTCATTGGGCACCCGTGGTCTTTCCTGATCATCACCATACCCCAGTGGTTATGGATCCTTGGGTTCTTATTTTTGGTGGAAGAGAGAGAATTGGCAGAAAAGTTTGGATCAGCATACAAAACATATCGCCACCAAGTGCCTATGCTCTTACCAAAACCATTATGTGCCTTCCAGGTTCTCAGTAAACCCTTGGATATTACCCAGGGTGAATTAGACCAGTAAAGTGATCACAAGAATTGGAGGGTCTTGCGTTTTTGATGGATCCGAAGTTTATGGCAGGGATTGATGAGCCGCCCGGAAACCTTTATTCGCTGCAGGACAGCTCCCTGGTTGTCATCGGATGAGGGAAAGAAGAATGGCTGGCCACAGTGAAAGGAGAACAAGATGCCGGATATAGATTTGCTTTTAGAACCGATAAAGGTGGGAAAGCTAATGCTGCCAAATCGAGTCGTCATGACAACGGTGAAATTAGGGTACGGGAATCCAGAAGGAGAGGTAAACGATCGGCATATCGCATTTTATCGGAGGCGAGCTGAAGGGAATGTGGGTTTGATCACCTCTGAGCCAATGTATATCCAGCGAAATGGGTGGGAACTGCCCACTCAACTTGGAATACATGAGGATGCCCTGATCCCCGGCCTTCAGAAGCTGACCGAAGCGATCCACAAGGCTGGAGGATTGATCATGGCTCATATCAACCACGCCGGCCGGGCAGCTAATCCCAAATTGGTTTCACCTGAAGCATGTGTTTCTGCTTCCGACGTAATTTGTCCCGCTAATCAGATCAAACCTGTTCCCCTGGACGTGGAGGGGATCGCGGAGATAATAATGGCTTTTGGTGCCGCCGCGAAGAGGGTAAAGCGGGCCGGTTTTGACGCAATTGAAATCCCTTTCAGCCACGGTTACCTCATCCACCAATTCCTATCACCGCATACCAATCACCGCGAGGATGAATATGGTGGTTCCTTGGAAAATCGACTCCAGTTCGGGTTAGAGGTCTTAGCTGCGGTGCGGGCCGAAGTGGGTGATGATTTCCCTATTATTGTTCGAATGAACGCGAAAGACTATGTCCCAGGAGGTCTTGAAATCGAGGATGCCGTGGAAATTGCCCGAGCTCTGGATGAATTTGGTGTTCAGGCTCTCAGCATCACATCAGGAACGATGTGTGAAAGCGTGCCTTTTTGCCTTTATCCCACGGGGACCCCAAAAGCCAATCTGCTTCCCATGGCCGCTCAGCTCAGGGAGGCAGTTTCTATCCCGATCATTGTGGCGGGGCGCATTCGAACACCGAAAGTAGCCAGAGATGCTTTGAATGCAAATCAAACGGACCTGATTGGTTTAGGTCGCCCTTTCCTGGCGGACCCTGATTGGGTGGTTAAAACCGAAAATGGAGACCAAAACGCTATACTTCTCTGTGCGGCATGTCACCAGGGTTGTTTAGGAGAGCTGCGTGTAGGCCACGGCACCACTTGCATGTTCAATCCCCTAACCGGGCGTGAGGGGGAAGTACAGATAACACCTGTTGAAGAATCTCGCCGGATAATGGTGATTGGAGGCGGTCCAGGGGGGATGGAGGCAGCCCTCATCGCCGCCCAGCGTGGGCATCAGGTCACCCTCTACGAGCGTGATGATCAATTAGGAGGGCGTTTAAGAGAAGCCGCTTCTGCCCCCTACAAAGAAGAGTTTTTGGATTTAATCCGCTACCAGAAAACCTACGTAGAACGAAAGGGCGTTGATGTGCATCTAAACACAGATGTCACACCAGAAATTGTTGTCAAGGAATCAGCTGATGTTGTTGTGCTAGCTGTGGGAGCTGAACCCATTGTGCCGCCTTTCCCTGGTTTGGAAGATAGTAACTGGACAACAGCTTACGATATCCTGGGCGGTAAAAGCGAGGTGAACACTGAGACGGCATTTATTGTTGGCGCAGGTACGACTGGTCTGGAAATAGCAGAACACCTGGCACTGCAAGGTGTGAGCTCGGTTGCTGTTAAGCGAAAGCCTGAGGTGGGCGGTAAACTGGATCCCCTGGCCCAGGTATACCTGCTCAGGCGACTTGAGTCTTTAGGGGTAGATGTGCGCACTGGGATTGAAGTTATTCGATTTAAAAAAAACGATGATGGGAACACAACAGTCGTTGCTCGTTCCTACCCCCATCAGAAAAATATGCCAGAGCAAAGATTCCAGGCGGAGAAAGTTGTTATTGCTCTTGGGCTACGTCCCGTCCGTTCTCTAGCTGAATCATTGAAGTCTCAGAAGGGGATAGAAGTGTACAGTATTGGTGACTGTGTAGAACCCCGTGAAGCGCTGGATGCGATTTGGGAAGGTTTTGAAATTGGAAATAAGGTCTAAATTTGATGCCTGATCTTGATATTTTAGCGATAATTGGATTGGTGATCATCACCGCCTACCTGGGAAGTAAGGGAATGGCGCGCTTGGGGATTCCTCAGGTCGTTGGTTTTATACTTGTGGGAGTTCTTCTGGGTTCGTCCTTTCTGGATGTGGTTCCTCTCGCTTTGACTAAGGAATTGGGATTTATCAGTGAGATCGCACTGGGTCTGATCGGATTTGAGATTGGATCTCATTTGCGTTTTGATGAACTCCGCAATATGGGCAAATCCATCATATTTATTTTGATTGGAGAAGTCTTCGGTGCGTATTTTCTAGTAGGACTAGGTATATACTTGTTGACCGGCTCTGATTATACAGGATTGATATTTGGTTCTCTTGCGGTAGCAACTGCCCCCGCAGCGACTGTGGATGTGTTGATGGAATATAAGTCCAAAGGGCCATTAACGACAACGCTACTGGCTGTAGTGGGGCTTGATGATGCCTTGGCTTTGCTTTTATTCAGTATTTCCTCATCTATCACCGAGACACTGCTGTCTGGAGTAGGGGGTTTGCTATGGCTTCAGGTTTTTAAAATTCCTTTACTTGACATTGGAGGAGCCTTAGTTATAGGAGTTCTGATCGGACTTCCTCTGCAGTGGCTGCTCGATAAATTAAGTGAACGAGAGCATGCTCTTTGTGCCTTTATTGTGGGTTCGGTATTGCTGACCGCTGGCTTAGCCAACTCAATTGGAGCGTCCCTTATTCTGGCTACGATGACAGTGGGTATCGTCCTTGCTAACTATAAGAAAGATTTAAGCTCATATGCCCATTGTGTTGTTGAACGAATTGGTCCCTTGATCTACATTTTGTTCTTTGTACTCATCGGTGCTCGCTTGCAGATCTCAATGCTGCCCAAAATGGGATTGGTTGGTTTATTGTATGTATTATTAAGGAGCGTGGGCAAATATGGGGGGTCCTGGTTGGGGGGCTGGCTGGGAAAAGCTCAGTCATCGGTACGGGATAATCTGGGCTTTGGATTATTATCTCAGGCAGGGGTGGCGGTCGGATTGGCTTTAACGATCGCAGGACGATTTGACCAGTTTGGAGAAGCCGGAAGACATCTGGGAGATTCGGTTATTGTTGTGGTCACGGCTACAACTTTTGTTGTTCAGATTGTTGGACCGATTCTGGTCAAGTATGCTGTTTCCCGTGCGGGTGAAATCGGTTTAGCTGAATAAATCCGGCAGTATGAGCAATGTGTTGCTTTCTAAGAATGGCTGAGCTGAACGGCTTTCTTGTGTCTTCTCCTCGGTACGCAAATACAAAGCTTGATTGAAAAACAGATCCCTGTAATCTATAGAGGATTTTGGGATTTCCTTTCGTTTTCGCTCATTTGCAGATTTCTGGTACGTTTTGATTGACAAAGGATGAACTGGATGGAATAGGTGAACAAAGAAACCTGATTTCCCTCTCTCGCTATAAAGCGCAGGATAATTTCAATCTCCTTTCTATAACCTCGGGAATCCAGAACGAGAGTAAGCTCAATCGTTCTGGATTGTTGGGCGTAACCTCCAAGAATTACTTATCGCAATGATAGGAACCGGCACTTCCAGTTGATCCCTGATGATTTAGCGGAGGAGGTCTAGGGAATAATGTCACCTGTAAATGAGATTTTATTCACTGCAAAGGAAAATGACCTGCTGTATAATAATGCAAAAGATTGCAAGAGCAAGAATTATGAAATACAATATTTGTAAATAACAATTCTAGGCACCAATTCAACAAAGGAATAGACATGAGCTGCGAGCAGGTATTTTTAGAAAAACTGAGTGAAAAGGGCTTCCGGATGACTGTGCAGCGCGAGGTAGTTCTTTCAATCCTGCATCAGCTACCCCGGGCATCCTCGGTGGAAGAGATATACAGACAGGTGCAGCGGGTCAGCAGCGCGGTAGATATCTCCACAGTCTACCGTACATTGGAGCTGCTCCAGGATTTTGGCATGGTGATCTCCTCCGATGTTGGTGAAGGACACCGGATCTACAAGCTGGTCTCGGTCGAAGAGCCCCATATCCATCTGGTATGCAAGGGGTGCGGGAAGGTGGTTGGCGTTGAAACCCATCCAGCTGATTCCCTGGCGGCCTATCTTGCTGAGAAGCATCATTTCCGGATGGATCTTCTGAATTTCAACGTCTCCGGTCTCTGTCAGGACTGCCAGAAAAAGGGCAGAAAGCAGGATGACTGAATCCCCAGCCCTGGCCCGCTGGCAGGGGCGCATCGATCAATACCGGGAACAGCAGGACCGTCAGGGCCCTCCTCTGTGGGATAGGGGTAACGGCTGGTATGGACGCTGGGTGGAAGGGAATGATTATCACCACCAGGTGCTTCCATATCTGACCCGATACTCTACGAAGAGTGAAAAAATCCTGGAAATTGGCCCGGGAACCGGAGCATTTACGATCCCTCTTGCGGAGGCCGGGGCTGAAATCCTCTGCCTGGAGCCTTCCAGGAAGATGGGTGAAACCTTGCGGTCGGAGTTGAAGAGACGGCAGCTTGTTAAGGTGGAAATTCTCCAGGTAAAGGTGGAAGATAGCCTGGATGTTGTCCAGGAGCGAGGACCTTATCAGCAGGTCTTGGCGTCGTTTTCACTCTACAATGTCCGGGAAATAGATCGGGTCCTGGAAACGCTGCTGGCTTGCAGCCAACGAATCGTCATTCTGCTCGGCACTGGGACACGTTCCCCCTGGTACCAGACCTTGATCAGCGAGTTCGCTGCGGAAGAGTCCATCAGCGCTCCTCAGCTGGATTTGCTCTATCCGCTGCTTCTGGAAATGGACATCCTGGCTGATGTGTCCATCATCCAGACCAGTCAGAACTATCTTTATGACAGCGAGAAGGATATGGTGTCCTCCTGGCAGAAAAAGCTTGACACACCATCATCACGGAGAGAAAGGCTTGCACAGGCACTGTGGGATCTTTCAGAGACCAGAGATGGAAGGTTGGGAATCTATCAAAGCCGGCCGCTTGCGCTGGTGGCCATTGAACGGCAGAAATGAATCCACAGACAAGTGATTTGAACCTGTATCTAGTAATTATTATAGCGACCAAAAAGGAGATAATATGTCAAAAAGAACCACCTTGATCCTGATCTTAGGGATTCTCGCTGGATTGTGGATCGGCGGGTGCGGCGGGTCTGTGCCCGAAGCAGCTCCTTCCCAGGACCAAGCGGAAGTCGAACCAACGGTAGCAGAAGAAGGGCCCACCACGGAAGGATCAACAGAGGAAAACCCTCCGGCGGAACCCGCCTATGCCGATCAGATCACCATTGGCATCGGACGCGATCTATACTACGGAGGCACGGATTGGCATATCGTCCATGGCTCTTTGCTGATCTGGGAGCCTCTGATCTATCCCGATGAGAATATGGAGCCGCAGCCTTATCTGGCCGAAAGCTGGGAGCCCAACCAGGATCTGACCGAATGGACTTTTTCGCTGAAAGATGGAATCACCTTTCAGGACGGCAGCCCGTTGACCGCGCAGGTAGCGGTAGAGAACTTGATGGGCATCCACGAGAACTACACCCCGCTTCCCACGCTGGATCGGATGGAAGTCATTGATGAGCTCACCTTTAAGATCATCCTGACCGATCCAACCCCGGCTCTGCCTGACCTGCTGGTCTTTTTCGAATCGGCAATGCTCTCCCCCGGGACCCGGGATCAGGAAGGAGTGGACACACCAATACCCTACGGCACAGGTCCTTATCAGTTTGTCGATACTATCGATGGGGAGCAGATCATTCTGGAGCGCAACGAGGACTACTGGGGTGAACCAGCCTTGACCAGGCGTGTGATCTACCGCTACATCCCGGATGCCACCGCCCGCCTGCAGGCGCTGCAGTCTGGTGAGATCGATGCCATTGCCGATGTCGGTTCCTTGATCCCCAGCCAGGGAGAGATCATCGAAGCCGATCCAGATCTCAAACTGGAAACTGTCGATGTCCTCACCACCCATTATTTGTTCTTCAATACAGATCAGCTGCCATTTGATGACCCCCGTCTTCGTCAAGCGGTTTCCATGGCTATCGACCGGCAGCTGATCGTGGATGAGGCCATCTATGGCTATGGTGTTCCCGGGACCAGTTTGATCACTCAACTGGCGGAGGCCTGGGTCAATCCAGAAGCCTCGCCCATCTATGATTTGGAAAGCGCGAAAGCCCTGGCTGAATCCGTCCTGGGGGATCAGCGGGTAGAGGTCATTTTTGTCCTTAACAGCGGCTTGGCCAACCGCTGGCCGTACGGGGAGATCGCTCAGATCGTCCAGTTTGAGCTGGCTGACCTAGGGATCGATGTCCAAATCCAGACCGTGGAAGGCGGCACCTGGAACGATATGCTGGCGAATGACCAATACCAGATCAGTATGCGGCCCTACACGATGTCCTCCGGCGATCCGGATGATTTCATGACCTACTGGGCCCGCCCTGATGGGATCTTTAACAAGAACTACTCCATCAGCTACCAGAACGATCAAATCCAATCTCTGGTGGACCAGGCAGTCAGTGAGATCGATCCAGATACGCGAAAGGATCTCTACGACCAGATCCAAGCCCTGCTGATCGAGGATGTTCCCTTCACACCCATCTATCATGAAGCCACCCTCTATGCGATGCAAAAGGATGTCTATGATCTCACCCTGGACGCACTTTTCCGCCCTACACTAGATATCATGTACAAAGTGGTCGAGTAGAGCTTCCCTGAATTCAGGCCGCTGCGCATGATCAATCGCTCGATCGAGCGCAGCGGTTTTACTTAATTATGTTCATCCTTAGAAAGCTGCTGATCGGTTTGATCTACCTGGTGGTGATCTCGCTGGGCGCCTTCCTTATGGTGCGCCAGATGCCGGGTGATCCGGCGCTGTTAATCGCCAATCAAAATAGGGAAAGTGAGGCTCCCCCAGAGCTGGTCGAGCAAATCAGGGAAGAGTATGGTTTTGATGAACCCTTACCGGAGCAATATTGGCGCTGGTTAGGCCGGGTTGTCCTGAAAGGGGATCTGGGTTATTCTACGCACACCCAGCAGCCGGTGACGTCTGCTGTGCTGCGCAGTCTGCCCATCTCTCTCCAATTAGCTGGCATTACTTTTGGTTTGACCTTGCTGATCTCCTTTCCTCTGGGGCTGTTGGCCGGAGTGACCAGAAACCAGCAGTTGGACGCGTTCATCCAGGGGCTGGCCTGGACCGGTTATTCCATCCCGGTCTTTCTGCTGGCAGTGGTGGCGATCTGGCTCTTTGCTGTGGAGTGGGACCTGCTGCCAGCTATCGGGAGAGGCGGAATCCGTTATATGGTTTTACCTGTAGCTGTCCTGACCATCCACCTCTCAGGGTGGAACACGCAGATAATCCGCTCCAGCATGCGGGAAATTGCCGGGAAACCATATATCAAGGTAGCGGAGGCGAAGGGACTGAAACGCGCCCGTATCGTCCTGATCCATATCCTCAAGCCGGCGCTCCTGCCGATCATCACCGCATTACTGATCCAGCTCGGGAATCTCTTCAGCGGGACTTTCATCATTGAGACTGTTTTTGCCTGGAATGGGGTAGGGCGACTGCTGGTGGATTCGATCCTGGCCCGCGACTTTCCTGTCATCCAGGGGATTCTACTCTATGTCGGTGTTGTCTTTGCTTTGATCAATCTGATGATCGATCTTCTTTATGGTTATTTGAACCCCGCTGCTATTGAAACCTTGGGGAAAGGGCGAAGCTCATGATCCGTAAAGCGCTGGGATTTATAAGCCTCGGGCTTCTTGTGCTGATTTTGTTAGCCTGTTTTTTCCCTGGATTCGTGAGCCCATATCAGCCGAATGCGATAGAATTTTCCCGTAAGTTCTTTCCACCAGGCGGTCCGCACTGGATGGGCACTGATGAACTGGGAAGGGATGTTCTGACTCGTTTGCTCTACGGGGGAAGAGTCACATTGGGGTCAGCACTGGGGATTGCGGTGGGATCGACTTTGCTGGCTTCACTCTGGGCAGGTGTGTCTGCCTATAACGGGGGAGCAGTGGATGAACTGTTGACACGAATTGCAGATCTGCTGATGATCATTCCCGGACTGCTCTTTGCCCTGCTGCTGGTCAGTATCATGGAGCCGGGTATGAGCAGTCTTGTGATCGCATTGATCATTGCCCGCTGGCCAGGGTACTCCCGCATATTGCGGGGACAGATCTACTCCCTGCTCAGTGAGGATTATTTGCTGGCGGCCAGGGCGATTGGAGCTCGCTCTTCACGGATCATCTGGCACCACTTATTGCCGAATGCACGGACCTTAATCCTGACGGTATTTGGCTTGAGTTTTGCCAGCGGGATCATCAGCATCTCCAGTTTGAGTTATCTGGGTTTTGGAGTCCAGCTGCCAAATCCGGAGTGGGGAGCGATGATAAACGCTGCTCGCCCTTTTCTCCAGATCCGCCCCTATCTGATGGTGTTCCCAGGATTGGCCATTGTGATCACCATCCTGCTGACCAATTTTAGCCTTGGATTGTTAGAGCCAGAAGCTTAGCGAAAATTACGACATGCTGATTTGGGATGCGTCTGGAAATTTGCCTTTGTGGGAGGTGTGGCGATCAGCTGTCAGCGAGATAAAAGATCCATACGAAGGAGAATCACTGATGAAATGTGATCGATGTGGTGAAAGGATTCCTGCTGGAGAAGAAGTGGTTTATGGTGGAAAAACCCTCTGCGAGGTATGTTATATGCATACCCTCTCTCCTCTGCGCGCCTGTGATCCCTGGGCGGTACGAGGGGCACAGACTTTATCAAAATTGGGTCAATCGTATACTTCCCTTAGCGAAATGCAGGAGAATATCCTGAAGGTTTTGCGCGAGACCGGAGGAATCACTGCAGAGCTCCTCGCCCAGAGAGTGGCGCTCAGTAAGTATGAACTGGAAAGACAGCTGGCTACACTTCGCCACATGGAGAAAATTCGCGGCAAGATGCAGGATGGAGTGAAAATTGTCTGCTTGTGGGAGGATTGAAAGAGGGTCAAAGATGCTGGATGATCAACGCAAACGTGAATTGGTTAGAAATACTTGATGTAAGTTGATTGGTTGAAATTCATCTTTGTTCCTGACAAATGGCACTGTAATAAATCAATTACATACTATAGACTAGTTCCATACACCCTAATCAGTAAGTGACGAAGGAGATCCATGCCGTCAATCCACCGCTGTCTTTGAGCCTGTCGACAGGGTGCCGGTCGGTACTCATCGATACAGACCTGGGCAGCAGGGCGGAGTGGATCGCTCCTCCACTGAGCGCTGAATTGGATGCCGCCTCCCGCCGCTGATGCTACAGGTCAGCGGTGTTTTTATTTAAGGCGGTCCAGCCGCCAGCAACCACTAAGGAGGTGGTTCTATGTTAGACAAACTCACCAGATTCTTCGCATCCAGATGGGGGATCGTCCTCACAGGAGGGTCGATCGGGGTCCTGGCGTCCGCCCTGCAGCGGTTGGGCAACCCACCCAATATGGGCATT
>CAZVIH010000054.1:0-33272 GCA_964627755.1 uncultured Anaerolineales bacterium
TTTGTGGAACCCCGAGACACCGTGGAAATTCACCTGTCCAATGGCGAGGTGATCTCTGGTCCCCGGGGTGGAACACTCGAAGAATATATGAACCTTCTTGAAGAAAGGGGAACCCCTCCAATTGTTGGAGCTGTGGTTAATGGCAAATTGACCGAGCTATCCCATCCCGTTATGATGGATGTAGATGTACATCCCGTCACCATGGAAAGTTCTGACGGTATGCGTTTTTATCGCCGGTCATTGACCTTTCTTCTGGAGAGCGCATTCAGTGATCTGTTCCAGGATGCTATCCTGACTGTGGATCACTCGGTGACATCCGGTGGATATTTCTGCCAGGTATACCGTCGAGCTCCGCTCAGTGAAAAGGAACTGGAACAGCTCGAGAACCGTATGAGGGAACTGGTTGACGCCAATATCAAATTCGAGCGCCTGAAGATATCACTGCAAGAAGGTATAGAATATTTCGAGAAAAAAGGCTACAAAGACAAAGTCCGATTATTAACCCACAGAAAAAAAGATTACCTGACTCTTTATAGACTGGGCGATCGGATGGACTATCATCATGGATACATGGTGCCATCAACCGGATACCTAAAATGGTTTGACCTGATTATGATGGAAGATGGTTTTATCATTCGCTATCCCCGCCGTAAGAATCCTGTCATCCTCCAACCAGTACCTAAATATTCCACCCTGCTTAACGTATTTACCCGGTATGGAAACTGGCTGCACCGTCTCGGTGTTGACAGTGTGGGAGCATTAAATGATTCTATTGCCCAGGGGCATATCCGGAAATTGATCCTGGTTTCCGAAGCATTGCATGAACAGCATATCGCTGAAATTGCTGCCCAGATCGAAGGAAAAGCTGAAGAGATCGATGTCATCTTGATTGCAGGTCCTTCCTCCTCCGGGAAGACCACTTTTTCGAAACGGCTGTCAATTCAACTCCTGGCAAGAGGGATTTCCCCCTACCCACTGGAAATGGATAAATACTTTGTGGATCGGGAAAATACTCCCCGGGATGAATTTGGCGAATGGAACTTTGAATCCCTGGAAGCAGTTAACCGTGAAAAATTATCCCAGGATATCCAGCGTCTTGTCGCTGGAGAAAAGGTCCAGATCCCTGATTACGATTTTCAAACCGGGGAAAGCCGAAAAGGAGATACAGTCCAGCTTCGCCCTGGCCAGATCATCATTCTGGAAGGGATCCATGGCCTTAATCCTGAATTGCTTCCAGTATTTCCCCAGTCCAGCACCTATCGCATCTATGTTTCTGCCTTAACCCAGCTCAACCTGGACCGTCACAACCGGGTTTCCACTACCGATACCCGGTTAATTCGCAGGATTGTCCGGGACTCAAAAGAGCGCGGTTATTCTGCCATGGATACCATCAGACGCTGGGAATCTGTCCGCCGGGGAGAAAAACAAAATATCTTCCCCTACCAGGATAAAGCCAATGCCATGTTCAACTCAGCTCTGGTATATGAAATGGCTGCACTCAAACCACTGGCTGAACCAATTCTCCGCCAGGTCCCTTCTGATTCCATTGAGAGAATTGAAGCTAAACGATTGCTGGCATTCCTGGAATGGTTCCTGCCGCTGGACATTGACATGATTCCTGATAATTCCATCCTGAGGGAATTCATAGGTGATTCCAATTTGAAGGATTTCAACCTCTGGGAATAATAGAACGAGATCACCAAACACTTAAAATATAAAAAGGCGTTAGAGCAATTTTTCTAACGCCTTTTTATTTCAGTTCAAATTCTCATAAACGGGGGAATCTGCGCAGAATTGTCGCGGTATCAGGTAGAGCCACCCGTTCCCCATAACTGAGATCAGATAACTCGCTTCCTTTCCGTTTCTCGACATCCTGATAGATATACAACAGGGTGCCTTTTTGGGCATGCCGCTTATTGACATAGGCCTGCCCCAGGAAATAACCTTCAGTATCATTGGCGCAGCTGGTCACTTTGCCGATCACCCTGCCCTGCTCGTCCATCACCGGATCGCCATAATGGGCTTTACGGACCCGCTTCTCACTGAAGCGGAAACGAACGATCACACGTTCGCGGGCTTCTTCCTGGGCCAGGTAAGCCTCACGCCCGATAAACCAGGGTTTATTGACCTTGACATAGGAACTAAAACCTGCCCCACCAACACCGATATCCAATTCACCAGCCAGCTCATGACCATAAAGAGGAAGTCCAGCTTCTGTCCTTAATGAATCCCGGGCTCCCAGGCCGCAGGGCTTAATGCCAAATTCTCTCCCGACTTCTAGGAGTTTCCGGAAAAGTGACTCTGCTTTATCCGGGTGAACAAATAACTCATAGGCAAATCGCTCTCCTGTGTACCCGGTCCTTGAAACAACCAAATCGTATTCATCATTTTTCACTTCACACAATTCGGACCATCGCAGGTGATTGATCTTCCTGTTTTCATCTGCATTAAATCCCAAAGCCAGTAAAATATCCCTTGATCTGGGACCCTGCAGGGCGATATCCACCCGCTGGTCAGGCCCTTCCAGGGGGTTCTTTAGATTTCTCAGGATAGTGCGAATGCCATAAGCCTTTGCCCAGGGGCGCTGGTTGTCAATCTTAACCGTCCCGGCTTTTACCTCATTCAGCCATTTCCAGATCTTGGCTTCATTGGAAGCATTTACAACGATCATGTACTCCAGTTCGGTTCTCCGGTAGATCAAGGTATCATCAAGCACATTGGCATCGGGATCCAAAAAATGAGCATAAGTGGATTCTCCCACTTTCAGGGCGGAGATATCATTTCCCACCACGCTGTCTAGAAATGCCATCGCGTCCGGACCCTCAACCTGGAATACTCCCATATGAGTGACATCGAATAAACCCGCGGTTTCGCGGACAGCAGTGTGTTCTTCCATGACCGAGTCATACCGAACAGGCATCTCCCAGCCCGCAAAGGGAACCATCCGGGCTCCCAGCTCTACATGCAAATCATATAAATTTGTTCGTTTTTGTTCAGTTTCCTCTTTTTCTTCCCAAACAAATGCAGGGAGCGGCTCGCCTTTTTCTTCCCTCATACCCAGATAAAAAGGCTTGTTTTTGCCGTGGCGCTCCCCCTCCAGGATAGAATCATGCTCTCGATCTGACTCCCGAACGATTACCGGTCCCGGGATTTTTCGTAAGATATCATCATCTACCCGGACATACCCATCGGACACAGCCCGGAGCCACGTTAAAACCAGGCTGGAGTGTTCCGCAGGTACTGTGAGATGAAAACTTTGCAGCTCATCACAGGTGACCATTACGGGAACGCTGGTGTGCGGTGTATATAACATGGCAGGTTGATGTTGACCGCATTCCATAGTCTCAATATCACTGCTGACCAAATAATCCAGGAATTCGCGGGATTTGTCGCCACTGATGATATAAGATGATGTGGTTTTACTTGCTTCAACCGTATCATCCAAATAATAAAAATGGGGATAACCATGAACGCTCGGTTTGTAATCGATCCCGGCGCTTTGGGCCAGATCTCGCACCTTCAGTTTAGCTTCTTCAAGGATTTTAAAATCTACTTTGGCCCTGAGGCTGCGTCCCTGGTAATAGGGTTCGCAGGAGAACAGAACGTCTGCGATAATATCCGCTACCTGGCGGGTTTCGTCCTCTTTAAAACCCCGCTGGGATATCCAGGGCGTGCCTAAACGGACACCAGAGGGATTTAAGGCGGAAACATCACCGGGGATAGTATTCCGGTTGGTAACCACACCAGCCACATCCAGTATCCGGGCAGCCAGGTCACCGCTTAACCAGGAGCCGTCTTTGCCTTTGACTGATTTTGTGTCAATGTTGGTCAAGTGAGTATTGGTCCCCCCGAAGGGAATCCGGAAACCGCGCTCCTGCAAATGGTCATTCAACACCTTGCAGTTCTTTAGGATCTGTTTCATCAAAGCTTTATGCTCAGGTGTCTGAGCTAATTTAAATGCAATTGCCATAGCCCCAAAGACATTCACATGAGGACCGCCCTGCTCTCCCGGGAATACTGCCCGATCGATTTTTTTGATGATTTCCAGGTCAGTGCTCATCAAGATCGCTCCCCTCGGTCCAAGCAGGGTTTTATGGGTTGTACTCGAGATGATGTGAGCATGTCCAATGGGAGATGGATATTCACCAGCGACGATCAATCCCGCTACGTGAGAAATATCTGCCAACAAATACGCCCCAACCTCATCAGCAATTTTCCTGAATCTGGCCCAATCCAGCTGCCAGGAATAGGATGATACACCTGCTATGATCATCTTTGGTCTATGCTGAAGCGCAAGACGTTCAATTTCATCATAGTCCAGCAACTCTGTCACTGGATCCACTGAATAAGAAACGATATTGTAGAATTCTCCAGAACGATTGACCCGCGAACCGTGAGATAGATGTCCGCCATGGAGTAAGTTCATACCCATGACCGTATCGCCTATATTAACCAGGCCGTGGTAAACCGCGTTATTAGCAGGACCACCAGATAGGGGCTGGACATTTACATAGATATCAAGGGCGGTTTTCTCGTCGTTTGCAAAAGCCTGGGCTGCCCGTTGACAGGCAATCCCTTCCAGGATATCTGCATATTCCACACCCTTATAATAGCGGTCATCGGAATAGCGCCGGTACTCAGTGAGCAGCTTGTCATAATCGAAGAGCTCATCTTCCGATAAACCACCTGTCAAGTCAAACGAATATCCTTCAGCGTAGATATTGTGGAAACCTGATCCAAGGGCCCGTCGGATAGCTTTTGGGGTCATGCTCTCGCTAGGGATAAGGATCAACCGCCGGTATTGACGCTCTTCCTCTATCTTGATCAGCTCATACAGCTTAGGATCAACATCCTTAATACTCCCACGAACTAAATAATCTTTCATAAGTCACTCCCAAATAAATCTTTTCTTTAACTACTAAATAATCGAATAATTCCATTCAGACCAGGAAATCCAACCAAGGCATTATTATACAACAGGTTCAGAAATGCAAATGGATTGACGGGCAGATTTATCACAATATATACATTCTGGAAAAAGGGATATCTGTTTCTTATCGATGGGTCGGCTATTGCTCTTTTTTACCTTTTCCCCTCGTAAACAAATACCCGATCACAGAAACAATAATTGTAATACCTGATATCAACCAGGTTGAAGATGGAACCCGGATCCAGGATCCCGTTTTTTGGGGTACCTTCATTCGGGGTGACCTGCTGACTCCTTTTAGAGGACGTTGCCGCGTCTCTTCAATTACTTCCAATAAGTAATCCCTTAGATCCCCTCTTGAAAAGAATCTGGCCAGGCTGGTTAACCTATCGTGTTTAACAGCAGAGACAGATAAATTAATCTTAAGGATCTCCTGGTATGCCTCCACCGTTTGAGCCACTATGTTGGACCAATCCAGATGTTTAACCCGATCTCTCGCATTTAGACATACCTTTTGATATTGATCCGGAGGCAAGTTGCATATTCTTTCAATTTGGGCGGCAAATGCTGCTGGTTTCTGGTCTTTTGCCAACCAGGCACCAACATCCTCATTCACCAGCTCGTCAATTGTCTCGTTGGATAATCCGACTACCGGCGTCCCGGATGCTAACGCTTCGATAACTACTAAACTCTGAACTTCCATTTTAGAAGCAGAAGGAAACACATGGGCATCTTCCAGATAATCTGGGATCTGCTCATGAGTGATCTGTCCCACAAACTCAACGTTTTTCAGACCATTCTTCTGGATATATTTTTCCAGTTTAGCCTGATATTCGGCATTAAGAGGTTTTCCGATCAAACGCAAAGTATAGCAATCTGGCAGTGATTTAAGAACTTTTACTAGATAGGATTGGTTTTTACGCTCGGAGATAAATCCAATAAACACCAGAATTTTTTGTTCCGCAGTATTGTCAGCAATCCGGCGCTGATTATAATGAGCTAGAGCCCTTCCATTGGGAACCACAAAAATCGGTCCTTCGTAACCAAAATCCCTGATCGACTCCAAGGCAGGTTGATTCAGAGCTATCAAAGCATCACAATTCCTGAAAAAATTCCCTAAAACACTCTGGATAGCATATTCGGTTAGTGAGTTCTTTAAAAAGACGGTCGGGACATTAATGGCTTCCGTTGTTCCGAATTCAATTGCTTTGGAAGGCAGGACATGAGTCGTATGAACAAAGGGAACCCGGTTCATTTTGGCCCAGATCTGCCCGATCAATCCCATCAAGGCCGGTTCATGGGCGTGAACGATATCAGGCTGAAATTCATCCAAAAAGACAAATAATTGGTGAACTACCCGGGAAGATAAATCCGGCATCTGAAACTCTGCGTTGCCAGCGCTGCGTATACCGTATATCAACAGACCTGTATCATCCCGGCTGATCCCGGTTTTATCTGAGGGGCACACCATAACTACCTCATGATCCAAGGCAAAGTGATGAGCTAATTCATGAGCGACTCGGCCAGCCCCACCCCCGTGGCCAGGTCGAAATATTGAAGTGAATACTATTTTCATATGTTCTTCCCTGGTCTAATGTTCCGGACCAAAATCATATTCGTTCATTACTGATCCAAATCGATCTATCATTTCTTGTTTGTTAATCCCCATTTCAGACAGAGTATAAAGATGCTGGCTCTGGTGATTTCTAGCCTGTTTAGCTTCGTGTTGAAGAACTGATTTAAACTCTTTTGTCATTGAAAAACCGAACTGCCTGTAAACCCGCAAGATGGTTTTCTCTGCATCTTGCACCAGGTCATCGAATTTAACAATGATAGCCTGGTCTTCAGGGAGTTCTTTTAATCTCTTTAATGGATAATTGTACCAATGCTCAGATGATTTGATGATGAAATCAGCGCAGGCGTATTTCTTAAGCGGTGATCCCAACATTTGCCACTCGCGTTCCTTGAGGCTGATATGAGATGGAACAGCCTGCATCGGATTGCGGATCAGATAGATGAATTTTGCGTCAGGGAACTTTTCTAGCAAGGTATTGATTGCAGGAGAAAAGTTCGGGTTTTTGGACAGATAATTCTTATTGGGCACTCCATGGTAATGATAATGCCTCTGGATGCATCTTTCATAATACGACATATTGCGGATCTTATCCTGCTGAGAGATCTTTTGATCATAATAGATATAAGGGTCAGCCTCATCTTCCATGGAAGCAAATGACCAGATCTTCAGAGTGGAAAAATTATGTACAAACAGGTACTCATCTTCCTCTGGAGCTCGAAGTCTGAAGCGATGGATCCTGTCATCGTCCTTCCAGAGCTGCTCCATTTTCCTGATCCTTCTGTTTACCGGAATACCGATAAACTGACCGAATCTGGCTGCGCCCCGCATCAACCTTCTCGTTAAAATTGAGGGAGATCCAAAAATCTCCCAGGTCCTCATCGAAAGGAAATTCCCGGAATCACGAGCCAGGAGCCGCTGCAGGAAAGTAGTCCCGCTGCGGGGATTTCCAATGATGAAAACAGGCTGGTTGATCTTGATATCGTGATATGTCGGAAAGAATAATTCATCCAGTATGAATCCGGTCCAGACAATAATTTCTATTGGCGCAAAGATAACCAGAGCCAGAAGCAATACCCCCAATCTTTTGGTGGTGAGTCTATAATTCGTTCCTCGGAAATCAATCAAGTTTTTATATAGAAATCGAAGAAACGCCTTGCAGTTGCTGTAGGACAACAAAGTCTTGCCAACTCCCTGGATTTAGATCTTACCCAGTCCCCTTAATACTCGTTCTGGCGTTAGAGGGAAATCATCAAACCAGATACCGGTAGCATCATGAACTGCGGCAGTTATCGCCGGTGCTAGAGATATATATGGCATTTCAGCCATCCCTAACGCTCCCTTGGGGCCATTAGGATCTGGAGTCTCCATCACAATTGATTCCAAAATCCCGGGGATATCTTGAACTGTGGGAATAAGGTATGTTGACAGTTTATCTGTCTTGACATATCCATCTACCTGGATGAAATCCTCTGTCAGCACGTACCCAAGCGCTTGAATGACACCACCTTCTATCTGCCCCACCACCTGGTCTGGGTTGATAGCCTTGCCAACATCATGGGTAGAATAGATCTTCTCTACACTGATCTGACCCGTCTCGGTATCCACAACCAGCTCTACAGCCTGGGCTACATAACCATAAGCGACGTTTGGATAAGAAGCACCGGTTTCTGGATCGAAATTGGTCGTTTTGGGCGCAAGGTATTGGTGAGTGGCTTTTGCAGGCCTTTCCTCATTCCCCCATTTCTCCAGAGCGATTGCGGCTGCTTCATAAACACTGTTTCCAGCCATGAAGGTCATCCTGGATGCTGAAACGCTGCCCGAATCCTTGGTCTCGCCAGTATCTGCGCTGATGAGCTCAACCATTCCGACCGGTACACCCACAGCATCGGCTGTCATCTGCACAATTGCAGTATGAGTCCCCTGTCCAACTTCTGCAGCGGCATGGCGGACGATCACCTTTTCGATCTCTGCAGCGCCATATAATTCAACTGTTGCCCAGGAATTTTCCTGGTACCCAGCTGAAAAACCAATATTCTTGATCCCGCAGGCATAACCTACACCACGTTTCAGAATACTATTCTCTCCAGCTGATTTCAACGGTTTCTGGTGCCAGCTGCCGTTTTCTTTGACCCAGAAGGATTCCTCAGCACAGCGTTCCAATACCTCGCTGACATTTGCCACTCCGGGCAAAGGACTCTGCACTGAGGTAAGGGAATCTTTATTTAAGGCATTTTTTACTCGCAGCTCTACAGGGTCCATATCCAGCTTTTCAGCCAGTTTATTGATCTGACTTTCTGCTGCAAACGCGCCCTGGGGTCCTCCAAAACCACGGAAAGCACCCCCGGGCACTTGATTGGTTGCAACAACCTGAGCGTCCACCTTCACATTCGGAATATCATAAACCCCTGTACAGGCGATCAGGGCATTGGCAAGCACTTTATTGGAAGTATACATATAAGCGCCGCCATCTGCGACGATATCCACCTCGGCAGCAGTGAGCATTCCCTCACGCGTCGCTCCCCAGCGGGTTTTGATATGATAAGCATGCCGTTTGTGATGGCCGATAATGGATTCCTCCCTGCTCCAGACAATTTTAACGGGCCGAAGGATCCCTTCTTCTCTCAGGCGATATACCGCAAGGGCTAAAACAACCTGGATAGACAGATCCTCCCGTCCACCAAAGGCACCACCGATAGCAGGGTGGATGATACGCACCTGATCTCTCTCAAGACCCAGAGAATGGGCAATCTGTTTTTGTTCATCAAAGGACCATTGCCCCGCCGCAGCAACAGTGACCCTGTCCTGATCATCGATATACGCCAGACCAGCTTCTGGCTGCAGATAAGCATGTTCCTGAACGGGTGTATGGTATTCACCCTCTACAATCAGATCTGCAGCTTCAAATCCCGCTTCAAGATCCCCTTTTCGGATGCGGAGGGATTTATATACATTATCTTTCTTATCTGGATGAATCAGCATCGAGCCTTTCCGGGCGGATTCGTAAGGATCTAATAACAGGGGCAAATCCTGATATACCACTTCGATCAGATCACAAGCAGCCGCAGCTATTTGCTCGGTCTCGGCTATGACTGCGGCAACCTGATCACCGACAAATCGCACCCGGTCAGCAAACGGTTTATCAGAATCCGGACCGCAAAGAACCGGCTGGTCTGGAATCTGCAAACCATATTCATTCACGGGGACATCTGCTGAAGTTAATACCAGGACAACTCCATCCAATCCTGAAGCCTTTGAGGTGTCAATTGATTTAACTATCGCGTGTGGGCGTCCAGCAAAAAGGATCTTCATATAAAGCATATCCGGCATACTTAAATCCCCGGAATAATTTGCTTTTCCCAGTACTTTGTCAAGGGCATCAATTCTTGGTTGTGATTTTCCTATTTCACTCATTTTTCTTTCATCCGTATTTATTAGATAATGGTTCAACTATTTTGCAGACGCTTTTGTTCCAGTTCAAATATCCGGTTGATGACCGCCAGAGAACAAGCATAGGTCGGATCCATACCATAATAAGACAGCGTTCCTGCGCCCAGGTTCTTGCCTTTGCTGAGGGGACGGTCTGAGGCGTAGTGCAGAATACCCAGATCAAACGGAACCCTATCCAGGTTTACGATCTCATCCACAGGATGGCGAGACGGGCGGAACATTTCATAAACCGCAGACAGATACGGCCCTGCTTCCATTTCAATTCCGGTGTAGCCTTCCCTGTAGAAAACATCCATATAGGTTGGATTTTGCAGGAATGTTCCCTTTACGGTGACAGCCTTTTGATTATCAAGTACTGTCCCGTAAACCAGGTGAGGCGCTACATCCCTGGCTTCAAATGCCCGGGGACATAAATATGTATTTCGGGAGTGTTCATCATGAACCACGTAGGGGATCATTACATCCCCAACTACACCATTGAGCGTGGCTGCTTTTCCAAGAATATATACCCCAAGGATTTTTCCCACATTTTCCGCAACTTCCATTAATAAATTATATGCTGCCAGTCCCAATGGATAATCGATATTAAGGATCAAGGCATTGCTTTGAGTCAGTAAATCAAGATCAGCCAGATCCTTAGTGATCCTGGGATCCAGCCACTCCGGTTTCAGTTTTGACAGATCAAAAACCTGGGCTGCAACATCAAATGAATGTTCGCTTGATATCCGATGAATACCGCAAGATTTTTCATGATCAGCCTGGCGCCTGGCAATCTTTTCACTACCTGGTTCCTGTATGTATTTCTTCAACGCATAATACAAGAAATTTTCCTGGCTGGATGGTACTCTCTGGGCTTGAATCTGGTGCCATTCGTCAAGCAATGCTTCCTGACCAGCGTCAACCAGATACTGGTTGATTTCCGTCTGATTCTTCAATGCGAATCCCGAAAGCAGATTCGCAAAACTATGGGTATTGCTTGAAATAAAATAAACTGGCCGGGCCAATAAATCGGGCACACGTCCTGCAATTACCTTCCACCAGTTGCTGGTTGCGCGGTTGTATTCGATCAATGAACCATTTAACAAACGCACCAGGAAATTTAGTTCGTGAGATTTGATCTTATCTATCCAATTAATGAAATCATCCCCGCAGACAGAGCGCCAGCGCGTCAGATCGCCAACAGACATCATTAATGCTTCCGCCAGGTTATACCAGGCCTCATGATTTTTATGGACCTGGGTCAGATCTATATCATCCGGCAGATACTGGAGCAGTTGATGGATCTTGTTCCATTCGATCTGATAGGCAGTCAGCATGGGAATGACATCATCAATATCCGAGCGGCTGGCAATGATACAAGCCATGATATTCTTGTCAGAATTATAAAAACAACGCCGGCGGCGGGCTTTGCCGCTGACCTGCTCCCAATCCCAGACATTTCCCAGTCCTGCTTCTTCAAAAACAGTTCCCGTTTGACCCAGGACAATCTCTTTAGTATCCCGGACACACTCCGGAAGCCGTAAAAGAGCGTATATAAAGGCCGCCATATCAGGTTCCTGGTGCCTGGCATGCTGATGCAGCACTGAATTCATCCCCGCATGAACCTCCTCGATGGAGCGGATCTGAACAGCATCAGATGTCCGGAGCAGAGAATAATAAGTCCGCTGATAGAGTTCAACTTCTTCTGAAGCGGTATAAGGTACAGTTCGTTCCATATTCTAGTCCTTGACTCTCACAGCAATTTTTTCCTTTTTTGGCACATGATTCTGGTAGGCAGCCAGATCGGGAGCATATTCTTTTTTGAGGGATTCAATATCAACTCCCATTTTATCCAATGAATAATTGCCGTGCCCATTATAGTTCCTTGATTCAACAGTAACATCATTCAGGATATTGAGGAACTCATCGCTTAGCTCCAATCCCATCTCGTTGTAAATCCGGCTTACTTCAGCTTTAGGATCTCCAACTAGGTTCTCAAAAAACACAACCTGGTATCGATCAGGCGGCAGATCAGCCAGGATTTGGTGCGGATACCGATACCAATGCCTGGCGTGTTCCTTGATCACATCGATCTGGGGATATTCCTCTTCTGGTGTTCCATAGGCTCTCCAATTATGAGCCCAGAGATTGATTGAAGACGGTATCATTTGTTCTGGCGGCCGGATCAGGTTGATAAATTTCGCATTTGGAAAGGTCTCTAGCAGGGTTTCAACCGCTGGAGAGAAATCAGGGTTTTTAGCAAGATAACGCTGATCCGGATGGAGAACCATATGCCGATTTAACACATTCTTGTAATAGTCGAATTGTTTACGTCGTTCCTCAAGCGGAACTTCCTGATCATAATAAATATACCTTCTGGCTAATTCAGGAAACGGTGATACCGCAAAAATATTATAGGATGACCAGGTATGATAAAAAAGTTGGGAATCCTGTTCATAGGTATATAAACCGGTTTTATGCATGGTGTAAATTTCATTCATCATGCTGTCAAACGATGCAACAGCCTTCTGAACCGGGCTGCCAATCAGTTTACTGACCCCCAGAACAAAACGGATCAAACTCCGATGAACCAGGGCAGGAGCAAAATAGATTTCCCAGGCTTTTAAGCAAGTAAACTGCTCATCCTTCAATAATAAACGATGGAAAAATGTGGACCCTGACCGGTAATTACCAATAATAAAGATAGGGTCAGGAGTTTTATTCTCTTTATATTGGGGAAAAAAGAGCTTGTCGAGAGCATAACCGATCCGGATATAAATATTCCAGATTGGATAACAGAAAAACAAAAATAACAAAAGGAACACCCTTTTTCTCGATAACCTGGCAGGTGTTCCCTTGGAACGAAACAAGCTGTAATAAAAGTCAATCAAATATAAACGAAAATTGAACGGCATAACGAACCAACATTTTAAAAATACACTTTCTCATCGAACTGACATGTAATAAGACCCTGCAGTTTTTACCACCATTCCCGGGGAAAACCCTATTTGAGCAGTTTGAAAATGTCCCGGGGTCGGGAGACCCTATAAATGATGGAATAGATAATGGTAATCACTCCAAATCCAATCATCATTAAGAAAAACATGACAATTAATTCGGCATATAAATCAGGCGCCCAGCTGACCCCACCCCGAATTCCTGCCGGGACAGCAATCCAGGCTTTGGTTTTATTTGCTTCTACAAGTAAATTTGCTCCTGCATAAGACATGATGGCAATCACTCCCAGCAGTAAAAAACCAATCCCCCGCCAGATTGGATGAACACTCGCAGGTTCATCCCGGGTATCCCTTTGATATTGCTGATATCGTCCCATTATGCACCTTCTTTTTGACTAGCTTCCTCAATTGCCTGAAGGATCTTGTAATAACCCGTGCAGCGGCATAGATTTCCAGAGATCGCTGTTTTGATCTCTTCCTCAGATGGATGAGGAATTTCTTCCAGAAGTTTAGCGGCAGACATGATAAAACCAGGTGTACAATAACCGCACTGGACTGCTCCCTCCTCAATAAACGATTCCTGGACTGGATGAAGGTTTTCTTCCATACCCAGACCTTCAATGGTGATGATCTCAGCCATGTGGGCCCGAGGAGCTGGCACCAAACAGGACATAACAGCCATTCCATCCAGGTAGACCGTACAAGCTCCGCATTCTCCTTCTTCGCAACCGACCTTTGTTCCAGTCAACTCGGCAAAATCGCGAATCAGATGAAGCAGAGTTCCCCTGTGCCCTTTATTAAACGTGAATTCTACGCCATTGATACGGGTGATGATCGGAGTTTTCCCCGGGATCAATGGTTTACCATCCAGGGCGGGTTTAACTTGATCATTATCATGACTCACTAACAAGACCGGAGAATCCGGCAACTTCGCCCCTTCTTCACCCGCCAGAATGTGCAGGAGCCCCCTCTTCACCAGCACCCGAGTGATCTCTTGCCTGTAATCTGCGGAACTTCGAATATCATTTATCGGCCGGGCTGCTTGCCTGGAGATCTCAGCCGCTTGATCAATAACACTATCAGATAGCTCTTTTCCAATCAGGAACTCTTCAGCAGCTGCAGCATGGATGATCGTTGGCGCCACGGCGCCCAGAGTAATGCTGGCCGTTTCGATCTTGTCTCCATCCAGTCCCAGTACTACTGCCATATTCACCAGGGAGATCGACTGGGCTTTTCTAAGACCTAACTTGAGATATTCACCTCGCTGACCAGCTCCCATCGAGGGAACGACGATCTCAGTGACCATTTCATCTGGTTGGAGCACATGTTTACGAACACCGGTATAAAAATCACTGAGAGCAACCTGACGCTCCCTGCCCAGGGAGCGAATTTTCAATACCGCATTCAGAGCTACCAGAGGTACGATGGTATCATTTGCCGGTGATGCAGTCACCAGGTTGCCAACGATCGTTCCTGTATTGCGTATTTGGGGAGCGCCTACTTCCCAGGACGCCAATGCCAGCGGAAGAGCTCCTTCACGGATGATATTCGAACCCACACATTGATTATGGGTAACACCGGCACCGATATGGATAAATCCCTCACCATCAAGAGTTATCTCACCTAATGAATCAACCCTGGAGATATCTATCAGGGTCTTAACTTCCTGGTGAAGGTCCTGGCGCATTTCCAATACCAGATCCGTTCCGCCAGCAATGATCCTGGCCTGACTTTTATCGGCGGCCAGCAGGGAGAGTACCTGGTCTATTGTAGTTGCATTGATATACTCTTGCCACATAAATCCTTCTTCGTCAAATTCTTCTGACTAAACCAATTGTTGTTATGATAAACCTTGACCAGATCCGCCCCGAACGACCTGAATAACTTCCGCCAAGATGCTAAGTGCAATTTCCTCTGGCGTTTCAGCTTTGATATCCAGCCCAATTGGAGCATGAATCCGTTTTAAGTCATCCTTCTTAATTCCAGTTTCAAGCAGCTGTTCCTCGGTGAGTTTCCATCTCCTCCGGGAGCTGATCACCCCGATATATCCAGACGGTACTGCCAGCAGTTCTGGAAGTCCCCGGATATCCACTTGATTATTTCGGGTTGCCAGGATTACCACTGATGTAGGTGAAAACTCAATCCTGGAAGATAATTCCTCCAGGGAACAGTGAATATATTCATCTGCTCCTGGCACAGAAGCGGGAGAGCAGAATTCCTCCCGGTCATCGCTCAGGATTACCCGAAATCCCAGCCATTTCGCCAGGTAAACAACCGCCTTACCAACGTGGCCGCCGCCAACAACGATCAGGTCTGCGGGCTGTGTTAACGGATCGATAAATACCTCCATTGTCCCTCCGCAGATTCCCGGGTCACCTTTCGCCGGATTAATCAGATCGTAAGAACGGATCTTCCTTTCACCGGAATTAATCGAATCAAGCGCTTCCTGAATTATCCTGCCTTCCACTTCTCCACCACCCACCGTGCCAACGCTGGATCCGTTTTGATAAACCAGCATTTTACAGCCTTCTTTACGGGGTGTTGAGCCCTTGGTCCTGATGATTGTACAAAGGGCGGCTGCTGTTCCTGTCTTTGGTAATTCAGCTAAGGCTGATAATACGTCACTCATTTATTAGACCTTATACCTGCTCAGGCTTCCAGCAAACTTAATATGACGGGTAGAAGCTGTTTCTTCCTGGATACAACACCCTTTGCAAACCGTGTTCCATCCGGATTTTCCGGATAAGGTAAATCATCAAATGTAGGCGGAGGGTTATTAATAACAAGCCGGCTTGATCCCTGAACGACATCGGTAACCATCAGGATCGTGAAATTCAGAGCTCGACTCACCCGCAGCCTTTCCAAAGCGTCTATTAAATCGCTCAGATGTTTATCGACCTGCATCAAATCCGTCACTTCCGCCTGGGCAATGCCAAAACTCAGTTCACCGGAGTTATAGGTTTTTGTATCTGAAGAAACTATTTCATCCGGATCCCGGTTGGAAATACCAGCTCCAGCTTTTAACACCGCATCCGCGAAAGATTCTAAAGATTCTCCCTTCAGGGGGCTATTGGCAGAAAAAGCCCAGCGTCCCAGCCTTTCAGCAGCCCTTCTATCGCGTTCAGTTGTGGTTGGGGAGGTAAAAAATAGCGTGTCAGAAAAAATGCCTGCCAGGAGGATACCCGCAATCTCCGGAGGAGTGCTCAAACCGGCTTCCAGAATCCGCTCAGTGATTATTGTGCTGGTGCTGCCTACAACTTCAGTGGTAAAACGAATTGGCGCCCGTGTAAAAGGATTGCCAAGCCGATGATGGTCAATGATTTCCAGCAATTCGGCTTCTTCCAGTGCGCCAACTGCCTGTTCTTTTTCATTATGATCCACCAGGACAACCTGAACCCTGGGTGGATTCAGGATATCTCGCTGGCGCGATAGTCCAACATACTGCCCTTCATCATCCACAACAATAAAATAATTCCGTTCCTGCCTGAGGATCTTGTTCACTGCGTCGCGGATGCGGCTGCCCGCTTTAAATTGGGGGACAGCGGTATCCGCAGCTTCATGGCAGGGCATTTCAAGCAGTTCAGCAATACGCATATCCTGCCCATCTGGACGGGGACCTACCAGTTCTGACAAAAAGGAAAACAGGGTTAAACCAGTGATCAATCCGTAAGGCGTGCCATCTTCATTTACAATAGCAGCAACACCGCCCGTTCTGCTGGCGATATCCCAGGCGTTTCTGAGCGGCTCGTCTGGCGATGTAGTATCCATCCTCCGGGCAACGGCTTCAAATCGGGGGGAAACATCCGTCAACAAACAAGGCGCTTTCAAACCCAACCGGTCCAGCACCCAGGTTGTTTGGGGATTGGTAGTACCAGCTCTGGCGGCCACAGCATTAATCCCATCTCGTTCCTGGAGCAGCCAGGCATATCCGATAGCAGAAGCTATTGAATCTGTATCTGGATTAACGTGTCCAATCACGTAGGTAATCTTTTCCATAGACAAAACCAACCCATTTTTCTAAAACAGGGTCCTCGCGGCCACCCATTTTCAAGTGGTTTATAACTTCTAAATTATAACAGATTGGCAGTCTTCACGCCTAACGCCTCCTGTCCCAGTCTAAGAAAAATGCCCAGGACTGTTCACTCCTGGGCATTCATTCTATTCTGTCAGGCAGTTTAATTTCCTCTCAATTCCTGCCAGATCTTTTCCGGAGTCACTGGGTTATCAAGGATATTTGCCCCACAGGCGTTATATACTGCATTCCCAACTGCGGGAGCGACACCATCCATAGGTATCTCAGCGACAGCCTTGACTCCGAAAGGATGGGAAGGTTCGTAGGTCTCGATAAAAATAGTATCCAGGATCGGCATTTCATGGGCTTCAAAGATATGGTAATCCCTGAAATTCTTCTCACGAGCCCTGCCCTTCTCATCATAAACCATTTCCTCTGAGACCGCATAACCAAGAGCCTGAGTCATTCCTCCTTCGATTTGACCGGAGGCGGTCACAGGGTTGATGATCACACCCCCATCCACTGCCATCACCAGGTGATCTACAACAACCTGGCCGGTTTCAATATCCACAGTCACTTCGGCAAACTGGGCCGCAAAAGGTGGTGGAGAAACAGGAGAGACATAGGATCCTACAGACATGATCTGTTCCTGTTTGGCATGGTGGAGTGAATGAAGGGCGATATCTGCCATGGAGACTGCATGCCCATCAGGGGCGATTGCACAGCAGTTAGCCAATTCTATTTCCTGGGGATTGAATTTCATCCCTTCCAGACGAGATTCCAGAACCATCACAGCCCTTTCCCTGATCCTTTCCGCCACTTTATTGGCCGCATCAACGACAGCAGCTCCAGATATATAAGTTGTACTGGAGGCATAGGCGCCCTTGTCAAAGGGGGTAAAATCCGTGTCCGACGAGTAAACGATGATGTCATCCAGGTGAACACCTAATATTTCGGCCGCCATTTGACCCAAAACGGTATCTGATCCTGTTCCAAGGTCAGTTGCGCCTACAAGCAAGTTAAACGACCCATCATCGTTGAGTTTGATACTGGCGCCTCCCATATCCAGGTAAGGGATAGCCGTTCCCTGCATAACCAGCGCAACGCCTAAACCACGTTTCAGGTACGGTTTTCCAGGCACATCTTTCCAGTTCTTATCCGCCACTTTTTTATCCCAATCAATCGCTTCTTTACCTTTCCTGACACAATCTGTCAGCCCATTGGTTTGGATCATCTCCGGGACCGGTTCTCTGCCTTCGCTCCAGGCAACACTGAAGGGATGGATCTCTCCGGCCTGCAGAGAATTTTTCAAACGGAATTCCAGGGGATCCAACCCTAATTCATGGGCAATAAATTCCATCTGGCGCTCAACAGGCCAGAAACCCTGGGGAACACCATAGCCGCGATAGGCGCCTGACGGCGGAGTGTTGGTATAGACGATATCAGCATAAAAGCGGATATTGGGAGCTTCGCGGAATGGTCCATCTCCAACATATAAAGCCATCGCCTTGGTAGTATTGCCGGTCACCGTCAATGCGTGAGCGCCGTTGGCGCCTGTATCACTCAGGGCATACATGGCATTGGCGGTCATCGTTCCGTCTTTCTTCACCCCTGTTTTCAGCTTGATTCGCATGGGGTGGCGGGAGCGCGAAGAGACAAATTCTTCTTCCCGGGTGTATACGTATTGGACTGGCTGCCCGGTGACAATTGTCAGGTGAGCTGCAACATCTTCAATTAACATTTCCTGTTTGCCACCAAAAGCTCCTCCTACACGGGGTTTAATGACCCGGATCCTTCTAACTGGCAAATCCAGGACTGGTGCGATCATCCTGCGGACATGGAATGGAACCTGGGTGCTGGTTCGAATGACAAGGCGGTCATCCTCATCCCAATAGGTCACCACCGCATGAGGTTCAATATGAGCCTGTTGGACCTTTGGAACCTCATACTCCGCCTCGAAGATCTCATCTGCCTGTTTAAACCCTTCCTCGATATCACCAATATCGATCCGGATCTCCGCAGCCAGGTTTTTCGAAGGATCAGAGTCCGCGAAATTGACATAATCATCCTGGTCGTGAATTATCGGCGCGCCAGGTTTCATAGCTTCACGGGAATCCAGGATCGCTTCCAGGATCTCGTATTCCACTTCGATCGCCTCAACTGCCTTTTGAGCGATCTCCTCAGATTCTGCAGCGACAAATGCTACCCGGTCACCAACAAAACGGACCTTATTATCAAGGGAATAACAATCCAGCGGACCTGGAATCGGATCTGATTGACCTGCTGTGGAGTACGGCACGCGGGGCAGGTCCTGATGGGTTAATACACATCGAACACCGGGGATCTCCAGGGCTTTGTCTTTGTTAATGGATTTGATCCTGGCATGAGCATGGGGGCTGAAGAGCACTTTGGCATATAACATATCCCGGCGCTCAAAATCAGCTGTAAAGGCTGGTTTGCCCTGTACAAGTTTAACAGCATCCACTTTTTCCTTAGGTTTTCCAACCTGGCGCCATGTATCCGGGCTGTTGCTCACCTTCAATTCAGTGATCACCCTTTCTGCCGTTAAAGTAGATCCATCAACCTTGACCGTCCTGGTAAACGGTATGGACTCATTCAAATCAGTGCCCATCCATTCCGGCGGGACCTGAATGGGATCTTCAATAGGCGGTACTTCCTCACCTCGCAGGCGAGCAGCGGCTCGCAGAACAGCTTCCACAGGTTTCAAATAACCCGTACAACGGCATAAAACGCCAGACAGGGCATCTCTGACCTGTTCCTCTGTTGGTTTAGCCTCCCGGTCCAAGAGCTCTTTAGCTGCCAAAATCTGGCCTGGAGTACAGTAACCACACTGGATTGCGCCGGTTCTTACAAATTCCTGCTGAAGAATATGCAGTCCTCTGCCTTCCTTCCAACCCTGTTTGGGATGATCACCAATCATTTCCAAAGTCTCAATTTCATGGCCTTCCGCCTGGGCAGCCAGCACAAGATAGGCATTGACAGGTTTTCCATCGAGCAGAATCGTATCCGCACCAGATTTCCCGTGTTCATCCCCAAATTTTACACTTCTGAAACCCAATCTCCGCAGTATATAATATAAACGTTCACCCGGTTGAATATTAAGTTGGTAGGTCTGACTATTTATGTTAAGTTCGATATCGATCATGATGATTATCCTTAAACGTTCTCAGTAATCTCTTCTAAACAGCGCTTCACAAGAATTCCTGCGATGTCCGAGCGGTAGGCAGCGCTGGCCCACTGATCATCCGCAATAGAATAGGCATCTCCAGCTGCTTCAACCGCTCCACCTGCATCAGGGCCATCCAGGACCATCACCGGCTGGTCTCCGTAACCGATCAACACAGCCCGGGTTCGGCCAGCAGGCCATTGAGCGACTGCCGCTCCAACGATAGGTAGATCGGCAGGAGATCTAGCAACGTAATGATAAGCAGACTGGACACCCTCAGGGATAATTATTTCAGTAATCACCCGGCCGGCCAATTTCTCATCCCGTACTGGTAGGAAATCCCCTAACCGGATCTTTTCAACTCCATCCTTCTGCCCGGTGATTAATAATTCCGCATCCAGAGCTAAAAACAGACCTCCAATCGCCGAACGGCCGTTGGCCGCAACAAGAGATCCAGCCAAAGTAGCAATCTGGCGCCTGTTGTAGGTTTCCTGGTGTTTGATGCTTTTTTTCAGTGCGGTTGGGATCAGGTCAGAAACCAGCAGCGTCTGGAGTGTGACCGCTGCCCCAAGGTGAAGGTATTTTCCCTTTTTCTGAATAGCGGTCAGGCCTAGATTTTGCAGGTCAGCAACAGCAATTGGTTCTTTAATAATCTCATTTATGAATAACCCTCCTCCCAGCACAATAGTCCGAGGAGATTTTCTAGATACCAGGGTTAGCAGTTCTTCAAGGCTTTCAGGGCGATTGTATTCAGTGATCATAATTTGTTTCCTCAGGCAAATAACCCCGGAAAAATAATTCAACTCCAGGGAGAAATATCTCTCCAGGGTCAGGATAAATCAAGTAAGTTTATTTTGTGGCGAAAGTATCTACCAGCAATTTTACTTCTCCTCCAACCGGATACAAAATGGGTACAGTGCAGCCTTCTGCCCGATACTGATCTACCTTTTCACGGGCTACATCTGGTGTTCCAGATGCAGTGATGTGATGGATCAGGTCATCCGTAACAAGATGTTTGGCAGCTTGGATCTGTTCGTGGGTTGCCGGCCAGCCCAAAATCGACTGGATTTCAGCAACAACATCGTTTGATACCCCTGATGCGATAGCGATATGGGGTTGCTGAGCCAGGTACTGAGTTAGTAATTGCCTGGTAGAATCCATAGCGGCATCATAATCGTCTGAAACTGAACATACTACCAGCTGGGGCCGATCGATGTCATCAATCGTTTTCCCAGCCTTCTTGGCGCCTATTTCGATATTCTCGATGGCCATCTTGTTATATTCCACAGGAACGCAGTAATTCATGACCACGCCATCGCAGATCTCTCCAGCCAGCTGGAGCATCTTAGGACCGGTTGCGCCGATCATGATCGGCACATTGCGGGGGTTGGTGTTGCCGTGGACAACGTCCAGCTCGATATTTTTTACATGCACAAATTCGCCATCAAAGGTCACATTTTCCATATTCAACAAACGGCGCAAAACTTCCACGGTTTCTCGCATGGCTGTCAGCGGTTTGCGGCGAGTGATTCCAACATTTTCAGCCAGAGGATCCCACCAGGCGCCCATACCGCAGATAATCCGATCGGGTGCAAGGTCATCCAGGGTCAGGAAGGTTGACGCCAGCAAACCAATATTGCGGGTCCAGTTATTGATCACGCCAGAGCCGATTTTGATCTTCTCCGTAACAGCTGCATAAGCCGCCATAGGAACGATGGCATCTCTCACAAGGCGTGATTCAGCCTGCCAAACGGCGTCAAAACCTTTTTCTTCGGCATAACGAACATACTCAAGGCCATCTCGCAGATCGTGAGCATCCTGTAAATACAGTGCAGCAGGTTTAGTCATAGGTATCCTCCATAGTTAATAAATTAAATTACCATTATTCATTAATTCTCAATTCCGCTTCAATTAGCGCCAGATCCTCAGGTTCATCCAGATCCAATTCCAGCGAGGCCAGATCACAGACCTCCAGGCGTGCTCCAGTGTCAAGGGCTGCTTGACAGTGTTTCTCAAACGATCCCATGCCATACTTAAATTCAATCAAATCTGGTGGACAGACAAAAAGGGCATTGGTGCCTTCCTTCTTGCGATCCGGTGAAATCACCACTACAGGTGGATCTTTCCGATGTGCCAGTATTTTGCGGATATCTTCCGCATTCAAGCGTGGTAAATCAGCCGGGAGGACTAAAATACCACAGGTTCCGTAGGATTTGGCGATCTCTACTGCCCGGGTTAATGCTGTATTCAGACCTGGACTACCATATTCCTGAACTGTCCTCGCTCCCAGATCACGGGCCAAAGCCAGAGCCTCGGTGTCACGACTTATGACCAGAATATTCTCGATCTCCTCAATTGTAGATAAGACCTGGATAGTATGCTCCAATAAATATTGATTCAAATCTGCCCTTTCTTCAGCAGAAATCACCTTTGCCAGGCGAGATTTCCCCCTGCGGAGAGGCTTAACTGGTACGATCACCCATACAGCCATTCTTAAACCTCCTTAATCAATTGTTTACCAAATATGATTACTTCTCCCGCCAGGCGGATGCGATCCTGACGGTTTTTCATCCAGGTATCAGCCTGAAGGATCCAGATCTGACCATCAAAAGAGGAAATTATTTCCTTGATCAAACTCTGGTCCTTCTGATCTATGATAAAACCTGTAATAAAATCTTCATACCCCTCTGCAACAGATAAAGCTGAAGGCTGGAGACCCATTTCACGGTACATTTTTGCTGCCGGGCCCTTAACTGCTTCACCGGCGATGATTGGAGAAACTGCCACCACAATTTTCTTTTTTAACGCTTCCAGGATCCCCGGAACTGACAAAATCGGGGCGATGCTCACCCAGGGATTAGAAGGACAAACCACAACCAGATCAGCTCCCTCAATTTCAGACAATACGCCTGGAGCAGGTTTGGCAGCCTCAATATCCTGGAAAATAAATCCGCTGACTTCGGGCTTTGCGCCCAGTTTGACAAAATATTCCTGGAATGGCAGAATACCCTGGTCAGTTTTCACAAGCGTAGGAACCGGATCATCGCTCATAGGAATGATCCGGGCAGTGATCCCCCAGGTACGGCAAAAATCAGCCATGATACTTGAGAGCGGATCCCCTTTTTCCAATCTTCGAGTTCGCTCCAGATGAGTGGCCAGATCGCGATTTCCCAGAGAAAACCAGTCCGGACCCCCCAGCTGTTTGATCAAATCCATTGTGTCCCATTGGTCAGAACCTCTGCCCCACCCGTTCTCGGGATTTTCCATTCCCGCCAGGTTATAACAGACTGTATCCAGGTCAGGGGAGATATTTAAACCAAAATGCGTAAAATCATCTCCGGTATTGACGATCACGGTTAATTCCACATTGGGTATCAAACGATAGATCCCATCTGCTAATTTTGCACCACCAACTCCACCAGCCAGAGCTACAACCTTCATTCAGATATCACCCTTAATGCCTTCTATTTCATTATAAAAATCCGTCAGCGAAATAAATCACTCTCTATATCTCGCGGAAGTTCCATAAATGAACCATCTCGAAGCGGATAGGGAAATCCGCGAACATGGACTACGGGAAGACCTTCATCAGCTTGCCCCATCATTAATGAAGCAGCAGCAGCCAGTTCATCCACTGCAGCAATTTGGGTCACTTTCAGTTCATAGCCGAATAAATCCGGCTCTCCCCTTAAGTCTACAATACCTGGAAGACCGGAAAATCCGATCGAAATCCCAACGGTCCCATTGCGCCAGGCCCGACCATGGGAATCAATGATCAAAACACCTATCTTCTGACCCCAAATCTTTTCTAAATTCAGGCGTATTTCCCGCGCAGATCGATCAGGATCTTCCGGGAGAAGTAACACGCTTTCATCTTCCGGACCGCCGTCCTGTTTGACATTCGAACGATCGATTCCGGCATTGGCACACACAAATCCAAGTTTGTGTTCCACCACGATCAAACCGGGTCTATGCCGCAGGACCATTTTACTTTCCTTGAGGATCAACTCCACTATCCTGGGGTCTTTATCGGTTTTTTCCGCCAGCTGCTCTGCCTCTGCAGAGACTGTCACAGATTTTAAGTTCACCTTACGCCCTTCCGCCTTCGAGATCACTTTCTGGGCGATCACCAGTACATCCCCATCCTGTAAGTCAATCCGATTAACTTCCAGGCAGGCATTCAAGATGTCTGGCAGATTATCCCCTTTTTGGATCATGGGAAAATCTGCCAGGGTGATCAAATTTAAAGCATTGCCAGGTTTTGAAGTCACAAAACTCCTCAGGAACCTACAATCTTAATGCTGGCATGTTTAATATCATTGTACTTATTCAAATAAACCAGCACTGCAGTAATGCCTTCCAAGGTAATAGCAATGTCAAGGTCACCCACATAGAAGGCCTTCATACCAGCATCCCGGATCAACTCGCTGACTTGATCAGCATCTTCGCGAAGGTCCGCGCAAACCAAAACATCGCTGTCCAGTTCTTTTTCTAGATTCTTGAGTGCACTGGCAGGGATATTCTGGAAAGCAGCCACAACCCGGACATCTTCCCCCAGCAGATCCTGGGCCATGCGCGACGCCGATGGAGGAGCTGGCGGTTTAGGATTTGGAAATTTGATCCTGGCTGTAGCATCAACCAGGATTTTTCCCTGCAAATCATCTTTTAATCCGATTAATGCTGCCTCGTGTGCTGCAGCCACCACCGTGAGCACATTGATATCCGCCTCCCGGGCTGCAGCGCCGTTTTCCAATCCTCGAACCAATTCTTTTCCAAGGATCTCGTTGATCTCTCCCGCCACCTTAAGGGCTTTTTCCTCTTGCCGGGAGCCGATGATCACATCATAGCCATTGGAAGCCCAGCGCAGTGCCAGACCGGTCCCTTCGTTTCCTGTTCCTCCCAGGATGGCTATAGTTGGTTTTTCAGACATTCACACCTCTCTTATTATTCATCTACTTACTCGTAATTATTCACGAATACGTACCTACAAAACCTTCATAACGTTTCCAGATTTCCGGGGCTATTTTTTGTGCTTCTGCTGCAATTTTCTCTTCATCCACAGTCAGAATTTGTTTATCTTTCATTAAGAATTTTCCAGCCACCATCGTAGAAGTGATCATGCTTTCCTGGATACCAAAAATGATCTGCCAGGGTAGATTCCCAGCACTCAGCGGAGTATAGGGGTGGTAATCCACAAATATCAGATCAGCCGCGGCGCCTGGCTGGATCACACCTACGGTTGTATCCGGCAGATACAGATTTGCCAGGGCAGCGTTATTGTGCACACCCATCTTGACAATATCCATAGCACTCATCCTGCGTGGATCACGGTGGTGCAGTTTATGGAGAAAATAGACAGTTTTCCATTCCTCCCACATGGCATGATAAAAGCCATCCGTACCCAGGCAGACAGGAATGCCCAAACGCAGGAAATCCTCGATAGCTGCCACGCCTACCGCGTTATTCATATTGGATCGGGCCTGGTGTGTCAACCAGGTTCCGGATTCCTTAAGGAGAGCAGCTTCCTGCTGATCGATATGTACTCCGTGGGCCACTATTGATTTCGGTCCCAGGATGCCAAACTTCTTCAACCTGTCAACTACTCTTAATCCACCTCTTTTGAGGCTGTCATACTCATCCGCCTGATGTTCTGCTACATGGATGTGAAAGCCAGCTTCATCATCAATAGCGTCTCGGCAGGCAGCGAGAGTATCATCATCGAGTGTCAGACTGGCGTGCAATCCAAATGCTGCTCCCAGGCGATCAATTCCAGCCGCCTTTTTGATAAAGCGCACATTTTCCTCGATGCCCTTTTTCGCCCCTTCTTTTCCATTGCGATCAGTCACCTCGTAACACAGCACTCCGCGCAGACCTGCATCTAAGATAACATCAGCAATCACATCCAATGAGCCATCAATGTAATTAGGAGAAGCATGATGGTCAAACAGAGTTGTAGTGCCGTTCTTAATGGCATCAACAGCAAAAACGAGAGCTGAATAACGAACCCCATCCTCATCAAGCGCCATATCCAGAGGCCACCATAGTTTCTCGAGAATTTCCGGAAAATCCTTTGGAGCGTCACCGGGTATGCCCATCCCACGGGCGAAAGCGCCGTAAAAATGAGTATGGGCACAGATATTTCCGGGCATGACATACTGTCCTCCTGCATCCACAACCTCTTCATCCGGATTATTCTTCTCCAGATCAGTTCCGATCTCCTTGATCAATCCATCCTGGATCAATATTTGGCTATCTTCTAAGATCTGATTTTCTGGTTCCCAGGTAATCAATTTACCATTTTTGATGATCATGTTTACTCTCCCGTTTTTGATAATTTCTAACCGGTTGGATCGAATTGATAATTAATCACAAAATCTTCTTGGATCCAATTTTCCATGGCCCCGGGTACCGATTCCCTTACCCAGTTGATGGCATCACGGCCATCCAGACCAAGATTTTCTTTGGCAAGGCAAGCCAGAAAAGTACCTGTTCGTCCAATGCCCGCCAGACAGTGAATAGCGACATTCTTCCCGCTTCTGGCAGCTGAAGCCGCTGATTCCAAGCCATTCTGATAACTTTCCAGATCTTCTGGAATACCAAAGTCCGGCACAGGGATGTGCAAAGCTTCCATGCCGTGGGACCGGTAAAAAGCTGGCAGATCTCTTCCTGCATAAACCAGGTACTCCTGCTGTTCAGTTAAGACCACTACCAGTTCAATATCCTGCTCCTGGAATGATGGCCAGACATCCTGTTTGTCAAACCGGCTGAATGGCATCGGGCTTCGAAAGATCTTTCCTGGCAATCTATATGGCAGTTTAATTAACATAAATTCAATATTTAAGCAAAAATTTCACAGGTAGTTATCCTGTGAAACATTTGTACAAGGAATTTTGGAAATGATTCTGAATATTTAGTTCAATCTGATTAACTATATATATATATTGTCTCTTCATAGGATCGGCGACTTTCGCTCAAAAGGACGGTAGCACTTTTCACCAGGTATTTCCTGGCGCCGCGGGGATTACAATAATCTCCAACGACCACCGATCCGTATTATTTAAAATTGTACCATGCAGACTGCAGGACAAGAATGTGCAAATGCTCCTATCCTTTCCTTGCAAACTCTCCAAATACTATTATTTGCTTTTTATTTGTCCGGCCAGCCAGTCTTGGTCAATCGGGATGCGATGGAACCGGACTCCGCAAGCGTTATAGACCGCGTTAACTATCGCTGGAGGAATGGGCATGGTAGAAATTTCTCCCACGCCTTTTCCGCCATAAGGACCATCTATTGTGGGATCCTCCACAATGATCACTTTTATTTCGTCCGGTACGTGGTGAATGGAGGGCATCCTGTAGCGTGACAAATAATCAGTAAAAATCTGCCCTTTTTCAACGATAAACTCCTCAGTTAGGGCATGCCCGACTCCCATGATCACGCCACCTTCTACCTGGCCCTGTAAACCAAGAGGATTAATTGCTTTGCCAACATCCGTTGCACCAACAGCCCGTACCACTCGGACTTCTCCAGTATCAAGGTCAACTTCTACTTCTACAGCCTGGGCTGCGTAGGAATAGGCAAAATGTTTATCCCCTTTTTCTCCAAGCGGTGTCGTTTCGGGGGATTTATAGTCGTAAACCAATTTGGGAATTCTCCCCTCTTCCCGCATGAGTGCGCCTACTTCCGCGAAAGTTAATTCCTGTCCATTTACCTGAACAACTCCCTGAGCAATTGTGATCTTATCCGGAGGTTGGTTATATTTCTCTGACAGCGTGGCTAGAATGCTGTTGCGTAAAGTAATGGCAGCGAACTTGGCAGCATTGCCTGAAATATAGGTTTGCCGGGAACCTGTCGTCGGTCCACCATCCGGTGTAAGGTCCGTATCAGACAGATAAACCCGGACCTGATCAAGTGGCAGGCTCAATTCTTCGGCGGTGACCATTTGTAAAACAGTTACAAGCCCCTGGCCGATCTCTGCTGAGGATATCCGGGTTTCCACAATTCCATCTTCCAGCAATTCGATTTCCGCTGAGGCGTTATCTGGTGCACCCTCCCCCAGACCGGTATTTTTAAAAGTGACTGCAAATCCCCAAGCTCTTCGTTTTTGAGGATGGCCTTCTACGGATCTGGAAATGAAGGGGTCTTCACCACCTGTGATCTCCAGAACTGCATCCCAGGCTTTATCGATACATTCGAGCAATCCAACGCTGTCCCTGAGCTGCTGTCCGGTATTGGTGATTGCTCCTTCCCGGAGAGCGTTCATTCGCCGAAATTCAATCCGATCGATTCCCAGCTTTTCGGCAGCCTGATCCATAATACATTCAATCGCAAAAGCTGCCTGTAAGGCGCCAAATCCGCGGAATGCGCCCGAGGGAGGATTATTGGTATACATTGCATAACAATTGATTTTTACATTGGGAACGATGTACGGGCCTGTAGAATGAGTAGTTGCCCTGCCCATCACCTTGGCACCCAGCGAAGCATAAGCGCCAGTATCTCCATACAACTCGGTTTGGGCAGCGGTCAAAGTGCCATCTTTTTTGAAGCCTAATTTGACATTGATCTGGGTGGCATGCCGTTTGGGATGAACCAGCAAACTTTCATGGCGGTCATACAAAATCTTCACCGGTTTTCCGGTTGCATTGGCCAATAGAGCAGCGTGAATCTGGCCCGCGATATCTTCTTTCCCGCCAAAACCCCCTCCCACTAATGGGCTGCGGACACGAACTTGATCCAAAGGCAGTCCGAGTGCTTCCGCAACCTGCTTCCGGTCCGAGTAAGGGATCTGAGATCCCACATAAACCTCCATTTTCCCATCTTCCAGGGGCCTGGCGATACTGCATTCTGGTTCCATGAAGGCATGGTCATAAGAAGGAGTGAAATAAGTATCCTCGATGATAACATCGGCTTCTTTAAATCCCTTCTCAATATCTCCCTTGTCGACTTTGATATGTTTTAAAAGATTTCCACTTTCATGAACAAGAGGAGCTCCATCTTTATTAGCATCCACCGGATCAGTTACCATGGGTAATTCTTCCAATTCCAGATCAATTAGATCGAGGGCTTTTGTAGCTATTTCCAGAGTATCAGCTGCCACAATGGCAATCGCATCTCCCACGTAACGGGCTTTTTCACCAATCCCGATTAATGCCGGCCAGTCTTGAATGATCTCTCCGTGATTAACTCTTCCTGGGATATCCTCTGCCGTCAAGACAGCCTGAACACCCGGGAGTTTTTTAGCTTTGGAAATATCAAGTTTCTTCACACGACCATGAGGAATCCCAGCCCGAAGGGTAGCGCCAAATAACATCCCGGGAAAACTGATATCGTCAGTGTATACTGCTTCACCGGTGACTTTTTTATTGGCTTCCGGCCGTGGAACCACCTGACCGACCACATCCATTCCTCCCCCAAAATCAAAGGTCGGGAATTCAATTGGCTTACCTGAGTTGATCTTGTCCGCAGCTGCGTGAATAGCCTTGGTGATCATCGGGTATGTTCCACATCGACATAGAGTATCATTTAGGGCATATTCGATATCTTTGTCTGTGGGATCCGGTTTCTCTTTTAACAAAGCCGCAGCAGTCATAATTTGACCGGGAGTACAAAAACCACACTGCACAGCTCCGTGTTTTATGAAAGCTTCCTGTACGGGATGCAGTACTTCACCCTCTGCTAAACCTTCGATGGTAGTGACATGTTTTCCATCAGCTTTCAAGGCTGGATAATTGCAGGATAAAATTGGTTCTCCATCCACCAGCACAGTGCAAACGCCGCATTCGGATTCCCCACAACTTATTTTTGTGCCTGTTAACCCCAGGCGATAACGCAGGACATCAGCCAGCATTTCACTGACTTCAATTTCCAGCGAATGTTCCTGATTGTTGACAACGAAATTTAATGTAGTCATAGAAAATTCTCCCTTCTCGGCCGGCTAGAGCCTGGCCCGCTCCACAGCGGTATCCATAACTTTCTGGAGCAATACCGGTAATAGTTGATGGCGATATTCTTTTGTCGCTCGATGTTTACTTGTCCTCAAACTGACTTCATCCGCCAGGATCTTCGAGGCCTCCTGTAAAACTGAGTCGCTCCAGGTTTTTCCAGATAGGTAAGCTTCAGTTTTTACGGCTCTAAACGGTTTTGGACCAGCAGGCCCACACGATACCCGGACTTTCTTCATATTTCCACTTTGATCCAACTTCACCCAGGCTGCCATATTCAATATCGCGATCGCTACTCCCTGGGGCCGCATCACCCGGTGAAAAGCAGATCCTTCCCCCTTTGTTTTGGATCTAAATCGAAATCGGGTCACAAGCTCTTTGGAGCGGTCAAAATTAACCCTCCCTGGTCCCGCAAAAATATCGATCAGGGGCTGCCAGGAAGAACCTTCAGAAGAAGTGATCTGAACCTCAGTATCCAGGGCCAGGAGAGAGATGGTGCCATCACCCGCTGGCAAGGCATGGGAAATATTACCGCCAATGGTTGCTACATTCCTGACTTGGGGACCACCAATTAAACCGCAGCCCTCAACCATACATTGGGCGTGTTCCTGAAGAACCGGATCAGTGATTATGCTTTTATGGGTTACCGATGCTCCGATGATAATCTGATCTTTTTCCCGGTTGATCTGTTTTAATTCCGGGATCTCAGAAATGTCTACCAGGCGATCAACAGCAGGATGACGTCCCTGCCGAAGTTCAAGCAGCAAGTCTGTTCCACCGGCGATCACAGCAGCCGGGCCTGCACCTTCGGTCAGATTTTGCAGGGCTTCGGCAATGGATTTTGGTTGAAAATACTCTTGAAAATAATTCATATCTACCTCATTTTCCCTACTATACCGCTCTAAAATAAAGAAAAGAACTTGCTCTTCCCGATTAATAATTGTACACACAACCTGGTTCAATTTCCAATCAGGAAAGATTTGTAATGATTATTGTTTGGATTTTAGGTGTCAACCATTATACATGAACCTAGAAAAATGGTTTGGAAAATGATTTTTTCTAAGATAATTATGAGACAAGATGCCCTTATTGGGCTGGTCTGCGGTAAAATTGACCCAGTGAAAGACTACTGAACCTGTATTGGAGGAACAACTCATGGCTGAACATCGTCAACTTGCGCTTGAGTATATTCAGGAGCATAAGAACCAATCCTTGGAAAAGATGAAAGAGATCATTTCCATCCCTTCGGTTTCAACCGATCCCAAACGGAATGGGGATATTAAAAAAGCAGCCGAATGGCTCAAAGCTGAACTGATTGCTCTGGATATGGACCGAGTAGAAATATACCCCACTCCCCGCCATCCAATTGTCTATGCGGAAGATCTATCAGCTGGTGAAGATAAACCCACAGTATTGATTTACGGTCATTACGATGTCCAGCCAGAAGATCCGGTGGATGAATGGCAGTCGGATCCATTTACAGCCACAATAAAAGGTGAGAACCTTTATGCACGCGGGGCAACCGACATGAAAGGCCAGATCATCGCCTGTTTCAGTGCCATCGAGGCTATCCGTCAAACCGGGGAACTGCCCCTCAATATCAAATTCCTGATCGAAGGTGAAGAGGAAATCGGCGGATCCTATCTGGAGACTTTTATCAAGGAAAATAAAGACATGCTGGCCTGTGACTTCTTTCTCAACCCTGATACCGGCATGCAAGCCCCCGATCAACCAACTATCACCTACGCCCTGCGCGGGATGGCCTATTTTGAACTTCGGATCCAAGGCCCCAAACAGGATTTGCATTCAGGCACATTCGGTGGTGCAATTCACAACCCGGCCCAGGTTATGGCAGACCTTCTCTCCGGGCTGCATGATAAAAAAGGACGGGTGACCCTGAGAGGATTCTACGACCGGGTCAAACCCCTGAACCCGGCTGAGCGGGAAGAACTCAGTAAATTACCCAATAACGATGATTTTTATAAAAAACAGGCAGGGGTTAAGGCTTTATTTGGTGAAGAGGGCTACACAGCCATAGAACGGACTGGCGCCCGCCCAACCCTTGAGATCAACGGCTTGTACTCCGGATTTATCGGAGAGGGTCAAAAAACTGTCCTGCCCGCCTATGCTATGGCGAAAGTATCCTGCCGCCTTGTTGCAGATCAGGATCCTGTTGAAGTATATGAACAATTCAAGGATTACCTGTCGGAAAATGCTCCCGAGACAGTAACCTGGGAGTTGACCCAGATGTCAAAGAATTTTCCATCCCTCAGTGATCGTAAATCCAAATGGATCGAGGCTTATGTCCAGGCATCAGAAGCAACCTGGGGCAAACGCCCAATCTTCAAACGTGAAGGCGGCAGCGTACCGGTAGTAGTCCACATTCAACAGACACTTGGTGTTGATTCAGTAAATATCGGATTTGGTCTGCCAAGCGACAATATGCACGGTCCCAATGAAAAAATCCATTTACCCACTTTCTATAAAGGAATTGAAGCCCTGGTACATTTCTTCTTCAATCTATAATTATGAGTTCTGAGACCCCTACACAAACAAAACTGCCTAACTATGGTGGTCAGGCAGTCATCGAAGGTGTTATGATGCGCGGTAAAAAAGCCGCCGCAATTGCCATGCGCACACCTGAAGGCGAGATTACCATCCACACAGAAGAGCTGAACAAGATCTATCAGAGCAAGATCATGAAGATCCCCTTTCTACGGGGATTGATCGGCCTGAATGATGCTTTGGTCCTGGGCATGAAAGCCCTGACCATATCTGCCAATACCCAGACCGGTGAGGATGAGAAAATCGAAGGACCTGCCCTGTTTTTTACCTTTGCATTATCCCTGGGAATCGCAATCCTGGTCTTTTTCCTGATCCCAGCCGGTGTCGGACAGGCAGTGGAGCGATATCTAAGCTGGAAGCCGTGGATTGGAAACTTGCTGGAAGGCGTGGTCCGGCTGGTTTTCCTGATCGCCTACATGTGGGGTATTGGCCAGATGGAAGATATCAAACGAGTCTTCAGTTATCATGGGGCGGAACATAAAGTGATCAATGCCTTTGAAGCCAATGCAGAATTGGTTCCTGAGACAGTAAAGAATTACAGTTTGGAACATCCCCGCTGTGGGACAGCGTTCCTGCTGATCGTGGTCGTGTTTTCAGTTTTGTTGTTTACAGCCCTGGGTCCTATGACCCTGGTATGGCGGCTGGTCAGCCGGATCGTGCTGCTGCCTGTCCTGGCTGGT
>CAZVIH010000055.1:0-12954 GCA_964627755.1 uncultured Anaerolineales bacterium
TCACCAGGATCCCGGCCCAGGGTCCAAGCACAATGGCTGCCAGGGTACCACCCAGGAAATGGCCCGATGTCCCGCCTGCAATGGGGAAATTCAACATCTGGGCTGCAAAAATGAAAGCAGCCATCACACCCATTATTGGGATTTGTTTTTCACCCAGACTGCGATTGGTTTTTGATACCGCTATACCAACCATAATAATTGTGATAAGCCAGAAGATCAACGAGACCACAAGAGTAAGGAAACCATCAGGGATATGGAGTGGTGCAGGTGAAAAATTCATGAGATTCTCCTTTATTATAGAAGTGGCAGGAACCCCCCATCTTACATGTTTCTACATTAATCCTGGCAGTCCGAACAAACGCCAAAGATCGAAAAATGTCCCAGATCAGACTGGAAATTGTATTTATTCTGCAGATCTTTACCCAGCGAATTCAATATTTCAACGTCAGCATCAATCACCTTGTCGCATTTCCGGCATACCAGGTGGATATGTGGGCCATGTTGGAATGTAGCATAAACGACCTTGCCTTCACTGAGATCATTGCGGCAGGCAAATCCCTCCTGCCAGAGCAGATCCAGTGTCCTGTAAACAGTTGCAATATTTATCGACTGAGTGTGGACCAGCAGCTGTTCAGCTACCTCTTCGGCAGTGATATGGCGCGGGGTGTGTGCAACCGCTTGAATGATCAACTCCCGCTGGGGAGTGATCCGATACCCTCTCTCTCGTAAAGTTTCCAGGATTGTATGGCAGTGTGTCATAATATTCTTTATTGCGAACGTTTGCAATAAAGAATATTATAATCTAATTCCCTGCTGTGTCAATTAGTTAAAAAAAAGATAATCTGATTCCAAGATTTTGGATGGGTCTGATAGAAATCACAGATCAATTCTACGGCAACGAATTTTTTTTTAATCTTTCAACTTAAATCAATGATCTGGTCGTATTTAAAGATCGGGCCTACCTGTAAATTAAGGGTTGAGTGTTCATACAGGACCGGAGGTACGCCGATATCTGCCAAATAGGGCTCACCCACAATTTCAACTCCAGGCCCTTTGAGTCCAACTTTGGGCAGAGCAAGGGTCATGGTTGCAGCTGCCCGGATTGCTGGGGAATGAATTTCTCCTGTGTCAGCATCCAGCCCTGATGGAATATCCAATGACAGAACAGGTTTATCAAGTCGATTGGCCCAGTTGATCATATCCGCAGCCGTGCCCCTGGGAGCTCCCTGCAGGCTGTAGCCAATAATCCCGTCAATTATCAAATCTGGAGCAGCAGCATCCTTAAGATCAATAGCTGTTTGAGGTTCAATATCCATTGCTTGCAGGGTCTTTGCTTGGACCTGGATCACTCCAGACAAGTCACTCACAGGTCTGGTCAGAAAAACATCCACTTTCGCTCCCCAATTATGCAAATTGCGGGCTGAGACCATCGCACCTCCGCCATTTCCGCCGCTGCCAGCCAGGACAATAATATTTTTGTTTACGGGATCCCCTTCTAGAAATCTTTCTCGGGCCAGGACTGCCAGATGGCGTCCGGCAGTTTCCATCATTTGAACAAGTTGAATACCAAATTCTTCAACCATTAATCGGTCCACCTCAATCATCTGCTGGGTTGTCAAATAGGGAATTTTCAAGAGATCCACCATTAACTGGCACTTCGCTGCCGCTCAGCTATTATCTGTATTTATTCGGAAAATCAAGCTCCGCAGAGGTTGCGATCTCATCTCCGATCTCTGACCAGCTGTCAACCTCAAACTGAAGCACAACCACTCCACAAGTAGGCAGATTGTCCAGATCCAGATCAGAAAGGTCATTTACCAGATAGGTCAGACCCGGATTGTGGCCAAATAACATCAAACCATCCAGATAATCATCCTGCTCGTTGATCAGGTCGATCATTTCTTCTTCAGTCGCATGATAAAGGGCATCTTCGATCTGGATCTCATCCCAGGGTAAACCCATTTCATGAATGATAAGTTCCGCGGTGGTTAAAGCTCGGGTTGCTGAACTGGAAATGATCCTGTCTACCGGCGGACCCCATTCCGCAAGGCGGGCGCCCATTATCGGAGCATCTTTCAGACCTCGTTTAGAAAGGGGGCGCTGGTGATCAGACAATCCAGGATCATTCCAACTGGATTTGGCATGGCGAACGATCACTAATGTTTTCATATGGATATTGATACTTTATTTTATGACTTTTCGCAATAGATAATGAGCTGATGATATACTCCATCCCTAATTTGAAAAGTTATCGGAAATCAATCCAGATAATATTTGGCAGAAGCTTGAAGTGTCAAACGGTTAAGAATATCTTCAAGCTCCCGATTGATTTCCTGTAAATCTTTCAGATCTTCCGGTACTGTTATTAATGAGCCGATCTGAATGTGGATCTTGCTAAACGGGAGTGGTAGCGTGTAGCGGTCCCAGCGGTGAATATGGTAAGCATTGCGGCAGTAGCAGCCCAAAGGAAGGATAACAGCTCCTGCTTTTTGGGCAATAAATGACAAGCCTGGTTTTACTTTATAGGCAGGTCCTTCCGGTCCATCTGGATGAATTAGAAAGTTTTTCCCCTTGGACATCTTTTTTAACAAGCTAACTAATTTCCTTCCCAAACCGAATGTGGAATCCCCAGATAAATTTACCTTTATTGGTTCAGCTCCAAGATGGTGGGCAAATATCGCCAAGACATCACCCCGATGATCATCCGGAACAATAACTGAAAATCTGGAAATATCCATCATTTTTCTTATCAAACCAGCCACCATCATGGTCATACCATGCCAGCTAGTAACAATTAAGGGAACATCGAGGTCCTGATATGCTTCTATGTGATCAAGGCCATGAAAAGTAAACCGGCAGGTCCGGTACACCAGAGCCGAAAAAAGATACAAAATAGTTCCACTGATCTTATTAATCATTTTGTCATCCGTACAAGTTAAATGATTACAGGACTATCTTTTCTTGACGCACAACCAGGAAAAGATATCTACTTATGTACGCAACCAAAATACCCAGCCAGAGAATCCATGCCGCCGTAAAAATGGAAAATACGAGTGTCAGGATCACAGCAATAACCAGATATACTCCATAGATCGCTGGATGAGGAACAAACCAAGAAAAAGGAGGAAATTTCATTTTGCTGACCATCAAATAACTCAGAACTAAAACCAAGAAAATCATAATCCCTATTGGATATGAATAATCTGGTTGGGAGATATCAGAAAGGACCATCAGCGCTATAATCAAACCTCCCTGAGAGATCGTCATCCCCATGGAACCAGCAGTGGAGCTCAGTTTCGGAGGCAGGAGATTAAATCTGGCCAAACGGAATGCTCCTGCCCAAATTTCAATCAGGAATAATGGCAGCAGCCAGAATGTGAACTTATTTTGCAGATAAAGATGCTGGGAGATGAGCACTATCGGTGCCACACCAAAACAAACCATATCCGTCAGAGAGTCCAAATGCAATCCAAAAGTTGATTCCAGACTAAGTCTTCTGGCGAAATAACCATCCAGACTGTCAAAGACAGAAGCGATCACGATGAACAGTCCCGCTAAAAAGATATTCTCCTGGGTAGATAGGACGATTGAGACCAGTCCAAATCCCAAGGATAAAAAGGTGATGTAATTAGGAAAAAATTTTCCTAATCTATCACTTATCTTGAAGTTGCTCATCAGTAATCTCTGCCAGCACAGTTATTCCGCCTTTAACTTTTTCCCCTACCGAACATAGGATCCTGGTACCAGGCGGTAAATATAATTCAACTCTCGATCCAAACTTGATCAAACCATACCTCTGCCCAGATTGGATCTGATCGCCAGGTTTGGCGTAGTTATAACATTTGCGAGCCAGGATACCGGATATCTGTTTCACTATAATTTTCCCACAAACTGTATCCAGCCCCATGATGATCTGATCATTTTCATAAGAAGCTGCCGGGGCATAAGCTGGGTGATTCTTTCCAGCCTGATGAGTGACAAAATCAACCTTCCCCGTTATTGGCGCTCGCTGGACATGGACATCAAATAATGACAAAAATATCCCAATCCGAACAAATTCCTGTTTGAGGTAATCAACCTCCTGAACCGTTTCAATATCACTGACAACTCCATCACCCGGACAATAATAGTAATCCTGAGAACGGTTCATTGCCCGGTCAGGATCCCGGAAAAAATAAAATAATATACACCAGACCAGAAATACGATCCCTAAGAACATCCCTGACAACAATCCCGGCCAGGTCAATAGAGCCGTGAATGCCATGACTAACAGAACAGAAGATCCCAGCAGTGATCTTTCTTTGTTTTTATTAAATGACCAACCTGGTACTCTCGGATCCAACAGCAAAGTTATTCTCCAATATTTTATTCTTATAGAATAACAGAGATTTAATCAATATTCATGTTTAGTGGTGTTCATTTCCTGTTTCATAGTAATCCGCCGCTGCTTGAAATGCCACCCGGTTCAAGATAGTTTCCAATTCCTTATTCTTCCTTGATAAGTCTTTGGTTTCTCTGGATATGGAAAAGGGTTTCCCCACGTAGAGCTGTACCTTGCTGAACGGGAGCGGCCAGGTATATCGATCCCAGCGGTGCCAATGGTATGCATTACGACAATACCCACCCATGGGCATGATCAGCGCCCCAGTTTTTTGAGCGATAGCTGTTAGTCCGGGTTTTACAACATAAGCAGGACCAGCGGGGCCATCCGGGTGAATTAAAAAATTCCTTCCGGAAGAGATCTGGCGGATAATGCGTACAAGTTTACGGGACATCTCCATCGAATTGTCCCCCTCCAGATTAAGTTTTTCAGGATAAATGCCGATTTTGTTGGCAAAGATCTCCAAAATATCTCCCCGATAATCATCAGGAATAATAGTTACAACCGATCCCAGCTCTATATATTTTCGCAGAGATCCAATAACCATCATGGTCATACCATGCCAGCTTGTCCCGATCAAGGGTTTTCCACTTTCCAAGGCTGTATTTAAGTTTTCAATTCCACTGATTTTAAAACGGCAGGTTGCTGAAATGGCAGATAGGAAAACTGACAGAAAATTCCCTTTAAAACGATTCACTATCGGATTATTCATTTTGTCCAATCACCTTTTTCAGAAGTTTTCGCTATCCTACAGATACAACCAGTATATCAAGGTTAATTAATTACCTTTCCCCAGGGGCAGGAGATCAATGATAATTAACTCTGGATGGCACAAAAACCGCAGGCGGGGGGCATTCCCCCGCTCCAAACCGATCCCTCGCGAAACCAGCAGAAACTGGCCAGGCTGGATTTCTGTTAAACCGGAAGCCCAGCGCCTTGGAACAACTGATAAAGTTATAAGTGGTCCTATTCCGGGAAGTTGAACCTGCCCCCCATGGGTATGTCCGGCCAGCAGTAAATCAGCATCTATCAAACCCAGGCTGTAATTTGGGGAATGTCCCAGAACGATATGGTACTTATCACTCCCGGAGATCTCCAGGGCTGGGTTTTCTGAATCCAGCCAATCCACTCCCGTAATAGTAATTGAACCCAGATCAAATGTTCTGGTCTCATCCACGACCAGCACATCCAGGCCCTGGAATATACCATCCCACCCTTTCCGATCCACATTTCCCTTGACTGCGATTGATCCCAGCCGTGGTGATAAATCAGCCTCCAAAATGAGCCGATTCAATATTTTGACAGAAGACTGATACTGCTCTGGATCCATAATTTGCAGATAATCTCCAGCCATCAGGATCAAATCAGGATCTTCAGCTTTGACTAAATCCAGAACATGCTCTTCATAAGGACCTGGCGAATCGGTTTGGATATCTGCTACAAGCGCAACTCTGACAGGTTCTGTAATTTTTTCTGAAGACAATGCTATCCTGGTTACTTCCAGGCTGCGCGGTTCTACCAGGAAAGCGTCAACCGCGATGATCAGGATCAGAGCAAAAAAGCCGAGTAGAAAATTCGTATAGGGCTTGTTCTGACGGCGGAGCAGCACAATATTACCCATCAAACAGACAGGAAAATGGACAAATATCCCCCAGACCATTAACTGGATCCTACCGAAACCATCCATGGGAAAGAGGATCCCTCCCAATAGAAGAAAGCTTAGTTCTATGATGATCAGCAGAATCGATCTCTCTGCTGCCCTTTCCACTTGATTGCGATTGAGAAAGAATAAGATTCCCGCCGTAAAGGACAATGCTGAGAGATTATATATGATCAGCGGCAGGATCATAAATTCTCCGGATCCCCGGTATTTGGTTTGACCTTGAAGAATCTAAAGAATATTTGAACCAGCGGTCCAATTAATAGGGCAAATGCCAGGGTACCAACACCCACCGGGCCTTTCAGGATCCAACCCAGGATCACTACCAGAACCTCTATCACTCCTCTCGATAGTTGAACACTCTGACCTGTGGTTCGTGAGACAGCTAACATCAAACTATCCCTGGGGCCCGCACCCCCGTTGACGCTGATATAAACTGCGGTGGCGATCGCGGATAGGATAACAGCGATCAGCATGCCTGGGATCTGCAGCCAGAGATTTCCATCCAAAGCAGGGAGGAGAACCAAGAATAGATCCGTCCAGGGACCAATAAAGAGAATATTTCCCAGGGTGGCCCAACCGATCTTTTCCTTCAGTGATATAGCGCCCAGCAGTACTAGTACTCCTGTTGCAATGATCATTGTACCCGGGCTCGTACCTGTAATATCCGCCAGAGCAACTGCCAGTACTGCCCAAGGTCCCGTGCCAAGCCCTGCCTGGATGATCAAGGCAATCGCCAGACCATAGATCGCAAATCCAAGTTGCGCAATCAAAAAATCGTGGGGAAAGGTTTTCCAGTGGATAGTTTTTAACATGTGGGGAGTGTACCATATCAAAGAATTATCATCTTGCCATTGGGAATTGAGGCACTGCTTGTGACCGCTTCTTGCCCTGTCCTCGGGGCAAGCTCATTTTCCGGAAGACAATCCAAAATAATCATCAAATCCCCGGGGACGGGCATAAGAACTGATGAACACGCCCAGACGGGTGATTTGATTGACAGGTGATTAATCAACCGGATATTGAAAACAGCTCTGGAAGGCCCGGGCGCTAACGTCCGAGATCAGCCAGTGAGTCTGTTTAAGACATTTCTTCTTGGCCCGGGATAACCGTTTTTGGAGCACCCCCAACAATTGCCCCAGCGCCAGCAGGGTATCCACTCCCGTGCCTTGTTCAAATAACTCTTCAGCTAATTTTCTTAAATTGAGGATCTGGATTTCAGTATCCTGGAAAAGACCAAAAGTATCCTGAACAGTCTTCAAATTGCTGCAGATCTTTTCGAACTGATCCTGATCCATCATCGGACTGAAGAACTCCATCATATAACGAAGTTTCTTAACCAGGATGCGATAATCATGATAAACTTCTGCCGGTGTGTTTTTTGACAAATTCTGACCATCTTTTTGAAGTTGGCGGTACCGTTTCACAATCCAGAGGCAGCCATATTCTCTGGCATCTTCCAGTGAGAGCGGGGTTTTGTCAGTAATCCCCCCCGCCAACAGATCAGCCCAGGATTTTAATATCTCATTCACCCTCCCAGATTGCAGGATCCCCGACAGCTCAACTTGAGCGATCATTCGTTTCTTTTCAGCCAGTAACCGAACGGGATTCAAATGGGGCCGCCAGGCTTTAGGGATCTCTTTTTTTAAGGATGGATAATGAGATAAAATCACATCCAGGTCTCGAACTTCACCAGTTGCAAGGTGGATCCAATGAAAATCTTGCTGATATCTTTGACGTATATCTTCTGGAAGCAGTTTCTTGAATTCGATCAGAGCGGCCCGGGTCCGGCGGTTAGCCACTCGCAGATCATGCAAGTGGATAGGGTCCTTTCCCTCGATACAACCATCCAGGTGCAGCTGCATGGTTTGCAGCTCTGTTTGAAATACACTCCGGGCAATCTCTGATAAATTCATATAATAAATGTACCAGACATTTTAATCAGCTAATTTAAGGTTATTAAACCGGGCTGCTTTGGGTCCAAGGTAGTTTCCGTAGAAACCGGTTTCTTTGGACCAGCTCATATCTGCCAGGGCATCCAGCAGGTTGCCTACCAGCATCCCCCCCTTAAAGGGTTTCCTTTCACCATCCTCCACCACATACCCGAGACGGATTTCGCAGGCAAAATCGCCCGTGATTCGATTAGCGTTGAACCAGGAGTATTCAGCAATCTCAATCTGAGGTCCAGTTTGAAGTTCTCCCTGGCTTATCTTCCCAGCCGGGATTTCCAGACAGCCAAAACCACCGCTGGGATTCATACGCAAATAATAAGCATAACGCTGATCAGAGATGAATGAAACCAGTTTATTCTCTTCTACGAGGGGAATACGTTGGGCTGGAATACCTTCGTGATCAAAGGCATCGGAGGGCATACCATATGGTAATTGCCTGTTAGCCCAGGCATTAAATGGATCCCCTTTGATTTCGTCGCGGAAAATGGATTTTCCGATTTCCCAGGGTGTTTCTCCGCTGTATTTCATGGAGGCAGATGAGAGAGTCTGCAGCACGCTGCCCGTGAGCTTGTTACCTGATACCATAGCTGCCAGCGAAGATCCCTGCACGTACACCCGTCCAGTATAAGATTTTGGTTTATCCGCCTGAAGCAAATCGGATGTATATTGCGCCCGGAGAGCAGCCTCTTCCTGAAGGTTCAGGTCCGAAATCCGTCGCCGGGAAATATCTGTAATGGTTTCAACCTCATCTTCCCCTGTTCCGCCGATATATACCCACTGGAGGTATATTTCGGTGGCTTTCTGCTGGGCATCGATTCCCTTGCTGCTGACCAGATGAGTGTTTTTTTCCTGTCCAAAACATTCCGCGGCAGTCAACCGCACATGAGGAAAAGATGACGTGGTTTCCTTAAGCGTTTTTAATACTCCCTGAATTTTTCCAGCAGGATCCTTTAAATATTCCTGATCAACAAGTTCAATCTCCGGAATGGAAGCTGGTTCTGCAAAATCATAGGGTTCGTTATGGACCAATTGAGCAGTTAAGACGGCTTTTTCCAGGGTGCTGTTGATATCTGCCCCGGGAAGAATGGATACAGTTCCCAACCCGCTGCCGAGGTTTCCTTCACCATTCATAGAATCGCATAATACATCAACCGTATACAACTCAGAATTTACCTCTCGCTGGGATTCCGTTGACGTCTTCAGCTCGTACTGCTGGAAGCCGTGTGTGGTCTCATGGCGAATGATCCAGGCTTTGATTGCCGGATTGTCATTGAGTGCTTTTTGAATTTTTCCTAACATCAGCCTAACCTCACTTTCATTAACAGGTGGGGACCGCCATCAGTGACCGGGACAATTTCCTTGATGCCTTTACCGCAATAACCACCGCTCAGATCAAAATCATTGGATACTGCCGAAATGCTTTCTAAAACCTCAGGTACATAACCAGTGAGCCCAACCGGAGTGTACATTTTATCCGTCAGAACCCCGTTCTTGATTTCAAAACCGTAGTGACCGGAAACTTGAATACCCCAACCTTTGGGATCTTCCATACCTGACGATATTTTCGGGATATAGATCCCATCATCCACCTGTCCGATCAACTCATCAAGCGGCATATCCCCAGATCCGAAGAAAGTATTGGTCATTCTGGGATAGACTTTGCGGGTGAAATCCTGTCTGCGTCCGTTGGGAGACCGTTTAATACCCAACTTTGTGGCGGAGAAGAAATCCGTGATACCACGTACAAATATACCGTCCTTGACGATTTGAGTGGCTTTCGAGAGCAGTCCTTCATCATCGAAGAAATAGGATCCAAACGCTCCCGGGTAACCGGGGTCATCATAGATATTCACCAGATTAGACCCCACCCGTTTGCCTACATAGTTCGCCGCTTTAGCACGTTCCTTGACAAACATATCCGTTTCCACCCCATGTCCGAAGGATTCATGAGCGATCGTTCCGGATACTCCCGGTGCGGTCACTACAGTATATTCTCCCGGCTCAATGCGGCCCGCATCCAGTAATCCAACCGCATTCTTCACCAGTTTCTCCAATTCTTCGTCGCTGAAAGTTAAGATCTCCAGACCGGCCGTACCGCATTTGGATGTCCAGTCCACCACAACCCCTTTCTCTCCCATTGCTGTGACCATGATAGCCAGCTGGACCCGTTGGATATCCTGGGCCAGATCTACAGCCCGGTTTCGAAAGACGGTCTTTTCTCGCATCTCCAGAAAAGTGACCCGGGCATTGACGATCCTGGAATCGATATTCTTCACCCGCTGATTCAGTTCCCTTAAGTAATCCAGCTTGTCCTGGGTAGGAACCAGTGCAGGATCATGTTCCATTTCTGTTTGGAAATCCTCTACCCTTTCCTGACCTGGATCCAGCTTGCCATTCTTTTCAAAATGGATCCCTGAAACAAAATCTTTTGCGTTTTTTAACAGCCCGTCCCGGTGAAATCCCCCTACACCCTTTTCTCGCATGGTATGGCCATCAAAAGCAGTAAATATCACACCTGCGGTCGGTTCACCCGGCATGACTCTTTCCTGGTTATTATCGACCAGGTAGCGAGTATCTTCCCTGGATGACAGGGAAACCGCCCCATAGGGCGCTTTCCCTTCCAGAATTGAAACTGCCTCGCCCAAATCGGGGCGCAAGGCATTCATCTCCGGCGTTAATAGGTTTTTTCCCATATCTCCTCCAACTAATTTTTAAGCTTGGGTTATAAATTATTGATCTTAGAATGCCCATTCCCCCGCCCGCAGAACCGGTTCTACTTCTCCATTTTCAAGGACACCGTCAACATCCAGCTCTCCAGAACCGATCATAAAATCAGAATGGACCAGACTGGAATTTCCTCCCCGAGCTCCAAACTCCTCTAAAGATAGTTTTTCACCGCCATCCAGACTGAAGCGGTAAGCGCTCCCCAGCGCCAGGTGGCATGATGCGTTTTCATCCAGTAAAGTGTTATAAAACAACAAACCTGACTTCGAAATAGGAGAGCTGTTTGGCACCAGGGCTGCCTCACCCAGCATACTGGACCCCTCATCCGTTGAGAGTAATTTCTTCAGAGTGTTTTCTCCCAATTCTGCAGAAAAATCAACCACTTTGCCCTCTTTAAAGGTCAAACTGAAATTATCGATCACATTGCCCGAGTAGACCAATGGGCGGACGGATCTCACAGTTCCTTCTGTATACCGTTTATCCGGAAGGGTGAAGACTTCTTCTGTAGGTATATTAGCTGTGAATGGTATACCGGTCTGGGATTTGAATCCAGCCGAACGCCAGATATGGCCTTCTGGCAGAGTAAGCCAGAGATCCGTCCCGGACGCTGTGTAATGCAATTTTCGATATGATTTTTCATTAAGATGATCAGCATGTTTTTTCATCTCAGCCAGGTGAGATTCCCAGGCAGCGATAGGATCATCTTCATATACACGGCAGACCTTAAAAATGGCATCCCACAAGGCTGGCATCTGCTCTTCAACTGGCAGATCCGGAAAGATCTTCCTGGCCCAGCCTTCAATGGGGATTGAGAACAAGTTCCAATTCATAGAGTTCTTTCCAATATGGGCGCTGATCGGTTTCCAATGTTCCAGAAAGGCCTGCTGTCGTTGATCCACCAATTCCGGATCCTGGCCTTCCATAAGATCAGGGTCAATCGATGAAACGGTTAACATCGCGCCGCCATCTTTAATTACATCAAGGATTCCCTGGGCTTGCCAGGCGGGGAACTCATTAAAGGAATCCCTGGGCGCATATTTGAACCGCCCCAGAGTGATCTGATCATCACGCCACTGCACATCCACCAGGCGGGCCCCGGCCTGATAGGCGCTATCTGCCACCATACGGATCAGAGGTGCCGATTGGATCGGCACACCATCATTCCTCATATGCTGCACGATCAATTTTTGTCCGGGTTGTAAATTCAGACCAACTTTAATTACAAGGTCAGCGTACTTCTTTAAATTGAATTGAAAACTTTTATCCATGGGAGTATCTCCACAATAAGAATACTAAAAAACTTGTTTATTGAGGATTTTACCATCCATAAAAATAAATCCATCCCTGGAAGATCCGGTAGGACTATTGACCTGCAGGTTGGATGATATATGCCACCCTACTGGAGAACTATTTTAGATATTGAAATTGGTTTATTGAGTTTTTTCGATGATGCCCAGGAATTTTTCTGCTGTAAGGCTAGCCCCTCCCACCAGGGCGCCGTCAATTTCAGAAGTGTTAAAGAATCCCCCAGCATTTTGAGAGTTTACAGATCCCCCGTATAAAACTCGAATACCCTGACTGATCTTTTCACCCCATAAACCGGCCAAGGAGGGGCGAATTACACCGGCAATCAAATCAGAGATCTCGCTGGGAGAAGCGGATCTCCCGGTACCTATAGCCCAGACTGGTTCATAGGCAATGATCATCTTCTCCGGATCATCCAAATGAATTCCCGCCAAACCTTCCTGCAGCTGCTGGTTGATCACGCTGGCTGCTTTCCCGGCATCTTTCTCTGCCAACACTTCTCCGACACATAACACCGGGATCAAACCAGCAGAGATCCCCGCTTGAAGTTTGCGGTTGATCAGTAGGTTATCTTCTCCATAATAAGCCCGGCGCTCACTGTGGCCCAGGATGACATGGGTGCAAAATTCAGCAGCCATGGTCCCGGAAATTTCTCCGGTATAGGCCCCAGAGGGTTGGTGAGATATATTCTGGGCACCCAACAGGATAGGAGAGCTGACCAGAAGTTTATACAGGGTAGATAAGGAAGTGAACGGGGGGCAGACCAAGACTTCAACACCAGAATAGGATCTCACCCACTGCATTAACACCCGCACCAGGGAAAGCGCTTCTGCCTCGGTTTTGTTCATTTTCCAGTTGCCAGCTATCATGGGCGTTCGCATATTAATAGATCACTCCAATTCAGCGATATAGAGGGAATCCACAATTCCCAC
>CAZVIH010000056.1:0-26818 GCA_964627755.1 uncultured Anaerolineales bacterium
AAACACAGTCAATCCTTCCGGGATATTGCCTTCTATCCAATCAGCCAGTCTTGAAGCGCGTTTAGCATATTTCTCAACAGTTCTGCGCAGCTGAGCTTCTGCTTGCTCCCGGCTTGGGGCATTGAAAATAGCCCGGATATCGGCGGCCACTTCCCGCTTCATGCTTTGACGCGGTACATACTGGCTGGCATTCTGCTGCAAATGAAACTGACAGCGCTGCCAGGGAATGCCGCTGAAGACCGCTTTGCGGGCCGCCTGCAGGCCAACATGGGCGTCACTGATGACCAGCTTCACATCTGTCATACCCCGTTCCACCAGGCTCTGCAGGAACTCGCGCCAGTGGAGCTCCTGTTCACCGAGTGAGACTGAAACGCCCAAAATCAGGCGTTTTCCCTCAGGATTCACTCCGCTGGCCATCAAAACAGCCGCATCCCGGATCTGGCCATCTACCCGCACCTTTTCATATCGAGCATCAAGGTACAAGTAGACGATTGACCCCAATGGACGGGTGCGCCAGGCTTCCAGAACTTCATCCAGCAAAGCAGCTGCCCGACTGACTTGTGTGGCTGATACTGCGCTCCCGCACAATCGTTCCGTGATGGCTGCGACTTTGCGAGTGGACACACCTTGAACATACATCTCAGCCAGCGCCAGCATCAAAGCCCGTTCACTGCGCAAGCCTTTCTCCAAGGCCTGGGGATAGAAACCTCCTTCGCGCACCTGGGGCACATCAAAAGTGATCGGCGCCATCCGGGTAGTGACTGTCTTAGGTTTGAAGCCATTAGCTTGCCCGCGCCTTTTGGATGAGCGCTCATATGGTCCAACACCAAGATGATGCTCTCGTTCAGCTTCCATCGCGGTATTGACCACAACGCGGATCAACTCAGGCAGAAAATCAAGGCCTTGCTCTGCCACCTGTTCAAGTAATTCAGTTGGTAAGGTAAAATGGTCTTGGTAGGTCATGGCGTTCTCCTTTTTGCTTGGTAACAATAAGGATACACCTGACCTACCATTCTTTATTTATCAATTTTACAGAAAGAAGTTTACACTAACTAAAATCTTGTTATTAACAGTTTGCTCCCATTTTATTCGTTTCCGGGAGCATCAGGGAGATATAAAAATGACAACAGATAGTAAAAAAAGAGTGTTCTCGATCCAGACCCGAAATAACATCGTTTTGGATATGTTTTTATTAATATCCGGGTTGATTGCCGTTCTGTCAGGGATTTATTTCTTATTCCTGCCGGTGGGAGGGTTTCAGGGAGGGAGAAATCCTTTCTATGATGTGATTATCTTCTTCGAACGCCACACCTGGAGTGATATTCATATTTGGTCCAGCGTGGTCATCATGGCCGTGGTTGCAATACATGTCCCTATCCATTGGGGTTGGATCGTAAAGATGACTAATACGGGATTTCGAACATTGTTGGGAAAAAGCCAACTAAATAAACACAGCCGCTTTAACCTGTTTGTTAATATTCTGTTTGGGTTGAGTGGATTGATCTGCGGATTGAGCGGCTTATATTTCCTGCTGGTTCCAGCAGTCCATGGATTGGCAGCCTCTGTCCCAATGTGGCTCTTTACGCCATTGGTCTGGGATCTGATCCATACCTGGAGCGGAGTGGTTATGACAGCGGTGGGCATCCTTCATTTTGGGATTCACTGGAATTGGGTGGTTAAGGTCTTAGGGAAGTATGGGAAAGCCCTGCTTTCCAAGAAACCTTTCCTGCGGATAGAAAAAGATTTTGGGAGCCCGGTAGTTTCCGCAGACGAAGTTATCTAAAGGTTGATCAATTAAAAGAATATACAATTAGAGGTGGATTATGTTTAAGAAGATTATTATGTGGGCGCTATACGGCGGGATTGTAGGATTGTTGATTTTTGGGGCGGCCAATCGCACATCAGCAAAAACAGATCAGGGACTCCTGTTTGACAGGACAGAAGATTTCACTAGTGAGGGAGGCCGAGGGAATGGCGGTTCCGGTAATGGTGGACAGTCGGGTGAAGCGGGACTTGCTGACTATGAAGAAAAACTCGAGGAACATGATTGGATGAGCTTGAGCGGACAGATCATTAATGTTGGAAGTGAAGCTCTTGAGATCCAAACCGACACTGCTGGAATTCTCGAAATTGAGGGACGGTCATGGCGTTTTGCCCAGGAATTGGGCTACGTTCCCGGAGAGGGAAATGAGGTATCCGTGCAGGGGTTCTATGAAAATGGAGAGTTTGAAGTATCTATGATACAAGACCTTACCACAGATCAAGTTTTTCAGCTGCGGGATGAATATGGAAAACCAATGTGGGGAGGTGGCGGCAGAAATTAATTGACCTGATTGATAAAACAAAAAAACGGAACCTTTCTGGTTTCGTTTTTGTTTTAAAGGGGGAAGTAGACTAAATTAAAAAAGCTGTAATTCAAGAGCATCCTGTTCATTGCAGGTTTCCTGGCATTGCAGGCACTCGATGCATTCCGCACTGCGCAGGTTGTGTGTCAGATCTGGGATATCCATTGGACAGGCAGATTCACAGCGACGGCAATTTGTGCAGCTGTCCGTGTTGAGGACCAGCCGTAATGGGGCAATCTTGTTAAACGGAGCTAGAATAGCCCCCAGAGGGCAGAGATACTTACACCAGAAGCGCCTGTTTACCAAGGAAGTGATTACAAAAGTGATCAATACACTCCACAACAGCGGGGTGGTTAGCTGAAAACTGAGTAAGGCCCTTGCCGGACAGATCTCCCGCAAAGGAGGATAGACAGCAAATGTACTGGCCAGGAGGATAATTGCCAGAACCAGGTATTTTAAACTCCTCAACCAGGCATCATTGCGAAGGGAAATCCGAAAAGGCAATGGGATTTGTTTTCCGGCCGGTTGTTTTTTCTTATTTCTAAAATATCGTTTGGAAAGATTTGCCAGGAAGTCCTGGAGAGTGCCAACGGGACACATCCATCCACAAAAAGCCCGACCGGCAATAAAAGATACTCCGAGAACACCAAATAAAATCGAAAAGTTGAGAGGAGAGGTGGTTTTTAGAGTTTCCCCGGTTGTTATAAAAATCCAGAAAGTTTCGACGGCTCCGAAGGGACAAAACACATCAAATGCCCCGCCCTTGGAAGATTCCCCGGGCATGATATGTCGGAGGCCGATCAGGATTGTGCCAACAAGAAAAATGATCTGAATGACCGTTCGGGTAGAGATATCCGAAGAGTTGTTTTTTTGAATCTTGGACTTTTTTGCCATATGGGTAATTAACCTTTGATGTGGATCCTGCAGGACCTGCCCCGGAAATGGAAGTCTTGTTAATGGGCAGGACCCCGCAGGATCAGGAGAGAACTCCTATTTTACAGGAATAGCATCAATGACTGGATCAGGTTGTGTTCTTCGCCGTTATGGGATGGAGTGAAACCCAGCGCCAAACCCAAAATAGTGAACAACACCATAGCCAAAATGATAATCACAGGATAATGATCCGGGTTGATTTTCATACTTATTAATCTGTTTTGTTTTCTGCAATCCAGTCATTGATCATCTTATTGGGGCCGGGAAGCAAGATGATCACAAGGATGATTAAGCTCAATAATGGTCCTGGCAGAAACATCGAAAATCTGCCTAGCCGTACCACATCAGTGATTCCAACCGGGATACCACCATAGATTGATAGCCCTGCGGCCAGAATTCCGGTTGTGATAGTACGGGGATTTCCTCTTACCAAGTAAACAATAAAGACAACCCAGCCAGCCGCAGCCAGCCAGCAAACCATCTGACCCATGGTATACATACCAACTGTAAAGGGAAGTTTGACAGTTTGATAGCGGGAAATGCTGCCAACACCATCAATAAAGGTCATTACATAAGCCATTCCAGTGAAAAATGCAAGCGCGACGATCTTTCCTTTTACGCCCCCGATCCACATCATGCCAAACCACAATACAAAGGCGATCAATGTCACAAACAAGGTGGGTGAAAACATACTGATGCTGCCGGCCGGGATCATCGGGAAGAATCCGGAAAGAATTTGCAGTGTCGCAGCACCTACTCCCAGGGGCCAAGCCCAATTTTCCTTTTTCACGAAACCATATAATGAGACTCCCCAGAAAGCTCCACCTAACATACCAATCCAACCCATCAGGGCATACACAATTCGAACGGTGATAGCTTCGTCCGGCCTTCCGTCTAGGATTTTCCCTTCCACGACGGGAATATAAATCTTGGCGATTAAGATCATGGCGAGAAAGCCGACCAGAATGCCGATAACAGAGAGTGCTATACCAAGTTTGTGATTATTCTTAAGAGATTTCATTTGGACTCCTTTCAGTTAAATAAATGGCGCAGCTTTGTTTTCAAATGCAGCCTGCAGCCGCGCCATTTAGTGTTGATCCGTGATAAAAGATCAGATTATTCAGCTGGGTTTTCTTCAGCCAATAGATGTTTCTTGAGATATGGAACAAACATAAAGATCAGAACACCTGCCGCCAGGAGAGCGCCGTACAGATAGTCCAGAGTCTTGGTGCGGATAAATTGGGTGGGAATGTTGATCATCAAAATGGCGATGGATCCTGTCACTGCAAACCACCAGCCCTTCTTTTTTCCTAATGCAAGCAGTGGAATGGCGCTGAAGATTAAGATAACTGCTACCCAGTTGGCTTCGCCAACCCAGCTAAAAAGCCACCAGGTGAAATCGGGATAGAGGGGGTGGCCAGGTCTGGTCCACATGGTTCGTTGAGCGCCAATCCCGATCGTGAAGGCATGAGTGGATAACATTCCCAGAAAAGTGAGCGCTCCCAGCCGTGTCAATTTTACAGGGAGTTCAGCCTTTCTTAAAAGAATGAAGCTGAAATATCCAACCAGGCCAATCATGGAGATTGTCATGGGCAGCGGGAATCCATCCACAAAACTGACATAGGGCAGGAACATGAACATGCCGCCAACGGATGGCAGGGCAAAAAGGGTTAAGGCCAGGGGATAGGTCCATTCGGTCCCTTTCCTGATTTCACCTGAAATGATGATCAGGGCGGCGCCGGCCACAAAAATCACAGCCCGCCAAACAGGATAGAAGAAATCAAAAAGCTTGAGGCCACTGCTAAAAGCCGGGTTTCCCGCTTCAATGTGAGCCATGAGGTTCACAAGGACACGTTCCAGGGAGGTTTGGACCAGGAACGGGATCAAATATGCCATCAAGAGGCCGATAATTACCGCAATGATGGACATAATGGTGCGGTTTTTCTGTGGAGTTTCTTGCATGGTTTGCCTCCGGGAGGATCAGATATGATATTAGTATTAAGAACTGAGTTGTGATTATGTTAACTAACCCTCTCGAAAATCTCTTTGCCTTAACGCAATATAACCCGACCGTGATAGACAAACTTCTGGGAATAATGATTAAGAAACTGTCAGCCTTAGTATAATCAAATACAGATTTGAATTATTCCGCAGTGAGGTGGAAATGAATGTAGGTAAGGAAAACCTTTTTGTCAGAAATCCTCTCTTTTCAGTTTTGAGTACCTCGCAACTTAAACAACTGGAAGGTTTATCCTTCACCAAATCTTATCCGGTAGACCAGTGGATCACGCATTATGGGTCAGAATGGCCCTACCTGTTCCTGATTGAACGGGGACAGGTGACGGCTTTAAAAGAATCTCCTGAAGGTAGAAGTCTTGTTGTCATCACTCTCGAACAAGGCGAGGTATTCTGGGGTGTGGGTTTCTTTAAGGAAGGAATTGGAATGCCGGTAGCGCTGGTTGCCAATCAAGAGACCTGTCTCCGGCTTTGGTCCAGAGAAAAGCTTGAACCATTTATGAAAGACAATGGTCAATTTACCTGGGATCTTGCCCAATTAATGGCAGAACGCATGATGCTGGCAAGTCGAATTTTAGAGGAATTGGCTTTCCAGCCAGTTGCTGGACGTCTGGCACATTTGCTCCTGTCACAATTCGAAGACCAATCAGGAGATATCTTGTCCAGGGATCTCACCCTGGATGATATGGCTGCCAGGATAGGCTCTACCAGGGAAATGGTCTGCCGCCACCTGTATCATTTTGCGGATAAAGGGGTTATCCAGATCAACCGGACGGAGTTTAAGATTACAGATTGGAATTTGCTGAAGACCCTGGCAGGCAAGGGAAACCGCTAGAAGTTTTATTCTGAGTATTTACCCGGCTTGTACTGCCTGACAGTTTTATAGGGTTTCACCTGGTCGCCCACGTTATTTTTCAGCAATTGGCCGGAAACATGCATCAGGGTGTCATGATTGAAGTGCGGCAGTTTTACCATGCTGGCCAGGCAGGGGTAGTGATGGTGCAGCAGCCCTGCCTTCTCCTCCGCCTCGTTTGCTGATAATCCTATCAAGCCTTCGGCAACAAAACGCGCGCAGCCGCAAACTGCATCCCGTTTTACGGTGGCGGATATGATTGTTGCGGTTTCGGGATCAATTTCCAGATTCAGTTCCGGTTTGCCAAAATAGCGGGCAAACTCGGCAATCAGGGAATTATCGTAACTGGCCGTTTCGTGGCGCGTAATGCCGTATTCTGTTTCGGTCAGCGAGCAGAGCGGTTTGGGAGTGACACAGGCGACGTTTATTGCTTCCAACCAACCATGAAGTTGGTTGTCCAGGCCTCTAGGCAGCCAGGCCTCGTCGTCTACTGCAACCAGAACCGCGCTGGCGCCGGTCTTTTTGGCGATATCTGGGAGTAATTCAGCTGCTCCTTTATGTTCTGCAAACGATAACAACAGATCAGAAGCTGGCATATCATCAGGAAGGAAATCTTCGGGATCATCGATGAAGGGAGGAAAAACAGGTGGTGTTAACCAGGTTAGGATTTCCCAGGAATCAGGCCCATGGGCTTTGATATTCTCTACGTGCCGGTCCCCGTATTCTCCTGAGATAATAGCCAGGATCTTCATCAATCTGCTCCTCTCAACTATTAAAGAATCATTGTCAGCAGCATCAACACCTTAGTGGTGGCGTGAATACTGTGTGGTAGATCAGGGGGCATGTGAACCCAGGTTCCTTCCTGAGCGATTGTAGATTCTTCTCCGAGAGTTAACTCTGCTTTGCCTTCGACGAAATGGAGCACTGCCGGAACTGAAGCGGTATGTTCAGATAACTCCTGTCCTGGTTGGAAACCAAACAGGATCGTTTTTATGGAATCATCCTGATAAACCGTCCGGCTGAGAATGCTGTCAGGAGGAAAATCATCAATCAGATTTTCTATATTTTCAATGTAGACTAATTCATTAACCATAATTCACCATCCGGGAAGAGTAAAACGAGGGAATATCTCCCCGCTATTTTAAGTGTTGTAATTGTACACCAGGATACGAAGGGGGTCTGTGACTGATGTTACATTGCGTGTAGAGAACAATGGAGTACCCTTCTTGATTTATTAGGTAGCATTTTGTACAATGAAATAGAACATTATTGATGTGACTGGCCTATGTCTTACCAGGGAGCAAGTCATGGACACCGACAACAAGGTGGATATCATCAAGGTTTCAGCGACGTCCCGGACCTCAGCGGTAGCGGGGGCAATTGCAGGCATTTTTCGCGAGCGGCAGTTCGTAAATGTTCAGGCAATCGGAGCCAGTGCTGTGAATCAGGCTGTAAAAGCCCTGGCATTAGCTCGTAATTACCTGGCTGAGGATGGCTATGATATTGTCAGTATTCCCGAATTTGTTGACGTGGAAATTGATGGCAATGTTCGAACAGCTATCAGATTGAATGTTGTTTCGAGATAACCAACCTGACCCTGCGTTGCTGATTGCTGCAATACTATTTCATTCATGTCCCCGGAGAAAGGGTCTTTCTGCTTGACTCAATCTAATTTCACCACTCCCGGTTTATCCGATACCAACCCAAGAGAATTTGCCTGCCAATATCGTGCGTGGTAGAATCAAAACGCAGCTAAAATACCGGATCCATCCAAAAAGTAAAGCCTTTGGATGGGTTTTGGCGTGGATTTAGGGTTCATCCCGGATGGCTTTTATTATTTATTAACCGATGAACTCTCAGGTAGGAGGTTGATTTAAATGGAGTCTCAGGTAAGTACCTTCAAAACAAAAAAAGGTTTGGCGCAAATGCTGAAAGGCGGCGTGATCATGGACGTTGTTACGGCCGAGCATGCCAAGATCGCCGAAGACGCCGGTGCAGTTGCTGTAATGGCTCTGGAACGGGTCCCGGCGGACATTCGCGCTGATGGCGGAGTTGCTCGTATGAGCGATCCCGAGTTGATCATCCAGATCATGGAAACAGTCTCTATTCCAGTGATGGCCAAAGCCAGGATCGGACATTTTGTAGAAGCCCAGATTCTTGAAGCCCTGGAAGTGGATTATATTGACGAATCTGAGGTGTTAACCCCGGCAGATGAAGCCTATCATATTAACAAACATGCCTTTAAAACGCCTTTTGTGTGTGGCTGCAGAAATCTTGGCGAAGCCCTGCGCCGAATAGGGGAGGGAGCTGCCATGATCCGCACTAAAGGTGAAGCGGGTACTGGTGATGTGGTTGAGGCAGTCCGGCACGCACGTGCTGTTTTTGGTGACGTAAAACGGCTTCTGAATATGCCGGAAGAAGAGCTGATGACTTTTGCCAAGAATATTGGCGCACCTTATGAGCTCGTGAAAGAAACCAGAGAACTTGGCAGGCTTCCAGTGGTTAACTTCGCGGCTGGAGGAATTGCTACGCCGGCAGATGCGGCGTTGATGATGCAGCTGGGCGTTGATGGTGTGTTTGTGGGATCTGGTATTTTTAAATCAGGAGACCCGGCTAAACGCGCAGCGGCGATCGTTAAAGCAGTTACCCATTACGAAAATCCAAAAATACTTGCCGAAGTCAGCCGCAACCTGGGCGAACCCATGGTAGGCCGCAATGTGTCCGACCTTGAAGATAATGAACGTTTGGCCGATCGCGGCTGGTAAGTCCAGGTGCCCTGATTTCAACACTTATGACAAAAAATGCACCCCGGCAACTCATTGAACCCGACCAAATCAAGGTGGGTGTTCTGGCGTTGCAGGGTTCTTTTCTGGAACATCTTGATATCCTGCACAAAATTGGTGTGAAGACAGCACAAGTGCGGTTGCCTGACCAGCTCGAAGATCTGGATGGACTGATCATCCCCGGTGGCGAATCAACCACAATTGGCAAACTAGCTGTTGATTATGGGCTCTTGGAGCCACTTAAGCATTTTGGGAAAGACAAAGCTATCTGGGGTACCTGTGCCGGAGCGATCTTATTATCGAAAGATGCCCATCGCTCACAGCCACTGCTTGAGTTAATGGATATTACAGTGGATCGAAATGCATATGGCAGACAGATAGCCAGTTTTGAAATTGACCTGGATATCCCCGCCTTGGAATCCATCTCATCCGAATCGAGGCCTTTTCATGGAGTTTTTATCCGTGCTCCGCTGATCACTTCTGTTAAAGGGGATGGCAAGATCCTTTCTACTCTGCCAGACGGGAGGATAGTTGCTGCCCAACAAGGACATTTGCTGGCAACGGCTTTTCATCCTGAATTAACAGATGATGACCGGGTGCACCGCTATTTTATCCAACTTGCGGGCGAAAATACCAATAAATAATATTCGAGGATTATGGCGCGAAAAATCATCTGGAAAGATCTAGCTGCCCTGACCCGCTTCAAAAATCAGAAGCTGGTATTGGATAATTCTTTCCAATATGTATACAACCCAGGTTTGTTATCCAGTTCCTTGCTGTCGATAATCTCGCCAGCGAGTGGATTCTATACGGCGGTAGAGCTGTTAGGTTCTGAAAATTCCTCAATTCTAATGGGACAATTATTCCAACCGGCTGGTAGTGATACTGCCAGAGTAGTTTTCTTAGCTCCGCGAGATATCAACCCCCATCCAGCTTTTGGAAAAGTGTTATCTCAGCTGTTAAATACTGCGGGAGAGAGGGGAGCGCTGCAAGTTAAGGCTGAGGTAATCGATAATTCACCCGGGGAGGAAATCCTTTATCAGGCAGGATTTCGTTCCTATGCCGAACAGCAGATCTGGAAACTTCCTCGAAGGATCGTCTTCGGAACAGGGAAGAAGGCTTGGGTGCCGGTCACAAAAGACAGTTCTGTCCTGGCGGAAGCTTTTTACCAACAGATTCTCCCCGGACAGATCCAGCGTGTAGAACCTCTCCCGGTTTCTCCGGATTTACAAAGTATGATCAGCTGGAAAGATGGCAAAGTAATTGGTTTTGCATCAGCGCAATTTGGTCCGCGGGGTATCTTGGTGGATCTACTGATGGATCCGGAAATGGACCTGGTCGATGAGTATTTGAGCGCATTACTCTTCCATCTCCCATATCGCGATACCCGGGATGTGTATTTACGGGTACGTTCTTATCAGCAGCAGATCGCATCAGCACTGGAACGAATCAACGCAGAAGCCGGGCCAAAACAAAAAGCTGTGGTGAAAAGGCTGACCGTCCACTATAATGCAAAACAGACCTTCCGTGTTCAGGGATTTGAAAAGCAACCGGATATCACCACCCCGATATCCAATACAAAAATCAAGAATTAAGAATATGTCAAATCATCGAATAACCGATAATCTAGATTCATTCTTTGAAGTTCTTCCTCCTGACATCAGCCAGGCAATTTCCGATAATGGAAAAAATGCAGATCTGATTGAAATCATCCTGGATTTAGGCAGGGTGCCAACTGCGAGATTTGTCGATCAGGAAGTCGAATTATCCAAAGACGAGGTGACCAAAGGCGACATTAAATATGTCGTTAGCCGGATTGGAAATTTTGATGCTGATAATCGGGCAGGTCTACCCCGCACCTTGCACAGGATTGCCGCCATTCGCAACAGGATTGGAAAAATTGTCGGCCTTACCTGCCGTGTTGGACGTGCCGTCTACGGAACAACGGATATTGTTAAAGATCTGATCGAGAGCGGCAGAAGCCTGCTGATCCTGGGGCGTCCTGGAGTTGGCAAGACTACCATGCTGCGGGAGGCTGCCAGGATCCTGGCAGAGAATAAACGGGTGGTTATTGTAGATACATCCAACGAAATCGCTGGGGATGGAGACGTTCCTCATCCAGCAATTGGCAAAGCCCGAAGAATGCAAGTGGCGCAACCTTCCCAACAACACGAGGTGATGATAGAAGCGGTTGAGAACCACAACCCTGAAGTAATAGTCATTGATGAAATCGGGCGGGAACTTGAAGCCCTGGCAGCCCGGACGATCGCGGAACGAGGCGTTCAATTGATCGGGACAGCCCATGGCAACACCCTGGATAATCTGCTGATCAATCCTACGCTGTCCGACCTGGTGGGAGGTATAGAATCAGTTACCCTGTCTGATGAAGAAGCTAAGCGGCGCGGTACTCAGAAGACAGTCCTGGAGCGACGCTCAAATCCAACCTTCCATGTGCTGGTGGAAATTCAAACACGGGACCGCGTAGCCATTCACCAGGATGTTGCAACTGCAGTGGACTCTCTGCTGCGTTTTGAGCCGCTGGTTCCAGAGGTCCGATCCCGGTCATCCGATGGAAAGATCACAATCAAAAAAACACCCATTAAGCCGGTTATGCAAAGTATTGGGTCTGATCCGATTCCGGATGAAGGTTTTGCTTTCAGTGGAGATATCTGGCAGCCAGATCAGGAAGATCTGGAATCTTTACCGATATATACCTATGGCGTGGCCCGAGATCGGATGTTAAAGGCAGCCCGCAATTTAAATGTACCAGTTACGATAGAAAAACAGATCCGTGATGCCAGAATCGCTGTCACATTAAAACACCATTACCGGGACAACCCGAAATCCATTTCCGAAGCAGAAGAACTGGGATTGCCGATCTATGTGCTGCGCTCAAATACCATTACCCGCATGGAACACTTATTAAAGGATATTTTTAACCTAAAGAACGGGACGTTGTCAAAATCTGATGAAAAAATCCTTCAGCAAACACAAGGAGCTATTCAGGCAGTATTAAGTGGGGAACGATGGGTAGAACTCCCGCCGGCACCATCCACTATTCGCCGGTTACAGCACCAAATGGCAACCCAGGCGAATCTGGTTTCCCATTCCTACGGCAAGGATCCTAATCGGCGGGTGCGGATTTCCCAGGAAGATAACTAAAATATTATTGACCTTGAACCCGGGTCGAAGATCACAAGATTTATGGAAAATAAGCCAGGTAAATTTATAACTTTCGAAGGACCGGATGGCAGCGGGAAGACCGCCCAACTGGATATACTGGCGGAAGAGTTCATCCAGGCGGGGTATCCGATCCTGCGGACCAGAGAACCCGGCGGTACGCCGATTGGTGATCAGATCCGGGCCACCCTGCTTGACCTTAAGAACACTGCAATGATAGATCGCGCAGAGGCTCTTTTGTATCAAGCAGCTAGAGCCCAACTGGTTGATGAGATTATTAAACCTCACCTTGCCCAGGGCGGAGTTGTGATAAGTGACCGCTATGCGGATTCAACCCTGGCATACCAGGGTTACGGACATAAAAATACCGTTAGTTCTTTGGAAGGAATCATCCGCTATGCTACAGGCGGATTGATCCCTGACCTGACAATCCTGCTGGATCTTGCGCCAGAAGTTGGATTGCAGCGTCGCATGGACGCGGGTGGATTTAATCGACTGGATTCGTATGATATTGATTTTCATCATCGGGTCAGGGAAGGATACCTGCAACTGGTTCGGGCTGATCCGTCACGATGGGTAGTCGTTGATGCTGACCGGCCATTTGACGAAGTCCAGGCTGAACTCAGGTCTATTCTTCAAAAGCATCTAAATAACTGGGGATATTGATCTAGGGGATAAAAGCTGGCAGCAGCGATAAATTATAAATCGAGATCCATTCCAGTCCCGCCCCCATCTGTGCCAAGGTCAGGGATATCACGTTCGATCTCCTCGGGTGAGTGCCCCTTTTCTAAGCGGTTTACAACCTCATCAAATTCTGGGCCCATATCCTCTCCCAGCTCCTGGCTCATTTGGCGCATCATTCGTCCAAGTGTTTGAGGATCGTCATCCAGACCAGCCAAAGCAGCAGGATCCGCCAGGGATTCCAGACGGTCACCATCAGATCGGGTCACGCGAACAGGTTTAATAATGCGTTCTAGCTGGGAGTGCCCACATGCCGGGCAGCATACTGGTGTGGATCCATATTCCTGATAGGTAAGGAATATTTCGAATTTATGGTTACAATCTATACAGCGGTATTCATAATTAGGCATAATACTTTCCGGGGAAGGAGGATTTCATTTCCCATCCCCATTATACCGGATAAGGAATTCTGATAATGATATCTGAAATAACTACATCACCCTTTGTTTTGGACCCACCAAATCCCCTGTTAATCGTGATTTCCGGACCTTCGGGAGTGGGGAAGGATTCTGTGCTTGAGGAAATGAAATCAAGGGGCCTGCCCTTCCATTTTGTGATTACGGCTACGACTCGCTCTCCCCGGCCAGACGAAACGGATGGCGTAGATTACTTCTTCCTCACCCAGGACGAGTTTGCCAGGATGATCGACGAAGGAGAGCTGCTGGAATATGCAGTTGTTTACCAGGATTATAAAGGTATCCCCAAGTCTCAAGTAAGGAAAGCACTGGCGAGCGGGAAAAATGTGATTATGAGGATTGACGTCCAGGGAGCAGAAACGGTCAGAAAATTAGCCAAAGATGCCCTGTTAATCTTCCTGACACCTCAAAATGAGGAGGAGCTCATTAATCGCCTTCAGAATAGAAATACCGAGGACAATGAAAGCTTAAAACTGAGAATTGCCACCACTCGCCAGGAATATAACAAGATCGATCTGTTTGATTATATAGTTGTTAATAAAGATGAACAGCTTTCGGTAACCGTGGATATGATTGAGGCTATTATTAAGGCAGAACAGCAGCGCGTCCATCAGCGCGTCGTAAAATTATGAAGCAGAACAATTTATCCGTTTCTCAAGATTACCAATCTGATAAAAAGCAGTTGATATCTAAAATTCTCACTGATTTTGAGCGACAGTACCGGCTGGACCTTTCACAGGATCCTGTTGCCCTAGAGCGCATCTCTGAGGCAGTGGACCAGGCTTTCCGAGATCTGAAAAACAGCTCAAGAGTGGAAATAAATCTGCCTTATATCAGCGCCAACCCGGCAGGCCCTATTCACTTGCGGAGAATTATCAGCCGGAATGAGTTTTTTGGCACATTCGGAAAGGTTGATGTTGAGGGAAAAACAACAGAAGCCACACAAGGACCGTCAACCCAGCGGGTGAAGATCCAACTCCCAGAAAGGACACCTTATATCACGATGGTCTTGCTGGTCATCATGGCGGTTCTTTACGCCCTGCAGTGGTTATCGGATCTGTTGTATGGGTATGACTTTCTAGCGATCTATGGAATGAAATCTAATGAGTGGATCATTGCCGGGGAATACTGGCGTCTGGTGACAGCGATGTTCCTTCACGGTTCAATTATCCACCTGGGATTTAACTTATATGCCCTCTATATTCTAGGTAGGCGGGTGGAACGGTTTTTCGGATCTATCCGATTCCTGGCTTTATTTCTAATTGCGGGTATCGCAGGCAATCTATTCTCTTTTGTTTTTACTGCGGCGCCATCCCTGGGATCCTCCACCGCTATCTTTGGCCTGCTGAGTGCGGAAGGCATATTCATTTACCAGCACAGGAAACTATTCGGGGAGCAATTCCGGGTTGCTTTGCGGCAGATAATCCAGGTAGCAGTGGGCAACCTGGTGATCGGCTTCATGATACCTGGTATTGATAACTGGGGACATATCGGTGGTTTAATCGGCGGAGCAATCTATACTTGGTTTGGCGGACCCAACTTTACGATAATAAGCTCTCCGCCTGATTTACGTCTCAAGGATCAGCGCTCAGAAGAGAAAACCTTGTATGTGTTTTTCGCCCTGCTGATCGTGATCGTCTGCCTGGTAGCTTGGATAATCTATTCCCGATCCTAAATTGGGTCATTTCGAATCATCTCAATTATCAAGGTTTTTAAAAAACTGGCTGCTGGAAGCTGCAAGCGGCGTCGTTGACTGGGTTAGGGGCATCTGGTAAAATTTTCTGGCGTCTTTTGCGTTGTACCCTTCGCATTAGACCCTATTTATTCATTAGTAAGGAGAAAGGGCTAGATACCATGAAAGTTTTGTTACTCGAAGATGTCTATAAATTGGGCCGCGCTGGCGATGTCAAGAAAGTGGCTGCCGGATACGCCCGCAATTATTTGATGCCTCAGGGATTGGCCGTGTTGGCAACCCCCGGTGCTGTAAAACAGTCCGGGCGCATCAAAAAACAAGGTGAAGTCAAAAGAGCAAAGGTCAATCAGGAACTTGGTGGAGTTGCAGAACAACTGGCGGGCAAACGTTTTACTTTTGCCGCCAAAGCCAGTGAAACTCGTCGGCTGTACGGTTCCATCAATACCCAGATGATAGCAGAGATTGTCAGTGAAGATATCGGCGTAACCGTTCTGGCGAAACAGATAGAATCACAACCCCTGCGCATGATCGGAAAACACAAGGTGGCTGTCCGTCTGACCGTTGACCTGATTCCTGAGATCGAAATCATTGTTCACCGCGAAGGTGAAACCCCTGAATCCGCACTTGCGGAAGAGGAGAAGGAAGCTCTTAGAGCAGAACAAGCTCTGGCTTACTTCCTCGAAGAAGAAGAGGATGATGAAGCGGATCAGGAACTAGCTGCTGATGAAACCGTCATCACTGACGAAGAACAGACCGCAGAAGCAGAAGTTCCTGATCAGGATGAAGAAGAAGCAGAAGAAACTGCTTAATACATTCTTTAGTCACTAAAATCAAAACCGGTCTGGAATCAGCAGTACAGCTGGCCAGGCCGGTCTTTGTATTGACCTATGTCCGATCAAAACCGCACTATTGGAGAGATTCTAAAAACAGCCAGAGAAGAACAAGGATTATCTCTGGAAGAAATCTCCCTGTTAACCAAAGTGCGCGTAAAGTATCTCTCGGCGATCGAAGCAAATAATTGGGATGTCCTACCCTCCACAGTGCAGCAAAAAGGGTTTGTACGTTCCTTTGCCCGGGTCCTTGAGATTGACCCTGGACCGCTTCTAGCTCAGCTTCGCTCAATCCTTCAGGAAGATGAACTTGGTGTGGATCCAGATCTACCTGATATTGAAGACTCGATCCCGACAACTGAACAGCATCCCCTAGAAGAAATCGGATCGATCCTTAAATCGCAGCGGGAACGCCTGGGTTTCACAATTTCCAATGTTGAAAACCAAATATTTATTCCAGAAAGATACTTAATCGCCATTGAAAATGGCAATTTGGAGAAGTTACCCTCCACGGTTCAGGGAAAGGGCATGGTTAAGAATTATGCCCAATTTCTGGGATTGGACCCTGAGCCTTTATTGTTGAGTTTTGCTGATGTGCTGCAAAAACGGCTGGCGAGATATAGGGAAGGGATTCCAGACGTGAAGGCCCCTTCATCTCTCCGGATCAGTTTTAAAAGATTTCTGGCCAGCCCAACGATTTTATGGATTGGTCTTGTAATTTTAATAGCGAGCATTTCCCTGTGGGCCGGAACATTCATTTTTGGCTCAGGAACATCCGCTGTAGAAGCTTCAGCCACGATCCCGGGTGTGTCAGATATTCTTCTTCCCACCTTGACCCTTTCAGCCACTCCGGAAGCTGCTATCCCAACCCTGAGTGAAATCGAAGTGGATATCACTCCAGCAATTGAGGGAGAAGAAATCCCGGCTGATGACACAGAAGCTACAGCAACACCAGGAATAACCGGAAATGAAAAAGTACAGGTTCAGCTGATCATTCTGCAGCGTACCTGGGTAAGAGTAATTGTGGATAATATTCTGGCTTACGAAGGCAGGCTGGTGCCAGGAAGCGTTAAGTTGTTTGGAGGCGAATTAAGTATCGAGGTCCTGACAGGTAATGCAGCTGGCGTCGAGGTAATTTATAATCAAAGGGATCTGGGTGCGATGGGACTTTATGGTGAAGTGATTGACCGGATATTTACTGCCGAGGGTATAGCTACTCCCACACCCACTATCACTGCGACCCCAACCCCATCCGATACGCCAGAAGCGAGTGTCACTCCTACGCCAACCGCCACACAGGAAACGGAGTAGGTTCAATCCCTGAGAATGTCTCATGAAGAAGAACTCCTTTTATTTGGTTTCCCTTGGCTGCGCTAAGAATGCAGTCGATTCGAATGCTATGTCCCAGCTGCTTCAGCAGGATGGGTATACGGCAGTAAATGATCCTATTGAGGCCGATATCATCCTGGTAAATACCTGCGGATTCATCGAGCCGGCCCGGGAGGAATCCTACGCGATCTTGAATGAACTGGCCCAAGATAAAAAAAACGACCAGCTCCTGATCGCTGCCGGATGTCTGACCCAGCGCTACGGCAAGGAAGTCCTTAAAAAGGTACCAGGAATTGACGGTTTGTTAGGAACCCGGCGCTGGATGGATATTCTTCAGGTTGTCCGGAAGCTGCGCTCAGATGGTCATCCCCAGCCCTTATATCACCTTCCAGAGACTGCAGTTGTCGGTCAGAGTCCTGATGGAATCCTGGGGGCCTATTATCAGAGCGGCAGCGCCTATCTAAAAGTAGCTGATGGCTGCCGGCGTCCCTGCGCGTTTTGCGCGATTCCCTCAATCAAAGGAACTGCATCAAGCCGTCCCCTAGATGAGATCTTGGATGATGCCCGGGCCCTGCAATCTCGCGGAGTACGGGAAATTAACTTGATCGCCCAGGACACGACGGATTATGGTCATGATCTTGGTTTGAAGGACGGGTTGGCGCGTTTATTGGAGGCTCTGATTGAAGCAGCTCCGAATGTAAACTGGTTCCGTATTTTATACGCCTACCCTGGATATATTACAGATCGTTTGATTGATGTAATGGCTAATTCAAACCAGATTCTGCCCTATATTGATATTCCCCTGCAGCATGCCGACCCCGAGATCCTAAAAAAGATGCGCCGCCCCGCAAATATGGACTGGGTTTATGGCACAGTTGAAAAACTCCGTAGTAAAATGCCCGATCTGGCACTGCGGACGACTTTTATAGTGGGCTATCCCGGGGAGACAGATCAGGCGTTCCAGAAATTAGTGGATTTTGTGGAGGAGATGAGATTTGATCGGGTTGGCACTTTTAAATTTTCATTTGAACCCGGCACAGCGTCCGAGATGTATGGCGACCCGGTTTCACCACAAGTCAAAGAGCAACGCCAGGAAATTCTAATGTTAAAACAGCAGGAGATATCCCTGCAGATCAACCAGGCGTTGATTGGGAAATCCCTGGATGTGCTAATTGAAGGACAGGGCGAAGTGGAAGGTTCCAGCGAGGTGATCTCCCTTGGGCGCAGCTACCGGGATGCGCCAGAGATAGACGGCATGGTAATTGTGGAAGGCGCTTTGCCGGAAGGAGAGATTGCCCCTGTAAAGATTACCGGTGCGATGGTGTATGATCTTACCGGGGTGCCGCTCTAATAAAAATTGATTCACAGACAGGAATATATAAGATGATTAGTTTAAGTGATAAAAGAGTTGAATTTGCACTGCGGGCTGTCCAGCAGGCTGCCTCTCTAGCAGCAGAAATCCGGGGAGAGATGGTTTCTGAGGCGCTTACCAAAGATGATCGTTCTCCAGTCACAGTAGCGGACTTTGCTGCCCAGGCAGTTGTTGGTTACCTGTTAGAGAAAACCTTTCCGGGATCTGTTCTGGTTGGCGAAGAAGCATCCGATGTCCTGCGTTCGCCGAATGAGCGGGAGACACTGGATAAAATCACTGCATTTATGCAGCGAGTTATACCAGGCGTTGGGGCTGAAGAGGTCTGTGACCTGATTGATCAGGGCAGAGATGAGCCTGGTGAAAATTATTGGACCCTGGATCCTATTGATGGCACCAAAGGTTTTTTACGGGGGGCCCAGTATGCTACCGCTCTGGCATATGTCGAAAATGGAGTTGTACAGCTAGGAGTGCTTGGCTGTCCAAATATCACTCCTGACCTCCGGGAAAAAATTGGTGGAGAAGGATCTCTTGTGATTGCCCGGCTGGGCGAGGGCAGTTGGATAAGTACTTTAGGTGGTCCGATCAGCGTGGGAAATTTCTCCCCCCTGTCTGTGTCTGGGCAGACCGATCCAGCCCGGGCCCGGCTGATGCGATCCTTTGAATCCGGACATACCAACACCACTCTTATAAATAAATTCCAAAGAGAACTGGGTGGAGAAGCAGATCCAGTGCGGGTGGACAGTCAGGTAAAATATGCCCTGCTGGCTTCGGGTGAAGGTGAGATTTATTTGCGTCTGTTATCCCCGGACCGAATGGATTACCGGGAGAAAATCTGGGATCAGGCAGCCGGTTCGATCATTGTCCAAGAAGCTGGCGGAATCGTTACAGACCTGGATGGGATGGATCTTGATTTTTCCCGGGGACGAACCCTCAAGGACAACCGGGGCATCTGTGCCAGCAATGGTCTGCTTCATGACGCGGCATTAGAAGCGTTAAAAAATGTGAATGCCTGATTATTGATAGAATAGAAAGAAACTCTCCGGACATGCACGATCTGGATCCCCGATAAATACTAAGGAGATTGTTTTGGCAGAAATAAAATATCCCCGTAGATTATTGATACGATCCTTACTTAAGGGATTGATCAGCGCCGCCTTGCATACCTTCTCGGATTTTGAAGTCATTGGAGCAGAGAACATTCCCGAGAAAGGACCATTGATCCTGGCGGGTAATCATTTCAGTTTTGCCGATTCTATTGCTATGCTGCATGTTGCCCCGGCTTCAATTGAAATGTTCTCTGGTGCAAACCCGGCGTTTACTCCCTGGTGGGGTAAGCTATTGCCTCGCTTATGGGGGGTATTGTATGTCTACAGAGGAACCGGTTCCCGGCAGGCAATCCGGGATGCAGAATCGGTATTAAATCAGAACGGTTTTTTTGGGATCTTTCCAGAGGGGGGTGCCTGGGCAGAGATGATCCGCCCTGCGCGGCCGGGAGCTGCTTTTCTTGCTGTCAAGACTGGGGCCCCCATACTGCCCGTAAGTTTTACTGGGTTCAATGATGTTTTTCCACTTAGGTTTCGGGATCAGAGTAAAGTTATCATACGAGTTGGAAAACCCTACCAGCCGGCACCTGTAACCGGGAGGGGGCGCGAGCGCCGCCAGCAGCTGGACGATCTTGGAGATCAAATGATGAAAGAAATTGCTAATTTGCTTCCAGATCATTTACGAGGGAAATTTTCCAGTGACCCGGAAGTGCAGGAACGCGCTAAAGAAGTGGAAGCCTATCCCTGGGAAAACGCTTCCTGGGATGAGGTCTGAACCACCATCTCCAAGTTATTGAAGTAAATTAGATAAATAGAAGACTCCAGTCAGTCCCAGAAAACTGAGTATTGATGTCAGGCTGACTATCCCCGCTGTTTCAGTAACCTTATAATCGTATCTTTCGGCAAAAACAACCAGGGCAATTGCAGCTGGCATACTGTTCTCCAGTAGCAGGAACTGATCGATCTCTCCTCCACCGGGCAAGATGAACCGGATCGTAATCCAGGTGAATAATGGTAGAACCAGCATCCGGAACAGGGAATAGGGCAGGGCCTCTCTGATGATCTCTATGGAAAATCGATCATGGATGAACATTCCAAGCACAAAGATAGCTGTTGCGCCGGCGGTTTGTCCTACGAGGCTGAAGGCATAGTTTAAGAAGGCCAGTTTGATACCAAGTAGGGAGAAAACAGTACCCAGTAGAATGGACAGGATCAGGGGGTTGGAGAAGATCTTGCCTAAAAAATTACCCCGTTTTTTCTTCTGATTGGCATATTCCAATAATGATAGAGTGGTGATGATACCCAGTATGCCCAGCACAGAAGCGGCAAGGACAGCTTCCTCCAACCACATCCCATCCTGGAAGGTTTCGAAAAATGCCACTCCAAAAAAAGCATAACTTCCAAAACTGATGGATAGGCTGAGAAGGAAATAGGTATCTTTCTGGAGCACACCGATCAATTTCAGGATCAATAGGAATACCAGAACGATCACGGTTGGCAGCAGAGCGCCAAGAACAAGCTGGGGATCGAGGGTAAATATATCCAGGTTAGAGATCTTCACAAAAAACAAGGCAGGCAGACCGAAATAATAAACAAAGGACGATAGTGTTTTGGAATGCTCTGCCCGGAAAATTCCAGCTTTCCGGCTCAGGATTCCCAGGGCAACGATGATCAGGATTGTAAATAGACTTGTCAGGACTTCCATTTAAAGACACTCATTCGATGATAAATATTCGTCAACAACCATTATACCTTTCCAGATTACACTCCTCAATTGTCTCGATAACTCTAATGCACCTCTTAGAAAGGGTTATGGGAACAAATTTCCCGGATCTCTCCCGGTTTTTTTTATCGTTTTCTTTTTGCCACTCTTTATAAATCAACTTCTCTAATATTTATCACCTCCAGCGCTTTTCAATCATCCAATTCATGTATAATGATTTCATGTCAGATTTCCGCTTCTTCCATCCCATTGTGGTCCGTTACGGGGATCTCGATCCCCAGGGACATGTTAATAACGCCGCCTATCTCACCTATCTTGAGCATGCCCGGGTCGCCTATGTACGGTATCTGGGATTATGGGACGGGAAATCTTTCATGGAGATCGGGATCATCCTGGCGCGAATAGAATTAGATTACAAGGAACCGATCCTGATGATCGATTCGGTGGAAGTGGGTTTGCGCACTTCTCGACTGGGTAATAAAAGCCTGGATATGGAATATGTGATCCGGGAATTTAACACAGGCCAGGTCTTTGCGGATGCAAAAACAGTCCAGGTGGCTTATGACTACCAGCAGGGAAAAACCATTCCGATCCGAGAGAACTGGCGAAAAACACTTCGGGATTTTGAAGGACTAGACTAACATAACACAAAGGTATCCCATGAAAAAATTACCTGGAATAGATCGAGAGTTTTTATTATCCTTACTTCAGAAGTTATTAGCCATTCCCAGTCCCACCGGTTATACAGAAGAAATTGTGGATTATCTGGAAGGGAGATTAGCTGAGTTTCCGTTCATCAATTACCATAGAACAACCAAGGGCGCTCTGGTGGCCAACTGGACAGGGGATCTAAAAACCTCACTGCGCGGTCTTACGGCTCATTTGGATACCCTGGGTGCAATGGTTAAGGAGATCAAAAGCAATGGCCGCCTGAAATTATCCCAACTGGGTGGTTACGCATGGAATACGATAGAGGGAGAGGGATGTACAGTCTTTGCCAGCAGTGGTGAGCCTGTGAGAGGCTCGATCCTCCTGAATAAAGCATCTGGCCACGTCCATGCCAAGGAAGTCAGTACTACCGAACGTACCGCCGAAAGCATGGAAGTGCGATTGGATATCGTCACTAGCTCCGCAGATGAGACTCGTGGGGCGGGGATCGAGGTGGGGGATTTTGTGGTCTTCGACACCCGAACAGAATCCAACCAGGGTTTTATCCGCTCCAGACACCTGGATGATAAGGCCTGTGTGGCTTGTGTTTTAGCAGCTATTCAAGCCCTGGTGGGCGCGGAGCTGCAGCCGGCCCAGGATACAGTATTCCATTTCAGCAACTATGAAGAAGTTGGACATGGGGCAGCAACAGGTTTTCCAGAAGGGTTGAAGGAATTGGTAGCCGTGGATATGGCAGCCGTGGGGGAAGGACAAAACTCGGACGAATTCCATGCCACCCTGTGTGTGAAAGATTCGGGAGGGCCGTATCATCACAGACTCAGCCAGCGTTTAAGGTCTCTGGCTGATGAGTACGAGATTCCCCACAAAGTTGATATTTATCCTTATTATGGCTCAGACGGGGAAGCTTTTTGGCGGGCCGGAGGTGATGTTGCGGTAGCATTGATTGGACCCGGTGTGGATGCTTCCCATAATTATGAACGCACTCACATTGATGCCCTGATAGCGACTACCAAGTGGATAATGGCCTATCTATTGAATTAATTATGTACTTATTGGATAGAAAGTGGCTTTAATTGACTATCAAGCTGCCCGAAAACGAATGGTGGATGGACAGATAACCATCCGGGGCATCACATCCCCCCGGGTCCTTGAAGCTTTCTTGGAGGTACCCCGCCACCTTTTTGTCTCGAAAAACCAGCAGGTCCATGCCTACCAGGATAGCCCCCTGCCTATTGGTTTGGGTCAGACAATCTCTCAACCTTATATCGCTGCATATATGACGGATTTGCTCCAATTGACAGGAGCAGAGCGAGTGCTTGAAATTGGAACCGGTTCAGGGTATCAGGCTGCCATTCTGGGGAATCTGGCTGATGAGGTCCATACGATAGAAAGACACCCATTTCTGGCTGATAATGCAGCCCAGCTATTGCAGAGCCTGGGATATGATAATGTCACTGTACATAAGGGAGATGGCACCCAGGGGCTGCCCGGGTTCGCTCCCTATCAGGCGATCATGGTAACCGCGGCTGCACCCGATGTTCCCCCCCCACTGTTAGAACAGTTGGGGGAAGGCGGGCGATTGGTTATGCCAGTAGGCAGTAGAGGCGGACAGGTGCTTTTGCTTTACAAGCGGGAGGGAAATGCTTTTCACAGGGAAGATCTGGCCCCGGTCGCCTTTGTTCCCCTGATAGGTGAACATGGTTGGGCTGGAGAGTAATATAAGAGAAAACCCACCCGGGGCGACCTGTGGGTAACCAGTTTTCATGAACAGAGATTTAAACGAAAGGACGACTCGTAGAGTCGCCCTTTTTATATGTCTATTAAAGTGAGTTTTTAGAGGTAGGAAATTGTTGCTAACACAACAGGCCGTTTTTTTGTTTTACTGTACAGGAATGATCGAATTGATTGAACCAGGTCATTGTGCAGATCCCCCTTGGTTTTATTAACAATCTCCAAAGTCTTCTGGCTGATTTGGTCAATCAGGTTAGTTTCATCATGTTTATACACAAATCCCCGGGAGATGATCTCCGGATCTTCATGTAAACTACCTTTTTCGTCAAGAACCAGACTGATCAAAACTACGCCATCCTGTGCCAGTTGTTCTCTTTCCCTTACAACCGAGGGGCCGATCTCTCCTACCCGGGATCCGTCCACAAAGACATAATTTCCGGGGATGCGGTCCTTGATTTGCAGCTTGCCGTCATCAAATTCAATGACCTGTCCGTTCTCAATGACCAGCACGTTTTCCATTGGGAAGCCGGATTCTTCTGCTAAAAAGGCATGCTGCTTGAGATGTCTCAATTCGCCGTGGACTGGGATGAGATATTTAGGATTAACCATATTAAGCATTAATTTCATCTCATCCTGGTTGGCATGTCCTGAAACGTGCACGCCGCCAGCGATTGGTTCATAAATCACGTTGGCTCCCTTGCGGAACAACGAGTTGATGGTTTTGAACACAGTTTCCTCATTACCGGGAATGGTATGTGAGGAAAGTACAATGGTGTCATCCTTGATAAGCTCGAATTGTTTATTCGTGCCCCGGGCCAATCTGCCCATTATGGAGTAAGGTTCTCCCTGGGAGCCGGTTGCCATCAGGACAACATCCTTGGGTTTCATATTCAAAGCTTCTTCGATGCCCACTTCCAGATCAGAGGGAATTTTCAGGTACCCCAGTTTTTTGGCCATTTTGGAATTTTGTTTCATACTACGGCCCACAAAGGTGATCTTGCGTCCGTGGTGTTCAGCGGCGTCGATTACCTGCTGCATTCGGGATACCAGTGAGGCAAATGAAGCCACAATGATCCGGCCTGGTGCATTGCGAAACACCTTATCCAGGGAATCGTTGATCACCATTTCCGACGGTGTCCAACCCGGTTTATCTGCATTGGTGGAATCTGCCAACAGGGCTAAAACTCCCCGGCCAGAGAATTCTGCCAGTTTGGAGAAATCTGTTGGCCAACCGTCCACAGGAGTAGGATCGAATTTATAGTCTCCGGTATGGACAATTAATCCATCCGGGCAGGTGATACCCAGACCTACGCTGTCTGGGATAGAGTGGCAGACATGGAAAAACTCCACTTCAAAAGGACCAATAGTTGCGCTCTCGCCGGCATGAACAGTGTTGATCGTGGTTTTATCCAGCAAGCCATTTTCTGACAGGCTGTTCTCGATCAACCCCCTTGTCAGCGGGGTAGCATACAGGGGCACGTTGATTTCTTCCAAAACATGGGCGATTGCTCCAACATGATCCATATGGCCGTGGGTGAGTACCATACCCCTGACCAAATCCTTATTTTCTTTGATATATTCAAAATCCGGGATAATGTAATCAATACCCAGCATCTCATTATCAGGAAACATCAATCCGGCATCGACGATGAGAATATTCTTCCCATATTCGTAGACCATCATATTTTTCCCGACTTCCCCCAAACCTCCCAGGGGAATAATTCTTAATTTGTTTTTACTCATTTTTTTCCTTCATTACTTTCTCGGTCTGAAATCTTTTTGTTCAGCGAGAGTTATTAGTCTAATAAAAAATACCCGGCCTGTTAAAACCGGCCGGGCAGTGCTTTTTGAAACATATTTGATATTATATCTTGCGATAAAACCTAAATAATCTTCGTAGAGCAGTGTTGCTGTTGGATTACTCCAAAAGCCGGTTGTTTCTTTTCTTGAAACAGGGCTCATTTTAGCACGATAGTCAAGATTTGTCAAAAAGGTGCTCTTCTCATAGTACCGATCTGAATCTGCCAGGTCATTCAACATAGAATATCCTATAAATGACCCCAAGTTTATCATCGGACAAGAACAGGTCCCCATCTGGCCCCTGGATCAAATCAGTTGGCGCCCCCCAAGGGATCCCGTTTGCGTCCAACCAGCCTACAGCAAAATCCTGCACCGGTCCATTCTTTCCATCTCCTAATGGGATGTGGACAATCTTATACCCACTTGCTTCCGCTCCTGTTCCAGTACCGTGTAGAGCTAGAAAAGCATCCTGCTTGAATTCTTGTGGGAATTGTGTACCCGTATAAAATTCCAGCCCGTAGGGAGCACTCTGGGCTTTGAGTTCAAACGCTGGGGTCAATAATCCTTCCTTGCAGGAATCCTTGCTGCCAAAATCCGGGTCTATAATCCTGCCAGCGTGGCAGTAGGGCCATCCGCCGTCTGCATCAATATAAATCCCGTAGAGGGTATCCGGGGGCAGATCATTATCCAATCCTTCTCTTTCCATTACTGCGGCCCATAGGATGTCATTGTGGGGATTAAAAGCCAGCCCGATCACATACCTCAATCCAGTACTGAAAATCCGGCCTTCGCTTCCGTCTGCTTTATACCGCATTACTCCAGCCCGTCGTTCATCCTTTTCCAGGCAAACATTGCAGGAAGATCCGATCGCCAAGTAGATGTGCCGCCAATCTGGACTGAATATGATCGTGCGATTGGTAAAACCCCCAGCAGCAATTCCTGCAGTGATTATTTCCCGGTCCTGGAAATATCCATCACCGTCTGAATCTCCCAATCTAAGAATCCGGGTCGTTTCAGCGACGTAGAGGGAGCCATCTTGATAAAAAGCAATCCCGGACGGCTCTATCAGGTTTTCCGCCACAACTTCAGAACCGTCAGAAAGACCATCCCGATTTCTATCGGGCAGGAGTAAAACACGACCAGTGGCTGGCTCTGTGACATAGAGCTGTTGGTCAGGACCAAAAGCCATCATCCGGGGCCCTTGTAATCCTTCTGCGAATACCGTAATACCAAATCCCTCGGGAAGGGATATCGGGTGGAGCGGCGGGATCACTGTGATATCAGGGTCAGTAAGACCAGACTGGGGATTGGAAAGAGGAATGGACGTTGGAGCTGGTTCCTGCCCTGAATTATTATTGCAG
>CAZVIH010000057.1:0-14689 GCA_964627755.1 uncultured Anaerolineales bacterium
ACCTAAGGATCAGGACGCTTGTAGATCCTCTGATCGGCGACTGTTAGGTTTTACTCTCGCTAAATAATCAAAAAGACCTGTGATCCACAGGTCTTTTTGATTATTTTTGACTTATACTCTCTATGAATTTTCCTTTTCCATTCTCGCGACTTCCGCTGGCATGTCTAAACGCTGGAAGATCCCTTTGGCTTCAGCCCACATTTTCTGGCCTTTTTTCTGATCGCCATTATTCATCTCATGTCTTGCCCAGGATCTTAAGGTATGAGCCAGTTCATCGTCGGCGCCCACTTTCCTGAAGAACTCCGCGCTCCTCTGGAAACACTCTTCAGCAGAAAGGGTTTCCTCAGCACCTTTAACTGACTTTCCTTTCTCAGAAGCGACTTTTCCCAGCGCTCGCCAGGCCGCACCCAGGTGTTCCTTGGCACCGGTTTGAATACCCAGATCTAGGGCTTCCTGGGCGGCTTTTTCAGCATACTTTAGCTGACCCTGGCCTAAATAAGATTCGGCTAGAAAATAATAGGTCAGGGAAAGGCCTAACCAGCCGGATCCTTCCGTCAACACCAGCACCTCCCCCAGGTTATCCTCCGCCAGGGAGTATTCTCCCAATCCTACCTGGGCCACCCCCAGGCTGAACAGATTTAATAGTTTCCAATCCCTGTCATCAAATTCCTCCATTATCCCCAGGGCTTTTTGATAAAGGTCGACAGCCTGCTGATATTCCCCTAAATGGCTGGCGGTGTTGGCCAGATTTCCGGTAATTTTACCGATCCACCACTGGGCCAGGGTATCATTAACATCCTGAAAAATTGAAATAGCATCATTTTTATGCTTGCGGGCCGTTCCGAAATCTCCCCGAACGTCCGCAATCAAGCCCAGTAGATTCAGGCAGCGTCCGACACCTATCTGCTCTCCCTTTTGCTGGTGCATTGCCAATGCTTTTTCAAGAAGGGGTTCAGCCAGATCGACATCACCCAGGCGGTAGTTTTGCTGGCCCTTCATCAGGAGGGCATTGGCTTCCTCTTTTTGGCAACCATATTTTTTGGCAATGTCTTCAGCATTGGCGGTGCTTTCAAGGGCCTGTTTGAATTTACCCAGCCTGTCATAAACTGTGGCAACTGCCAACCAGGCCTGGGCCTCACTTTCAGGATCTCCAATAGTATGAGCAGCTTTGCTCATTTTAAGATAAGATACCACGGACTCTTCATAGCGGGCTAACCTCAAAAGCGTTTTGCCCATCCCGCTGTATAGCGCCACAGGTCGAGAGTCTTTTTCTTTCCAGCCAATCTCCTCTGCAGATTGATAATATGCCAGGGCATCTGACTGAGCAAAAACCATTCTGGCCTGATCACCAGCCATTAAGTAATAATCCAGGGCTTTGTCCTTATTACCAGCCTGGTTAAACTGGTAAGCTAACTGCGGCGAAATAATTTCAAGCTGCCCCTGATGGACCTCTTCCAGCGCCAGAGCGATCTTTTTATGGTAATGGGTCTTTCGATGGGGGCTGATCTCTTCGTACAGGATCTCCCTGAATTTATCATGGCTGAAGTTGTAGCCTTCGTTGCCCTCATCCCGGATCAAACGCCGGCTCCATAGTTCATCCAGGCTCCCGAGCAAATCAGCTTCCGGCATTTCTCCGGTTCGAAAAAGCAGTTCAAAATCAAAACCGCGTCCTACGGCTGATGCTAACGATGCCAGCTCGCGGGTTTTTGGTGATAAGGCGTTCAAACGGCTTTTGATCACAGCCTGTACTTTGGGCGGCATCCTGCTCAGATCTGTCCCGTCCCCGTAATCTTTCAGATACCCTGCCCGGACCATTTCTGCCACAAAAAGGGGATTTCCCTCCGTTTCCTCGTAAAATCGGACGGCAGCTCTGGGTTCTAATTCCTCACCCCACATGTCCGATGCCAGCATGTGAACCTCTTCCAGGCTGAGGCGGTCCAGCAGGACTTCGGTGATTTTCCCTTTTTCGCCCAATTCCCCAAAGAAGGGGATCAGGGGGCTGTCTGCCAACAGATCCTCAGTTCGAACGCCAGCGATGATCATAAACTTCTTTTCTGTTTCATAGAACAGTATGAACCGCAGCCAATCCAGGGTATCCCGATCACACCACTGCAGGTCATCCAACACGATCACCAATTTATTATCTATTCCCAATAAAGCATTGGTGCTGGCTTCAAACAGCCGTCCCCGTTTCCAGCTTTCACTGATCTTATCTGGATCAGGCAGGTCAGGATACTGGCTGCGGAGCTCCGGCAGCAGGCGGGCCAGTTCGATCAGCCTGGCTCTCTCCAGTTTTGAAATTGCTTTCAGGACAGCTTCGTTCCTTAATAAGGCTGCCACCGGGGTGTAGGCCAGCTCATCCTCGGTGGGGTAGGAGCGTGTTTTCAGGCAGGTGATGGTGCCTTTCCTGGCCCAACGGATGAATTCATTCGACAGATAGGTTTTTCCAATGCCAGCTTCTCCCAGGATCACAACCAGGTGGCTGCCTGCCTGATATCCCAGCCAGGCCTCCTGGAGTTTATTCCAACTCTTCTCCCGCCCTACCAGCCTGGCTTTCTTTTCTGTTACCCGGGGCATTTCTGCAGCGGGAACTTCCCGTTCCATGATCTCCCGGTAGAGAATCTGGGTTTCATGACTGGGATCCATCCCCAATTCTTTCTCGAGTATTTCAACACATTGGTGGTAGACCCTTACAGCGCGGGCTTTATCCCTTTTAGTAATATATAAACGGATCAGATGCTGATAGTATCTTTCAGAGAGTTGATCCAGGCGGATGAGCTGGCGAACCATCTGGATGGCATCATCAATATCTTTGTTCTCCTCCAGCATCTCCGACAGTTCTTCCACTATGTTGATATAGAACTGCCTGAGGCGCTCCCTTTCCGGTTGGATCCAATCATCATAGCAGCTGGGCAGCAAATCGCCTGAATAAATCTCAGTTGCTGCGATCAAGGCTTGCCGGTGGGCATCCTGATCCTTCCCGCTGCCGGTCTTGTCAGCCTGCACAACTGCATTTCGGAATAGGTCCACATCCAGCTGGAGAGATGGATCTGGTTTCCACCACAGGGTCTGCTGATTGATCTCCAGGTAATGATCTACTTCGGGGAGAGCTCCCCTGAGTTTAAATAACATATTCCTGAGGTTGGTGCGGGCCTGGGATTCGTTGGAATCCGGCCAGAATAAAAAAGCCAGCTGCTGGCGAGATTGGGGAGCATCGCAGTGGATCAGTAAGTAGGAAAGGAAGGATTGCAGGCGAGGGGAGTCCAGGCCTTTGACCGGTATTCCGTCAGAGACAAGCTGAAAACTGCCCAAGAGGTGGATCTCTAATGATTTGGGCAAAAAAAGAACTCCTGTCCATAGAAAAATGAAATCTATTTACCAGTATAGATGAGCGCTGGTGAGGTGTCAAATAGAGGGTTCCATTAAATAGAATATCCCGGACTGAAAGAATATCCATGAACACGAGTTCAGGCCTGGTTTATTATTCAGAAATCTAGCTAAATAGACCGAAGACCGAGGGCAGAGGACCGACTCTGTCCTCCGTCTCCCGTCCTCTGTCGCAGGCATCAGCTGACTAGTGAACGATCCGCCACCCGGCGCAGCAGGGCGTCGCCCCAAAGAACCAGGCGATAGCCGACTCGCTCTAACATCTGATCCCGAGCTTTTACCCGCTCATCCCGCAGGTTGCGGCTGAGCATTCTTACCAATCTCTGCTGCTTGGCCTCTCTGAGGCGGTCCTGCCGGACCTGCTCCTGGGTGTAATAGTCTTTCCAGCTCATCATAAGATTTCTCCTTTCTAGGTATTGTCTGATAGTTTTCTTTAAGAGCCTTCCAAAGCTCAGGCAGGTGAATGTTATTGCCTGGCACTTGCTCTTGTGTTTGCATTCCCTGTCTGGACCACACGATCCTTCTGAATAACTGGGAAGTTCATGGATAACAAGGCTGCCTCCTTTTTGGTTCACATTGCCTGATTTACATCAGCAGTATAGATAACAGGGCGTTTCAAGAGCGTTTCCTTTTAATGGAAAAAGAAACGCCAGGAGAAACGTTTTAGAAACGCCCCCTTTTGTATACTGGCAGTGCAAGGGCAAGAAAGGGATTATTAAACAAGGAGGTACTCATGTTCAACCACTATTACGCTAAACGGGAACAGTACAAAGATTTACTCAAAGAAGCTGAGAAGGAACGGCTGCTGAAGCAGCTCAAAGAAGCCAACAAAGCCAGCAGCAAAGAATCTAATCCAAATGCAGACTGGTCGTGGTCAAGTTGGCTCCTAAAACTTAGCCACAGTCTAAAAGAAAGCAAATTATTATCCAGCTGAACCCCAAGGTGGAAAATAAAATGCCACAAACAAATCCCGACTTTCAAGATCGAATCCGTTTCTTTCCCGCAAGCAAGATCTAACCACTCTGCAGCCCGCGGGGTGGTTAGATCTGCGGAATTTCAAGAACTTATTTGACCAGGGCCAGGAGGGTGAACCAAGACAGGAGGTGATTATGAAAATTAGCCCAAGTTTTGTAATAAGCCAGATAAAAAATTAGATTAAAGGAGATAAAAATGAAGAAAGTTATGGCTGCAATTTCAATCTTGTTTATGGTGATGCTGATAGAATCCTCCAGCCCATCCTTTATCATCCAGGTGGATCCCTCTTCAAGATGTTCATCTGTTATTGAAGATGATATGTCGTCCAATGGTTCCTTTGCGATTGCATCAGAACCTGGGGGGGTCACCTCATTTATGATCGAACAGCTGGACGGATCTTCTGGAAGTGTTTGCAAATTTGCTCAGTGGGAATACCTGTTCCACTGAGCCGACCCAATACCAATCGATCACCTATAAATGTCATAGAATAAAGGGCAGCACCGTCGCTGCCCTTTATTGATTTTAATTTTATCTGGGATACAATTTCCTCTGGATGTTCAGAGTTATTTTCTGCTTCCACTTATCGGCGGAGGTGGTCCACGATATAATGCAGGAGTAGTTGTGGTCCATCTTACCTAACCAGGTATTTATTTAGCGGCAAAGCTAGTAGAACCAAAGGCAATATTAAAAAGAAGCTTGATGAATAAAAACGGCTTATTACTAAGTTATGTTCGAGAACCTGAAGCTGCCCAGGATGCTCTGCGATTTCTGGGGCATAAGGGCTTTCGTAGAAGGATCTTGCTGCAGGGTACATCTAATGGTCGAGTTAACCGGACTGATCCAAGTATTCGTTTACGTCTGATCTTTTTCTTGCTGAGCGGCCTCTTCATTTGCACTGCCAGTTTGATGCTCTCTCTGGTGGGATTTTTGCCCTCTATCCTCCCCGGGCTGATCTTAAATTATGCAATATCAGGTCTGATCGGATTTGGTATTGGTGCTGGTCTTGGCTGGATAGCCTCCCGGTTCCTCTTTCCGGGCGTATCTAAGAGTGTAATTGCCCAGCAATCCTCCTGGTTGAGAAACGGAGAATCACTCTTGATCTTGGAGGCGCCGCTTCTGTCGCTCTCCTCTGCTGTTCAATTTCTGCGCGACTCGATCGAAACCGAGATTTCGATCTTTGCCCAACACCCCCTCCGTAAGTATCCAGATCAAACCGATCTGCAAGAATCCACCGCCCTGCCGCTGCCCCAGATTCAAGCCCATGCTTCCCGACTGGCAGAGGAACATCGGGTTGAATTCCAGGGAAGCTCAAGTCAGGTCCTGCTCACAAAGCTTGACGATGCCCGCCAGGTCATCCATGCCATTTGTGGTGATTTGGCTGAAGCAGTCCGACTTGAACAGCGTCTGGGACCCGTTGCAGAATGGATCCTTGATAATGAATATCTCATCGAGAGCCACGGGCGCGATGTCAAGCTCAACCTTTCCAAATCTTTCTACCGGGAGCTGCCGACCCTGGTCGTGGACCCCAACGGAAACGCCCCGCGGGTCTTCAGCCTGGCGAAGGAGCTCATAACACACAGCGATGCCCGGATCGATCATGAGAATATTTCCGCTTTTTTGTCCGCCTATCAGCAGGTTTCACCTCTGACGATAGGTGAGTTGTGGGCATTGCCGCTCATGCTGCGGATCGCATTGGTCCAGCGTGTTGAACAGCTGGCACGTCAGGCCTGGCAGGAATTAATCGACCGTGAATTTGCTGATTTCTGGGCTAACCGTCTATTAGCGACTCTGCGTCGTGACCCGGATCAGCTTTTTGCCGTTCTGGCTGAAATGGCTGAGGAGCGAGGTCGTCCAAGCCCTTATTTTGCTATCCAGCTGAGCGGCCACCTTTATGATGAGGATGCCGTCCTTGTTCCTGTCCAGAGCTGGCTTGAACGGGTCCTGCACAGGCCGCTCACAGAACTTCATTCAGGAGAACAATCTCGTCAGGCCGCCAACCAGATCTCGGTTGGAAATGCCATTACCAGCCTGCGTCAGTTAAGCCTGCTGGATTGGCGGGATGTTTTTGAAAGCCAGAGCTGGGTTGATCAGATCCTGCGCCGGGATCCTGCCGGGATCTATCCTCAGATGGACTTTGATACCCGCAACCAGTATCGGGAAGCTGTGGAGGTTTTGGCAAAAGGGGCGAGAATGGATCAGATTGAAGTCGCCCGTAAAGTGATCGAGATGGCCTCTACCAGTGAGGGGAGCAAGAATTGGCAATCTCGCCAGAGGCATGTTGGAACTTATCTGATTGGTGAAGGGAGGAGGAAATTTTCAAAATCAATTGGCTGCCGAGAGAACTGGAGCTTTAAAACCAAGCAGTGGGTCTACCGCCATCCTGCCGGACTTTATCTGAGCTCGATCACCCTCCTGACTGCTGGTTTGCTGGCTTTCCCGATCCTGCACTTTATTCAGTTTGGGGTATCTGTGTTTAATTTGGTCTTGCTGATCCTGCTGACTTTTCCTGCCAGCCAGGTCTCCGCGGAATGGATCAACTACCTCATTACCCGGATCCTGCCGGCGCGGCGGCTGCCAAAACTGGACTTCTCCGATCAGGGCATCCCTGATGCCTATCGGACCCTGGTTATCGTGCCCATGCTTCTGACCGATCAAGCTACCATTGTGAATGAGATTGAGAAACTTGAGGTCCGTTATGTGGGTAATTCGGATCACAATCTGATCTTTGGCCTTTTCTCCGATTTTTTGGATGCGCCAACAGAGACTTCCGAGCAGGATCTGCATCTGCTCTCCATTGCGGAGGAGGGGATTAAAAACCTAAACGCTCGTTACGGTGGGGACCGGTTTTACTTATTCCACCGTCAGAGAACCTGGTGCGAAACGGAGGGTAAATTTATCGGCTGGGAGCGAAAACGCGGCAAATTGGAAGAACTAAACCGCTTGCTGCTGGGACTCCGCAGTGAGGATGAACCTTCCATCCTTTACGTTGGTGAGGTCAACCATTTAACTGACATCCGTTTTGTGATCACACTGGACAGTGATACCCAGCTTCCACGCGACAGCGCCAGACGCATGATCGAAACGCTCGCCCATCCCCTTAATCAGCCCCGTTTCGATGAAAAAGGACAGATCGCTCAGGGTACCTATACTCTCATCCAGCCCCGGGTGAGCCCGGCCCTCCCCAGCGCAGTTGCCTCGATCTTCAGCAGGATCTACACGGATCCGGTTGGGACTGATCCTTATACCAAGGCAGTCTCGAACGCCTATCAGGATCTCGCTGGGGAAGGATCTTATATTGGTAAAGGCATTTATGATCCGCGCTTTTTCCAGTCCATCCTTGCTGATCGTTTCCCGGATGAGCATCTCTTGAGCCACGACTTGATTGAAGGCGCTCATGTACGTACAGGCCTGGCTACTGATATTGAGCTATTTGATGAGTTTCCTTCAGATTACATCAGCTACAGTCTCAGGAAGCATCGCTGGATCCGGGGTGATTGGCAGATAGCTGAGTGGATCTTCCCCCGGGTTCCTGACAGGAACCACAACAGGATTTCCAATCTCTTAACCATTCTCAACCGCTGGAAGATTTTCGACAATCTGAGGCGAAGCCTGGTTCCAGCGGCCAGTATTGGCGCCCTGATTATGACCTGGTTCTTCTTTAACAACCTGCAGTTCTATGTCACATTGCTGATTGGCGGTGTGATCCTGTTCCAGTCACTTACCGGACCCCTGACCTGGATCACCTCTTCCCACGGCCTGCGGTCATTTTCTTTTCGCCAGATCCGCCACGACCTGACCAGGAGTTTCGCCGAGGCGGCTATGTTTTTACACCAGGCGGGTTTGGCTCTGGATGCCATCACGCGAGTTTTCTATCGCCGGTTAATCAGTAAGAAGGGCCTGCTTGAATGGACCACCGCCCAGATGACAGAATGGGGCGCCAGAGATCAGATGAATATTTTCCAATATTATTTCTGGTTGATCTCACTGCTCAGCCTGGGTCTTGGGATCGGTTTATCTCAACTGAACCCAAAAAGCCTTCCCTACGCTCTCCCATGGTTAACCCTGTGGTTTTTCAGCCCGCTGGTTGCTTGGCTGCTGACCTCAAAACCTTCTCCCCTGCTTTCAGCCCAGCAGCTTCCCAACGGGCAGCTGCGCTCCCTTCGAATCGTTGCCCGCCGAACCTGGCGCTACTTCGCCGATTTTGTGGGGCCAGATACTGCCTGGCTGCCCCCGGATAACTATCAAGTCTCCCATAAGAACCAGCTGGCGATGCGCACCAGCCCCACCAATATAGGTCTGGGGATGTTAAGCATGCTGGGTGCGTTTGATTTCGGCTATCTGACACTGGATCAGATCATACAACGGCTCACCCATACTATGGGAACATTGAAGCGGCTCGAGCTGCACGAAGGACATTTGCTGAATTGGTACAACCTTGAAGACCTAAAACCACTCCATCCTCGTTATGTGTCTTCTGTAGACAGCGGCAATTTTATTGCCGCGCTCTGGACACTTGACCAGGGAATTGAAGAGATCCTCAAACAGCCACTGCTCAGCCCTTCAGTTCTGGATGGTTTATTAGATACGGCGGAAATCCTTCTTAAAGAATTAAAGACCGAAAATGCGGCCCCGGAAATAACTCGGGCTGCCTTGGAGCTTCTGAACACAATCCGGGAAAGACCTTCCGAGGTTATTGATCTGATTCGCATTATGCGCCAGATCCATTCTAAAGTGTCGTCACTGGCTGGACTGATGCTCGAGGTGGAAGGTGCCAGGGCTGGAGCAGCTTACTGGGCTGAACAACTTGCACGTGAGGTCTCTGCCTGGATCGAATTAATCGACCGTTATCTGGTCTGGATGGAGATCTTGTATGAACAATCAGAATCAGGGATCCGGCTGGCAGGTTTGGATAACCTGCTCAACAGCTGCCTTGATTTTGGCGGCATTCCCTCTCTGCAATCCCTGGCCGCTGGCCGGGTGGGAGGAATGGATTCATTTGATCCGGATCAGCTGATTTCCAAGATCCAGGATGACGAACTTAAAGGTTGGATGGAACGATTTGCAGAAGCCTATTCCCGCGGGAAGTGGTTTGCCGGCGAAATGACTGCTTTGGGCGAAAAGCTGCAAACTGATCTAAAAGAGTTTTCTGATGGAATCAACATGGGCTTTCTGTACGATCCGGTTCGACGTTTATTCTCGGTCGGCCACAACGTCAGCACCAACCAGCTGGATGGTTCATATTACGATTTACTTGCCAGTGAATCCCGTCTGGGAAGTTATATCGCCATTGCCCAGGGAGATGTTCCGGTCGAACATTGGCTGGCATTGAATCGACCGTATAGTTCTCACGGGCAGCATCGGGTGCTGTTGAGCTGGACTGGTACCATGTTCGAATATCTGATGCCGCTTTTACTGCAGCGGACCTTTCCCAATTCGCTGCTTGATCAGGCCACCCGGGAAGCTACAGCCCTGCAGATTTCCTATGGAAAGGCACGCAGGGTGCCCTGGGGAATCTCCGAATCGGCCTACGGTGATCTGGATTTGAATAAAACCTATCAATATAAAGCGTTTGGTGTTCCCTGGCTGGGTTTAAAGCGTGGCCTTGATGAGGATCTTGTCGTTGCGCCCTATGCATCCATGCTGGCTGTGGGTCTGGAACCCAAGGCAGTTCTTAAGAACCTTGAACGTCTCACCCGACAGGGGCTCTATAATGATTATGGGTACTTCGAGTCGATTGATTTTACCCGCAGGCCCCGGGCAGATGCGGATCCAGGTGTTATAGTGCGAGCGTATATGGCGCACCACCAGGGTATGGCTTTTCTTGCCGTGGACAATTTCCTTCATGAGAATATCATGCAGCATCGTTTTCACCAGGATGCCCGGGTGAAAGCCACTGAACCGCTGCTTTATGAACGTGTGCCGGTTTCACCTCCCGTCTATCACACCTCAATCCGGGAAGAGATCCCATCCCGTGTGGGAGAGGTTGGAATTGCCCCATCTATCAGTAAATTCGACACAGCCCAGAGCATCACACCCAAGGTGCAGCTTCTGTCAAATGGGAAGCTCTCAACGATGACAACCAACGCCGGGGGAGGTTATACCCGCTGGATGGATATGGACGTTACCCGTTGGCGGGCGGATACAACCAAAGATGCTCAGGGCTCATTCCTTTATCTGCGGGAAATGGATAGTGGTCAGGTCTGGTCGAACCTTTTTCATCCCACAGCCAGCGACCCTGATCGATATACGGCGCACTTTCCGCTTGATCGGGCTGAGTATCGCCGGCGTGATAACGGAATCGAGACCCAGACCGAATTGATCATTTCTCCGGAAGACGACGTCGAGATTCGCCGGATCACGATCACAAATCGTTCCCTGCGGAGCCGCCGGATTCAGGCAACCAGCTATTATGAACTTGCCCTGGCTTTGCACGAGGCCGATCGTCAACATCCTGCATTTAATAAACTCTTCATTCAGACAGAAGCGGTAGAGTCCAGCGAAGCGCTGCTGGCTTACCGGCGTCTCCGGAAGCAAGATGAACCGACTATCTATGCTGCCCACAGTCTCGATCTGGTGGGAGTATCTGAACCGCTCGTATTACAACACTATGAAACCGACCGGCGGGTATTTATCGGACGCGGCCGAACTCTTCGCAACCCCCAGGGGATTGAATCTGTATTGGGCAACACCCAGGGGTACGTACTTGACCCTGTCTTCTCTGTCCGCCGGGAGTTCCAGCTTCTGCCAGGCCAGAGCGTCCAGCTGATCTCATTCCTTGGTGTTGCCGGAAGCCGCCAGGAAGCCTTGTCATTGGTGGATAAGTATCATGATCCGGCAGTCGTGGAGCGGGCCTTCGAGATCGCCTGGGCTTCTGCCCAGCTTGAGCTTCGGCTGCTTCGGATCCACCCTGATGACGCTCGCAGATTTCAGAAACTTGCAGGATATATGCTCTATTCCTCATCCTACCTGCGTCCTCCTTCCGACCGCATAGAAGCAAATCATAAGGGGCAATCCGGTCTTTGGCCTTACGGCATCTCCGGGGACGTTCCAATTTTACTGGTCACGATCGCCAATGTTGGAGATCTGGGACTTGTCCGGCAAATGCTGCAAGCCCAGGCTTATTGGCGGCGGCATGGTCTGGTGACGGATCTGGTTGTCATTAATGAGGAATCAAGCAGTTATGAACAGCCGTTGATGGAGCGTTTGGAACGTTTGATCCACTCTTTCAGTATGATGGAAGGCAAGGATCAGCCAGAAGGTATCTTCCTGCTGGCAGCTGATCAGCTCCCACCTCAGGATTTGATCTTGCTTCAATCCGTGGCCAGGGTCTCCCTGGTTGCGGCCCGGGGCCCTCTGGCCCAACAGATCGGAGTGCCGTTTGAGACTGTCGAAGAACCTGATCAGCTGGTGACAAAACGGACGGAGGAGGAACCCTCCCGCCAGCTGCCCTTTATGAAACTACCTTATTTCAACAGCCTGGGTGGTTTCAGCCCGGATGGCCGGGAGTATGTTATCTATCTTGGCCCTTACACCAACACACCGGCTCCCTGGGTTAATGTAATTGCCAATCCGCTCTTTGGGACTCTTGTCAGTGAGACGGGAGCGGGATTTACCTGGTTTGGTAACAGCCAACGCAACCGCTTGACCCAATGGTCCAACGACCCGGTTCTGGATCCTCACTCAGAGGTGATCTATATTCGTGATGAGGAGAGCGGTGTCTTTTGGAATCCAACTGCCGGTCCAATTCGCGAGCGTACGGCCTACCGCATCAGTCATGGTGCGGGCTATACTCGTTTTGAGCACAACAGCCATTCAATTGAGCAGCAATTGACGGTTTTTGTACCTCTTGATCAGGCAGGAGGTGAGCCGCTCAAGATCAGTAAACTCACCCTGCGCAACGATTCCAAAAGAATTCGCAAACTCAGTATTACCCATTATGTGGAGTGGACGATTGGCGAGCAGCGTGAGGCCACCCAGCAGCATATTGTTACCCAATGGGATTCGGATTCAGGTATGATCCTCGCCCGGAATGGCTACCACTCCGACTACGGAGAAAGAGTAGCCTTTGTTGCTATCAGTCCCTCACCGGATTCCTTTACCTGTGACCGGACTGTTTTCCTGGGGCGGAATCAAACCAGCGAGAAACCAGCAGCCATGGGGCGCACTCATTTAGCTGGACGGGCAGGCGCAGAACTTGACCCCTGCGGCGCTCTGCAGACAAACCTGGAAATTAATCCGGGAGAATCCGCAGTTGTGATTTGTATATTGGGTCAGGCTGGCTCCGGGGCGGAAGCGGGTGAGCTTATCCGAAAATACCGTCAGGTTCTGGCGGTAGACCAGGCTCTGGAAAAAACCCATACTTACTGGGAGCGGCTGCTGGGTACTGTCCAGGTGGAAACCCCTGAGCTTTCGGTAGATTTCTTGCTGAACCGCTGGCTGCTCTATCAGAGTTTAAGCTGCCGGATCTGGGGACGAACAGCTTTTTACCAATCTGGCGGGGCGATCGGCTTCCGGGACCAGCTGCAGGATGTAGCTTCATTCTTGCTTGCCGACCCTGCCCTGGCACGGGAGCACATCCTGCTGGCTGCAAGCCGCCAGTACATTGAAGGAGATGTCCAGCATTGGTGGCATCCGCCTGGTGGGGCTGGCATACGTTCAAGGATCTCGGATGACTTGCTCTGGCTTCCCTTTATCACAGCCCAGTATGTTCGGGTAACGGGTGATGACAGCATCCTGCAGGAGCAGATCCATTTTCTGCTTGCTCCCCAGCTGCAGCCCGGTCAGAATGAGATTTACCTGGAGCCGCAGGTCTCACTCGAAAAGGATACGCTCTTTGAACACTGCCGGCGGGCGCTCGATAAAGGCCTTACCAAGGGTCCTCACGGGCTGCCTTTGATCGGCACAGGGGATTGGAACGATGGCCTGAATCGGGTCGGAGAAGGCGGACTTGGTGAAAGTGTTTGGCTGGGCTGGTTTTTAATTGAAGTCCTGGATCGGATGGAAAATTTGGCCGGGCTGGTTGGTCAGACCGATCTGGCAGTTTTCTACCGCCAGGAATCAGATGAGCTGGAGGCATGTATCGAAAGAACTGCCTGGGATGGTGACTGGTACCTGAGGGGAACCTTTGATGATGGCAGCACCCTGGGATCTGCTGACAACCTTGAAGCCCGAATAGATTCTCTGCCTCAATCCTGGCCCTGGATCAGCGGGGCTGGTGATCCAGTTCACAAAAACAAAGCCCTGGAATCCGCCTGGCGGGAGCTTGTCCTGAAAGAAGGGCAGATGGTCTTGCTTTTCAAGCCGCCCTTTGATATCAGTAAACCCTCCCCGGGTTATATCCAGGGGTATCCTCCGGGTGTGAGAGAGAATGGCGGACAATATACACATGCTGCAGCCTGGATGGCGATGGCCTTTGCTCGCCAGGGTGATGGCAACCGGGCTGGTGAAATCCTGCGTATCCTCAACCCGATTGAACATACCCGTGAGGTTCCTGAAGTATGGCGGTACTCTGTGGAACCGTATGTTGTCGCGGCAGATGTCTATCGGTTAACCGGACGGATCGGCCAGGGAGGATGGAGCTGGTATACGGGTTCTGCAGCCTGGATCTATCGGGTCTGGACAGAAGAAGTCCTTGGTCTGAAGAAGCGGTCTGATCGATTAATCATTGATCCGGTAATCCCGGAGTGGTGGAATGGTTATAAGGTTGCTTTGCGTCATGGTGATGCGATCTACAATATCGAGGTTCAGAATCCAGATCACATCCAGCAGGGAGTTGCCTGGTTGGAGCTGAATGGAAAAAGACTGGAAGGGAAGTACATCACCCTCGATCCAGAGCCCGTGAAGCATGATCTGCAGGTCAGGATGGGAACTCAATCAAAATAATTGGGAGCCACAACAGACCCGATAAGAAATCCTCACAGATCTTTTTTTATACATAATTTCAGTGAGAGTACAAGTTCCACTAAGACCAAAAGTCGTTTTAGCCAAACTAAAAACTGGGAATGGGGTCAGAACCCGGTCATCCGTTCTCGGTTTTTCGTCTTTAAAATACCTTGCGCTGAACTGGCTCCAAGACCACGATCGGGATCTTTCGGTCCATCCTGGCCTGATACCTGACGTAATGGCGGTTCAGTCTGGTCACTAGCATCCATAGTCTGACGTAGTCCTGTTCATCGGATTGTTTCATACGCACCGGGATTTTTTTGGATCTTACCTGGATCAAGGTCTCAGGCTCTTTCAACAGGTTCTTGTACCATTGGGGATGATCAGCTTGACCCCAATTGGAAGCGACCAGGATGTAGTTGTTTCCATCCTTAAAATAGGAGAG
>CAZVIH010000058.1:0-20164 GCA_964627755.1 uncultured Anaerolineales bacterium
GGTCAATTACGCCATTGATCAAGGCAAACCTCTCCTGCCCTTCAGGATCGAATCCATGAATCCTTCCGGGGCGCTGAGCCTGCATCTTTCTTCCAGACACTGGCTGGATGCTTATGAACCCAGCTGGGATGCCCACCTGGATCGGCTGGTAGAGAGTGTGGCTGCTAATCTGGGCGGCAGGGATGGAAGCATCCAGATCAGCGGCGGGGCCGCTAGCGCGATTGTAACCAGGCAACAAAAACAAACATCTCAAAGAACCCCAGTGTATGTAATCGCTAGTCTGGTAGTGGTAACGATCCTGGGCTTCCTGGGTTGGCAGCTGCTGGGAGGAAAAGCAGGATCTGAGCCAATTGAAACGAATACGGTGAGTGAGACCGTTCCAATAATGAATGTGACACAAGCAGCAGAAGAAAGCCTTCCCGAGCCGACACCCACACCGGGATTCTCTGCTGCCATGGATGCATCTTTAATTGCAGCAGAAGAAATTACCGCGCTTGATCCTCATCTGGCTTTTGGGGCAGCGCTGGTGGTAACAAAAGAATTATTCTTCAGCTTAACAAAGTTCAACCCTGACACGGCTGAGGTAGTTCCAGCCGCAGCCGCTTCCTGGAGTGTCAGCCCGGATGGCACGATCTACACCTTCACCCTCCATCCCGATATTCCCTGGGTCCAGCACGCCCTGGGTGGAGAGACAAAGCAAATGGAAGATGAGGAAGGTAACCCCCGATTTCTAACGGCCAGGGATTTTGAGTATGCCTTCACGCGTATTTGTACTCCGGGGATAGAGTCCTTTTATATGCAAATCCTCACCAATGTGGTTGGCTGCCAGGAACTCTGGGAGTACCCTGACCCAGAGAATATTCCCCAGGTCATGCTGGATGCTGTTGGAGTGGAAGCGGTATCGAATACCGAATTGATCATTCAGTTGACTGAGCCATCGGCATCTTTCCTGACCAAGACTACCAACCCCACCCTGGTAGCTGTTCCGTCCTGGGCAATTGAGAAATATGGGGAAGCCTGGACCAACCCGGGGCTGATACCTAGCAACGGTCCCTTTGTGATCGATCAATGGGTTTCCGGGGAGAAGGTGCGTCTGCTGCGCAACCAGCTCCTGCCGATAGAACTTCAGGGAGAGGGCAATATTGGCACAGTTGAAATGACCTTGGTGTCCAATGACGAGGAGTCCTATCAGCTGTGGCTGGATGGGGAGATCGATTTTTCTGAGGTCCCGGTCGATTTGCAGGAAAACCACCTGAGTCTATATTCAGACCAGACAGAGGCATATAACAATCAAAGTGTCTTCTACGCTGTATTTAATCATCAGAAACCAGCTTTCAGTAATCTCCATCTTCGTCGGGCTTTTTCCTCAGCTCTCGACCGCCCCAGATTTATGGACGAGGTGATCAAGATTGGGGGAATCCCGATGATCCACCTCGCACCTCCAGGCGTATTTGGAGCCCCGCCTGTCGATCAAATTGGAGTCGGTTATGATCCTGAATTTGCCCAGACAGAATTGGAGCTGGCGGGTTACCCTGATTGTAAGGGGATCCCTCCCATCACTTTTTATGCCTATTCCGGGATTGCCAATACCTATGGGGAGGAAATCTCGCGTTTTTGGGAGGATTCCCTGGGATGTCCTGAAGGGACAATTAATTTTAAAGGATCCATCAAAGAGATTATTGGGAACAAGGAGCTGTGGGGTGATTGGGATCTGATCATTACCGGCTGGGGGAGCGATTTCCCGGATCAGGAAAACTGGGTGGGTACTTTGCTGTCCTGCGAGGAAGAACATCCGCTTCTATCCAATCGAGAGTGCAGCGAGATCGATGACTTAATTGCGGAGGCCCAGATCGAAACCACACCATCTGACCGGCAGGCGCTTTACTGGGAGATAGAAGAAGCCTTTTTTGGTGAGGATGGCACCTTTCCCATTGCTCCTCTATATACACCCTACCAGTATTTTGCTGTCTGGGATTGGGTGTCCCTGGCCGCGCCAGTCACCTTCGAAGGTTTTGATATGGCCGGTTCCCGATTGGATATGGAAGCAAAACTTGGAAACGTAGGGGAGTAAATCCCAGGCCAGCCGATAAGCCGCATTCTGTCTGGTGTATATCCGGTTTACACCCCGGAGGGCTTCCTCCCTTTATTACACTGAGGTGATCATCTGTCTGGGGTGCGCTTCTCAGCGCACCTCGCTGCAGCCTACCTGGAATTCGAGGGAGGCGAGCAGCCTCCCCTCCCGAAGGAGTTCATCCCTGTTTGGCCTTGCTCCCGATGGGGGTTGCCCGGCCGCAGGCATTGCTGCCTGCACCGGTGGTCTCTTACACCACCATTTCACCCTTACTCCCGAAGGAGCGGTTTGTTTCTGTGGCCCGATCCGGCAGATCTCTCCGCCCCGGACGTTATCCGGCATCGTGCTCTCAGGAGTGCGGACTTTCCTCACCCTGTAAACAGGGCGCAACCACCTGGCTGACCTGGGGATTTCATCATATCATGTTTGAGAATTTTCTTGAAGGGAAAGGGTGGTGGTATATTTACACCGAGGGCAGAAAGGGAAATCCATGTCAAAAAATACCAATGGGGTAGACAAATTGCCCTCCTTACCTTAAAATGTCCCTTCGTAACAGTAAGAAATGATTGGAGGAATACCCTTGGGATTAAAATCATCACAAAAACGAGAAAGACAGAACGAAAAGCGCCGGCTGCAGAATCGTACTTATAAGAGCAAGTCCCGCACCCTGATCAGAAAAGCCTTGCTGGCTATGGAAGAAGGCAATCTGGATGCTGCAAAAGTCGCAACCGCAGAAGCCATAAAATCACTGGACAAAGCTGCTGCCAAAGGCGTCATTCATAAAAATAACGCTTCACGCAGAAAGAGTCGTTTGATGGCTCGTTTGGCGGTCCTGGAAAAAGCTTCCTAAGTTACCTTTTAATAACATCAATCAGGGCTGCTCCAGCAATTTTGGACAGCCCTTTTTTGATATATTTTTGAGAGTATTCTAATTCATCGGGTTCGGGTGGTGGATCACCAAGCTAAAAGCTCGGTCCTGCCGGGTTTGATTTTTAATTAATAATCGCAACGTTGGTAATCATTTACCTCCTTTTGAGGGTTGAGTTCCCAGCTCAATCTTGATGAAAGGGTTTTCGTAAATGTGAAAGCCCAGGATATTTTTCAGTCCGTAAGACTTTGCCATAAGATGCACATGTTATAATTTCGATGCGCTATAAGATATTGATTCCTTAACCAGAATTTTAGAGGTTTGTATGTTCCAGAAAGAACAACAAGACCTGGCAGAACAGATTCAAAATATCCTTCAGGAATCTGATATCCCTGTGCCGGAAGAGCTGGGTTGGTCCCCAATCCCTTTTTCGGGTGAATGGGGTATCGCGACTTCCTTCTTTAAAGTTGCTGCCCTGGAAGCAAAACGCGGCCAGGTAAAAAATGTTCCACAGCGAGCCGAAGAGATCGCTGCCCTGATAGCAGAGAAGATCCCTCCTCAGAAATATTTCCCACGAATCGAAAGTAAAGGCGGATATCTGAATTTATATTTTGATTCAGGTGTTTTCAGTGCCCGGGTGATCAATAATGTCATCCAATCAGGTAATTTTGGCCGTGGTGAGGACAAGAATCAAACCTTAATGGTGGAATTCTCTAACCTCAATACTCACAAAGCCTTTCACGTAGGACATCTGCGAAGTACGATCCTGGGCGATGTGGTCAGCCGGATCCTGGATTATGCTGGCTACAAGGTCGTCCGGGTCAATTATTATGGAGACATGGGTCTGCATGTCATTCGCTGGCTCTGGAACTATCAAAAATTCCATGCGGGAGAGAGTCCTCCGGAAGATGCCACCCAATGGATGGGAGAGATCTATGCGGAGGCCAGCCGACGGTTAGATGAGGATCCTGAATTGGAGAGTGAGATCAGGGACCTTTATGCCTGCTGGGATCGGCAGGAACCGGAATTGGTCGATCTGTGGAAAGAGACCCGAAGCTGGTCCTTGAAAGGCTTTGAAGATCTTTATCAGGTCCTTGATATTCATTACGATCGCTGTTATTCCAACAGCGAAGTAGAATTCCAGGGTAAGGAGATGGTTGAAGACCTGATCAAGCGCGGCATCGCCGAAGACCTTCGGCCGGATGACGCAGTCATCGTCCGTATTGATGACCTGCTGGGGTTGGATAAGGAAAAGTACCGGGTTTTGGTTGTGCTCAGATCTGATGGAACAGCATTATATGCCACGGAGGATCTGGCTCTGGCAAAACTGAAACATGAAGAATATAAACCGGATCGATCGATCTATGTGGTTGATGTGAGACAGTCGCTGCATTTTCAACAAGTTTGGAAAACTCTAGAGATTGCCGGTTATGAATGGGCTAAAAAGTGTGAACACCTGGCCTATGAAGTTGTGAACCTGCCGGGTAATGTGGTTATGGCATCCCGGGAGGGAACAGTTGTCAGGCTTGAGGAATTGATCCGAGAGGCGAAATCTCGGGCTTATGATGTTGTCCAGGAGAAAAATCCGGATCTTTCAGAGGATCAGAAACGGGATATAGCCCGAGCGGTTGGGTTGGGAGCTATCAAGTACCCAATGTTAGATCGAGAATCCACCCGCATTGTGACCTTTGATTGGGAGACAGCTCTTGACTTTAACGGCCAGGCTGCTCCCTATATTCAATATGCTCATGTCCGGGCTAACAGCATCCTCAAAAAAGCTCCCACCATTCCGGTCGAAGTCAGGGAGCCGGGTTATCCCCTAGAAACCAGCGAAGTGACATTAATAGAAAATCTGTCCCAGTTCCCGGCAGCGGTTCAAAATGCAGCCAGGGACCTTAAGCCCCTCCATATCAGTCAGGCCATATATGAGGTTGCCCGGTCCTTTAATGCCTTTTACAGGGAAGCTCCGGTTCTGAATGCAGAGCCTGACATTCGAGATTTCCGCTTGCAACTGGTTGAGGCGTCCAGGAAGGTCTTAAAAGCTGGCCTGAGCCTCTTAGGGATAGAAGCTCCCCAGGTAATGTAATTAAATATCCGTACACTGCAAAGCCATGAATAGGTTTCTGAACCTGCAGGGTACTATTATTAAGAAAACAGCAAATCCGCATTCATTGGTTATTCCCTCATGCCGAAATTAACTTGGTCTTCAAAATCCGATAACCTGAAATCCGGCGGCAGCATGGTCACCGAGTCCATTTTATACCCTGGACCTGAAGATATGATTTCCACCAGCGTGAAAAACAGGTTGATTTTGGGAGATAATCTGCGGGTGATGAACGCGTTAATGGGGGAATATGAAGGCAAGCTGGACCTTATTTATGTAGATCCCCCCTTCTTCACGAACAAAGGTTACTCTGCCCGGGTGGGACGGGGCGAGGATTCGCGCAAACCGGAAGAATGGCAGCTGGCTGAGGGATATCCGGACCAATGGGATGATCTGGATTCCTTTCTGGACATGCTTTATTCCAGGCTTAAATTAATGCACCGCTTGTTGGCACCTACGGGATCGCTTTACCTGCACCTGGATTGGCATGCCAACTCCTATGCCAGGGTTCTGCTAGATGAGATCTTTGGGTATGAAAATTTCCGGAATGAGATCATTTGGACCTACCACGGGCCCTCACCCATCCGGACTGCATTTAATCGCAAACATGATACGATCCTGTTTTATACCAAAACAGATGAGTATGTCTTTAACGTCGATGACATTCGGATCCCCTATGCATCAAATACTGTGGAGACATTTAAGTCATCCAAGAAAGCTGGTTTTGGCAAAGTGCCTGATCTGGAAAGGGGTAAAGTCCCAGAGGATTGGTGGTACTTTCCGGTAGTAGCCAGGCTGCATCAGGAAAGGACAGGATACCCAACTCAGAAACCGGAGCGTCTCCTGGAAAGAATCATCAGGGCTTCTTCCAACCCCGGTGATCTTGTGGCAGATTTCTTTGGAGGAGCAGGGACCACGGGCATTGTTGCTAATAGACTGAACCGTCGCTTTATATTATCTGATTTGCAGAGCAGGGCGGTTGTTACTTCCCGGTCCAGGCTGGTACTTTATAATCAGGAGCTTGGAGACGATATTGCAAGAGGAATAACACCTGTAATCCCGGTATTCCTGCAGCGAGAAGAGGGGCGGAAAAAAGTTCCAATGAAAAGCCTGGAAGAAATGAGTTATTCCGGGATCACTATCCATAATGGGATCATCCAACTCCCGCCTGATCTGGCTTTTAATGTGGAATATTGGGAAGTGGATCCAGATTGGAAAGGAGATATCTTCCATAGCCGCTACCAGGCTGTCAGGCCCTGGCGCAAAGGAGAACTACCTGCCTCGATGATCATACCGGAAAATGGGGGTAAGGTCTGTTTACGGATTGTTCTGGTCAGTGGTGAACAAATCCAACAGGTGATTAATTAAAAAGTCCCCGTTGAATCCGGGGCCGAAAAAAATCCCTCATTGTATTTAATCTATAATTCGAGTTTATATCCTTTGCCGCGAACTGTCACTAGAAGAGTGGGATTTTTAGGCTCTTTTTCGATGATCTTCCTGAGCCAGTTGATGTGGACATCCAGGGAGCGTGTATCTTCAGTATAATCCGTTTTCCAAATCTTGCTGAAAAGGACTTCCCGCTCTATGACCTTCCCTTTACTTTTGATGAGCATCTTTAAAAGTTCAACCATCCGGGGAGTGACATGTTCTTCCTTTTTGTTGCAGCGGATCACCTGGCGGTCCAAATCCAGTTTGATAGGACCTTCCTGGATGATTTTGTTTCCATCACCAGGGGAGAAAGGGACAATGCGGTTTTCCAATTTTCGAATGGTAAAGGGGTGAATCAGCTGAACTTCGGCCACGATCTCATTGGTGGGCAGGTTGTCAGGCGTATTAATCAGGATAATTGGGACTTTGGGGTATTTGGCTTGGACAGATTTGCAGATCCGGGATCCAGTAGTACGCATGGATGCTGCATCAACTACTATAACATCAGGTTTGCGTTTGGTTAATCTCAGGAGGGCATCTTTCCCGGTGCTGACAAAAGTAACCTTATATCCTTTCGATTCAAGCTCTGGCACAAAGGAAGGTATATCCGCTCTTCTCTTTCCAGCCCAGAGTATTCTCGTCTTTTGGATTGGGTTTTCTGCCATGTTGGTTTACCTGAAGGGAGTTCAGCCAAAGTGGGGCTGGATAGTTTTGCCATTATATCGTGAAAGGCCAATAATAGCAAATACCAATTTGTTAAGATTTCAAAATATCTTTTTAAGATTACTAGAAGCTATTTCCACAATTCTTAGAACAGCGATCTCGACTGATAGTTACTATTATTCTATAAAATTCTGGAAAGAATTGGAACCTAATAACTATAATTGTAAACCAGGTGAAAGGTTATCCAGAAGGTAGTGATACAATTTGTGATATCAACCTTTTTAAAGAGCGCAAAAAATGTTAATTCATTCTTCTTCACAAGTTCTGACTTTAGCCGGGGGACCCCAACGGGGAGATCGGCTGGGCGACCTGGGCTTGATTCCGGATGGGGCGGTTCTATTCAGGGGCGCAGATATCCTGGATGTTGGACCCTCGGAAAAATTGCTAAAGATGTATCCCGAGGAGGATAAAATAAATGCCCGTGGTCGGGTAGTTATGCCTGGTTTTGTTGATCCCCATACCCATGTCATCTGGGCAGGGGATAGATCAGGTGAATTCGAAAAACGCCTGGCCGGAAAAACTTACCTGGAGATACTTGAGGAGGGCGGTGGAATTATTTCAACCGTCCGGGCTACCAGGAAAGCAAGCTTGAAAGAGCTAAAGGACCAGACTCGGGATCGGATCCGGCGTATGTTTAAGTACGGCACAACCACGCTTGAGGCAAAATCGGGTTACGGACTGGATCAAGAAACTGAACATCTCATGCTCCAGGCTTTATTAGATCTGGATCAGGAAGAAGCCCCTGATATAGTGATCACCTACCTGGGAGCCCATGCTGTTCCTCCGGAATATGCCGGAAATCCTGCTGGTTATGCGGACTTAATAACTCGAGAATTGATCCCGGTTATGTCTGAATGGTGGCCAACCAAAACGGAAAAACCGCTTCCCTATGTGGACGTTTTTTGTGAGCGGGGAGCCTTTGATTTATCACAAAGCCGCCAGATCCTTGAAGCAGCAAAAGAGCATGGGTTTCCTACCAAGATCCATGCTGATGAGTTTGAGAATCTCGGCGGGGCGAGTCTGGCTGCTGAATTGGGCGCTGCCTCGGCGGATCACCTGGTTGTCACTTCTCTGGATGACATTCAAGCTCTGGGGAAATCCAACACAGTTGCAGTTGCTTTGCCTTGCACTCCTTTTGGCCTGGCTGAACCAGACTATACCCCAGCGATGGAAATCTTAAAAGCCGACGGTTTACTGGCAATCGCCACTGATATCAATCCTGGTACTGCCTGGTGTGAGAGTATGCAGTTTGCAGCAGCGCTAGCCTGTCGATATATGAAGTTAACCCCGAACCAAGCCATCGCAGCAGCCACGATCAATGCTGCTGCGGCAATTGGAATGGAGGGGATTGTAGGATCCCTCGAACCCGGAAAACAAGCAGATCTACTCATCATGGATATTCCGGATTACCGGCATATCGGATACCGTTTTGGTACAAATCTGGTGGGTTCCGTGGTGAAAAAGGGTCAGTTTTATCAAGGAGAGGAGGTCTAGTGGATTTTTTAGATAATTCACTTTTTATCTGGATAGCTATTGCGGCTGTTGGTTTATTTATTCTGCGTTTTATTCTAAAAGTAACCAAGAAAATACTCACCCTGGCCATCATGGTCGGTCTGGCAGTGGCTGTCTATCTATTTATTACCCAATATGTGATGCCTGGAATCGGACTGCAGTAATCGATATCCTGGTTGATTACCAATCCTGATCTGGAGAATATTAATGCCAACAATTGAACAGGCCCGGGTTTATTACCCGGAGGATGATCCGGTGCATGGGTTTTCGCATGTATCAAGGGTGTACCGTTTATGTGAAATGATCGGGAAAGAAGAAAACGCCGATATGAAGATACTCCTAGCTGCAGCGCTGCTCCATGATGTTGAAGGAGATGTGGATGTGCGCGAGCAGCACCACCTGGCAGCGGCTGATTTTGCTGAAAAGATCCTTATTAAGGAAGGCTGGCAGGAGGATGAGATCCAGGCCGTTCTGCATTGTATTAGGGCTCATCGTTTCCGGAACCAGGAAGAAGAACCCAATACTGTGGAGGCGAAAGTCCTCTTTGACGCGGATAAAATTGATGCAATTGGCGCTGTAGGCATTGCCAGAGCCGTATCCTACGCCGTTCGGGCCGGGATGGATGTTTATGCTCCTCCATCAGAGCACTATCTTAGGACCGGTGAACTGGTGCCAGGAGAATCCCAATCAGTATCCCATGAATACCTTTATAAATTACGCCACATCAAGGACCGGATGTTCACAAAAACAGGCCGCTCCCTTGCTGAGGAGCGGCATGATCTGATGGTGAATTTTTTTGATGGATGGCTGGTTGAGATCGGAGAGTTCAGAGGCTAGTTCCGCCCCGTATTTTGTGTTATTTCAGGATTTCATGTAATTTTTCCAGGTCCACCCGCGATGTTAGGTCCAGGCTGAGTGGCGTTACAGAAACCGCCCTTTGATTGATAACGGTATGGGAGTCTGTCCCGGGAGGAGATTTGTCAAAGTCTGGCGCGAGATCATAACCGATGCCATTAATTCCTGCGGTGGCGATATCCTGGGGAGCGATTGGTGAATAAAACCTTTTAGTGGATAAGCGGGTTGTTTGCCAGGGAGTTTCCGGTGTTGCATCGCTTGGCACTTCGACTTTTAAAACCTGTACATCAGAGGGCATTTCATTTGCCAATAAACGGCTTGAAAAATATTTTGTGAAATACCCGGCAGTCCGAAAATCAATTTCTCTTGAATAGGAGGCGTGAAATTCCTTATCAGTTTCCAGAGAGATAGCCATTGAAGGTATGCCTGCTGCAGCGCCTTCCAGAGCGGCCCCCACTGTGCCCGATATGGTGACTCCGTTGCCCACATTCAAACCGTAATTAATACCAGAGACGATCAGATCAGGTTTGCCTTTGATAAGATAAAAGATTCCGTACAACACTGCCATGGCGGGAGTTCCGCCCAGAGCGTATACGGTCCATTCTTTCCCGTTCACTACCAGTTTTTCTTCTGTCATATCGCCATCAGCGGTGCTGGGATAACTTCGCCCTGTTCCGGACGCTTGTTCTCGGGGGGCGATGACAGTTACAAACCCAAGTTCATCCAGGGCTTCGGCTGCTGCCCATAAGCCGGGGCTGAGGATTCCATCGTCATTGGTTAACAGGATTTGAGGTTCTTTGTTCATGGGTAACTTTTTTATAAATCTAAAAAGAGCGGGATAATCCGCTCTAATATTTATGGCACCCTCGGCGTGATTCGAACACGCGACCCCTTACTCCGCAAGCAAGTGCTCTATCCGCTGAGCTACGAGGGTATATTGATCTGGCGGGGAGGGTGGGATTCGAACCCACGATCGAGCTTTAAACCCGACAACCGCTTAGCAGGCGGTCCCAATCAACCACTCTGGCACCTCCCCGGGGGAGAATTGTGAAGCGGAGGGAGAGGGATTCGAACCCCCGGTGGGCTTGCACCCACAGCTGTTTTCAAGACAGCCGCCTTCGTCCACTCGGCCATCCCTCCCATTTAAAGGTTCACCGAGCGGAGAGATTTTACCATAGCTGATTAAGGGAGGCAATGCAATAACCCTTTACGCCCCTTGACTGAACCATTCTCGCACGCTACAATGCTCTTCCGCGGATGGCTCTTTCTTAAATAGAGTCTGTCATCCGCTGTTTTTATGAATTTTTCAGCAACACACGTATATGTTTGAGCAGCTGACCAACCGTCTGGATGAAATATTCCATAACCTGCGTCGTCGAGGGAAACTCTCTGAAAATGACGTAGATAGCGCAATGCGTGAGATCCGCCTGGCTTTGCTGGATGCGGATGTTCATTATCGCGTGGTCCGGGAATTAGTGGACCGAGTGAAAAACAGAGCGGTTGGGCAGGAGGTTTCCAAAGCGCTCAATCCTGGTCAGCAGGTTGTAAAGATTGTCCACCAAGAATTGATCGCGACCCTGGGAGAACCAGCACCTCTCAATCAATCACCTACCTCCCCCCTGGTGATTTTACTGGCTGGTTTACAAGGATCTGGAAAAACCACTGCGGCAGGAAAACTTGGCCGGCTGCTAAAGAAACGTGGAGAACAGGTAATGCTTGTTGCGGCCGATCCCTACCGGCCAGCAGCAGTTGATCAGCTTCAGACCCTTGGAAAGGAATTATCCATTCCGGTTCTGGCTGATCCGAGCCTGCAGCCCGCTCAACTGGTGCAGAAAGCACTCCAGGAAGCGGATAAGGCAGGAAGCACAGTAATCATCCTGGACACGGCTGGACGATCCCAAATTGATAAAAGCTTGATGGATGAGCTGGGGTCAATAAAGGATGCAGCCAATCCGGATGAGATCCTGTTAGTTGTAGATGCCATGGTTGGCCAAGAGGCAGTTAACATCGCCGAGGGATTCAGCAATGCAGTCCCTATCACTGGTTTGATCATGAGCAAAATGGATGGTGACGCCCGGGGTGGCTCTGCCATCTCGATCCGTTCAGTGACAGGCGTGCCAATTAAGTTTCTGGGAACCGGTGAGAGCCTGGATGCCCTGGAAAGCTACGATCCCTCTAGATTGGCATCCCGAATTCTGGGTATGGGAGATATGATCGGCCTGATTGAGCGAGCAGAGGAAAGCTTCGATCTGGATACCGCTCAGCAACAGACCGAACGTTTATTATCCGGGGAATTCACCCTGGAAGACTTTTCCAACCAGATATCCCAGGTTTTAAAAATGGGACCGATCGGAAAAATCATGGGCATGCTGCCGGGAGAATTTGGTAAAATGTCCAAATCGATTGACCCCCGGGAGGCGGAGAAACGGGTTAAGGCTACCCAGGCGATCATTTACTCTATGACACCTGCGGAAAGACAAAACCCGAAGATCCTGAATGCCAGCCGGAGAAAACGCATCGCAGCTGGATCCGGTACCCAGGTTTATGATGTAAATCAACTGGTAAAACAGTACCGGGATGCAAAAAGGATGTTCAAGGATCTTAAGAAATCAGGGTTAAAGAATCTGCCCGGGTTTTCTTAACATTGCCAGTTTTTAATGTATAATAGTCTCCGCTGTGTTTATCTCACAGTGGTATGAAGTTGGAGAAAACTTAAGGAGTACATGTTATGGTTCGAATTAGATTACGCCGTGCTGGTGGAAAGGGTCAGCCCACACATCGTATTGTGGCCGCTGATAGAGAAAGCCCCCGGGATGGCCGATTCATAGAAATCTTGGGAGATTACAACCCCAGGACTGAACCCGCTACGATTCGGGTAAATGAAGAACGTGTCTACCACTGGCTGAGTGTTGGTGCCCAGCCCTCAAAATCTGTGCTGCAGATCTTCCGCGCTGTCGGTTTACTGGAACGCTATCAGCGTTTCAAAGATGGTGAGGATATTGAAACGCTGGTGGCTGAAGGCAAACAGGTCGAATCCGACCGCAATTTGGATGCCCGCACACGCAGGGATGACCTGATCAAAGCCAGAGTCCCCAAGAAAAAAGAAGAACCGGTTGAAGAAAAACCGGAAGAGATTCTGGAAGAAGAAACCGCTGCTGAAGTAGAGGATGTGGAAGAAGTCCCCATGGAAGAACCCGCAGCCGAGGTAGTGGAAACTGAACCGGAATCAGAGCCAGAGCCAGAACCAGAACCGGAACCTGAGCCAGAACCTGAGCCTGAGCCAGAGCCAGAGCCAGAGCCAGAACCAGAACCAGAGCCAGAGCCAGAACCTGAGCCAGAGCCAGAACCAGAACCTGAGCCAGAGCCAGAACCAGAACCAGAACCTGAGCCAGAGCCAGAACCGGAAACAGCAGAAGAGATCAAGATCACTGACGCTGCCCGGAAATTAGCTGAAGAAGCCGGGCTTGATATTTCAACTATCAAGGGAACCGGAAAAGACGGTGCAATCTTAAAGTCTGATATCACCAAGTTAATCAAGGATTAACTGGCGTACAGGGATAAGATTCCTTCAGATCTGTTTGCGGAGGAAAACATTGATTGATCTAATCACCTATATCGCGCGTTCACTTGTTGAAGATCCTACACAGGTGAAGGTCTCACATCAACGGCGCAGAGACAGCATCAATTTCCAGTTGGAAGTAGCTCGCGAGGACATGGGACGGGTTATTGGCAAGAATGGCAGAGTAGCTAATGCCATGAGAACATTGTTGAATGTGTCCGCCTCTGGAATTGGTAAAAAAGTGAATCTGGATATAGTAGAACCACAATGAAATCAGATCAGAATTCAAATACAAGCACAGGTTCGTCCCCTTCGGATGAACCTGTGTTTGTTCTAATAGGAAAGTTTCGTCGTCCACATGGGATTCGGGGAGAGATCCGTATGACCGTGCTGACAGATTTTCCGGAATTGATCTCACCAGGGCAGAAAATCTATGCGGGGGAAAAGCACCAGATCTATACTGTTAGAGATATACGCTGGCATGGGGGCGACATGTTGGTTTCCCTCAAGGAATTACCGGACCGCACAGCTGTTGAAATTTTCCGTAACATTATGGTATATATGAAAAGTGAAGATATGCCTGATTTGCCGGAAGGGGATTATTTTATCCACCAGCTGGTTGGCATGGAAGTCATCACCGATCAAGGTGATAAACTGGGGATATTAAAAGAGATCCTCATTACAGGGGCGAATGATGTGTACCTGGTTGAATCGCTGGAAGGCAAGGAATTACTGCTCCCAGCAACTGAAGAAGTTCTGCTTGATATCAGCCAGGAAAGCGGTCAAATACTGGTTCATATCATACCGGGATTATTGGATTATTAATCTGTGTCTCCAGGGGGAGATAGGGGATAGGAACTTGATCTGATTGGTAGAAATCCCATTTACTTGCTGTTAACGTGTTTTTTAATAATGGGAACTCTCTCTTGACACAAATAAAAAAATTATGGTATTCTGAGCCCGGCTCAGGATAAAGAGTCTCATCAGACTGGATCTGGGGGGGGCGACGATGAAAGATCTAACCAAGTATTGGGTTGGGTTTAACCTTGTAAAAGGTATTGGCCCGGTTCGTCTGGAAAGACTTCTGCAGTATTTTGGGGATATCAGGTCCGCCTGGGAAGCCAGAGCATACCAGCTCTCAGCGGCAGGTCTGAATGAAAATCTGTCGCGGAAATTGATCCAGACCAGGGAAAGTACCTGTCTGGATCAATTGCTGGAATCGATTCTGGAAGCCGGGATCAAAGTGTATTACTGGGACCACCCTCACTATCCGGATCGGTTGCGTACCATCTCTCAATCTCCGTTTGTGATCTACTTAAAAGGTGATTTGATTGAGGATGATATCTGGGGGGTTGCAATTGTTGGAACCCGGCGTTTTAGTGATTATGGACGGCAAATTACCAAAGAAATCAGCAGGATGCTGGCAGGGTATGGGATTTCAGTGATCAGCGGATTAGCCCGGGGCATTGATGGGATAGCGCATCAGAGTTCATTGGAAGCTGGCGGTCGAACTATAGCTGTTCTGGGAAGTGGGTTGGATCAAATCTATCCTGCAGAACATAAGATACTGGCGGAAAGGATAATTAACCAGGGCGCCTTGATCAGCGATTACCCGCTTGGGACTCCACCCGATGGATCTAATTTCCCACCCAGGAACAGGATCATATCGGGTTTATCGAAAATAATTATTGTGATTGAAGCAGGTCAGAAAAGTGGAGCTTTGATAACGGCAGGTTATGCGGCAGAGCAGGGAAAGGATGTGTTTGCTGTTCCTGGGAAGATCACCTCACCTATGAGCAAAGGCACAAATTTGTTGATTCAGCAGGGCGCGCATCCATTACTTACTGTCCAGGACGTTCTGGATCTACTGAATATGAATTTGATCACAGAGCAGCGAGCGGTTCAAAAAACACTGCCTAGCGATCCCCGGGAAGCACTGTTGTTCCAGGCAGTCGGTGATGAACCACAACATGTAGATGATATAAGTTCTCTGGTAAACTTGCCTATTGAGGAAGTCACCTCAACCCTGGCATTGATGGAATTAAAAGGTATGGTTCGGAAAACTTTCGGAATGAAATATGTGGCTGTCAGGGATATGATGATAGACTATCGTAGCAGAATCGACCTGAACGGGGAAGGAAGTTAACATGATCGAGAATTTTTATGCTGTTATCATGGCGGGTGGCGGCGGTACCAGATTATGGCCCCTGTCGCGCCAGAGCCGGCCCAAGCAGATGTTGAAGCTGGGACAGGATAGATCCTTATTCCAGGTTGCTGTAGATCGGCTGCAGACTATTTTGCCGCCCGAAAGGATCCTGGTAGTGACAGTTGAAGATCAGGCTCAGGGACTGCAGCAACAATGCCCGGAGATTCCCCTTGAAAATTTTCTATTGGAAACCATGCCGCGGGGAACAGCCTCTGTTGTGGGGTATGCTGCAGCAGTTTTGAATAAAAAAGCCCCGAGTTCTGTAATGGCGGTCTTGACAGCAGACCATATCATTGGTAATTTAGACCTTTTCCAGCAGATCTTGCAGGCATCCAACCAGGTTGCCTGTGAGAATTATCTTGTCACTTTAGGTATTACACCGACTTTTCCTGCGACAGGATACGGGTATACCCGCCGGGGTGACTTGATTGGCAAATACCAGGAGTTGGATGTGTATCAGGTAATGGAATTTACTGAGAAGCCAGCTTTACCTGAAGCTGAAAGAATGGTTACGAGTGGTGAATATGCCTGGAACTCAGGTATGTTCATCTGGCGGACAGAGGTGATCCTGAAGGAAATAGCCCGACAAATGCCGGAACTTTCCTCCCAATTATCCTTCATAAAGGAAGCCTGGGGAACAGCAGAGCAGGAACAGACCATCCGTAAGGTCTGGCCCGAGATAAAACCACAAACGATCGATTTTGGCATTATGGAACATGCAGAAAAAGTTGCTGTGATCCCGGCTCTGGATTTAGAGTGGAATGATGTCGGCAGCTGGGAAGCGATTTTTGACTTACTGCCGGAAGATGGGCAGGGAAATATAACAAAGGGCATTGAGCATATCGCTTTGGATACAAAAGGCACCCTGGTCTATGGGGAAAAATCGTCTCGCCTGGTGGTTACTATTGGGACTGAGGATTTGATTATTGTTGATACGGGCGATATCTTATTGGTCTGCAAACGGGACCAGGCCCAGGATGTACGTCGGGCAGTAAAAATCCTGCGGGACGAAGGTCGAACAGACCTGATTTAATTTGGATTTGTGTATTGGAGGTTGGTTTTGAAAGCGTATTGTGTGAAATGTAAAGAAAAACAGAAAATGGAATCTCCTGAAGCGGTGTTCACAAAAACCGGAACACCTGCCACCAGCGGTGTTTGTTCAGTTTGCGGTACAAAGATGTTCCGGATGGGAAAAACAGAAGCCCATGAAGGACTAACACCGCCGGAAAATACTAAAAGAAAAAATAAACAACCCAAAGTCCGCAAAGGGAAATTGGTGATCGTCGAATCACCCGCCAAAGCCCGGACGATAGGACGCTACCTGGGGAAGAATTATAAAGTTGTTGCTTCCTATGGGCATGTCAGGGATTTGTTAAAATCCAAATTATCCATAGATATTGAAAATAATTTTGAACCCAGGTACCGAATCCCCAATGAAAAACGGAAGGTAGTAAAGGAAATCAAAAAACTGGGTGCAGAAGCAGAAGAGATATTTCTGGCAACTGACTTGGATCGGGAAGGGGAAGCGATTGCCTGGCACTTAATAGAGGCCGCAGAGCTGGAACCTGAACGAACCAGACGGGTTGTTTTCACAGAAATTACCCGTGATGCCATTGAAGAGGCCTTTGCGAATCCTGAAATCCTGGACATGAAACTGGTTGACGCTCAGCAGGGGAGGAGGATCGTAGACCGCTTGGTTGGATTCCAGATCAGTCCTATTCTGTGGGAAAAAGTCCGTGGTGGTTTAACAGCCGGACGGGTCCAGTCTGTTTCACTGAGGTTGATTGTGGACAGGGAAAGGGAAATTGAGGCCTTTGTACCTGAAGAATATTGGTCAGTAGCAGCTGAGCTTCGCCCTGACGAAACTACTAGTGATGAAACGTACCAGGCAAACCTGACTCATATTGATGGTAAAAAATTACATATCGGCTCAAAAGTTGAATTAGACCCAATTGTCAGCGACCTGGAAAATGCGCATTATGAAGTACGGAAAATTCGCCAGGGAACCCGGGAACGAAATCCCTACCCGCCATTTATCACCACCACTTTGCAGCAGGATGCTGCCCGCCAGCTTGGCTTTTCCGCTAAAAAAACCATGGCAGTAGCCCAGCAGCTCTACCAGGGTATTGATGTTGGCAATGACGGTGAAACTGGTTTGATCACCTATATGCGAACGGATTCCACCAATGTTTCGACCACTGCCCAACAAAGCGCCCGGACATTCATTCAATCCAATTACGGCGAAGATTATATTCCAGCTGAGATTCCGCAATATGTCACAAAAACCAAGCGGGCCCAGGAAGCCCATGAGGCTATCCGCCCCACTTCGATTGGCAGGACGCCGAAGTCCATTAAAGTCCACCTAAAAAATGACCAGTACAGGTTGTATAAACTGATCTGGAAACGATTTTTGGCATCTCAAATGCCCTCTGCTGTATATGACACCCTAAGTGTGATCGTAGGAGCAGATGGAAATGAACATGCTTATGTATTCCGTGCTTCTGGATCCAGGATCAAATTCCCTGGCTTCCTGAAAGTATATGATCGCAGCAACGGGAAATCACCCCAATCAGAAAAAGATCTGGAAAGCATACCGGAAGAATTGGCAGAAGGTCAAATTCAGCAATTGATCCAGCTACTGCCGGAACAACATTTTACAAAACCCCCCGCTCGATATTCCGAGGCATCTCTGGTCAGTACTCTGGAAGAAAACGGCATTGGCCGACCTTCCACTTATGCGCCCATTATGGGAAAACTGGTGGACCGGGGATATGTTGTAAAAGATGGTAGGCGCCTGATCCCCACTGAAACGGGATATATTGTTAATGACCTGGTTTCCGAGTACTTCTCTTCTATCGTTGATATCGGTTTTACGGCTGAGATGGAAAGAGAACTTGACCGAGTCGCTTCCGGGGAAGAACAGTGGCAGGATAGTGTGGGGGAGTTTTATGAGCCCTTTTCTGATCAGCTGGAATTTGCCAAAAGTGAAATGCCCAAAATAAAACCCAAATATATCCCGGTGGGACGGAAGTGCCCTGAATGCGGCGGCGAGCTGGTTCAACGTTTTGGACGTTACGGGTTATATATAGGCTGCAGCAACAAGCCTGAATGCACTCACACAGAGCGGTGGGTGGAACGTATTGGTGTTACTTGTCCCAATGATGGCGGTGAGCTGATCGAAAAAAGAACAAAAAAGGGAAGGATCTTCTACGGTTGCGAAAATTACCCAGATTGTGATTTTGCATCCTGGAAAAGACCGCTCCCAATACCTTGTCCCAGCTGTGGAGGATTGTTGGTGGAAGCAAATAAAAAACATGCTCAGTGTACAGCCTGTACCCTGGAATTCAGTCGGCATGAACTGAAAAAGAAATCCGAATAAAGCCAGCGCTAATCTTCAAATAATCATTAACGGCGGGAGTAAAATTCCGCCGTTTTTTTATCCTGAAGGACCGACAATAAAAAAAATCAAATAGATTCAGATTGGTTCTGAATTGGCATGGACCTTGCATCTATACCAGAGAGGCTTCAGAGGGTGAGGGAGCATTGCAGGAAAACCATCTCTCGTCTACAATAGGATTATCTGGCCTCCAGTTACTTCAACTTTCATTAACCAATGGAGATTGATTATGGATACAATACGCGACAGTTTCAACAAAGGAATTAACAGTCCTCCGATTATGACCGCAGTAGGTGTTGTAGTTGGAATCATCCTGGGATTGGTTTGGGCCTACCTGATCAGCCCCGTACAGTTCATCGATGGCAATATCGAACAACTCCGGGAGGACCTAAAGATCGAATATTTGCGTATGGCGATCGATTCCTATGCCTTGAACCAGGATGCCTCACTGGCTGAATCACGGTATAACCAGCTGGGAGAAAATTCTTCCACTTATCTGTCGGATATAGAATTCAATCCCGCTGACCAATTAATCAGCGACATTGATTCCTTCCGCGTTGTGGTAGAGATGACTTCTCCATTGGATGCATTGGAAGATATCATTCCTGAAGAAGAAGAGGCCTCGGGTAATAATTTGCTTAAATGGGCTTTGCTGGTCACAGTTGTGCTGGCTGGTGCTTTGGTAGCTCGTTATTTCCTGACGAAACGCACTCAGGGAGGAGGAATTACTCCAAAGTCCGCTTCCAGTTTGGCACAGGAAATAACCACAAAAATCAACGCTCCTGAATATAGCGATAAAGGTGAAGCACCACCCATGCATCAGTTTGTCACAACTTATGTGCTGGGTGATAACCTGTTTGACGATTCCTTCAGCATCGAATCAGCTGCCGGGGAATTCTTGGGTGAATGTGGCGTGGGTATCTCAGAGGCCATCGGTGTTGGGGAGCCAAAACGTGTGACCGCCTTTGAAGTCTGGTTATTTGATCAAAATGATATCAAAACAGTCACAAAGGTTCTAATGAGCGGGCACGCTTTTTATGACGATGGTATCCGGTCAGAATTGGAAAAGAAAGGCGAACCTGTCCTGGCAGATCCGGGAGTGGAATTTGTCCTCAATACCAATAATCTACAGGTGATCGGGCGGGTGATGGATATGGGGTATGGTGAAGGTCCACTTCCAGAAGAGAGCTTCTTCGAAAGGCTCTCCATTGAACTATCGGTATGGCCCAACGACGGTGCCAGCGAAACAGAACCATTTGAATTTGATGAATTCTAATCAATAAAATAATCCCGGAGTTTCAATTGGAGTGCACCCTGTAAACCGGACAAATAATTAACACCCCTCGTTGGGTAATTATACAAACTGACGTCTGAATTCCAAAGGCGTCAGTTTTGTTTTCAACTGGATGCGGTCATGATTGTAGAAATGGATGTAATCTTC
>CAZVIH010000059.1:0-42706 GCA_964627755.1 uncultured Anaerolineales bacterium
CTTCACCCTGTCCTTGCTTTTTAACCCAAATTCTTCTTTGATTTGATTGTAAGTTTTTCCCTCCTCTAGGAACATCTCTATTGCTCTTAATTTCAATTCTTTTGGATAATGTTTCATTCCTTTGATGCCTGCCATAAAAAAAACACCTCCTGATTGTTGATTTTCTCACAGGGGGTGTTTCTTTTCGTGTCTATTTTTTGGGGTTCAGTTCAGATCTGGCTCCGGGTTTTCATTTAATTATTAAATGGAGCTATAACTTCTCAGTCAGGGATTCAATGCCTGCCTGGATGCCTTGCGGATGTTTAAATATCGCGCTGGAGGCTACAAATACTCTAGCACCCTGGTCGTAGGTTTGACGAATCGTATCGGGGTTTATGCCGCCATCTACTTCAATTAAAACGTCAGGATTGATCTTATCCAACAATTTTCTGATCTGACCAATTTTTGGAAGGACTTCTGGAATAAATGATTGTCCTGAGAAACCCGGATTGACAGACATTACCAGAACCAAGTCCGCATTTTTTAAATAAGGTTGGATCTCATCCGCGCTGGTACCTGGATTAAGCGTGATCCCGGCTTTGCAGCCAAGGTCGTGGATCATTTTTTGGATTTTATCCATATCCGGACAGGTTTCGATATGCACTGTGAGTATGGTGGCACCTGCGGCAGCAAATTTATCGAGATAACGCTCAGGTTCTTCGATCATCAAGTGCACATCCAGGGGCAGGTCTGTAACGCTCTTGCAGGCATTTACCAGGGCAGGTCCCAGGGAGAGGTTGGGCACAAAGTGCCCATCCATGATATCCATATGGAACCAATCTGCCCCGGCATGCTCGGCTTGTTTCATTTGATCCCCCAGTTGCGTGAAATCCGCTGAGAGGATAGAAGGTGATAGCAGATAATCCTTTTCAACCATATGTACAACCTTTAATCTATTGAAAAATTCAAGAATTCGATCGATCTAATTCAATTGGAAATAAACCCAGAGCCAGAAAGGGATCAAACCACCAACTGCTATTAGGGCAAGTAAACCCAGCAATATTGTCAGCCATTGGCGGGCAGGATATTTATTCTCCAGTGCCAGGATAGTATTCAGGGTTGGGTCCTCCGGCTGCAGGGGCGGTAATTCGGGAGCAAAATTATTTTCATGTGTTTCTGTGAAGCTGATTACAATTCTGCCTAACTGATCCGCTGTCCTGTACCGGGAACTGGCTTCTTTGGACAGGACCTTGAGTATGATCTCTTCAAGGGCAGGGGAGATCTCTGGGTTGAGATCCCGAGGAGAAGGGGGTTCCACTGTCCGGTGCAGGAGGGCCAGCTCTTGCGGGGAAGGATTTGTGAATGGCAGTTGTCCAGTTAAAATCTCGAATAATACTACTCCCAGACTGTATACGTCCGAGGCAGGAGAAGGGGCTCTCCCAGCAGCTTGTTCAGGGGAGAAATAGGCAGGTGAACCCCAGATCGCCTGAGATTGTTCATCATGTTTCACCGATGCCAGGGCCCTTGCGATGCCGAAGTCAGTCACTTTTAGGCGGTTATCTGGTGTGATCAACATGTTATGAGGTTTGATATCACAGTGCACAAGGCCTGCCCGGTGGGCGTAGCCGATACCAGCGCAGGCCTGCACAAACAAACGTGAAGCCAGGGGAATCGGCAGCGCGCCTGTATTCCTGATGATTTGCTTAAGATCGGTGCCGGGAACGTATTCCATGACGATAAAGAGTCGGTCTTGGTCAAAACCAAAGTCATGGACAGTGACGATATTGGGGTGAGTGAGATTGGCAGCAGCCCGGGCTTCTTCTTTGAATCGTTCCTGGAAGGCAGTGGAAGAAGAGAAATCTTTCCTGAGAATTTTTACTGCAATGGTCCGTTCCAGCATGAGGTCAGTGGCCTTGTAAACGATGGCCATGCCTCCCTCTCCAAGTTCTTTGTCCAGCCGATAACGATCATTTAAAATCTCAGACATCTCAGTTTTTCCTGTGGATCAGTGCCGGTTTGATTGTACCATCATCTGATTGACGGTGATATCTTGATAGAGTAAACTCTGATAATATTACAGACGATAATGTAAGTATGTTAGGAGTTTAGATGCGGGGTCAGCTGATCTATAATCCCATGGCAGGAAAGTTTCCTTCAGAGCCCCTGGTTGCGCGAGCCGGCAGGATCCTGACTTCTCATGGATGGGATGTGGATATCATCCAAACAAAAGGTGGCAGTCATATTACCAGATTGGCTAAAAGGGCAGCTGTGATGGGCATTGACACAGTTTTTATTGCGGGGGGTGACGGTTCCCTGCATAAAGCGGCCGCGGGTTTGTTGGGAAGTCAGACCGCCCTATCAGTATTACCATCAGGTACAGCAAATGTCTGGGCCCAGGAGTTGGGATTACCATCTCTTTCCTGGACAAATTTAACTGCATTAGAAACCAGTGTTAAAAAGTTACTTAATGGTACTGTCCGAACCATGGATGTTGGTATCTGCCAGGGAATTCCATTTTTGATGTGGAGCGGTGCGGGTTTTGATGCTTTTGTGGTTCATCATCTTGAACCGCGCTCCAGGTGGCAGAAACAGTTCCCGGCCACTCAGTATGCCGCCAATGTGGCCTGGTTCGCCCGTTCCTGGTCAGGTATGGATTTGAAGATCTGGGTAGATGGAGAAAAGATCAGCGGGACTTATATCGTAGTGCTGGTGACCAACATCCATCTCTATGCAGGGGGAATGGCCGAGTTGTCCCCCAGAGCTATGATCGATGATGGGAAAATGGATCTATGGTTATTTTCAGGGGATACCATGCAGGAAACACTCCAACACTTATTTGACTTGGCCTCTGGCAGGCATATTGATTCGGACAAAACCAGTCATTACGTCTGCAAGGAGATAAAAATAAAATCTAAAACCGATCTTTTCTTGCAGCTGGATGGTGAGCCAATCCCTCCATCCAAGAGTGTTAATATCTCTATCAAACAGCAATCACTCAAGGTCTTGGTGCCCAACGATCTGCCTCGGCCTTTATTTTCAGAAGATTACTTATGAAAGATATCATCAACCCCTGGGTAATTGCAGGATCGATCCTCACTGCCAGTTTGTTGTTGGCAGGCAGTTTTCTGGCGGCAGGGAAGCTGACACCAGCTGATCAATCCATATACAGCGGAGATGCGGTCATTACTGTCATCCCTGTGCCCACCTATACACCAACTCCATTGCCGCCCCAGCCTGATTTTCCAGTGTTTACTCCAACAATTGACTCGGCGGCCGGAATCCATGTGGGTGGATATGTACAGATCTTGGGTACTGAGGGAGAAGGTCTGCGATTGCGAAGGGACCCATCCCTGGATGGAGAAATAGTCAATATTGGATTAGAAGGGGAGATATTCCTCGTCAGTGGGGGACCTGAAGAACAGGACGGGTATCTCTGGTGGCAGCTTGAAGCTCCATTGAATGCCTCCAGAAAGGGATGGGCTGTTTCAAATTATCTGGAATTCGCCCAAAGTCCTTAAATGAAAAACAGAAGGGCAAACCCTTCTGTTTTTATTATCCTGGAAGCTGGATCAACTAATCCTTGGTGAGATGAACCAGGTGGTTTCTGAGGTTGTGTTTCACTGCATAGGCAGCTGCTTCCGCCCGGTTGCTGACATCCAATTTCGAGAGAATGCTGCTGACATAATTCCTTACAGTGCCTTCACCCAGGTACAGAGTTTTGGCGATTTCCCGGTTGGTTTTGCCTTCAGAAACGTGGATGAGGACGTGTTTTTCCTGGTCAGTTAGGTCTGTAAAAGCTGAAGCTTCTTCATCCCGGGCAGCTTTTCGAACTTCCTTAAATACCCGTTGAGTTACAGCTGGATCGAGTAAGGCTTCTCCACGACCGACAGCTTCAATGGCATCAATCAGTTCATTACTGCCAACCTGTTTTAACATATATCCTGAGGCGCCGGCCCGAATTGCTGAGAATAACATTTCGTCTTCAGCGTATGAAGTCAATATGATCACTCTTGTTTCAGGGTACTTTTCTATGATCTTTTCGCAGGCCTCGATGCCAGATCCGCCGGGCAGGCGGATATCCATTACCACAACGTCAGGATGGTATTGTTCAACCTTTGCAAATGCGTCATCTCCGGTGGCTGCTTCAGCGACTACCTGAAATTTGGTGTGTCGATCGAGAAGGGATTTCAGACCCAAACGCACAACTTCGTGATCATCTACTAATAAAATCCGTTGAAAGGACATTTCATAACTCCTGTGGTTAACTGGAGACAGTATATACTAGAGTGCCCCGGCTGGCAAGGAACCCAGTTACTCTACCTGGAGGGGATTTAGTTATATTCCATGTTAAACCAGAAGATGAACCTGATTTCAGGTCACATTCTGGTTTTTTGTGATTGATTTGTGAGGTCGATGAAAGGGGTCAGGACGTTTATTCTGTTTTTTCCTGATCCCTCCGGAAATCAACAAAACGGTAACCGACACCACGTTCTGTTAAAATATATTTTGGGTTGGAAGGATCTTCTTCCAGTTTTTTCCTGAGATAGTTAACATACAGGCGTACATAATGGGGCTCATCCTGATACTCAAAACCCCATACTTTAGAAAGCAGCTGTTCATGGGTGTTCACCCAGCCAGCATTCTGAACCAGGTGATATAAGAGACGGTATTCAGTTGGACGGAGATCAACTATTTTGCCGTCTACCCAGACTTCACGTCGGGAAAAATCGATAGTTAAACGGTCGTCCACTTTGATTTTGTCAACCTGGTCTTCCTTGAAAGATTTTGTTCGTCTTAGTACTGCTCGGATCCGGCTAACCAACTCACGGGGGCTGAACGGTTTGGTGATATAGTCATCCGCGCCCAGCTCAAGTCCCTGGATGCGGTCATCTTCTTCACCTTTGGCTGTGAGCATGATCACCGGAACATTATTCACTTCCCGGATCTTCTTCAGGACCTCAAAACCATTGATATCGGGCATCATGATATCCAGCAGGATCAAATCCGGCAGTTGGGTTCTGACCTGTTCTAAAGCTTCTTTTCCATTATAGGCGGTCACCACCTCGAAACCGTCCTGTTCCAGATTCAACTGGATGAAACGGACCATCCGTTGTTCATCATCAACTGCGAGAATTTTGTATCTTGTTTTTTCATTGCTCATAGTTATTATTCCCTGATAAAACTGACCACATCCTCAGCGGTGTCTCCTGGTAGGATCTCAAGAAAACTGATTTCAGCCCAGGGCCAGTAAACGGTCACCACGTTATGATCCAGAAAGATCAAATCTTTGCCATCCTTCTGTCTGGGGTTGCTGAGTTTGATCAACACATCTGTTAACTGCGGCATTTCATCTATCTCTGCAAGCATAGGTTCCGCATTTCTGATGTGGACTATGACTGTACTTGACATATAGGACCATCCTTATTTCATGTCCTTGGGCAAGATCACTTTCATCTTGAATTTGCCCAAGGATAACACGTCTCCATGATTCAATGGCACTTCGGAATTAGCTGGGATCTCATAACCATTAACGCTTGATCCATTGGCTGATCCCAAATCGATCACAAAGACTTTGTTCTTTTTACTGTTGATCCGGATCGTTGCGTGCAATCGGGAAATTCCCATATCATAGGCTTCATAATGATTCAGATCTACGTCTGGTGTGATCACCTGTCCTTCGACAAAACGACCAATGGTGAATTCATTTTGTTCAGGGATTTCAATTACTTCATCTCGTTCAGTACTGTACAGGATGAAGGTGCTTTCTTCCAATAACTTTTTGGGGATCGTTTGGGTGAAATCAACTTCCAACCCCCGATTTTGGTTTGGGTAGACCAGGGTATCCACTCTCTGGTCAGTGACAAAAGCCAATTGTGAGCCGCACTCTCCACAAAATAAGATGCCTTGGTATTCTTGATTATTACATACTCTACAGGTAATCATATGTTATCCGGTAGAAGCAGCCTCATCGTTCCGTATTTAAGCTGCTTCTTGCCTGTGGGGCTGAAGTTATTGTGGGATTTAATATAATTTGCTTCATTCATGGCAATTTTTGCAAGTGCATCTTCCCCTTTTGCCATCAAATGGGAGGATAGATTGAGCAATCTTTGATAAGCGGTACCAGGATTGCCGCTGGCGATATCCCGTTGGGCTTTTTCCTGTAATCGATAGAAAGTAAGGTGTGAGATGGCTTTGAAAATCTCAGGAGCAGGTGGTTCCAGACTTTCCGGGTCCGAGTCCATCATCCTTTCCAAGGTGAACGGTATATTTTGATCCCGAATCTTCTTCTTAATGACATACTCCCCGGATGCAATCACCACCCGATCGATCTTTTCAGGTACGGGATCGACCAGGAATTCAAATAGGACACGATGCGGCTGATGTTTTTTCAGGATTCCCAGAGAATATTTCTCCTGGAGGGGTAAGGGAATAGCTTCTGGTAGAATCCTGAATGCCGAGAGCATCATTATGCCGGGGGCTGGGATCACTTCAAGGGTTAATCGTCTAGAAAAAGCCTCTTTAAGAGATGCTATGCTGTGTTCCAGGAATTCCTTGACTTGTTCCAGATCATGAATGAAAAGGGACTGTCCACCAGTCAGGGCGCAAAGCTGATCCACAAATTCATCATTCCACTCGATCCCTATCCCTAGACCGCTAATTCCGATATCCTGATCGGCGGCATTATTTGCCAGGTCGAAGCAGTTATCCTCATCTCCGTAAGTGTGCCCATCGGTGATCAGGATGATATGGTTCACATAATTGAGAGTAGGGTGTTTTCTGATCTCTTCGTACCCAGCTTCGATGCCCTGGAAAATTTCCGTTCCTCCCTCTGCATAAAGGTTGTTCAGGGCGGTTTCGATCTGGATTTCGCTGGGTTGTGATTGGCTGGGGAGCAAAACCTTGGCCCTGTCATTAAAACTGACCACTGAAACAAGATCATCTTTTCCCAGATCGTTGATGATCTCTTTCGTGGCCGCTCTCAGGATATCAAGGCGGGGTCCTTTCATAGAGGTAGAGTTGTCCAAGACCAGGGAAATATTTAACGGAAGGTCAGCAGATTTCTGCTCCTCGTCCTTGGTGGAGACGATATCAACCAGGGAATAAATGATCTGTGGTTCTTTTATTCTTAATAAGGCTGTCTGGCTGTATTGCAAAGAAGTTAGAATGCCCGAGGACGAATCATGTGGATCCCGACCGTCATCGTAATTGCCCTTTTGATTTGGGTCAGACAGGATCTTATAGGCTTCCTGGATATCCAGGAAAAGCTGGGTTGCTCCTTCACTCTTGTTTACATCCGGGTGTGCTTTTCTTACAGCAAGCCGATAAGCCTTTTTGATAGCTTCTTCCGAAGCTCCTGTATTAATATTTAGCCTGCGGTAGAAATCAGTCCTGTCTGGCATAATTTAAGTTAGAGTTTAAGAAAACTCTACCACTATAGCAGAAATATTATCCGGGCCACCTGCGTCGTTTGCCGCATCGATCATCCGGTCACAAATATCCTGGGGGCTAACACCTGACTTTACGATTGCTTGCAGTCCTTCTTGTCCTACAATGCTCCATAACCCATCAGAGCATACAAGCAGCGATCCGGATTCAGGTCTGTTCGTGGAAATGATCTCGGGTTCAAAAGGTTCTCCCTGCCCCAAAGCTCTGTATAGAACATTACGTTGGGGGTGCACTGCCGCTTCTTCGGGTGTAATTTGTCCCAGCTCCTGCAGACGCTTTACGAGTGAATGATCCCTGGTCAGCGCTTCCATGGTGCTGTCCTTGGCGATCGAGTATACACGGCTGTCACCGACATGGGCAATGGTCATCTGGTCCCCGACGATTAATATAGCTGTAACTGTTGTTCCGCCGCCGTAGGAATGCTTAATGATCTCCGAGTTGGCTTGTTCGATTCCGTTATAAAAGATCTCGCGAAAAGACATTTCGCTTGGTACGGGATCCAGCCCCATCATTGGTCTGTAAATCTCGGTTATTATGGTGCCTACAACTGTCCTGATTGCCAGTTCGCTGGCGATCTCACCATTCTTGTGGCCTCCCATCCCGTCTGCAACTACGTATAACCCAAAGGGTATCTCACTCTCATTAAAAGAAAACATTGTTGTTAAGGTGAAGAAAGCATCTTCATTATGGGATCTTTGCTTCCCGGGAGAGAGACCATATCCGACATTGATATGGGGAGAGCTGTATCCAACGGATTTTGTATCGACTGGAACAGTGAGTTTATCCAACTCTTTGGTCACGACAGAAGGATCTACTTCATGAATTACACTTTCAGGTTCAACTGATTTGGGCTGGAAGAATTTTTTTAGTGTGGTGAGCAGTTTATTGGTCATTTTCTCTCGTTTGCTAGGCTGGTAAAGCATAAAACTTGTTATCGGCTGCGCCAATATAGAGTATGTCGTCGACGATAATGGGAGATCCAGTGATCTGGCCTTCTGCCTGATATTTCCATCGAATGCGTCCACTTCCTGCATGCAGACTGTATACAATGCCGTCTACATTACAAAAATAGATTGCCCCTTTATAAAATACAGGGGAACTGTTGATTTGATTATCGGTATCAAAACTCCAAACTTTTTTGGTTGTTTTTGTATTGATACAGTAAAAAGTATTATCTGTTGAACCTACGTAAATATGGTTTTCATGGGTAGTTGGGGTGGAAATGGAGCCGTTATCCATCCGGAACCGCCAGATCACCCATCCGGATTTAGCGTCGATGGCATATAACACCGCGTCGAGGGATGTGATATAGATGACATTGTCATTAAAATGGGGGGAAGATGTAACCGACCGTTTTGCGGCTGTTCTCCACTGGATATTTCCGCTGAAATCATAACATTGGATTTCGCCATTATCGCTACCGATGTACACCCGCTCACTCACCACAAGCGGGCTAGACCTGACAGCAGAACCGAGGTTCACAGTCCAGGCTTCACGCCCTGCCATTAGATTTAACACATGCAAATGTTCATCATCAGATCCGATAAACAGATGCCCTTCCGCAATAGCGGGTGAAGAATAAATAGCTCCCTCCGTGGATTGAACCCAAACCTTTTTCCCTCCGCGGCAGCTCACAGCATGGACATACTGATCGGTGGAGCCAAAATATACTTTGTTGTCATTAATGGCTGGTTTGCTGACAATACCTCCATCAGCGGCATATTTCCAGATAAACTTTCCGTTATCGGCAGCCAGCGCATACATGTTGTGATCATAGGATCCGATATACACTACCCCTTCATGATAGGTGGCTGTTCCGCGGATTTCATCCTCGCAGGTGAAGCTCCAGATAGGAGAATGGCTTTGATCCTGGAAGAATTGGGTGGCCTGGGCTACTGAGATCTCATCTTCTAACATACCAGTTTGCTGGGCCATGGATATCAGGGCTTTTCGGAAGATAGCAGCATTTTCGAACCGGTCTGGCGGATTGTACATTAATGCTGTGTTGACAATGGTTTCAAGGGCGACAGAAATATTTGGGTTTGCAGCCCGGATGGGCCGTTCATCAAAAGTAAAAGGAGGTTCAGTTCGGGGATCCTGGTTGGTTAACAGGTGGTGAAGCGTGGCACCCAGAGCATAAATATCCACTGCGGGAGATGCTTCACCGCGGTACTGTTCGGGAGGGGAATAACCCTCGGTACCGATCATGGTCCCTTTGGATCCAGTTTGGAAGGTCTTGGCGATACCAAAGTCTACCAGACGGATCTGATTCCTGCGGGTTATCATCACATTTGCAGGTTTGATATCCCTGAAGATGATCGGTTCTGGTTCGTGGGTGTGGAGGTAATCCAACACATCACAAAGAGCAATACCCCAGGAGATCACTTCCTCCTCCCCAAAAGGCGATCGCCGCTGCTGGAGTTTGATTTCCAGGTTATCTCCCTCGATGAATTCCATCACCAGGTAGGATCTGGCACCGAGGGTGAAATAATCATAAATGGTGGGAATTGCAGGATGACTTATCGTAGCGAGGATGTTGGCTTCCCGTTCAAATCCTTCGACGATGGTTGCCTGGATGTCTGGGTCTGTAGCCTGGTTGATCATCTCTTTTACGGCAACGGTCTTTTCAACCTTAAACCTGAGGTCCTGGGCTCTATAAACAGCGCCCATACCTCCCCGGCCCACAGTGGACAGGATCTTATATCTTCCCTCCAGTTTTGTACCTGGTTGAAGGTATTCAAGGGCTTTTGATCTCTTGTCGAGATTTTGGGTAATTTTCCTTGTTTCCAGACCAATCCTCCCGATGAAATATCAGTTTACTTTATTATATCCTCTTTCAACTTTCGGCATTTTCCTTTAATAAGTGGATTTTATCATAAACACCTTCTTCTTCGCCAACCCGGAAGGGAGTTGGAGGACGATCATAAGGTTCTCCGGGGGCTTCATAACGGAATTGCAAGGCAGGGTTTATAATGTAGTTGTGGTTAAAAACAGAAAAAGAGAGGAGTTCACTCCCCGGGATGAGTGTTTATGGATAATTCGATCTATCAGTCTCCTTTTTCATGGCGTTACGGTTCTGATGAAATGCGGAAGATCTGGAGTGTTCACAATACCAGGACTCTTTGGCGCAGGATCTGGGTTGCCCTGGCAGAAGTTCAGGTAGATTACGGTCTTGTCTCCAGCGATCAGGTTGCCTATCTGAAAGACAAGGTTGATGCGGTCGATCTGTCACGATCCCTGGAATTGGAATCCCAACTGCAGCATGACTTAATGGCTGAACTGAAGGTATTTGCTGATCAATGTCCAGAGGCAGGCGGCATTCTGCATCTGGGTGCTACATCGATGGATATTAAGGACAATGCCGGGGTCATGCAGCAAAAGAGCGCTTTGGAGCTTATCCTTAGGCGATCCAGGGAGGTTTTGATCGTTCTGTCCGGGTTGATCCTGGAGTGGGTTGATACCCCTCTGATTGGATTTACTCATCTGCAGCCCGCAGAACCAACAACCCTGGGGTACCGCCTGGCTCAGCCTGCCCAAGATTTGCTGAGATATTATCAGGAACTCACTAGATTTGCGAACGAGATCAAATCCAAAGGTTTTACAGGCGCGGTTGGGACCAGTGCATCTTTTGCAGTTTTGCTTGGAGAAGAGAACCTGCCGGATTTCCAGGAAAAGTTGTCCAGAAAACTGGATTTGAAGTTCTACCCTGTGGTCAACCAGACTTATCCCCGAGGGCAGGATTATCAATTGCTTTCTTTGTTGGCTGGGCAGGCTGCTGTATTGTATAAACTGGCATTTGATCTGCGTTTGCTGCAATCACCTGTTCTGGGAGAGTTGGCGGAACCGTTTGGGAAGAATCAAGTAGGATCATCTGCTATGCCTTTTAAACAAAACCCCGTCATGGCCGAGAAATTAAACTCCCTGGGTAGGATCCTGGCCCAGCTCCCGAGGACTGCCTGGGATAACGCAGCCCATTCGCTTCTTGAGCGCACTCTGGATGACAGCGCCAACCGCAGGATTGTACTTCCTGAGGCATTTTTGTGCGCTGATGAGATGCTGATCACGATGATGGATATTCTGTCGGGATTACAGGTATATGAGGATGCCATCCACAGGAACCTGGCGGAGTATGGTCCGTTTGCGGCTACAGAAAAAGTATTAATGCTCTTGAGTAAAAAAGGGGCGGATCGCCAGGAAATGCACCAGCGATTGCGGGATCATTCCCTTAAAGCCTGGACTGCGGTACGCCAGGGAGAACCCAATCCGTTAATTGCCCTGGTTGCGGGGGATCAAGTTTTCCAGGAATATTTATCTTCAAACGAATTGAATCAGGCCATGCAGGGAGAAGCTTACCTTGGTGATGCGGTAAACCGCGCAAGAAAATTTGCAGTGGGGATCAAGGAAACCTTCGCCGCCTAATCCTGAGAACTAACCAATGTTCCTGTTTGCCTGACCTTATTTAACAGGATCACATATTTCCAGGTCAGGGAATCCTGTTTTATAATCCAGGCTTTCTTCTAACAAAATTTTACTTTTTCTGGATGATATTTTTCCTGGCCTTTTCCAGTACTTCTTTTGACGCCCCAGCGATGATAGGAAAAGGAATTTTGTGATAATCAGTTTCAGGCTGGGCTGGGAAGGGCTGTTTTTCCCCGAAGGATTCTACTAACCCTCCTGCTTCCTGGATAATTAGCCAGCTGGCAGCAAAATCCCAGATTCGAACAGTGCTCTCAAATGCCAGAACAGCTTTGTTATTTGCTATCAGGCACAGGTGGTATGCTGCCGCGCCCAAGGACCGGTATTTATATGGCAGGTTGGCGTGGTAACGTTTATGCATCCTGGAGCAATGAACAAAAATCGGAAACAGATCTTCATCAAAATCGGCTGAGACCTTCAGAGACTGATCATTCAGGAAAGCACCTTCCCCCCGAACAGCTGAAAAAAGTTCATCAGTAACCGGAAAATAGAGGGCGGCTGACCGGGGCATCCCATTTTCCAGGTGTGCAATTGATACTCCCCAATAATCTAATCCCCGGCTGAAATTTACAGTTCCGTCGAGGGGATCAATGATCCAGACATGCTGGCTGCCAGGGAAAATTGTCGATCGTTCTTCGCTGAGAATCTGATCATCAGGAAATTCCCTCAGGATCATCTCTTGGATCATCTTGTCAGCTGCCTTATCGGCTTCGGTGACCAGGGTGTGGTCCTCTTTCAGAGAACCGGTTTGAATGCCTTTCTGGTACAGGTCCAGCAGGGTTATACCGGTCTGGTGGGCGGCTTTTCTGGCAAGTTCTAATCGACTGGATTTCATATTACTCCGGAAATTTACTGGAAAAGTCAGGGTTTATATATTCGATATTTGGATTGAGGAGGAATTCAGACACAGCTTTTTCTGGGCTGATCTCACCTGCTAGAACCGCGGTTTCATAACGTCTGAACCACTTAGATAACTGAGGCCATCCCAGCTGTAATTCAGCCAGGACCAGGTTACTCAGTGCCCCGCCTTCTGGAATGAATCCACTACTATAAAAATCATCTTCTGCGGCTTGATGGTTATAATCAACTCGTACAATTTCACTCTGCCAGGTGTGATTCTGATATGTAAGCTGAGCATATGATGCCCTGATATCTCCATCAAAAGGCAGGCCAACAGATCCAGTATTGACTACTGTAGTTTTTTCCCACTTACGGATAAATGGCTGATGAGTGTGTCCCACCAGGAATAGGTTGGCATCTTTGTCAATCAGTCCGGGCAGGTCTGATTCGGGTGTGTCTGGATAGATTCCAATCCTGTCACCTGCAGTTGAAGCATGGCTGGCTTTGATCAGCTGATCTTCCGCAGTTTCTATACAGATCTGAACCGGCATATCTTTTACGGTCTGTATATCCTGGCTGGAAAGGGAGTCATAAGTAAAATTGATCACTCTCCGAAGCTCGAATGCCATCCCGGACTGGGGCAGGGCAGGGTTCTCCATATTGAGAACATAACCTTCGTGATTGCCTTTGATAATATGCCAGGAGGGGGATTTCCCCCTGTCCTGGATCAGATGCAGGCATTCTCTTGAGCGCGGTCCGCGGTTAATAATATCTCCCAGAACAAGCACCAAGTCAGGATGCCAACGATCAATGTGGTCAAGTACGGTAATTAAGGCCTGGTAATTCCCGTGGATATCTCCCAGAGCAGCTATCTTCATAACTCAGGGTTGTGTCTCGATCAGCTGTACGTAATCCAGCGTTTCGCTCTGTTTGGATTTGACGCCAATGAGTTCGAGAAGGTTTTCAGCTACCTGGGCTTTTTTCTCGGCGTCATCCAGGCTCCAGGTACGGCTTTTGACTTCAAGGAATGTGCCCAGGTCAGGTTCGTCAAGGCGATCGATATTAATGAAGAATTCAATATCATGAAAGGACACTTTCCAGCGCTGGCGATCCTTTTCGATGTAAGTCTCATCGGTTGGTTTAAAGTACTCTCTATAGAATCGGAGACTGTGCGGCGCTGGAGCAATAAACCGACTGCGGGATAAAAGGACATCCTGGGGGAAATGTTTTTCTCTCTGGGGTCCGATCAATGTTAGCCGATACCGTATATTCTCAACCTCTCCCTTGGAATCGATAAACTCATCTTCCCGGTAGCGCAGCCATCCTTCTTTCGGGTCTTCAAATTTGAAATATGTATCAAATTCATGGTAATGGCGGAAATACAGTATCTTCAGTTCGGATTCTTTCAATTTTGTGATCACTTGTTCGGGATCATTCACCTTAACTTTGATCTGAACCTCATAACTTTCCTGCTCTTCCGCGCCACCAATGGCAATCAGTTTGGAATAAACGGACTGGAATCTTTCGATCAGGAAACGATCGATTTCCAATGCTAGAGACTGGGCCTGCGGCAGTAATTGGTCAATATCGATGGTCAATAGTTCCTGGTCGCGCATCAGCCATACGCCATTAACCATCAGATCTGTTACATCAGTCGATTTTGCTGCATATACCAACTGGGCATAAACACTGTTTGGATCGTTACGGTAATGGGGAGAATTATGGAGAGTGTTAATATTCACCAGGATCAGATCTGCTTTCTTTCCAACTTCGAGTGATCCAGTCTGATCACCAAGGTGGATGCACCTCGCCCCCATGCTGGTTGCCATGGCTACAGCTGTCCGGGCTGGTACAACGGTTGGATCTCCGCTGCTTCCCTTGGCAAGTAGAGCAGCCAGGCGGATCTCTTCGAACATATCCAGGTCATTATTTGAGGAAACGCCATCTGTGCCAATCCCAACGTTCAATCCCAACTCTAACATGAGGTTGATATTGGCGATGCCTGACGACAATTTCAAATTGGATGTAGGATTATGAGCTATACCTGCCCCATAACGCTCCAATTTGTGCATTTCTCTTTCGTCAATATGTACACAGTGAGCGGCAATGACCTTGGCGCTGAAAACATCAAATTGCTCGAGGTAGGGGACAACAGGCATGTCAAATTCATCCAGGCAATTTTCCACTTCCTCGGCAGTTTCAGCGATATGTATGTGAAGCGGGACATCGTATTTCTGGGCCATGGCCGTGGCCGAGTTCATGATATCTACCGTCGATGTGTACGCAGCATGTGGGGCAATCGCAGGAGTGATAAGCGGATGGCCCTTCCATTTCTTGATCATTTTTTCGGAGGCAGCCAGGGCTTCTTTATAGGAATCAGCATCAGGGGACGGGAATTTAAGGATAGTCTGGCAGCAAACTGCCCGTAATCCCGCTTGCGCGGTAGCTTCAGCCACCTGATCTTCAAAATAATACATATCTGCAAAGGAAGTCACACCTGACCGGATCAATTCCGCACAGGCCAGAGAAGTGCCTAGCTGCACAAATTCAGGACTGACAAATTCCCTCTCTACAGGCATGATGTATCCTAAAAGCCAAACGTCCAGCCGGAGGTCATCGCCTAATCCACGCAGCAGGTTCATTGGGACATGAGTATGAGCGTCCACCAACCCGGGCATGAGGATCTTTCCCTGGCAATCGATCACTTCCGGTCCTTGATAATCCTTTTGCAGTTCATCCATTTCGCCTACGGCCTGGATATGATCCCCTACAACCGCAACCGCCCCTTTTTCATACCGGTTGAAATCATCATCCATGCATAGCACATGGGCGTTAATGAATAATTTATCTACTTTCTGAACCATACCTACCTCGCTTATTTTTCAGGCTTCAGGATTTTTGTCCTACAAACACACCATAGCCTACATACGTGATAATATCCTTTGATAATCCGCTGGTACCATCTTGGAAGAAAGACCTGGATTTTTTATCTGTTAAGAAAAGTCTTAACATCCTGCCAATAATCTTTAGAACAAAACCGCGGCCATAGCGTTCGAAGCGGCCTTTGCTCTCCCGGGTTGGGTTGATAGGATATCCATTTCCGGCCACATTTTCAAATCCTGCCTCTTTGAGTAATTCTATCCAGCCACCCGCCTGGTGAGCGGTAGCAAATGCAACATTGCTAAATAACTCCACATAAGCCTCCGTCGGTGGCTTTAACCAGGTCATTTCTGTGATCCCGATATAACCTCCCGGTTTTATGATCCTGAGGTATTCCTTGAATGCCGCTAATTTATCCTCAAAAAAAACATTTACAGATTCTAAAAGGACAACATCAAAACAATTTTCGGGGAAGGGGAGCACTCTGGCATCAGCTGTCAGGAAAGCCGTGTTATCCAGAACCTGGTATTTATTTGCCCGTTCCCTGGCCCTGTAGAGCATGGACTCTACCAAGTCAGCACCAATGATCTGGAAACCCGACTCTTTAGCCAGATAAACGGGGGTTGCTCCAACTCCGCAGCCAAGATCAAGGACCAATTGACCGGGTTGGATTTGAGTCAATTCTGCCAGTTCCCTTGTGGCGTCCAGGCTGCCATAATGTTTGGTCAAGCCCAGTTTTGCCAGGAATTCAAAATAATCTTCAGCCCTTTTCGCTGGCATGCTGATTTTCCAATCCTCAGACCAGGAATCCTGGATTACAAAATGATTAGAAAAGATTGTATCACCTGAATTCATTTTTGATAGCTGCGTTAATCATACTTATATTATTTTTTAGGGGGATTGTTGAGGGTAAAACAGGGGGTTTTTATCCTCACCGGATGGCTTTTGGTAAGAGGCTTCGAGGGGTGTTGTATGGTAAAATAGAGCATCGATGAACATCAACAAAATTACCCTTCCAGAGCCTCCAAATGTTCTAAAATCCATCAAAAATGGGTTTGATTCCATCACAAAACATTTGATATTGCTGCTCTTTCCAGTAGGTTTGGATCTTGTTTTATGGTTTGGTCCTCACCTCCAAATCAAATCCCTCATCGAGGGATTAATTGTAGATATGAATGATATGTCTCAACTCATGCCAGCTGATTTTGGAGAGGTGATGGAAGCTGGAAAAGAGATCTGGACGGTAGCTGCGGAGCGAATGAACCTGTTAATTGCGCTTCGATCGCTCCCTGTGGGTATCTTTAGTTTGTTTACCAGTATCCTGCCGGTAGAAAATCCCCTCGGTTCTCCGTTCTTCTGGGATGTTTCCAACCTGAGTACTGCGGTCTTGGTCGTGTTGTTATTATTTCTGATCGGCTTGATGCTGGGCGGTTTGTATTTTTCTTCTGTGCGTCAAGCAGCATTATTTGATGAATTGAAATGGCGCAGTATTTTTCAGGAATTGCCCAGAGTCGGCCTGCAATCTGCCCTCCTAAGTTTGATCTGGGCGGTATTTTTCATGGCAATCCTGGTTGTGGGCAGTTGCGCGGCTACTGGAATCACTTTTATCAGCGTGTCGCTGGGGCAGATGGTCATTATTTTATTTGGAGTTATTTCATTTTGGTTGATCTTTCCACTCATTTTCTCCCCTCATGGAATCTACTCCAAGGGACAAAAAGCTTGGAAGTCATTATTATCCAGCATTCGATTGACAAACCTGACGTTCTTGAAAACCAGCCTGTTTGTCCTGCTGGCCCTGCTTGTTAACCAGGGATTAAATATGCTCTGGCAGGTTCCCCCGGAAAATTCCTGGTTGATGTTGATCAGCATTTTTGGTCATGCTTTTGTGACAACTGGGATGCTTTCTGCTAGTTTTGTGTTTTACCAGGATATGAATCGCTGGGTGGAGGAATTGCAAGCCTTGGGAGTACCTAAACCAATCGGCGAAGAACGACCAACAATAGAGAAATAAATACAATCATGGTATGATGCGGGTTTGCGTGAAACTTACTGGAGGTTTTTGTGGCAGACAAGAAACAAAAAATGTCCTATGATGCAAAAGATATCCAGGTCCTTGAAGGCCTTGAAGCTGTCCGCCTACGGCCAGGTATGTATGTTGGCGGGACTGATATCAAAGCACTGCACCACCTTGTTTATGAGGTTGTGGACAATTCAATCGATGAAGCTTTAGCAGAATATTGTGATGAGATAGAAATCATCATTCATACTGACGAGAGCGTTACCGTGACAGATAATGGTCGAGGTATCCCGGTGGATATCCATCCGGAGAAAAAAGTTCCTGCCCTGGAATTGGTAATGACCATGCTGCACGCTGGCGGTAAGTTTGGTGGTGGCGGTTATAAAGTCTCAGGCGGTTTGCATGGTGTGGGCCTTTCTGCCGTTAACGCACTATCTGAATGGTTTGAGGTGACGGTCTGGCGTGATCAGAAAGAATATCACCAGCGTTATGAAAAAGGTGTGCCAGTCACCAAGTTAGTGGTTGTGGGTGATGCTCCCAAGGGTAAAACTGGTACAACCCAAACTTTTTTATATGATAAGACCATCTTTGATCAAGAAATGACTTTTCAGTTTGAAACTTTGGTGCAACGGTTCCGCGAGATGGCTTTTGTCACCCGGGGTGTCACGATTAAATTTTCCGATGAGAGGAATAATCGTGATATGAGTTTTTATTTTGATGGTGGTATCACTTCCTTTGTGCGCTACTTGAATCGCAACCGGGAAAAACTGCATCCGGTCATTCATGTTGAAAAGGAAGTTGAAAATATAGTGATAGATGCAGCCTTCCAGTACACAGATTCTTTTTCAGAATCCATTTATGCCTTTGCAAATACTATCAATACCCATGATGGGGGAACACACCTGACGGGTTTGAGAACAGCGATCACCAGGACGATCAACAACTATGCTCGCGCTAAAAAAATATTTAAGGATACTGATCCTAACCTCTCAGGAGATGATACCCGGGAAGGTCTGACTGCGATCATCAGTATAAAACATCCTTCACCCCAGTTTGAAAGTCAAACCAAGGTAAAGCTGATGAATGCTGAGGTCAAGACTCATACCCAGCAGGTTGTAGCAGAAGGAGTTGAGGCTTTCCTGGAAGAAAATCCCGCTGCTGCAAAAGCCATTATTAATAAGTGCCTCACATCTGCAAGGGCAAGGCAAGCTGCCAGTAAGGCCAGGGATCTGGTTATTAGAAAATCAGCCCTAGAAAGTATGACTCTGCCTGGAAAACTGGCTGACTGCTCTTCCCGAAATCCTGAGGAATCCGAGATCTATATCGTCGAGGGTGATTCCGCTGGAGGTTCTGCCAAGCAGGGCAGAGATCGCCATTTCCAGGCTATTCTGCCATTGAGAGGCAAAATCCTTAATACAGAACGAGCCAGACTGAACCAGATCCTTGCTAATAACGAAGTAAAATCTCTTATTTCCGCTCTTGGCGTAGGTATTGGAGAAGGATTTGATATCGAGGGATTACGTTACTGGCGGGTGATCATCATGACGGATGCCGATGTTGATGGTGCCCATATTCGCACCCTGCTGTTGACTTTCTTTTTCCGTTATATGCAACCGCTGATTGAAACCGGTCACCTTTATATCGCTCAACCCCCGCTGTACAGATTGAGCCACAAGAATAAAAAGATCTATGTTTATTCTGAAAAGGAAAAACTGGATCTATTCAAGGAATTGGGCCTCACTCCAGAGAAAGCTCAATTACAGCGTTATAAGGGTTTGGGTGAAATGAACCCCGTACAGCTCTGGGATACAACCATGGACCCTGAAACACGCACTCTTCTGCAGGTGACCATTGAAGACGCCGCTGCGGCAGATAGAACGTTTGATATGCTGATGGGATCTTCAGTCCCGCCCAGAAAGAGATTTATTATCACACATGCCAATGAAGTAAGGAACTTGGATATCTAGTCAATAAAACAGATGACGCTTAATCAAGGTCAACTCCTTCGAGATCGTTATAGAATCATCGAAGTCCTCGGACACGGTGGGATGGGTTCGATTTTCCGGGCCGTTGACGAGAACCTAGGTGTTGAGGTTGCTGTTAAGGAGAATCTGTTTACCATTGATGATTATGCCCGCCAATTTCGTCGGGAAGCGACCATCCTTGCTAATTTGCGCCATCCCCATTTACCCCGAGTTTCTGACCATTTCACTATCGAGGATCAGGGCCAGTACCTGATAATGGACTATATCGAGGGGGAAGATCTCCAGGAAAGGTTGGAGAGAATTGGTCCCTTTGAGGAAGAAGAGGTAGTATACATCGGGGCAGCTATCTGCGACGCTTTGTCTTATATGCACTCCAAGGAGTCGATGGTCCTGCATCGTGATATAAAACCAGCCAATGTGCGTATTACACCCAGTGGGGGGGTCTTCCTGGTGGATTTTGGTCTCGCGAAAGTGATGTATGGAGACCAGACAACCACAACTGGAGCGCGGGCGATGACGATGGGTTTTTCACCACCGGAACAATATGGGGCTGCTAGAACTGACGCCAGGACTGATATTTACTCCCTGGGCGCCACTTTGTATACTGCATTAACCGGAGTAACACCTGAGGACAGCCTGGCCCAGACCATGGATCAGGAAGAACTTACTCCGGTACGAGAGAGAAATCCTAAGGTCTCCAAACGAGTTGCAGACGCGGTTGAAAAAGCACTCCAGGTTCATCCCAATAACCGCTGGCAGATGGCTGCGGAATTTAAGAATGAGCTTCTGAAGGCGCAGAGTGGCAGATTTAATATCAATTTCGGGTTTGACCCGACAACCACAATATCTTCAAAAAGATCAGACCCCAAAAAACCTCCCGGTGTGATCGTTCGGGGGGTGGAAACGAAAGAGATCACAAAAAAGCGGACCTCCCGGGATGAGGGCACTTCTGAAGATCAGAAAAAAACACCCCGACAGCGGATTAAGATCGATCGGGGGGGATGCCTGGCACTGATTGTTCTGTTGAGTTTTATTCTAATCCTTGCGGGGGCAGTGTTTGCACTCCTGAATCCAATTTTCACCAGGAATTTATTGAATCTCTGGTTCTAATCCCAGTTGAGAACAAAAACCCTCTATTTTTACAGGGTTCAGAGCTAGAACCCCCTTTTTTCATTGATATGATTAAAATCATATCTTCAGCCAGAGAACTTGTCTGACAATTGACAGGGGAGGGAGAATTTGTTAAACTTGGGGTTGTCTGACAAGTCAAATCCAGGAAATTTTATGCCAACTCTCCTTGTAAAGAACGCTCAAATTCTGGTTACTATGGACGACCATCGCCATGAAATTCATGATGGTGGTCTTTTTATCAAAGATGGATTTATAGAAGAGGTTGGTAAATCTGATCAATTGCCCTCAAAAGCAGATCAGATTCTTGATTTAAAGGGCCATATCATTCTGCCAGGCCTGATCAATACTCATCACCATTTTTATCAGACATTAACCAGGGTAGTACCTGAAGCTCAGGACGCCAACCTGTTTCACTGGCTGAAGACCCTTTATCCGATCTGGGCCAGAATGAAACCGAAAGAAATCAGAATTTCCACCCGGACAGCACTGGCGGAATTAGCTCTGTCTGGATGTACAACAGCATCTGACCACCTTTATCTTTTCCCCAATGGATCACGTCTAGATGATGAGATTGAAGCTGCACAGGAGATGGGCCTGCGCCTGCATGCTTCGCGAGGCTCAATGAGCCTGGGAGAGAGCAAAGGAGGCCTTCCGCCTGATAGCGTTGTGGAGGAGGAAGAGCAGATCCTGAAAGATTCCCAGCGCTTGATCGAAACTTACCATGATGCCAATCCAGGATCATTTATCCAGATCGTTCTGGCACCTTGTTCCCCGTTCAGTGTAACTGGGGATTTAATGCGCGAAAGCGCTGCCCTGGCTCGTGACTATGGTATTCAACTGCATACCCACCTGGCTGAAACAGAAGATGAGGTTGATTTTACGATCCAGAAATTTGGTAAACGTCCGGTTGCTTATATGGAAGAAGTGGATTGGATCGGATCTGATGTTTGGTTTGCGCATTCAGTTTACCTTGATGATAAGGAGATTGGTGTTTATGCCGATAACGGCTGCGGTGTCGCCCACTGTCCAAGCTCTAATATGCGTTTGGCATCCGGAGCGGCCCCGATCCTTGATATGGTTTCCGCAGGTGTGAATGTGGGTATTGGTGTGGATGGCTCCGCCAGCAATGATGGTTCGCATTTGCTGGATGAAACCCGCCAGGCGATGCTGCTTTCCCGGGTTAGAGCAGGGATGAAGGGGGCTTCCAGATCAGGCGGTAATGATCAATCGATCATGTCCGCCCGACGGGCCCTGGAATTGGCAACCCGTGGTGGAGCGGCGGTTTTAGGCCGGAAAGATATCGGTTCCCTGGAACCTGGAAAAGCAGCTGACTTTATAGCTGTGGATCTGGCAAGGATCGATTATGCTGGTGCACTGCACGATCCGGTTGCTGCCATGGTCTTCTGCGCTCCAGTTAAAGTTGATTACACCGTTGTGGGTGGAAAATTTGTGGTCAAGGAAGGCCAGCTGACAGCGGTTGATCTGCCGGTTCTGATCGAAGAACATAACCGGGCAGCAGCTCGATTATTAAACGAATAGGTCTAGGTATACCCTAGGAGAGTTATAGATGAACCGAGAAGAAATCAGCAGTCGAACCAGAACGCTTGTGGATGTAGCGATGGGACGGAGAAAAGCTGACTTGGTGATCAAAAATGGTCAATGGGTCTGTGTTCAATCCGGAGAGATCCTGCCCGGAACTGACATCGCAGTTATGGGAGATAGAATTGCTTTTGTGGGGGAAGACGCTTCCCATACTATTGGCGATAAAACGAAGGTGATCGACGCGGAAGGGAAATATCTTGTTCCTGGTTTATTGGATGCGCATATGCACGTTGAATCGGGCATGGTGACTATCACAGAATTTGTCCGCGCAGTTGCGCCCCGCGGCACAACCGGGATGTTCACCGATCCTCATGAGCTTGCCAATGTCTTTGGTTTAGAAGGTGTTCACCTGATGGCCGATGAGGCTGAAGATCAACCCATCCATGTCTGGGTCCAGATTCCTTCATGTGTGCCTTCAGCGCCCGGATTGGAAACTTCTGGATCATCTATCGGACCTGATGATGTGGCTGAAGGCATGAAATGGGATCGGATCATTGGCCTGGGAGAGATGATGAATTTCCCGGGAGTATATTTCAGCGATGAGAAAATGCATGATGAAATGGCAGCCACCAGGGCAGCTGGCAAGGTGATAGGCGGCCATTACGCTACGCCTGATCTCGGCATCCCTTTCCACGGTTATGCGGTTGGGGGGCCAGAAGATGATCACGAAGGGACCAGGAAGGAAGATGCTGTAGCTAGAGTTCGTCAAGGTATGAAGGTTATGCTGCGTTATGGTTCCGGATGGTTGGATGTTGAAGCTCAGGTGAAAGCAATCACAGAAGATAAACTTGATCCCCGGCATTTTATGCTCTGCACAGATGATTCCCATACGGAAACTCTGGTAAATGAAGGTCATATGGACCGGGTGCTGCGGCATACGATCGGATTGGGTGTGGATCCCATGAAAGCCCTGCAGATGGCAACCATCAATACTGCAGAACATTTTGGTGTGGCCAGAGATATAGGCCAGATCGCTCCTGGAAGATATGCAGATTTCCTACTGGTGCCAGACCTGAATGATTTTCACCCAGATATGGTATTTGCTAAAGGAAAACTCCTGGCATTATCCGGGGAATGGCAATTTGATCTACCAGCCAACGAATATCCTGACTGGGCGACACGCTCTGTGAAAATGAAACGTCCCCTGGTCGCAGATGATTTTAAACTGGTTGCGGATCAGGATATTTCTTCTCCAGCAACTGTCCATGTGATCGGTATTGTTGAAGGCCAGGCCCCAACCCAACACTTGAAGATGCCTGTTGAAGTACAGGATGGCGAAATCAAGATTGACCTCGAGCAAGACTTACTTAAAATTGCCCTTGTAGAACGGCATCAGGCTACTGGCGGTGTGGTTGTAGGTCTGGTTTCAGGATTTGGACTGAAAGGAAAATGCGCCATTGGTTCCACGGTTGCTCACGATTCCCATCATATGTTAGTTGTGGGCACAGATGAGGAACAAATGGCTCTGGCTGCCAATCAACTGGCTGAGATCGATGGCGGACAGGTGGTTGTAAAAGATGGTGAGGTGATTGGTCAGGTAGCGCTTCCGATTGGCGGTTTGATGTCCAATAAACGAGCTGACCTGGTTGCAGAGGAAGCCGCCAGTGTGTTGGAAGGATTCCGGGCTTGCGGCTGTTCGATCAGCAATCCCAATATGCAGCTGAGCCTGTTGGCGCTGGTTGTTATTCCTGCGCTGCGCATCTCTGATCTGGGTCTGGTGGATGTTGAGAAATTTGAATTTGTTTCCGTTATCGAAGGAGCTGGATCTTGATCAAAGATAACGATGTCTCGAGATCGTTACATGAACAGTTGAGTCTGCTGATCGCTGCCACAGAATCCGGTGAACAATTGCCCTCGGAACCCAAGCTGGCAGTTGAGTTGGGTGTCTCCCGCGCATCTCTTCGGGAGGCCATGCGGACTTTTGAGACTCGTGGTTTACTTCAACGAAAACAAGGTGTAGGTACATTCGTCATTCACCCCACCAGCGTGTTTGATACCAGCCTGGAAAATCTGAACAGTCTGGAGACTATGGCCCATCAGCTGGGACTGGAAGTTTCAATGGGCGATCTTAATGTAGATCGCAGGGTTGTTGATCCTGAGTTGTCGGAAATACTTGAATTACCTGTAAATGAGGAGATCCTCCAGGTTTCCCGTGTGATCTTGGCTGAAAACCGTCCGGTGGCTTATCTGGAAGATAATCTGCCGATTGATGTCATCAGTGAGGAGGAAGTTAGAAAGGACTTCACCGGATCCGTACTGGATATGCTGATCCGGCGGGATGATATCCCACTGGCGAGTTCAAAATGCGAGATCAGTGCAATTGGCGCGACACGTGATATTGCCATTGCTCTGGATATCCAGCGCCATGATCCATTGCTGGTTTTCTCATCCCTGTTGTTTTCAACACGGGGTAGGATTATTGACTCATCCTTCAGTTATTTTTTACCTGGATATTTTCATTTTCATATTGTTCGCCGGGTTGGAGAAAAGATATCACCAATGCTTTTAGGAGGAAAGTAATTATCAGATTTTAGATAGGAACACTTAGAAAATAAGATTTAGATTTCATTTATAAGGAGAAATACCATGAGAAGTTTTGCAGGACGTAACATTATTTCATTGAAGGATTTTGAACGACATGAGTTTGAGCGAGTATTTGAAGTGGCAGAAAAATTAGCCCCTATCGCTCACAACCGCAAGAACGTTGATCTATTGAAAGAAAAAACCATGGTGACGGCTTTTTATCAGCCCTCCACCCGAACTCGCCTAGCCCACGAATCAGCCATGCTTCGCCTGGGCGGCAAAGTTACAGGTTTTTCCGATGCCAAGATGACCCGCGCGGGTGACTTCTATATGGAGTCCATTAAAGATACCTTCAAAATGCTTGAAAATTATGGTGATGTGATTGTTATGCGCCATTTCATGAAAGGTGCTCCCAAGGAAGCGGCGAAATGGGTTAGCGTACCGATCATCAATGGTGGTGATGGATGGGGTGAACATCCCACCCAGATCCTGACCGATCTTTACACCATTATGCGGGAAAAAGGCCGCATTGATGGATTGAAGTGGGTTGCTGTTGGTGATATGCGCATGCGCACCATGCATTCCCTGGGGCACGCCTTAACCCAGTTTGATTGCCCAATCACGTTCATCTCCCCCAAAGATATGAACTTGCCCGACGAGTACCGGGAAGATTTTAAACAAAACAGCCTGAATTTCGCCGAAGGTGATGATGTGCGCGAGGTGATTGCTGATGCAGATGTGATCCTGGTTGAGCCGGTTGTCCAACCTGACTACACTAAATCCCGAGACGAAAGGGATGGTGAGGTGGCCCAGACTCCTCCCCAGTTCCAGATCACCAGAGAACTTCTGGAAACCAAAGCCAAATCTGATGCGGTGCTGCTGCACTCCCTGCCCCGCATGGATGAGATTCCTCCCGATGTGGACCAGACCCGCTGGGCCCGCTACTGGCAGGAAGGTTTCAACGGCGTTGTGATGCGTATGGCTCTGCTGGCTCTGGTTCTGGGTGCAGAAGAGTAGATCGAAGTCGACATACTGGTAGATTGACCACAGGATGATCTACCAGTATGTTTTTATTGATTGTCCGTTTTGTAATAAGGAGAAAACGATGATATCTGATTTAAGAGGTCGAGATTTAATTGGTGACCTGGATTTCACGAAAGAGGAAGTCGAAACCGTTTTGAGTGTTGCCTGGGATCTGAAGAAAAAACGCGCTTTGGGTGAACGCCATGCCTTACTGATTGATAAAACCCTGTCCATGTTATTCTTCTTCTCCAGCACCCGCACCCGGGCTTCTTTTGAATCCGGTATGGCCCAGCTGGGTGGACATGCAGCCTTTATGGAAAGCCGCACCACCCAGGTATCCCATGGGGATACGGAAAAAGAGTTGGGAGAGATCCTGGGAAGATACTTTGACGGGATTGCCATTCGCCACGTGGAATGGGGTGTTGGCAATAAATACATCAATAATGTGGCATCTGCCTCCCGGTCCCCTGTATTGAATATGCAGTGTGAGATTTACCACCCCCATCAGTGCCTGGCAGATATCCTGACCATTTTCGAGAAGAAAGGGCCTGATCTGCGCGGGAAGAAAATGGTGGTTTCCTGGGCCTATGCTTCTTCCTATCTGAAACCGATTTCTGTACCGCAGTCCTTGATCCTCCAGATGCCTCGATTTGGTCTGGATGTCACGCTGGCCCACCCGCCAGAGTTCAAACTCATGCCGGAGATCATGGAACAAGCCCAAGAACAGGCCAAGATCTATGGTGGAAAATTTGAAGTTGTTGATGATATGAAAGAAGGCTTTAAAGATGCCGATATCGTTTACGCCAAATCCTGGGGACCGCTTTTGACCACCCAGGACCCTGAGGAAGGCAAGAAGATCCAGGATCAATATAAAGATTGGATCACAGATTCAAAAAAGATGGCTCTGGCTGACAAAGATGCTATTTATATGCACCCCCTGCCAGCTGACCGGGATGTTGAAGTGACCAGTGAAGTGATGGATGGTCCTCAATCGGTTGTCTTTGACCAGGCAGAAAACCGGATGCACGCCCAGAAAGCAGTAATGGCGCTAACTATGCGCTAGGAGAGAAAATGACAAAAGATAAAAAAGTAGCCGTTGTTGCGATTGGAGGGAATTCCCTCATTAAATCCAAACAGCAGCAAACTGTAGAAGACCAATACAAAGCCGCCCAGGAAACAGCCAAACACCTGGTGGACATGATCGAAGCCGGCTGGGATATTGCGGTTGGACACGGAAACGGTCCCCAGGTAGGTTTTATCCTGCGGCGTTCCGAGATCGCTCACAAAGTTGAGGGTATGCATGAGGTTCCGCTGGATGTCTGCGGGGCAGACAGCCAGGGAGCGATCGGATATGCCCTGCAGCAGAATATCCAGAATGAATTGAAGAAACGCGGTATTGATAAACCTGCCGCAACGGTGATCACCCAGGTCCGGGTAGATAAAAATGACCCGGCATTCCAGGCGCCAGCCAAACCGATCGGTACATTCATGGATGAAGATGAGGCTATGAAGAGGAGAGAGGACCTGGGCTGGAATGTTGTGGAAGATGCCGGACGGGGTTGGCGGCGAGTTGTTGCCTCTCCCATCCCGGTGGAAATCATGGAACTGGAAGCTATCAAGGCTTTGATCGATTCTGGAACCGTAACCATCACCGTTGGTGGTGGTGGAATTCCAGTGATCGAATCCGATCAGGGTGTGATCGGCACAGCAGCTGTGATCGATAAGGATTTCGCTTCGGCGTTCCTTGCCAATGAAATTAATGCAGATCTGCTGTTGATCTCTACTGCAGTGGAGAAAGTTGCCATTAATTTCGGAACTCCTGAACAGCAGGATCTCGACCAAATTACTGTGGCTGAAGCGAAAAAATACCTTGCTGAGGGAATACATTTCGCAAAGGGTTCCATGGAGCCAAAAATCCGGGCTATCATCAAATTCCTGGAGAAGGGCGGCAAGGAAGCCATCGTTACCAACCCGGAGAATATTGGCCGGGCGCTGAAAGGTGAAACAGGCACCAGGATCGTTCCTTAATCATCCTGAAAGGCTGATTTGGATCAGGGTCATTCAAGATTGACCCAAGATCAGGATATTGTTCTTAAAGCGAAAAACAATATTCAAGTATACTTAGAATATTCATTCAAGAACACTAAAAAGGAGGTGGTAAAACTCAAAAGAAGCGCTGTAAATTAATCTATTTCAATCTAGAGGAGATAAAATGAGAAAGAAAAGTTTATGGTTAGTGTTAAGCCTGGTGCTGATTACAGCATTCGTCTTCACAGCCTGCCAGCCCGCTCCAGCAGAAGAAGCTCCTGCAGCCGGCGAAGAAGCTGTTGCTGAAGAGGTTATGGAAGAGGAAGCCCCAGCAGAGGAAGAGGCAGCTCCGGCTGAAGAAGGTGGCTTGCAGATTCCTGAAATTGAAGAAGGAAAATTCAATGTTGCTTTTGTGATGCTCAGCACCCATGATGATGGCGGCTGGTCACAGGCACAATATGATGGTATGAACTATCTTCTTGAAAATGTTGAAGGTGTTCACGCCGCATATATGGAATCCGTTGCTGAAGGCGCCGATTCCGAGCAGGTTTTCAGAGCGCTTTCCCGCAAGGGTTTTGACCTGATCTTCGGTGGATCCTTTGGTTACATGGATTCCATGGAAGTCGTCGCAGAAGAGTTCCCCGAAATCGGTTATGTTCATATCTCTGGGTACAAATCCAACATGACCAACTTTGGGAATATGTTTGGCGAGATGGAAGTCATGAAATACCTGGCCGGCATGCTGGCTGGATCCCGCGCCAAAGCTGACGGGGAAACCCAAGTCGGTGGTATGGCTACCTTCCCAATCCCGGAAGAACTGAGGCTTTTTAATGCCTATGCTCTGGGTGTGCAAGAGACCTGCCCTGAATGCAAAGTGGATATCCGCTGGATTTACACCTGGCACGATCCTATCATCGAGCGTGAAGGTGCTGATTCCCTCTTTGATGCAGGTTCCCATGTGGTTATGACCGGTGCCGATACCCCAGCTTCTGCCCTGGCAGCAGCTGACCGTGAAGGCGTTTACGGAATGACTTATGACTGGTCCGGCTCCTGCACTGTTGACGAGTGCCTGACTGCTCCTTACTGGGTCTGGGGTCCTGTTTTCGCAGAAATCACAAAGGGCGCGATGGACGGAACCTATGAGTACGGCTGGCATTACTTTGATGCCTCCAGCGGCGGTTTAGGTCTCTATGGTTTCATGGAGGGTCAAGAGCTGCAACCCGGTGTTGCCAGCCTTCCAGCAGAAGATATTCAACTGGTACGGGATACCCTGGCAGCAGCCTTGGCTGGTGAATTTGACCGCTTTGACGTTTTTGCTGGTCCTATCACTGATAATCAGGGCAATGTGGTTGTTCCCGATGGTGCCCGAATGGAGCAGGCTGACATCGATCAGTTTGCACCTGGCGCTCCAGGACTTGAATGTGAGTATGGTATGTATTGGTGGAACGAGAACGTAATCACTGAACTGCCAGAACTCTAATCTTGATGTTTTCCGGGTGACCAGATTTATTCTGGTCACCCTTTTCAACTGCTATTATTTCAATCTAATTTTATGCATCATTTATTTCAATATATAAAAAACGGATCAATACTATGGCTCAAGAGATAACTCCTCCAATTGAAAAAGTAGTCTCGATGCGGGGTATCATCAAACGCTTTCCCGGTGTTCTTGCTAATGATCAGGTTGATTTTGATCTGCGCAAAGGTGAAGTTCATGCCCTCTTAGGCGAAAATGGCGCAGGAAAAAGCACTTTAATGAATGTGCTGGCAGGTTTGTATCGCGCAGATGGAGGATCTATCAATGTCTTTGGCAAACAGGTGGATTTTGGGTCTCCCAGGGAGGCAATTGAAGCCGGGATTGGGATGGTTCACCAACATTTTATGCTTGTTCCCTCTCAATCAGTAACGGAGAACATTCTACTGGGACTGGACGAACCCCGTTTTAGAATGAAATTATCTAAATACAATCACAAAATTGCCCAAATTGCTGAACAATACGGACTTCATGTAGATCCTGAAGCTAAAGTTTGGCAGCTTTCTGTAGGTGAACAACAGAGAGTGGAAATTCTTAAAATGCTTTACCGGGGTACTAATGTTCTGATCATGGATGAACCCACTGCTGTATTGGCGCCAAGTGAGATTGAAGAGCTGTTTATTACCCTGAAATCAATGACGGATCAGGGCAAATCGATTGTATTTATCAGCCATAAGTTACAAGAAGTGATGGAAATCTCCGATCGAGTAACTGTCCTTCAAAAAGGTCGAGTGACTTCGAGCGGGTTGAATACCAAGGATGTTACCCGAGCAGATCTGGCCAGACTGATGGTTGGCCGGGAAGTTGTCTTCCGGATTGATAAAAAAGCAGTCCAGGCTGGTGAGCTTGTCCTGAAAGTGAACCAGCTGGAATCATTTAATGATAAAGGCATTCAGGCTTTAAATGGAGTTAGTTTAAATGTCCGGGAAGGTGAAATCGTTGGCTTGGCAGGGGTTGCCGGCAATGGCCAAAACGAGTTAGCTGAAACCCTGGTTGGATTGAGGCCAATTACGAATGGAACGGTGATTGTCAACGGGAAAGATGTCACAAATAAACCTGTTAAACTGGGGATTCGTCATGGAATCTCTTTGATCCCAGCTGACCGAACCAAGGTGGGAACATCTCCTAATTTAAGCATCACCGATAACGTGATTATGAAGAATTATGATCAAAACCCAATTTCAAGGGGTTGGAGAGTTAACGCTTCAGAAGCCGGGAAATACGCCACAGAGTTAAAAGAATCTTATGACATTATTGTACCGAGCATTAACACGTCGGTGCGTCTGTTATCTGGAGGGAATTTACAGAAGGTAATCCTGGCAAGAGAGATCTCAAGTGAACCGAAACTTATGATCGCAGTTCAGCCAACCCGCGGTCTGGATGTCGGGGCAATTGAAGGGGTCCAGAAGCTTTTATTAGAACAGCGAGAAACCGGCGCGGCCGTCCTCCTTATTTCCGAGGAATTGGAAGAATTATTATCATTAAGCGATCGGCTTTATGTGATTTACGAGGGGCAAATCATGGGTGAGCTTTCAGATGGTGACATCAATAAAATTGGCCAAATGATGACCGGCACCCGCTTGGAGCAGATTACAGAAGCAGGAGATAATTAATATGCCAGAAAATGGAATAGTGAAATCTTCTTCCCGCTGGAAGTTTCCCTATCGCGTGAAGATTGAAAACCGTGTGAGCGATCCACCAAAATGGTATTCTCCCATGCTTTCAATCTTAGCCGTGATCATCGCGTTGTTGATTGGTGCTCTCGTTATCTGGATGGGCGGGGGGGACCCTTGGGCTGCGTATGCCCATATTGCGAAATATTCCCTGGGTAGCGTGGGTGTTCTTTCAGATACGATGGTGAAAGCGATCCCGTTAATGCTTGTCGGGTTAGCTTGTTCAATCGCCTTCCGGATGAAGTTATGGAATATTGGAGCAGAAGGGCAATTTTTTCTTGGTGCCTTTGGCGCCAGCATGGTCGTGCTGCTGCCGATACTACCTGAAGATGCCCCCAAGTGGCTTTTTGTCATCACTATGGCCGCATTTGGTATGATCTTCGGGGCTTTATGGGGTTTTATCCCCGGGTTGTTAAAAGCCCGCTTTAATGTCAATGAGATCATTTCCACCTTAATGATGAACTACATTGCTATCGAGTGGAATAATTATTTTATCTATGCAGTTTGGTCTGAAGGTGGTTTCCAGATGTCCCGTATGTTTCAGCGCAATGCCTGGCTGCCCCGCCTTTCAGATTTAGCTAAAAAGTGGCCATTTTTCAGTGGGTTAACCACCCATTTCGGTCTGGTATTCGCTATTGTTGCTGCAATTATTTTATGGCTCATTTTAACAAAAAGCAGATGGGGTTATGAAATACGCTTAATTGGAGATAACCCCCGCGCAGCTGAATATGCTGGAATATCCATAAAAAGGAACATAATCATGGTCATGATGGTCTCAGGTGCGTTGGCCGGATTAGCGGGCATGTCTGAGATTGGTGGTGTTGTGCATCGTTTGCAGGGTGCCATCTCACCGGGTTATGGATATACAGGCATAATTATCGCCTGGCTGGCAAAACTTAATCCGCTGGCTGTTATCTTGGCATCCATTCTTTTTGGCGCATTAATCCTGGCAGGAAGGGAAGTTCAACCATCCGGGATACCGACATTGATCCAGGGCGTGATCATGGTTTCCTTAATTGCCAGTGAATTTTTCATGCGCAATCAAGTAAGAATTGTTCGGCGAGGGGAGGAATAATTATGGATTTAATTTTAGTGATTGCATCTGGTGTTGCCACTGGTACAGTCTTGCTGTACGCGACAATAGGTGAGATCTTTTCAGAGAGATCAGGGATATTAAACCTCGGCGTCGAAGGTATGATGCTTATCGGGGCAATGTCAGCTTATAAGGTTGCCGCAGCAACGAATAATGCCTGGATTGGGTTGTTGGTTGCGATGTTAGCAGCTGGTTTGGTCAGTCAGGTACATGCATTCATTTCGATAACCCTGCAGGCCGACCAGGTTGTTAGCGGTCTGGCGCTGAACTTTTTAGCTACCGGAATTAGCTTGGTGTTGGGTGAGGGTTTAACTAGCTTAAGAGATGTTGTCCCTCAATTACCATCCTACACCATTCCACTTTTATCCCAAATTCCTTTGCTGGGAAGGATCTTTTTTGAGAATCACAGCATTATGGTGTATATCGGTTATCTATTTGTTCCCTTGGCCTGGTACTATATTAACCGGACCCGCCCGGGATTGCATCTTCGTTCTGTTGGGGAATACCCCGCCGCAGCGGATACTTTGGGAATTCGTGTTTTCTCTCTGCGCTATTTTTATGTTTTTATTGGGGGACTTTTAGCAGGGGTAGGGGGAGCGACCATCAGCTTATCCATTTCACCTGGATGGTTTGGCTCATTGACAACCTCTGGACAGGGATGGATTGCGATAGGCCTGGTGATTTTTGCCCAATGGAATCCGGTCCGGGCTGTTTTTGGCGCTTATACTTTTGGAGCCTTGCGCCGCCTGGTCCTGGATGTCCAGGGTCCTTTAGTAATCTTTGGCGTAGCAAATCCATTTTTCTATAATCCAAATTTATCATTCTTCTTGAAAATGCTGCCGTACGTTTTTACGGTGATCTTCTTGGTGATAGGTTCCAGGGAAGCGAACCGGAAACGGATCGGAACACCAGCAGCGTTAGGATTGCCCTATATCCGCGGACAACGTGGTTTATAAGCTATGATAAATTTGTCTGAACGGAAGGATTTAATCAGAGCTGCCCTGGGACAGGCACCGCTGGATACAAGGATTGACCAAGTCCAGGTGGTTAATGTCTTCTCGGGGACGATAGAACCCGGGTCAATCGGAATCAAGGGCGGAAGGATCGTCACTCCTTATGCTGCAGGTTATGACGCTGCTGTGGTTGTTGATGGTCTAGGCAGGTTTGCACTGCCAGGATTCATAGATACTCATGTTCATCTGGATTCGACCCTGGTGGTTCCTGAATTTCTATCCCAGCTTCTACTACCCCGGGGAACCACTGTAATGCTTTCTGATCCGATGGAGATTGCTAATGTTGCAGGACTTCCGGGTTTTAAAGCGTTATTCCATTCCATAGATAAACTTGATTATCACATTTTCCTTGAGGTATCTTCCAGGGTGCCCACTGCACCGGGATTGGAAACAACTGGGGGAGAGTTGGATCTTGCTGATGTCAGTGAGATCCTCACCTGGCCCCAGGCTGTCAGTCTGGGTGAACTGGATCCATCCAAAGTCCTTGAAATGAGAGATGAATATCTATTAAAAGTAGAAGCAGCCTTGCGTTTAGGGAAGATCTGTAATGGTCATGCTGTAGGCCGGGTTGGAAAAGAACTGGTGGCTTATGCCTGCGGCGGTCTGGCAGACGATCATGAATGTGTTGATTATGATGAAGCGGTCACTCGTTTGCAATTAGGAATGGCAGTGTTGGTCCGTGAAGGGAGTACAGAGAGAAATCTTGATCCCATTCTGAAAGGAGTTGTCAAGAATGGGACTTATTCTCATCACTTGATGTTCTGCACTGATGATAAACATCCTGATGAGATTCTCGCAGAAGGTCATATTGATTATATGGTCAATCGGGCCATAGAACTTGGTTTATCTCCCATGCAAGCCATCCAGATGGCAACTATCAATGCTGCGGAACACTTCCGCATTGAACACCAGGTGGGATCTATTTCACCGGGCAGATGGGCCGATATCCTGCTGGTAGATGATCTCCAGCATATCTCTCCAAGCCAGGTCTTCTTTAAGGGAAAAATAGTTGTCAAGGATAATAAATACATCGGCACACTTCCTAAGCCTGAATATCCAGACTGGCTTTACAAAACAGTCACCTTGAAAAGTGGAAACAAAAGATCCGATTTTCGCCTGGAAACAACTGGCGATCGGGCTGAAGTGTGGGTCATTGAGCTTTTCCCTGACCAGATCATCAATACCCGGACCCAGCAAAAGCTGGATGTGATCGATGGTGCTGTTGTAGCTGATCCTGAAAGAGATATTCTTAAACTAGCTGTGGTGGAGCGCCATGGCAAAAACGGCAATATCGGTGTTAGTTTTGTAAAAGGTTTTGGCTTGAAGAATGGGGCCCTTGCTTCTTCAATTGCTCATGACCATCATAATATTATTGTAGCTGGCAGCAATGATGATGACATGGCTCTTTGCGCTAAAATTATCGAGGAAATGCAGGGAGGGTTTGTGCTTGTTTCTGAGGGCAAGGTGCTTGGTAAATTAGCCCTTCCTATAGCGGGATTATTGACGGAGGAGCCAGTTGAAGATGTCATTGCCGGGCTTGAAGAGATCAATCAGGCTTACCAAAACCTGGGCGGCAGCCTACCAGCTCCTTTTATGACTATTTCATTTATCGGTTTGCCGACAGTGCCAGATCTGGGTTTAACCGATCTGGGCCTGATAGACGTGTTTTCTCACCGGCTGATCAGTTCTTTCGTGGAGTGAGACTTAATGCAGGAATTTAACTTCTATCGACCGGGAACAATCACTGAGTTGAAAGAATATCTCAGCCACCCTGGCGCCAGGATCCTGGCCGGGGGAACAGATATTGTTCCGAGAATGCGTCAGGGCAAGTTTTCTGCGCCGACCCTGGTGGATACCAGCGGTATACAGGAGATGCGTTTTATCGAAGATCAAGGTAGTGAAATTGTCCTGGGGGCGTTAACTACACATCAGGAAGTAGCTGATTCAGCCTTGCTGCGAAATGTCAATCCTGCTCTAGTCACGGCTGCTGAAAGCATTGGCTGCCAGCAAACCCGCTGCAGAGGAACGCTTGGTGGAAATATTGCCAATGCCTCACCTGCTGCGGATACTCTGCCACCATTGTTGATTTTTGACGCAACCCTTTTGCTGCAGAGTCTGGAAAGTGAACGAAAGATCCCGCTGGAGATGTATTTACTGGGGCCGGGACAGACAGATTTACAGGAAGGTGAGTTCATTCACAGTATTTCCTTCAAGCCGTTGACCGGAATGTGGGGAGCGGCATTCATCAAAATTGGAAAACGTTCTGGCATGGCAGTATCTGTGGTTAATGCTGCTGTAGCTGTGGTTTTAGATGATAAAGGGATGATCAGTGATATCAGAATTGCCCTTGGTGCAGTTGCCCCTACGGTGCTCCGCTGCCGAAAAGTGGAGCGGTCCCTGTTTGGTAAAGAACCAGTGCCGGCTTTGATAAAAGAAATCCGAGAAGCCTGCCAGGCGGAGATCAGCCCAATCACTGATGTTAGATCCACAGAGCAATATCGTAACCATGCCGCCACTGTGATCATCCAGCGGGCCTTGGAAGCTGCTGTGGAACAAGCAAAGCAGAGGGACCAGTGAAAGAGATTTCAGTCACATTTCTCCTGAATGGGAAAAAGACCTCAATCAAGAGCCAGACCAACCGGACGCTGTTGGAAGTTCTGCGAGTGGATCTGGGATTAACCGGCGCTAAAGATGCTTGCGGTGGGGAAGGGGAATGCGGTGCCTGCACAGTCATCCTGAATGGAAAACCGGTAAATTCCTGTATGGTTTTTATCGGGCAAGTGGAAGGTACTCACATAAGCACGATCGAAGGGCTAATGGAAAAAAACGTTTTTCACCGGCTTCAAAAAGCATTTGTTGAAGCAGGAGCGGTTCAGTGTGGATTCTGTACTCCGGGTGCAATCCTAACAGCAAAAGCTTTGTTGGATGAGAACCCTCATCCAACAGATCAGGATATTCGGGAAGGATTATCTGGAAATCTGTGCCGCTGTACCGGGTATAACAAAATGATTGATGCCATCCATCTGGCAGAGCAAGGTGGGCTGGATGACTGATCAATTCCTTACTGTCGGGAAATCCCTGCGCCGAAAAGACGCCTGGAATAAAACCACAGGTAAAGCCCTTTATACTGCTGATATCCAGTTGGATAATATAAAGGTTGGACTGATCGTGAGATCCCCCCATCATTATGCCAGGATCCTAAAAATTGATAAAAAACGGTCGCTAGAGATCCCGGGAGTGCTGGCAGTGTTAACGTCTGAGGATATACCGGGGGCCAAGGTATTCGGCCCACTGGTTCCTGACCAACCCTCGCTTGCCAGGGATGTAGTCCGACACCAGGGAGAACCGGTTGTACTGATTATTGCGGAAACCAAACAATCTGCTAAACATGCTGCAAACCAGATCCAGATTTCATACGAGCCATTAACACCAGTATTCGATCCCGTCCAGGCTGCCCAGGAAGATGCACCCAAACTGCATCAGGATGGTAATGTCATCACTGTCCTAAATATCGGGACGGGTGATGTTGAGAAGGGATTTCAGACGGCAGATCACATTCTTGAAGATACTTATATTCTGCCCCGAATCCATCCGGGATATATGGAGCCGGAAACCTCTTTGGCAGTCTGGGAAGAGGACCAAACCATTACCGTCTGGGTCAGCTCTCAGGAACCTTTTACTGATCAAGGATGTATAGCAGCGGCCCTGGATCTTCCAGTTGAAAAGGTCCGGGTCAAAAGCGGAGTGATTGGGGGAGCTTTTGGAGGGAAGGAAGACTCAAGTTTAGCGATCCTGGCAGCTCTGGGTGCCTGGGCAATAAAGGGTGCCGTGCGTCTGGTAAATACACGCCGTGAATCTTTTGTTGCCCATCCTAAAAGACACCCCGCCCAGATTCACTACAAACTGGGCGCAAGATCGGATGGAACATTTACTGCATTACAGGCGGAAGCATATCTGGATACTGGTGCTTACGCATCCTATGGTCCTGCTGTGGCCATGATCCTGACAGAAACAATGGCCGGGTCATATCAAATTCCCAATGTACAGGTAGAAACTTCGGTTGTTTATACCAATTCTCCACTATCGGGAGCGATGCGCGGTTTTGGAAGCCCTCAGTCCCATTTTGCGGTGGAGAGCATGGTGGACAGCATGGCGGAAGTTCTTGACATGGACCCAGTGCAGATCCGCAAAGTAAATATCCTCAAGGTTGGGGATAAAATGTTCACGGGTGTGGTTTTAGATGATACGGCGAAAGCTCTGCCGATCTGCCTGGATAATGCTCGAGAGGTAATGGATCGTTTTCAGTCGTTTGAGGTTTCTCCTGGAAAAAAGGCGGGTGTTGGAATGGCTCTGGCAGTCCAATCAATGGGATTGGGCGCAAATGTTCCAGATGACTCCTCTCACCGATTGGAATGGGCACCTGATGGCAGGGTTCTCATTCATCTCGGATCCCCGGATTTGGGTCAAGGCTTGGCAATGGCTGTAGAACAGATCACAGCGGAAGCTCTGGGTTTACCTTACAATCAGGTGGAATCCTTGCCTTTGGATACCCTAGACAGGCCCAATGGCAACGTTACCTGTGCATCCCGCATGACCTATATGGCTGGAAATGCGCTGATCGACGCCTCGAAAAAATTGATCCAGGACCTTCTCGCACGAGCGGGCGAGATCCTGGAAGTATCCCCAAATAAATTAGAATATAAAGAAGGGCAAATCCTAAAAGAAGATGGATCTAAGCTCCCAGCGGTGGAGTTCCTCGGTCGATTGGCAGAGGAATCCATTACTTTGACCAGTGAAAGCACCTTTAGTTTCCCATATCCACAGGAAACCACTCCCCAAGGTTTACCGATCGGTATGCCTCATGTTATGTATTGTTTTGGCGCCCAGGTTGCCAGGGTTGAAGTGGATCCAGATCTGGGAACCATAGAAGTAACCCATTTTGCTGCAATTCATGATGTGGGAAAGGTGATCAGCCGACCAGGCGTGGAAGGCCAGATCGAAGGTGGCGTCGCTACGGGTTTGGGTTATGCCTTGTATGAAACCATGCTGAAGAAGAATGACCAATGGGTTGATAACTTTACTGAATATTTGCTTCCCACCAGCAAGGATTTACCGACCCATTTCGAGATTATCCTCCTGGAGATCCCAGAAGCCAGCGGTCCTTATGGTGCTAAAGGCATTGGCGAGATACCCCTGGTTCCAACTGCACCGGCTGTCGCCAACGCGGTGAAAAACGCTGTTGGTGTCAGGGTTAAGACGCTGCCAATTACACCCGAACGTGTACTTGGTTTTATTGATTGATCGATGTTATTTTTCTAGAAAAGGTAAAAGCTTATGAGCAATTCAACTCAAGAGAAATGGTATGCAAAGCTCATTGACGGATTATTGCCAGTATTTGCCACTATTGCAGCACTGTTGGTTGGCGCAATCATGCTTCTGCTTCTGAAAGTAAACCCGATCGAAGCTTACAAAGCGATGTGGGAGGGAGCCTTTGGAAGCCAGAACGCCCTGGCCGAGACATTGACCAAAGCAACTCCCTTATTATTGGTTGGTCTCGGGATCTGCATATCTTTTCGCGGCGATGTCATTAATATCGGCGGTGAAGGTCAAATGATTGTGGGAGCGATTATGGGCACCCTGGTCGGAATAACCTTGTTAGATTGGCCGGGTTGGGCTGTTATTCCCATTGCTCTGATAACTGGTTTTATCGGTGGAGCGATCTGGGGAGGGATTCCTGGAGTATTAAAAGCGTATTTTAATGTAAATGAAATTCTCAGTACTGTGATGATGAACGCGATTGCTGTTCAGCTGATGAACTTCTTGTTAAGAGGACCAATGATCGATCCTTCCCAGGCTGAACTGGCATCAAAGATTCCCCAGACTGCCCGCTTGCTAGATGCTTTCCGACTGCCGCGCTGGGTTCCCACCAGGCTTCATCTTGGCGCTCTGATCGCTGTTATTTTAGCCTTTCTGGTTTACCTTTTGCTCTGGCGTACGACCTGGGGATATAGGATCAGGGCAGTAGGCCAGAATCCGGATGCCTCCCGCTATGCTGGAGTGAAGGTCAGGAATTACATTGTATTGGCCCTGATCTTGAGCGGCGCTTTTGCAGGCCTGGCAGGTGTGATGCAGGTCTACGGTGTGAATTACCGCATGATCACTGACGGATCAGCTTCCGGTTTCACAGGAAGTGCAGGATTTAATGGCATTGTAGCCGCTCTATTTGGCGGGCTGCATCCTATCGGAACAATTCCGGCTTCGATCCTTTTTGGAGCTTTACTGGTCGGTGCGAATAAAATGCAGCGGGTTGTGCAGGTACCCTCGGCATTGATCACTGCATTAAACGGTTTGGTTGTAGTGTTTGTGGTCAGCAGTGAGATCTGGAGGCGCCGCCGGCAGAAGAGGCGCTTAGCCGCAGCTTTAACGGACGAAGAGAGATTGATATCAGAAGAATTGAATCAGGGAGACACTTCCAGCAAGGAAAAGGAGGTGGAATTATGATCTCTGATCTGTTTTCAATGACGGTTTTAATTGGTATTCTGGCCTCCGGTATCCGCCTGGCAACACCTTATTTATATGCCGCTATTGGTGAAACTTTCGGCCAGCGCAGCGGAGTGTTGAATCTTGGTGTTGATGGACAGATGCTTCTGGGTGCTTTTACCGCGTTCTACGTAGCTATCAAAACCGGGAACCTCTGGCTGGGGATATTAGCCGCTATGGTAGTTGGGGCCTTGATGGGGCTGGCCATGGCTTTTGTCACCGTGAATCTGCATGCCGAACAAGGCATCAGCGGGATCGGGTTTTACTTGTTTGGCCTGGGATTAAGCGACCTGTTATTCCAGAAACTTGTAGGCACTGTCGAAACCGTAAAGGGCTTTCCCAAGCTTGATATCCCTGTTTTGAGTGACCTGCCGGTTGTGGGAGAGATCTTCTTCCGTCAGAATATCCTGGTCTATATCGCCTTTGCACTGGTCCCGATTGCCTGGTTCATCCTCAATAAAACTACACTTGGTTTGAAGATTCGGGCAGTGGGAGAAAATCCGGAAGCGGCAGATTCTCTGGGAGTGAGCGTCGCCAGGATCCGATATTTCACCGTTATCCTGGGTGGGACAATGTCGGGAGTTGCTGGCGCATCCATGTCAATTGCCTTGTTAAATGTATTTCAACAGAACATGACCAGCGGATTAGGTTTTATTGCGGTTGCCCTGGTATACTTTGGAGCCTGGCGGCCGTGGGGAGTGTTGGGAGGAGCACTGTTGTTCAGCTTGGTCAACTCTCTCCAGCTTTGGATTCAGGTGTTGGGTATCCCAATCCCGTCTGATATTGCGGTAATGATGCCCTATATATTGACAATCTTGGTACTGGTTGCGACCGTATCGAGAGTGCGGGCACCTTCCGCGCTTACTAAACCATTTGAACGAGGTGATTAAAGAAATAGTCTGGAGGTGATAAGGGAAAAATCAATGTTCAACAAGGATATTTATTTTATTTCTCAATCAATAAGGAGAAGAATATGAAGAAGTTTAGATTAATGGTTACAGTATTGCTTTTGTTAGCTGTTTTGCTGGGTGCTTGCAAAGCCCAGGAACCAGCTCCTGCTGCCGAAGAGCCGAGTGCAGAAGAACCGGCCATGGAAGAAACAAAAGAACCTTTCCGGGTAGCGGTAGTAATGCCCAGCGCGATCAATGACCTGGCGTTCAGCCAGAGCATGTATGATGCGCTCTTGACCATCCAGAGTGAAATGGGTGGTGAAGAGGCAATGGAAATCGTTTACTCTGATAACATGTTTGTGGTGGATGATGCTGCTGCAGCCATCCGCGATTATGCTGCTGAGGGTTACGACCTGGTGATTGCCCATGGCTCCCAGTATGGCAGTTCTCTCCAGGAAATCGCCCCTGACTTCCCGGAAACCAGTTTCGCCTGGGGCACAACTGTAGATACCTTCGGGATCGACAACATTTTTGCCTATGAAGCAGCCTCTGATCAGGGCGGATACGTAAATGGCGTCCTGGCTGCCAGCCTTTCCAAGACTGGTATTCTGGGTGTGGTTGGCCCGATCGAGACCGGTGATGCAAAACTTTATGTTGACGGTTTTGTGGCTGGAGCAAAAGCAACAGACCCGACAGTTCAGGTCAATGTTAACTATATTGGATCTTTCTCTGATGTTGCCCTTGCATCAGAAGCAGCTAACACTCATATTGCAGCCGGTGCAGATGTATTGACCGGTACTGCCCAGATGGTTGTAGGCGCGATTGGTGTTGCTGAAGAGAGTGGAGCGCTGTGGTTTGGCACCCAGTCTTCCCAAACTGAACTGGCACCAAGCATTGTGGTTGCCAACCAGGTTTATCGCTGGGATATCGTCCTCAATGAGATCATTGATCTGATTGGTGAAGGTACACTGGGTGGAACATCCTTTGTGATCGACCTGGCCAATGGCGGAGAGGTTTTGGAATTCAACCCTGACTTCGATCTTCCGGCCGACGTTGCTGCCCTGGCTGAAGAAACCATAAACGAGATCTCCGGTGGCGCAGTTGCCTTGCAGGCTCCGAAATTCGAGGATGTTTTCAAGGTTGCAGTAGTGATGCCCAGCGCCATTAATGACCTGGCGTTCAGCCAGAGTATGTATGATGCCCTTCTATCCATCCAGGAATGGATGGGTGGAGAAGGTGCAATGGAATTTGTCTACTCTGATAATATGTTTGTGGTAGACGATGCCGCTGCTGCCATCCGCGATTACGCGGCTGAAGGTTTTGATCTGGTAATCGCCCATGGTTCCCAGTACGGCAGTTCCCTCCAGGAAATCGCCCCTGATTTCCCGGATACCAGCTTTGCCTGGGGCACCACGGTTGACACCTTTGGCATCGATAATATCTTTGCCTACGAAGCTGCTTCCCAGGAAGGTGGATATGTCAACGGCGTGATCGCTGCCAGCTTATCCGAATCCGGTGTGTTGGGTGTTGTTGGCCCGATCGAGACCGGTGATGCCAAACTCTATGTGGATGGATTTGTCGCTGGCGCAAAAGCCACCAATCCTGATGTCCAGGTAAACGTTAATTACATCGGTTCATTCTCTGATATCGCCCTGGCATCAGAAGCTGCCAATACCCATGTGGCTGCTGGCGCAGACGGGTTGACCGGAACTGCCCAGATGGTTGTAGGCGCGATCGGTGTTGCTGAAGAAAGCGGCGCCATGTGGTTTGGTACCCAGGCTTCCCAGAGCGGATTGGCTCCTGCTAATGTGGTTGCCAATCAGGTTTACCACTGGGAAGTTGTCCTGAAAGATGTGATCCAGATGATTGCTGACGGAACTAACGGCGGCACCTCGTTTGTGATCGACCTGGCCAATGGCGGCGAAGTTATGGATTTCAATGCTGATTATGAATTGCCCGCAGAAGTAAAGAGCCTGGCGTTGGATACTATAAAAGGTATCATCGATGGTTCCATCACCATTGAATTGGGTGAG
>CAZVIH010000060.1:0-2588 GCA_964627755.1 uncultured Anaerolineales bacterium
TTGCGATTCCAATAATTCCTGGGAAAAACTTTCTTCCAGGGCATAAATGCCTTTTGGTTCTCCATTAATGAGTACATTGATGAATTGGTAGCGGGTTGTTAAAATGTTTTCGGAAAATAGATGTTGGTGGAAGGCCCACTCCGTGATGAAATTGCGAGTTTCTGGAGCCTGAATTGAAAATCTTCGCATTCCATTTATATATTGATTATCATCTTTGATATGAATTCTAAAGGACCATTTATTTCCCTCAAGATGATCTGTCCAATCCCCTTTTAATCGCAGCTCGGCATCGAGCTGATTTCCATTTTGATAACTTATCTGGCATGGTACCAGGTCATCATCCGATGTAAATAAAACCCCGGTTTTTAAAGCCTCTTCTCTTTTTTCAATGATCTGGTTGAAGCTTTCAAATGGCAAATCGATGTATAGGGTAGGCAGGCCATTTTCACTGTATGCCAGAAATTCCACGCGCAGATCCTGGAGAGATATTCTGACTTTTCGAGTGATAGCGGCTACAATTTTTTGCAGATCCCTTGATTCCGTCAGATACACACCAAAACTAAATCCGATCAATAAAACCAGTGTTGTTAGCAGGATTCGAACGCCAGGGGATTGGTATGTTTTAGCCAATCTCTTGACTAGAGACGTTGGATTTGGTTTAGTCTGGTTTGGTTTATCTTCCGAACGAGTGATTTTCATGCTGATTATCCACCAAGCAGATTTTCACGATCCATCAGGGTGATTGAAGATCCTGGAAATTGGTTTTTTAACTCATCCATGAGGGCGGCAAGATCTTCCTGTTTCGTCACAGATAGAAAATATGTGATTTGCAGGTTTTCCGGGTTTGCATCAAGCCGCCGCATGTTGAGTTCATCAAAATGATTCAATAATATATCATTGGCCCTGGAGAATATATTTCCATCTGTTTTGTTATCGGTGCCAGTTAATGCCAGATTCAGATACATGTTATGGGTCATTCCCCGGTCAGTTTTCATTTTCCGGCGGATAAACAGGTAGGCCATGATAACAGCTACTGCCAGCAAGGTGGGGATGCGCTGGTCCGCTCCCAGGCCAAGGCCTATTGTGATTGCCAGGAAGAGAAACAGCAATTCTTCTGGCTCTTTAATTGCCGTTCGGAAACGGACAATGGATAAAGCGCCCACCAGGCCCAGTGATAATGCCAGCGAGGACTTAACGACTGATATTACCAGAACTGTCGTTAATGTCAGAAGCGGTAAAAGAGGAGCGAAGCGGCTTCTGTTTGAGAAAGAATTGCTATAGTTCTTGTAGTACCAGGCAACAAAAAGGGATAGCAATAAACCCAAACAGAGATTGATTAATAAGGACGAAAGGGATAGGGGCGCGGGTGATGTAAGATCCATTAAAGATTCCTCCTGGCATAATTGATATCCACACAATAGTTGTACCATTATTTATGGTAGTCTTAGTGCCAAAATTGGGAAGTCAGGTGGGGGACCGTTCCGTGTTCTTGATTAAATTTGTATGCCCATTATAGAAAAAAGTACGGGAAAATAGACCTGTTAAGAAGGGATGAATTTAAAAGAAGCGAGATCTGGAGACCTGGCGATGTGTCTGGGGCACCCGGTGCGAGAGGCGCTCTCCTGGACTTAGATTTGAGGGGCTGTAGGCAGGTAGTCAGGTGCGGGATGATGGCATGTTAGCTGGCAACCACAACCCGGTTCCTGCCTGTTTCTTTGGCTTGATAGAGCGCATCATCTGCAAGCTGGAGGAGGGCGCTTTCTTTTTCTACATTCTGGTTTGGATAAGAGGCTCCGCCAATGCTGATAGTCACCCTGATAATATGGTTTCCTTCCGGGTGAGAGCTTTCTTCTGCGCTTCTGCGGATCCGTTCTGCGATCAGCCGCAGATCTTCACTGGAGGCAGCAGGCAGAATTGCCAGGAATTCTTCCCCACCATATCTCACCAGAATATCGCCTTCCCTGAGAATTGTACGTATGATGGAGGAAACGGATTTTAAGATCCTGTCTCCAACCTGGTGTCCGTAGGTGTCATTAACAGATTTAAAATGGTCGATATCCAGCATTAAAAGACCCAGAGGGGTTGAACTGCGAATAGACCTTGTAAACTCTTCGTGCATGCGTCCCAACCCAAAACGCCGATTGTAGACCCCTGTCAGGGGGTCAAGGGCGGCCAGGCGCTGCAGACGGTCATGGGTAAGGGCATTATTGAGTGCCAGGCCAAATCCCTGTCTGAATAACTCTAACCGGGTTTGTTCTTCAAGTTTGTATGGTTCTGTTTTTCCCAGAACCACTATACCAAGAGGAATCGATTTATAGATGGCAGGAAGGATGTATGTTTCTTGGGGGCGGAAATCAGCCAATACCCCTTCCAGCACAATATTTTCTGGAAGAGAAACACGCTGGTTTTCCCCTTTCCTCATAGCAAGTTGAATATGGTCGCTTTGGAGCAGATCTTGGGGGTTCTTAATTCCCCGGCTGGCAGCTACCTGCATTTCTCCACCGGCATCATATAAAACCACTCCGCCAGCTGATCCTGAATGAGATAAAAACATCTCCAGGGAATTCTCTGCCAATTTTTCCAGTTCC
>CAZVIH010000061.1:0-26396 GCA_964627755.1 uncultured Anaerolineales bacterium
TTCAAGAGCTTGCTCCTTGCCATAACCAATAAACAAAATAACGGGGAAAACTAACAGATGATCTCAGCGGCGAGTAAACCAGCGTCCGCTGGGGCGGGTATTAGACTGCTAAAGACCGTGCCCTGATTAATGAGAATGTTATGCCAATTAAAGAAACTAACACAAGAGGAATATGTAGTACTCCTACCCAAAACAAATCTGGCATATAGATAAATTCCAGCCACAGATTTCCAACACCAATTAATAATCCAACAATGCTGGTTATTGTGAGGGTGGTTTTATTAACGTTTGGAAAATAAGTAAGTAAAACAGAAATTGACACAATGGTCATCATACAAAAAGTCAATGACGAACCGGAGGTAAGAAAATAAACTGGATTGAAATCTAACGCTAAACTCATTGGATTTAACGGCTGCCAAATCGCAAACACAGCTATTGGAACAAACACAATTAATCTTTGAGGGTGAGGTAGTTTGGTGAACTCATTTTGATTTGAGAATACCTCGTATAACCATGATCCGGCAACAAAAAGTGTAAGAAATAAGGTTGAAAAACTGATTGCAAATCCGTATTGATCTGAAATTGAGATGTTTTGCAGGAACCCACTTACCAAATAACTTAGGCAAATAAATATGGAAAACGCTTTCTGAAAATACTTTCCAAAAAAGAAGGTTCCCAATAAGATGATTAGGATTATTAGATTGGATATTGGAAATAGAAATGAAAAATCATGTTTGATAGAATTGGTCAAAATGAATGAGTTTATTTGTAGGATATTCTGAATCCTGAAATTTGAGGTAACAAAAGGCGGCAGCAAGGTCATGATCCCGACTATCAAAAGGACTCTCATCAATCTATGCATTTTCATCTGTTTTAACGTTTCTAATCGACCTATAAAATAGCAGTCTAACGGATGAGCTCACCTTCAGCCGGGTATTTTTTCGTCTTCCGTCCTCGGTCCCCGGTCCGCCCCTGGCTGTCAGATGGAGCGGGAGTTAGCTGTCGTCGGTTTCGATCCAGAGGAGATCCTCTAGCGCCAGAAACTTGCCTAGGCTTACTGCGACAATAAACGCATCAGGTGGTTTATATTCGTGATCTAGTATGTAATGCAGGATCATAACCGGCGATAGATAAACAACTTCATTATAGCGGATTAAAAAATGCCCATGTCCATATATCCTTTGCTGCCGACCTTGCCACTCAGTGATCGGACCTACTTCACCCCCTGGATACCATTCATCTTTTCCATGACACAATTCGCAATCATGCCATCCTGCTGTGCCATCAGATATAACAAGCTTCGATTCATAGGCTTCCCAGAGCTGAGAGATACACCTGGATGGTGTCACTCCTTTGTTCGGGACATAACCCCCTAACCAGCCGACCGTATATAAGATCAAACCATCTTGGAGGATCCCTTGTCCCCATCTGTCCCCATTTTGAATCTGTATTGGGAATCTGTATGGAGATGGAGGATGGTCTGGTGGAAGTTGAGTTAGATCTTCAATATACATCAGGTTTCACCTTAAAACATCCACGGATAGCTAAAGGATGAGCTATGCAAAGCATCCTGAACGCAGTAAAGGATACCTGCGTTAGCACATGATTCGGCTTACTATCTATGAAAACAATGCGTCAAATTCCCTCAGCAATTTCAGAAGTTCTTGGGCCTCCGGAATGTGTGAGTGATAATCGTACTCGCGCATGGCCATTAGGGAAACTTGGCTTGAGAACGGCAGGTTACCCGTCTGAGCTGCACCGCGAGCATTTGGGATGAAAACTGCCTGAAGCCAATGTTCGAAAGGCATTGTGCCAACTGGAGATTTGCCTTGCTCCGCCACGACCCTGGCAGCGCCATCGCGCACTTCGTCCACATTGAGGGAGTCATCCCAGAATGAAGTGTTGCGCATTTCCCGTTCAATTTCATCAAGCTTCTGTAGAATAACTTCCGACCGTATCATCTGAGTCTCCAGCTAACGGATGAGCTTTGCGAAGCACCCTGTGAAGGGCATATACAGCCGGGTCTTTTTATTCCCGTCTCCCGTCCCCGGTCTCTTTTCCCCGGTCGTTCGCGCAGCGAACCAAACCGGCTGTCAGGTTGAGCGGGGGTTAGTCCGGTATTTCCAGATATGAAATCACACCCGGGTTGTTAAATACAGCCTTTGATATTACAAACGCTTATTGTTACGGGGTACTATTGGCTGAGCTTGATGAGGATCGGGTAATCCTTGATCCGCAAGTTTTGAATAACTAAGTTACCATTTTCCATCTTGGTGATAAGTTCTTGCTCAAAACTATTTAGAACATCAATACCAATCACTTCGTTTGCTGAAAAATCAGGGATGGTTATGGTTGTCTCAATTCCAGGATCGTCCTCGACTGCTGTATCGTTAGTCCACAATGCAACAAGTTTTTCGCCGTTTGGTAAAACAAATGCATAAGACCTGATATTGGCTGTAGTTCCTATGGACAACGTTATGTCGGTCGGCTCCGCACCAGCCAGGTTGACGCAAAGATTTTGAATAGGTGATAAAAAGGGCACTTGGAAGAACGTGTTGATTGTTATGTTGATCCCCAGCCCGCGGTGTTCGGTGATCGTTCGAGTAAAGTACTTGGCAGCAATGAGCTGACTGGATGGTGGGCCATTGTCCCAATTTTCCTCGTCCACAGTAGTCCACATAATCTCATCTGCGAAATACTCACCTGTGAAACCCTGCGAAACCGCCAAATTCTTGATGTTTTGAAATAACTCGGGATAATTTTGATAGTATGGATCACTTGGTATATTGTCATACATAGGGTGCCATGAGATACCATCCACCAGGTCGACTACTCCTGACTGGAGGAGTCGGTTCAAGTAGACCATATCAACACTGAAACGTTGGTATTCACCGTATCCTGGATATCCGTTGTCCCAGTTTCCTTGGATCGCACCAATGATTATTTTTGCTTCTTCATCCTTTTCCCGAATCACAGGAACTACTCTCTCAACCAATTTGGCATAGACCTCAGGTTGCATATGACCAGGCTCATTCCAGATCTCATAGGCATTAATGCGACCTTTGAAGTGAGACACAACGAAGCTGACATATTCTGCAAATTGGTCAAATTCCCACTCGCTTTGGAAAATACCATCAGCGAAAGGAATACCTGCTCCAGAAGCCAGGATCAGTTCGATTTCCACGCCCTCATTGACAAATTCAGTAATGGTTTGATCTACCTCATCGGAGAGCGTATCCTCATTGATGATGGTCATCCATCTCTGACCTTCTCCAGCCAGTGAGCCGATGCGGATGCGTTTGAACCCATTCCTGTAAACGAAGTCCATATCGTGTTTTTTATAATCTTCGAACCAGGCACCGATATGGTTGTCTGATAGGAATTGTGATGGTTTTTGTAATAGATAGGAACCTGGAGAGTCGTTTCCTTGTTGCAATATCATAGAGCCTTCTGGAATTCCGAAAACCCCAAATGGACTTGTGAATTCACTAGTTATCCCTATGGTGTTGGTGGTTGTAGCTGTCAGGGAAAGGCCTGTAAAAGGTGTTCCGGTTTTGATGTTGAAGGCACCATTATCATCGGCAGTTGTTTTGGCTTCAAAGATTACACCTTCACCGTTGCTGGTCGAAAAAATCTCGACAGTGCAAACAGGGCAGGTTGCTCCAGTCACGATACCCTCAGCAAGATCATAACCAAAAATGGTTGGAACAACAGGTATTATTTGACTGCGATCATTGTCGTAAATGTCGTTTTGAGTATCAGCGTTTTGTTGTGTCTCCGATTGTCCGAAATTGATCCCTTGTTCTCCATTGTTGGCAATGATGTTATTTGGACCGATAGTGTTGTCATGGGCTCCCTCAGTCAATGAAATCCCATCACGTTCATTTCCCAGCCATTTCGACCCCTCAAGGTCTGTACCGATCAGGTTACCGGTGATAGTGTTGAGCGTTGTGCCTTCTGTAACCAGGTCTATACCGATCGCGTTATTGCTTAACAAGTTTCCCTGGCCATATGGACCGGAACCAACTCCTCTATCACCGCCGATCACGTTATGTCTGGACTCACCACTTATTGATATCCCCGGTCCAGGGAAACGATTAACCTGTAATCCCATGATCTTGTTAGCCTCTGAGTCTACTACTTGCAGGCCAGCTACCCAATCGCCAGGTACCTGGCTGCCGTCCAGAATTACGCCGGCATTACTGGCATCCAGGGTCAGGTTGTTTCGGCGAATGTGGGGAAGTTCGCTGGTAATAAAGATAGGGACCGGTGCATCGGGTGGAAAGACAGCCGGGTCGAAGGTAATCGTGTCGTAATCCCCCGCATCTTCTAGCGCTTGACGCAGGGTCCCAGGACCATTATCGGATGTGTTTAAAATAATGATAGTTCTCCCTTCTGTGATAGCTGTAGGTGTGTCTGTGAGTAAAGCTCCAGGTGACACCTCTTCAGGTGCAGATGTTGGCGAGGGTGTGCAGGCTACCAATAAGAAGATGCCTAGAAAGATCATTATAGAAAAGGTTTTCATTCTTCTATTCTCCGTTTTACTAATGTGCTAACGTTAATTATCTTTCAAATGCACGCTGGATACTTCGGCCTAATTTACCAGCTAAATAATAGCTGCCCACACTTCTGGTCGGTTAAATATAACCTAACAATGGTCTGCTATTAATAACTAAACTCAAACCACTAAGGGAAACCAGCCAGACAAGGATAATAAATTACCTTACTTCAGGGGAAGCGGGGCTGACCCCGCTTCCCTTAAAGTCGCTTAGCTAAACTGCTTTTCAATCTTGGCCCAACTGTCGCGCAGGGCAATCGTGCGGTTAAAAACCAACTTCTCATCCGTCGAATCCGGATCAACACAGAAATAACCCAACCGCTCAAACTGGAATCTATCCCCCACCCCGGCACCCTTTAAACTGGGCTCCACCTTTGCATTATTAATCACCTGAAGTGAATCAGGGTTGATATAGTCTGTAAAATCGCCTTCAGCTTCCATTGGGAAGGGATGGTTAAACAGCCGGTCATATAACCTGACCTCGGCGTCCAGGCAGTGGCTGGCTGATACCCAATGCAGTGTGCCCTTCACAGTCCGTCCATCAGGCGCATTCCCACCCTTAGATTCGGGATCGATGGTGCAGTGAATCTCAACGATCTCACCCTGCTCATCTTTTACCACATCCTGACAGGTGATCAGGTACCCATAACGCAGGCGAACTTCTCGTCCCGGCGCCAAGCGCCAGAACTTCTTGTGTGGTACTTCCATAAAATCAGCCTGTTCGATATACAGTTCGCGGGTGAAGGGCACTTCTCGAACCCCGCGAGAAGGATCATCAGGGTGGTTGGTAAACTCCATCATCTCGACCTGATCTTCGGGGTAATTGATCAGCACCACCTTGAGGGGATGTAATACACCATTAACCCTGTTCGTTCGCTGATTGAGATCATCACGCACAAAATAATCAAATTTGGAATGCTGGATCGTGCTCAGCGACACACCCACTCCAACATGTTCGATAAACTTGATGATCGCTTCCGGGGTAATCCCTGCCCTACGCATGCCCGCCAGGGTGATCATTCGGGGATCATCCCAACCTTGCACGTATCCCTCTTTCACGAGACGGACCAGGCGGCGCTTGCTCATCACTGTGTAAGTCATATTAAAACGGGCAAACTCTATCTGCTGGGGATGGAAGATACCAAGCTGATCCAGGAACCAGTCATACAGCGGCCGGTGATTCTTATACTCAATTGAACAGAGTGAGTGGGTCACACCCTCCAGAGAGTCCGACTGACCGTGGGCCCAATCATACATGGGGTAAATGCACCATTTATCACCAGTACGATGATGTTCCTCATGCAGGATGCGGTACATGACCGGGTCCCGCAAATTGATATGCGGTGATGCCATATCTATCTTGGCTCTCAAGACCCTGGTTCCTTGTTCAAACTCTCCCGCTTTCATGCGCTCAAACAAATCAAGATTCTCTTGCACTGACCGTTCCCTATAGGGGCTTTCCTTGCCTGGTTCGGTCAAAGTGCCCCGGTATTCGCGGATCTCATCGGCAGTCAGGTCATCCACGTAGGCTTTCCCAGCTTTGATCATCACCAGGGCATATTCATAGAGCTGATCAAAATAATCCGAGGCAAAGAACAGCCGGTCTTCCCAATCATATCCCAGCCATTTGATGTCTTCCATAATGGCATCGACATACTCTTCCTCTTCCTTGGCGGGGTTGGTATCATCAAAACGCAGACTGCACACACCCCCAAATTGCTCTGCTACACCGAAATCCATGGCCATGGCTTTAACATGGCCAATGTGCAGGTAGCCGTTGGGTTCTGGCGGGAAGCGGGTCTGCACCCGGTCAAAACGTCCCGAAGCCAGGTGCTCTTTGATCATATCCCGGATAAAATCTGATAATTCATTTTCTTCAGTCATACAGAAATCTCCTCAATATCAGAGAGTGATACAAATAATCAAATCAACTTATTCACAAATTTTAGCATACTCTAATGATTTGATTTGACTAAGGTCCTCAGAAATGATAAAATTCCCTTCGCTGGTGGGGGCTCGTCTAACGGTAGGACAGCGGTCTCTGGAACCGTAAGTCGGGGTTCGAATCCCTGGCCCCCAGCTATCAACCCCGAAAGTTTTCGGGGTTTTTCCTTTAAATACTTATCATTTTTCTTAACTGGGATAGAATAAAGATTATAGTAAAATCTTGGTGGTAATTGTTTATCATTTTGAGGAGGGAGTGATGGCAGATATCTTGGAATACACTATTTTTGGTGATGATCTGCAGTTGGTAGAAATTCAACTGGACTCCAATGAAGGTGTCCGGGCTGAAGCAGGCACAATGATCTATATGGAACAGGGAATTGAAATGCAAACCGGCACAGGCGGCGGCATCTTTAAGGGTGTCGAGCGCATGTTCACCGGGGAGAGTTTTTTCATTACAACCTTCCTGAATAATTCGGCAGACGTTAAACGAGTGGCTTTTGCAGCTCCTTATCCGGGTAAGATCGTTCCCCTCGATCTAACGTCCTTAGGTGGAAAATTCCTCTGTCAAAAAGATTCCTTCTTATGCGCTGCTCAGGGTATTGAAATCGAGGTAGCCTTTAGCAAAAAGATCGGTGCGGGCCTTTTTGGCGGAGAGGGGTTCATCCTCCAGCGTCTTGTGGGAGATGGACTGGCTTTTGCCCACGCCGGAGGAACCATTATCGAAAAGGAACTTGCAGCTGGTGAGGTCCTGAGTGTTGACACTGGCTGCTTGGTAGCCTTTGCGCCTTCGGTAGATTATGATATCCAGGTTGTTAAGGGTTTTACGAATGCCCTCTTTGGCGGCGAGGGATTATTCCTTGCTAAAATGACCGGGCCTGGTAAAGTCTTCCTCCAGAGCCTGCCGCTATCCAGACTGGCAGACCGGATCGCCGTCGCAGCCAACCTTTCAGGCATCTCAAGCGCCTCTGGAGAGGTCAAGGGAGCAGCCGGATTGGGCGGCAAGATCCTGGGAGATATCATCAGCGGTTTATAAGGATTGGATAACTGAATGAAAGATAAAAACCAGAGTATCACTTTATTATGGTTTGCCCGGATCTGTGGATTGATCATCAGCGGAGTCTGGTTATTTCAAATCATCAGCTCGGTCATTGATGGTGGATTTGAATCCCTGCATCACGAGGCTTCAACAGGGATCATTTTATTCCTGTTGATCACCACATTATCCATAGGTGTACTTATTGCCTGGAGACAACCCCTATCAGGAGGCAAGTTCATTATTGTTCTCAGCGTCCTGTTGAGTATCTTCATCTACTTCACAAATCTAAACAACCGTTTTATCCCAATTCTCTACCAGGGATTGCCGTATTTCTTGGTTGGTTTATTGTTCATTCAATCACAAGCTACAAAAGAAGAAAAATAATTAATCCCCCAGAACGGTCTTGGACTGCTCCCAGAGTTTGTTCAACTCTTCAAGGGTCATCTTAGAAAGCTCGCGCCCACAAGCGCGGGCTTCTTTTTCCAGATAATTGAACCTGTTTTTAAATCGCTGATTTGCCCCCCGTAAAGCACTCTCTGCATCAATTTTCATCCAGCGGGCGATGTTTACTACTGTAAACAGGATATCTCCTATTTCAGCGGTTTGGCGTGAAATATCATTTTCATCCTGAAGTTCCCTGATCTCTTCCGGTATTTTGGCCAGCACACCCTGAAGATCTTCCCAGTCAAAACCTACCCTTGCTGCTCTCTTTTGATAGGTCTCAGCCTGTGTTAAAGCTGGGAGGGAACCAGGTACACCATCAAGTAACCCTTTTTCTCCCTCTCCATTTTCTTCCCGATCCTGAGCTTTTATAGCCTCCCAATTCCTGATCACATCATCAGCTTCTTTCATATCAAGATCAGAGAACACATGGGGATGGCGACGAATCAGTTTGGTGTGAATGTCCCGAATAATATCACTCATGGTGAATTCGCCATATTCACTCGCAATTTGAGCATGCAAAACAATCTGAAGCAGCAAATCCCCAAACTCTTCCTGCATGGCTGCTGTATCGTCCGCGTCAATGGCTTCCAAAGCCTCAAAAGTCTCCTCCAGTAAATTCGGGCGTAAAGTTTGGTGATCCTGTTCCCTATCCCAGGGACACCCTTCTGGAGCCCGTAAACGGGCAATGATCCCCTGGAATGTTTCCAGTGATGAGCCTTCTTCCAGTGGCGGGATATACAAGATCGTTCGATTCTTAATCAATAAACTGCGATCTATCTCATAAAGGGGAAGTTCTTCGATCTTCTCCGATCCGGTTCCTGCATCATGGACCAACACAACCGGGTGCTGATCAGGGAAGATAGACATCAAGGTCAATTTGGTGTTTGATGCGATCTCCCGGGAATAGATCTGGACGATCAGGGCAGGTTTGTCTGGAGGGAAAGTTGGGAAATAAGCGGTTTGCAATTCCAGGGCATCCAGGATCGTCACCTGGGGCAAAGGATCAGACTGCAGCGCAGCAAATGTCGGTTCAAGGAAGCTTACTCCTGGTATGATTTCCACAACCAGTTTCTCCTGCTTCGCCCTTTTGCATATCATCGCCGGTGTCGCTTCAGCGATGAAGGGATCGCCAGGCACTCCGTAAATTACACCTGGATCTTCTTTTGCCAGGTGGATGATCTCATCGGTGATCCGCTGGTATACAACTTCAAAGGAATCCTCTTCCTGATAGATCCCATCAAACGAGATGATCTCTAATTCAGAAGGCAGGCCAGATATTGTGGGATGATCCAGGGTTCTAAGATAAATCTTCTTGGCATGATTAATTACTTCTACGGCCCGCAGAGTTAATAGTTCGGGATCACCTGGTCCTAATCCAAGAATGATGATATCCGGCTTTCCTGAATTCTTTTTCATAAATATCGTCCTTAATATCAAAACGGAGAACACTCATTCAAGCTGGGTGTTCTCCGTCTTTTTATTCCGTTTTAGCGTTCAGCCAAATAAAAACTCAGCCAGAAATCCCTAACGCTTGGTATAGGTCGGAGCCTTGCGGGCGCTTTTCAGACCTGGTTTCTTCCTTTCTTTTTCCCTGGCATCGCGGGACAGGAATCCAGCATGGCTGAGTTCCATCCTCAGCTCTGGATCCATTTTCAGGATCGCTCGAGCCAGACCCATCCGGACCGAGTCTGCCTGTCCAATCACTCCGCCGCCTTTGACGAGAACACTGATATCATAGTCTGACCGGCTTCCAGTCAGAACACTCAATGGGTCTGTAACGGTTTTGTTATCGCGTTCTGTTGGAAAATACTCTTCCAATGTTTTTGTATTAATGACAAATGAACCAGAGCCTTTGGTAATTCTAACCCGGGCTGTGGATCGTTTCCGGCGTCCAACGCCTTCGTAATACTGTGCCATAAAAACTCCTCTTGCTTATAACGATCAATTTAATACAGAATTGATCAATTATTCCTGTTTAAACCAAGTTTGGATAAATCTCCTCAACAGGGACAGGTTTCTGCGCCTGATGGGGATGATCTGATCCAGCGTACACTTTTAGCTTTTTGTTTAACATACGGCCCAGTCGGTTGTGAGGAAGCATACCCTTTACGGCATGTTCAATCACGTACTCTGGCCGTTTCTCAAGTTGATTCCTGAGGTTGATCTTTTTAAGACCACTCTGGTAACCGGAAACACGGTAATAATATTTTTCATCCATCTTTTTGCCGGTCACCTGGATCTGTTCCGCATTGATAACGACAACAAAATCGCCTACATCCACTCCGGGTGTAAATTCAGGTTTGTGTTTACCGATGATGAGTTTGGAAATAACGGTTGATAAACGCCCAAGGTTTTTTCCTTTGGCATCCACCAAAACCCATTTCCTGCTAATATCTTCAGATTTTGGATAAAAAGTCTTCTTCACGTTCTTTTACTCCACAATATTCCAACTGACATCTTTTTCTGAGGTCAATCTTGATATTTCACTTCTACTAATGATAATCCATGTGCAGGCGCTAATCCCTGTGCTTCTGGCCCGGTTGGATTATCCAGGTAATTTTTGATGATATTTTCTGGTTCTAACCCTTGGCCTATCTTTACCAGGACCGCAACAATATGCCGGACCATATGATATAAAAAAGCATTACCTTCAAGCACAAAAACCAGTTTATTTCCTTTTTTCTTCCAGACTGCCCTGCTGATCTCCCGACAGGTACTGCCGCCAGGTTGATGAGGTTTTCCTAAAGCGGCAAAATCATGACTTCCGATCAAGTGCCTGGATGCTTTTTGCATCAATTTGAGATCTGTTTTGGGCCATACTCTCCAAATATATCTCTCTTGGAGTGGATCCCTGGTCGGACTGTTTCTAATCTGGTAATGATATTCCCTGGACAAAGCTTGATACCGGGGGTGGAAATCATTATTTGTCCGTTTGACCTCAACAGCCGAGATGTCCTGCGGTAAAACAGCGTTGATTGCCTTCTGTAACTCCTTTTCAGTGTGACCCCAGTCCAAATCGAATGCGATCACCTGTCCTGCTGCATGCACGCCGGCATCTGTCCTGCCGGCGAATAGAACTGATTTACCTTTCCAGCCAATTTTGAGCAATCCCCGTTCCAGTTCTCCCTGGACTGTCCTCAACTGCGGTTGATATTGCGAGCCGTTGAATTCAGTCCCATCGTATGAAAGGCAGATCTGGTATCGATCGCTCAATATCTTTACTCTTCCACGAGCTCAAGAACTACCATTTCCGCGGCATCACTGGTGCGGGGGGGCAGTTTAAACATACGGGTGTATCCACCCGGGCGGTTGAGATAGCGTGGTGCCAGTTCTTCAAACAACTTTTTAACGATCACTTTGTCATTATCCAACCGGGAGGCTGCAATCCTTCTAGCATGAACCTTCCGGGCCTCTTCTGCATCCTGGGATCGTTTTGCCAGGGTGATCAGCTTTTCAGCCGGCTGCCGGATAAATTCCGCTTTGGCACGGGTCGTTTGAATACGTTCATTTTCAAATAGCTGCTTAATCATCGTTCGCCTCAAAGCTGCCCGCTGACCTGAATTTCGTCCTAGTTTTTTTCCTGCTACCTTATGTCGCATAATTACTCCAAATCCAAATCGATTTCCAGGAGGTAGCCGTGTTCTGCCAGTTTATCCTTTAATTCGGTTAAACTTTTTACACCGAAATTCCGGATTGACAGCAAAGCGTCATCTCCCTTCGTATTTAATTCCATAACCTCACGGACAGTGGTGATTCCAGTCCTCTTGAGGGAGTTGAATACTCGAACTGAGAGATCCAGCTCTTCAATGGGAATATCCACAATCTCATCCACTGGTTCCGCAGGTTCTTCCACTTCCACCATGGCAGCCAGTGATTCTGCTGTCACTCCAGCAAGATGCTGCAGATGCCCCATCAGGATCTTCGCGCTTTTGCTTAATGCCTGTTCGGGTTCCAGGGTTCCATCTGTCCAAACTTCTATTTCCAGATTGTCATACTCGGTGCTCTGCCCAACCCGGGCCGAGCCAACTTCAAAATTGACCCGTTGAACCGGATTATAAATTGCATCAATGGGAAGTTCCCCAATCGGAAGGCGGTCTTTTCGGTCTTCGGTGGGCAAATATCCCCTGCCCCTGCCAACTGTCATTTCTATGGTGAGCGGTTTGCTTCGACCATCAACAGTCATCAGGTACAGCTCAGGGTTGACAATCTCAATTTCTGATGGCGTGATAATATCCGCAGCAGTAACCACACCTTCACCTTTTACTTCCAGGTGCATATTGGCAAGGTCACCCTCGTGCAGTACCAAGCGCAGCTTCTTTATGTTCAACATCAAGCGCAATACATCTTCCTGGACACCAGGAATCGTATCATATTCATGATCGATTTCTGTAATCCGGATGGATGTTACAGCGGAGCCTTCCATCGAAGAAAGCATCACTCGACGTAAAGCATTTCCCAGGGTTATGCCGTACCCGCGTTCTAGGGGATTGATCTCATATTTTCCATAGGCCCGAGCTTCAGCAACCCGTTCAATTTTTGGTGTTACCATATCATTCATTCCTAGCACGGTTCACCTCTCCCTAATCCTATTGTTTCTTTTTTGTTCCATGCCGCTTACCGAGAATAATACTCAACGATTAACTGTTCATTGAGATTACCATCAATCTCTGATCTTTCTGGTAAACGAACTATACTACCGGATAAGGTTTCTAAATCTCGATTGACCCATTCTGCCGTAGTCCTGTTTTCAGCTTCTTTTGGCAGGTTCTTAAAGAAGGTTCTTTTTCGGGAACCTTCCCGTACACTGATATTGTCTGTGGTTTTGATGATCACAGATGGAACGTCAGTTCGTCGGTTATTCACATTAAAATGTCCATGTGTCACCATCATACGGGCCTGAGCCCGGCTGGAAGCAAATCCCATCCGATAGACTACGTTATCCAGGCGGGTTTCCAGGATCTGCAGCAAATTCAAACCTGTCAGACCACGCCGCTGCTGGGCAGTGGCATAATACCGTCTGAATTGACGCTCGGAAATATCATAAATCCGGCGGGCTTTCTGCTTGGCTCGCAGCTGACGGGAAAAGTCCGATTCGCGGTTGCGGCGGTATTGAGCACTCTTACCATGCTGACCCGGAGGATAACTCCGGCGTTCAAAAGCACATTTTTCGGTAAAACAGCGTTCCCCTTTCAGGAATAACTTTTCACCTTCTCGACGGCAAACTTTACACTTTGCCTCACGATATCTTGACATAACAACTTCCTCTTTTATCTCTTATGCAAATTCCAATAATTACTTGGTTTATCTTTCCTAAAGGAGAGATATCACTACACACGACGCTTTTTGGGCGGGCGGCAGCCGTTATGGGGAACTGATGTTACATCTGTGATCGAGTTCAGTTTTAATCCCATGGCTTCAATAGCCCGTAAGGATGCTTCGCGTCCGGGCCCAGGTCCGTTAATAAAGGCATCAGCCTCGCGGATCCCCATACCCATTGCTTTTTTAACTGCATCTTCAGCTGCTAAACGTGCTGCAAATGCAGTGCTCCGGCGAGAGCCCTTTAATCCAACTGCGCCGGGGCTGCTCCAGCAGACGGTGTTACCCTGATGATCGGTGACCGTGATAATAGTGTTATTGAAGGTCGCCCGAACATGAATCTGACCAGAAGCGAGTGATCTCTTTTTTCTCCGACCGCCTTTTGGGCGGGATGCTTTTTGAGCCATAATACCTCTTCTATCTTCTTAAGTTGATCTTTCAGCCAGCCAACTGAAGTTTTCATTGCCGCAGGGAGGAAAGGCTCCCTTCTTATGAATAATCCCAGCAGGCCAATATTCCAATATCGCCAAAAAGGCGTATGGACGTTTGCCCAAAGTTTAGGTTTTCTGCATTCCTCGGCGTCGTCCTCGGCCAGCAACCGTTTTCTTGACACCTTTGCGGGTGCGTGCGTTTGTTTTCGTACGCTGACCATGAACAGGCAAACCCCGTTTGTGGCGAAGACCGCGATAGCAGCCAATTTCCACCAGGCGTTTGATATTCATCTGGACTTCACGGCGCAGGTCACCTTCTACTATGAAATTCTTATTAATGTATTCCCTTAACCCTGTGATCTGGCTATCGGTAAGGTCTTGTACCCTGGTCTCGGGATCTACGCCTGCTGCAGCAAGAATCTCTTTAGAACGGGTTAAACCAATGCCATAAATATAGGTTAAGGCAATTTCTACACGTTTGTCACGCGGTAAGTCAACACCTTGAATACGAGCCATACTTTTTTATCCTTGCCTCTGTTTATGCTTCGGATTTTCACAAATGACGTAAACTCGTCCCTTACGTCGCACTATTTTACATTTCTCACAGCGTTTCTTTACAGAAGAAGACACTTTCATGATTACACTTCCTTGTTAAACCTGTTTCCTGCTTTCCAGCAAAAGTCTTATTATATCGTATCGAATATATCCAGTCTAGGTAACTATTCTTCAGCTCTCTGTGACCTTAGTCAATATCAACGGGCCGTTGGCGGTTACTGCAACGGTGTGTTCATAATGTGCCGTTAAGGAATGATCCGCCGAGATTACAGTCCATTCATCTGATAACACCCTTGTTTTGGATGTTCCCACCAGGACCATTGGCTCGATCGCGATAGTCATCCCTTCTTTCAGTACCAGACCCTGGCCAGGAATGCCGAAGTTTGGTACCTGGGGCGGTTCATGCATCTGTCTGCCCACTCCATGGCCGGTGTACTGCCGGGGAACATGGTAACCATAACTTTCCACATGTTCTTGGATCGCGGCCGATACATCACCTAGATGTTTCCCGGGGCGAACCTGTTCGATTCCCTTATAAAGGGATTCCCGTGTGACGCGGATCAAACGGATTTTTTCCTCATCAATCTCACCGACACCCAGGGTGAAGGCGGAATCGCCAACATATCCATCCAGCGTTGTGCCGCAATCTACAGATACGATATCACCTTCCGACAGTTTCCGTCCGCTGGGTATACCATGGACCATCTCTTCGTTGATGCTGATGGTCAGGGTTGCCGGGTAAGGGTACGGACCTGGATATCCCTTAAAAGTGGGTATTCCTCCGTGATCCCTGATAATCGTTTCTGCAGTTCGATCCAGGTCCCTGGTCATAACACCGGGTTTGATCAATTTCTTGATTTCTTCCAGAGCCAGGGCATTTAGATTGCCCGCGGCCCGCATTTTCTCAATCTCAAGTTCTGATTTGATATACTGTTCATCCAAAGAAATCATTTTTACATCCAAACCGGGTTATCAGGTTCCTAAAACACACTGCCCGTTCTAATTTATTAACGTACTAACAACTTCTCATCGTATCCATGCAGTTTTAATTCTGCATCGATATTCTGGAAAGTATCTCTAACAACACCAACTACGATCAACAAACCTGATGACGTGATCAACATGGTTCCGGTGCCGCCGGTGCTTAATTCAGTCAGTCCAACTGCGGACAAGATCAAACCGAGCACAAAAGGTAATACTGCGACGGCTCCCAGGAAGAAAGCCCCTGGGAAAGTAATGCGGCGCAGAACTTTTGTAAGGTAGCGCTGGGTGGGAGCGCCCCGACTGACACCAGGAATCTGGGCGCCTGCCCGTTTCAGGTTGGAGCCGTAATCCTGTTGGGCAAATAACACATCGGTATAAAAGAAAGTAAAACCGATCACCATAAAGAAATACAACAGCCAGTACCAGGGAGACTGTCCCCCAAAGAGTGCCTGGGTTTTTGTCGCCAAGTTCTGCACCCAGTAAGTCTGGGATTGCACAAAGAAACTGGCTAGAATAGCCGGAAAAGTCAAAAGCGACTGACCGAAGATAAGCGGGATCATGCCTGCCATATTAACCTTCAGCGGCAGGGAGCCTTTTACAGGCATGGACTGGCGGTTGCCAACCCTGCGCCCTGGGTACATCACCGGGATATTGCGCTGCCCCTGCTGCACAAAAACGATCGCATAGATGATCAGCACAGTCAGCACCAGCACAAAAGCCAGGGTAACCCACGGGTTTTGAGTCAAACTGATAATGGATCCAAAGTTCTGCGGTAGTCTTGAGACAATACCCGCAAAGATCAACAGGGAGAGACCTTGATTACGGATGCCGTACTCGGAGATCAGCTCGCCCAGCCAGATCGCAAACATGGTGCCAGCTGTCATACTGGCAATGATTGCAATACTGGGAATCAGCGAGGCACCGCTAAACCCAAAGTTACTGATAATCGGGGTCCCACCAGCCAGGTTGGAAAAGATCCGGATCTGACCGACCGCCTGCAGTGCCGCCATGGGGATAGCCAAGATATAAGTCCAGCGTTCCATCCATTTGCGGCCTTCCTGGGGATCCTCTTCCATCTTTGCTTGCAGAGATGGAATAATGGGAACCAGAAGCTGCAGAATAATCTGGGCTGTAATGTAGGGATATACACCCATAGCCAGCACAGAGAAATTGGATACAGTTCCGCCTGATAACATATCAAGGATGCCAACAAATGTGCTGCCCGCACCGCCGCCTGAAATAATTGAAGCAATCGCTTGCCGATCAGCGCCAGGAATCGGCACATGGGCTGCCAGACGGTAAATTACTAGAAGTAAAACTGTGATCAGTAATTTTCGCCGGATATCTTCTGCTTTCCATAAATAACGCCAAGCAGATGTTTTCATTTCTCTTCTCTCCTATGTTCAATCCTGTTTAGAATTGAAATAGATTCTCTAATCTTAAGCAAATTAATCATTTAACCTTCAATTAATTCTATACTGCCGCCAGCTTTCTCGATTTTCTCCGCAGCCTTACGGGTAAATCGGTGGGCTTTGACTTTAAGAGGTTTATTAAGTTCACCCCGCCCCATGATAACCACTGGTTTGCTTAAAGTATTGATTAACTCAGCTTCCCGTAACACATCAGGGTTCACCTCAGAATCCTTGCGGAATTGGGACAGATATTCCAGGTTGACTTCCTGGAACTCGACCCGGTTAAAATTCTTAAATCCGGGTTTTTTTGGCATCCGGCGGTAAAATGGTGTATCGCCACCCTGGTGATAGAGGGATACTCCTCCACCTGCCCGGGAATTCTGACCGTTCATACCTCGGCCTGATGTTTTTCCCATACCAGATCCGTAACCACGTCCAACGCGTTTTCGGTCTTTCTTAGAGCCTTTATTGGGTTTCAAATCGTGCAGTTTCATAATCAAATTCCTTCAGATCTGCTTACTCAACCTCAACAAGGTGTTTCACCCGCTCGATCATCCCCATTACGCTGGGATGGTCCGGGCGTTCCACAATCTGGTTGATTTTCCTCAAACCCAGGGCTTCCAGGGTTCTGGACTGGGGTTGAGTCCGTCCATGGGGACTTCTCACCAGTTTGATTTTTAACATAATATCTTTTTTCTTCCTAGCCATGGTCTTTTCCTCGATCCCAGAAGGGGATCAATTTTTCTGCGTCTACGCCGCGATTGGCAGCTTCTTCATAGGGATCTTTCAACTGATCCAGTCCCTTGATTGTCGCTGCAGCAATATTCATTGCGTTGTTGCTGCCCAGGGATTTCGTCAAGATATTAGAAATACCAGTCACTTCAACAACAGCCCGGACAGCGCCGGCTGCAATAACACCGGTTCCCTCAGAAGCTGGTTTCAACAGCACTCGGGCGCCGCTGAGTTTCCCAATTACTTTATGGGGAATGGTGGTGTCGTAGATCGCTACGGAATGCATATCATCTTTCGCGTTAGAAGCTGCTTTGCGAATAGCATCTGGGACAGAGTTGGCTTTACCCATTCCGATGCCCACTCTGCCTTTATGATCACCAGCAACCATGGTTACCCGGAAGGAGAACCGGCGGCCGCCTTTTACCACAGCTGCAACACGCTCGATGTTAATAATCCTTTCGTCAAATTCTTGTTCAGGTTTATCTTTATAACCGTTTGTCATAACCTTCTCCCGGTTTGGAAACTAAAACTGCAAACCTTTTTCACGAGCGCCATCAGCCAGGGCTGAGACGCGGCCAATATACTTGTAACCGCCGCGGTCAAAAACAACTTCCTTGACGCCTTTTTTCATAGCGCGCTCCGCGATGGCCTCGCCAACCAGTTTTGCTTGTTCTTTTTTAGTCTTACCTTTGACTTTCTTCTTAATTTCCGGATCGATGGTCGATGCGGAAGCCAGGGTATGACCTTTATTATCATCAATCACCTGAACATAGATTTCGTTCAGACTGCGATATACATTTAACCGAGGTCTTTCGGCAGTGCCAAAAACACGCCGGCGTACTCGATCATGTCGTCTTTTGCGAGCAACTGCTCTTGTTCGATTTTTCGCCATATTATGCTACCTTACCCGCTTTGCCTGCTTTGTGGCGGACATACTCATCTTTATATCGAATGCCTTTTCCTTTATAAGGTTCCGGCGGTCTTACTTTACGAATATCAGCAGCTATCTGACCCACTGCCTGCTTATCAATGCCAGTAATAAAAATCTGCTGAGCTCGATCTCCTACCTCAAAAGTAATACCAGAAGGTGGCTCAATTTCAACTGGGTGAGAATAACCAACATTTAATGTCAGGTTATTTCCCTCCATACTGGCTCTGTAGCCAACACCTACCAGCTGCAGTTCTTTCTTATAACCTTCTGTCACACCAGTGACCATATTCTGGATCAAAGCTCTGGTGGTTCCATGTAAGGAACGCATCTCCCGAGCATCGGAGGGACGTTTGACAGCAATCTCTCCATCCGCGAATGCGATCTTGATCTTGGGGGAAAAAGAAAATTCCATTTCACCTTTCGGTCCCTTGATCTTGACATGCGATCCATCTATTTTTACATCTACGCCGGAAGGAACTATCACCGGCAATCGTCCAACTCTAGACACGTTAGATTCTCCTTTTGTCCTTAATTGTGCTTATCACAATCCGGGACCATACCTTCTACCAAACCTTACAGACAACCTCTCCACCGACACCTAATTTCTTAGCTGTCCGTCCGGTCATCACGCCTTTGGAGGTAGAGAGAATCGAAATTCCCATACCTGACAAGACATAAGGTATTTCATCCTTCCCAGCATAGATGCGCTGTCCAGGCAGGCTGACTCGTTCCAGATCAGTAATTACGGAACGTTTAGTGCGTCGCTTGCCGACATACTTCAAGCCTAGGGTTAAGGTTTTGTGGGCTGAATTTTCAATATCTGTAGTTTCATAGCTGCTGATGAATCCTTCTTCAGCCAAAATTTTCGCAATGGATATCTTCATCTTTGAGCTGGGCATCGCCACTTGGGTATGTTCAGCTCGCACTGCATTTCGGATTCGCGTTAGCATATCAGCAATTGGATCATTAAAGCTCATTACACATCCTCCATCCAACCTACCAAGATGACTTGACAACGCCGGGGATCTTCCCCTCGAGTGCCAATTCACGGAAACAAATTCTACAAAGACCAAAGCGGCGCATATAACCACGCGGTCGACCGCATTTTTTGCAGCGATTGATTTCCCTGACCTTGTATTTACGATTATTTTCTCTCGCAATCATGCTTTTCTTTGCCATTATTGGTTGTCCTCCTTAAACGGCATTCCCAATTTCCTAAGCAGCGCTCGACCAGATTCGTCATCCTGGGCAGAGGTGACGATGGTTATTTCCATACCACGGATCTTGCTGACCTCGTCGTAATTCACTTCAGGAAAAACCAGCTGTTCAGTGATGCCAAGGGTATAGTTACCCCGACCATCAAATGATTTGGGAGATACTCCTCTAAAGTCACGTACCCGGGGTAAAGCGACATTCATGAGTCGATCCAGGAATGACCACATTTTATACCCCCGTAAGGTAACGGATGTGCCGATAGCTGTTCCCATCCTCAACTTGAAGTTGGCGATATTCCGCTTGGATTTATTGATCAGCGGTTTTTGCCCTGTGATCTTGCCCAGATCACGTACAGCTTCATCCAGGAGTTTGCCATTATCCAGCGCATCACCCACACCAATATTCACAACTACTTTCTGGATGCGGGGGCATTGCATAATGTTTTCGAATCCAAAATCTTTTACAAGACTTGGTACGATCTCTTTCTGATAACGTTCTTGTAGTCTATTCATTCATCAGCTCCAACAATCAGTCAAACAACGCATCGCAACGTTTGCACACTCTTTGGGCCTCTCCATCCTGGCGGGAAATTCCCACCCGGGTGGTCTTTCCACAGGAAGGGCAAACCAGCATAACATTGGATATATGGATCGGACCTTCAAACTCGATAATGCCCGGTGACATGGTCCTTCCCTGGGCTTGAATCTGCCCCTGGTGTTTCTTGCGGATATTTATCCCTTGTACGGCAATCCGTCTCTTTTCCCGGTAAACTTTGATGACTTCACCACGTTCACCTTTATCAGCTTTCCTTCCACTGATCACTTCTACGGTATCGCCTTTGCGTATTTTAAATTTCACAATAATTACTCCTGCTTTGTACTTCCCTAAACAGTCTCTGGTGCCAGGGAAACGATTTTCATATACCCTCTTTCGCGAAGCTCACGAGCTACTGGTCCGAAGATACGGGTTCCTTTGGGATTAGTGCCGTCGGTATCCAGGATTACTACGGCATTATCATCAAATTTGACGGTAGAACCATCTTTCCGCCGCCATTCCTTGGCTGTGCGTACAACCACAGCCTTGACAACTTCGTGGGCTTTTACTGATCCCTGTGGATTTGCGCTTTTTATGGTTCCAACAACCACATCGCCAACCCCAGCATAGCGGCGGGTCGATCCACCTAAAACCCGGATCACGAGTAATTCGCGAGCGCCGGAATTATCGGCAACATTAACTCTTGATTCTTGTTGTATCATTGCTGCCTCCGATTAAACATGCTCAGCAGAAACCGTCTTACGGATGATTTCTTCCACTGCCCATCTTTTTGTTTTTGAGATCGGTTTTGATTCAACTACTAAAACCTTATCTCCAATTTCACATCCCAGCTCGTCATGCGCTTTTACATTGATATGTCGTTCGATGACTTTTTTATACAAGCGATGGCGGAAACGTCGGGCAATGCTGACCGCCACGGTCTTATCCATTTTATTGCTGGTTACTACACCAGTCATGCGTCGGCGATTACTCATGCTTCACCTTCCACCGCGGCTTTGAGCTCGCGTTCATGTAATATGGTTACGAGCCTGGCGAGTAATCGCTTGGTCTCTCGTATCCGGGATGTATCCAATAATTCACCGGTTGACTGCTGAAACCGAAGGTTCATTAACTCTTCCCTGATCTCATCAATCTTGGTCCGGATCTGATCGTCCGCTAAAGTGCGGATTTCATCTGCTTTCATGCGCTATCTCCTACCTCTTCTCGGCGGACAACCTTGGTTTTGATAGGGAGTTTGTAGGAGGCCAGTCTCAGCGCTTCCATAGCACTACCTTCATCAACATCTCCACCGATTTCAAACATTATCCGGCCAGGTTTTACAACGGCAGCCCAATATTCGACATCGCCCTTACCTTTACCCATCCGGGACTCAGCCGCGCGTTTTGTGATCGGTTTGTCAGGAAAGATCCGGATCCAAACCTTACCACGACGTTTCATAGCTCTCACCATTGCTCGGCGGGAAGCTTCGATCTGCCGCGCGGAAATCCAGGCTGGTTCCAGGGCTTGCAGTCCATAATCTCCAAAATGGATTTCTGAACCGCGGTACGCTTTGCCTTTCATGCGACCACGCATTTGTTTTCTATGTTTAGTACGTTTTGGCATCAACATGATACTAATCCTATCCTTACTCCGCAAAAATGATTCGTTCAGGGTTTATTTGCTAACATAAACTCCATCATGCGCTTCAGTTTCTTCTTCTTCTTCTATAGTCGGCAGAACTTCACCCTTGTATATCCAGACCTTAACGCCGATTTTACCCATGGTTGTAGCTGCTTCAGTGATTGCGTAATCAATATCAGCCCTCAGGGTTTGGCGGGGAACCCGTCCTTCCCTCATATGGATGGTCCGGGACATTTCTGCTCCACCCAGGCGTCCTGCAACTTCAACACGGATACCCTCAGCGCCTTCTCGCATTGTGCGCTGAATAGTCCGGTTCATAGCCCGGGAATAGCTGATTCGGCCTTCGATCTGGCGGGCGATATTATCTGCCACTAAATAAGCATCCAGATCTGGGGTTTCAATCTCTTTAATGTCGACATCGATGGTCTTGCCAACCAGTTCTTCTAGACTCTTGCGCAAGATCTTTACGTTGGCGCCTTTGCGCCCGATCAGCACACCGGGTTTTGAAGTGTGGATGATAACTTTAACTTTGCCAGGGAAACGTTCAATCTCAATCTTGGATAAACCAGCTTTATCCGCTTCTTGATGAAGAAGGTTCCGGATGGCGAGGTCTTCCTGGAGGTGTTCAACATATTGATCACCTTCAGCAAACCAGCGCGCGTCCCAGGTCTTGGTTACTTTCAGACGAAATCCAATTGGATGTACTTTACGACCCATAATTTCTCCTACTGCTCACTTCTGCCTGTTCTGATTTAGGTCAGGCAGTTGTTTATAATTCTCCTGCTTAAGCCTCTGCGCGTTCTCTTAATATGATCGAAATATGTGAGGACCTGCGCAGGCGAGGTTTTACTCGGCCGCGGGCACCAAACCGGCGCCACTTGCGAGTTGGTCCTTCATCAACAACAATTTTATGAATGTACAGATCATACCGGTTCAAACCAAAATTGTTTTCAGCATTAGCGATGGCCGAGGTAACCAGATCTGAAACCGGCAGGGCTGCCTTATTAGGTGTAAAATTCAGCACCTCAAGGGCTTCCACAACATCTTTACCACGGACCAGATCAACAACCAGGCGGGCTTTCTGGGCTGAGATAGGAATATGGCTTGCTTTGGCTTTAATATCGTTATGTACCATCTCTAAATCTCCCCCGCAGAAGAGCTAGCAGAATCCTTCTTACGTGTGGTCCGCTTGACTGCCAAATGGCCCCGGAAGGTCCTGGTGGGAGCGAACTCGCCCAGGCGGTGTCCAACCATATTCTCAGTGATGTAGATCGGCACATGACGGCGTCCATCATGAACGGCAATGGTGTGACCTACCAGCTGAGGGAATATAACGCTAGCCCGGCTCCAGGTCCGGATTACATTTTTCTCTCCGCGTTCATTCATCGCATCAATTTTCTTTAATAACTTGGGGTCTATGAACGGACCCTTTTTCAGTGATCTAGACATACTATTTACTCCTCGTGCACTGCCGCAAGCCGGCAGTCCAGGATCTTCTTAGCGGCGCTTCTTCTTTCCAACTCGCCGGTCACGAACGATGTACATTCCAGTTCGCTTGTTTCGCCGGGTTTTGGCACCCAGGGTTTTCTTACCCCAAGGACTCTTGGGGCTTGGCATACCAACCGGAGAGCGACCCTCACCACCACCGTGCGGATGGTCCCGTGGAGACATCGCAGAACCGCGGACTGTGGGGCGGATACCCATATGACGTTTCCGACCTGCTTTCCCTAATTTGATATTGCCGTGGTCAACATTGCCAACCTGGCCAATTGTTGCCATGCATTCCTGCTGGATCAGGCGAATCTCACCGGAGGGCAACCGTACCTGTCCGTATTTACCTTCTTTGGCGATCAAACGGGCGGATGTACCTGCAGATCTAACCAACTGCCCGCCGCCGCCAATTTTCAACTCGATATTATGAATTCGGGTGCCGGTGGGAATGCTACTCAAAGGCAGAGTATTCCCGGGGGCAACTTCCGCTTCAGGGCCGGATAAAATAGTGTCTCCAACACGCAAGCCCAACGGAGCGATGATGTAGCGTTTTTCACCATCAGCATAGTTTAGCAAGGCCAGACGGGCTGTCCGGTTGGGATCATATTCGATCGCGGCAACTTTGGCGGGAATATTGATCTTTTCGCGTTTAAAATCCACAACACGGTATTTTCTTTTATGACCTCCGCCTCGGTGGCGAACTGTGATTCTACCGTAGGCATTCCGTCCACCTCGCTTGAGAAGTGGCTGAACCAGAGAACGTTCTGGTTTATCCTTGGTAATTTCCTCAAATGTATAGCCGGTCCGCCCACGCATACCCGGGGTTACCGGTTTATATTTTTTTACTGCCATTACCGTACTCCTTCAAAGATCGAAATCGTATCGCCGGAAGCCAGAGTTACAACTGCTTTCTTGTAAGCGCTGCGTCGGACTAATACCCGGCGGCTTCTTGCACGACGAGATCGTTTTGCTGGCATAACCATGGTGTTCACACGTTCGACCTTGACATCAAATATGGTCTCAACAGCTTCCTTGATCATGCTCTTGGTTGCATTAGTGGCCACTTCGAAAACAAACTGGTTCAGTTTTGCGTACTGGTGGCTGGATTTCTCAGTCAATATTGGACGTCGTAAAACATCGTAAATCGAATTCATTACCCTACTCCTGTAACAGGAACTTTGAGATGCGGTCCAAACCAGCTTTAACCAGAATGACCTTCTCATGTCCTAATAGATCTCGAATATTCAAATAATCCGCCAGGATGAGAGTGGCTTTGGGCAAGTTGTGAATTGCCCGGACCAACATTTCATAGTTCTCGTCCCGTTCAGGATATACAACCAAGCAGTGCTGGCTGCCAGCTATCTTCTCGATAGCGGCTGACATTTCCATGGTTTTAGGTTCTTTGAGGGAAAATTCATTCAAAATGAACATATCCCCGGTACCATATTTTTGTGTGATAGCAGATCTAAGTGCTGCCCGGCGCATTTTCTTAGGCATTTTTTTATCATAGGAGCGAGGTTTTGGGGTAAAGATCTTACCACCACCAACCCACTGCGCTGCACGGATAGAGCCCTGCCGGGCCCGTCCAGTGCCTTTCTGGCGCCATGGTTTGCGACCACCGCCGGATACTTCACTTCTGCCTTTGGTGCTATGAGTGCCCAGCCGTTGGTGGGCCAGTTGGCGCACATAAGCCTGATGCATCATATCAACATTTACAGGGGCATCAAAAATCTCACCTGGTAAATCGATGGTGTCTATTTTCTTCCCCTTCATATCAATAACATTTGCTTCCATAATCTTTTGCTCCAACCGGTTATTGCTTCCGGGCTTCTTTAATAACGACCAACCCGTTTTTGGGTCCAGGTACGGATCCGCGGACGGCAATAATATTGTTTTCAGGATCGATCCGGGAAATCAGCAGGTTCTGGGAAGTGACTGTATCATTTCCCATTCGTCCAGGCATTTTTTTGCCTTTAAAAACACGCCCTGGGGTAGAACCTGCGCCAATGGAGCCCGGTGCCCTGTGCCTGTCCGATTGACCATGGGTCTTAGGACCACCAGAAAAACCATGACGCTTGACAACGCCTGCAAAGCCGCGTCCTTTGGATTTCCCAACAATATCCACACGCTCACCTTCTTGAAATACTTCTACGGTGAGAGCCTGGCCTTCTTCTAATTCTTCGTCCGTCCGGAATTCACGCAAAATGCGCAGAGGAGGCAGTTCGTTTTTCTTCAGGTGGCCAAGTTCACCGCCTGATAAACGTTTTGTTTTCGTTTCTTCAAAACCCAACTGTACTGCTTTATAACCATCCTGATCTACGGTGCGGACCTGTGTAACATAACAAGGCCCAGCTTTAATAACTGTTACGGGAATAGCTCTCCCGGCGTCATCAAATAACTGGGTCATACCAACTTTTTTACCAATTAGCCCTTTCATATCATTTGTCTCCTAACGGTAATTTATTTTCTGGGACTGTCAACCAGGGCTTGGCTTCATCATCCCAAATAACGCAGTCAACGTATCCTTTGTGAACAGCTGGTTTTTGCGTTCTCTACGGAAACGTTCTTACGCTACCTATTCAATCTGCTGGAATTGGCTTACAGTCTATCTCCAGCGTAACTCCGCCCTTATTGCGGCGGAGTTTTTAAAACCACCTTGCTTTTGGCTGCTATTGCAATGTAATACAGCCCGCCTATTATACACTATTAAATTTTAATTTCAATATCAACACCTGCAGGTAAATTAAGTCGCATCAGCAGGTCAATTGTCTGGGAATCGGGTTCGAGGACATCAATCAAACGTTTATGGGTTCGGATCTCAAAATGTTCGTGAGAATCCTTGTGTACAAAGGTTGAACGACGCACCGCAAATTTCTCGATCCGGGTTGGAAGAGGAACTGGTCCCGCAACACGGGCTCCGGTCCTCTCAGCAGTCTCAACGATTCGTCGTGCCGATTGATCCAGCACTCTGTGGTCGTAAGCTTTTAGTCGAATTCGGATTTTTTGTTTAGCCATAATATTACTCTAAGATCTCAGTGACCACGCCGGATGCAACCGTCAGACCACCTTCTCGAATAGCGAACTTTCCGCCTTGCTCCAACGCGATGGGAACGATCAATTCCACTTCCATATTCACGTTGTCTCCAGGCATTACCATCTCCACACCTTC
>CAZVIH010000062.1:0-59878 GCA_964627755.1 uncultured Anaerolineales bacterium
TTGTTGATCAATATATCCACTTTTACAATTACGAGAGGATACAATTGAAAACAAGACAGACACCCTATCAAATCAGGTGCCTGTCTATGTGATCTCTTCAGGGGCTTTCTTTTTGTGTCTTGTCTATTGGGTGCACTTCAAAATTTACTCCGGGGTTTTGATTTTAAACGCAGCTTTGTTATTCCAGGGTGAATTTTTGGTCACCAAATCGCAGCTTATCCCCCACCCTCAGATGTTGGCCAGAATTGGGATTTAATTGGATATCATTTACAAAGGTGCCATTTTTGCTCTGCAGGTCGATGATAGTCAGGGCATTACTCTCCAACCGAATCAGGCCATGAGTCCGGGAGCACTTTTTACTGTCCAGTAGAATATCAGCCTGTTGGCTTCTCCCGGCAATCATGATCTCTTTATTAATTTCCACGATCTCTCCGCTTTCATGTATCAACCGCCAACCAGCTTTTTTCTCGGGGATATGTTTCTTTTCTTCTTCTTCACGTTCCGGTAATGACGAGGTGAACGCCAGACCGATCCCCCTGACAATCATTTCTTCCGGATTTGGAGGGTAGATCAATTTATCACCAAAACGATCCTCGAGTCCTTTGAGGATTCCCGGCACCCTGGTCCCCCCACCCAGCAGGATCACCCTGCCAATAATATCATCGTCAATTTCCATTTTCTCCAGACCGCGAGTTAATACCTCCTGAAATGCTTTATCCAGCGGTAGGCAAAGTTGAGCAAACTCGCTGGGAGTTAATTTCTTATTTTGCCTGAAAACCTGCCCGTTTTTCATTACCAGCGTCAGCGATTGCTGTCCCGATAAAGCAGTTACAATTTCTGGCTCCCCAAGGATTTCGCGGCTGAGTGATTCCTTGATGAGCTGGCCCCAGATCCTGAGTGTCATAAAAGCTGCCGGGTCACCCGATAATACTTTAGCTGGAATCTTCAGCTCTTTTGAAAGGTGCTGAGCCAGCAAGGCATCATATAAACCTCCCCCAAAAGGCTCCTCGTAGTGATCAAAATCGATCAACACACCAGTGTCGGCGTTATATTTCCTGGCGTAGATTGTAGTATTGCTGCCGCCAACATCGATAATGAGATTGATATCTTCAGAGTGGAATCGCTCCAGTAAAGATTGATCCCTTAAGCCAAGAATCACGCCTTCAGATTCCGGAACAAAATGAACCCGATCAGCAATCGCCGGAGGAAAACATTCCAAAATGACATGATAAAAATCTTCAAAGATCCTGCCGTCAAACTCAGTTCGCCAGCGGTCAGGGTAGGCGATCGAAAAATGGATTAGATCGTCAAAGGGACCAGAGTTATATTTTTCCTCCCTGATCTGCTCGATCAGTGTTTTCAGTAACAGCCGTGTATAAAGAAGCGCTTCAAAATGACTGTAGCGTTGTTGATGAGGAGATGGTTTAGCGATCAGGTGATTTCCGATCGAGGGCTTGAAGAATTCCCTTACCCGGGTTCTAACTTCAATATCTTCCAGGAAATTCAGAGCTGTTTCGCCAATGTCTTCCAGGTCTGTTCCGTCCGGAGTTAATGTGAGCACTGCAGGAAGTTTGCGATCAGAGAAATTGGCCAGGGGAGAGGATAAAGGACTGGTAACATGCTGTGCCTTTGCACCGTCATAATGGTACTCCATGCGATATAGGCGCCAATTTACAGTCCCACAATCCAGCGCATATAAAGTAATCTTTCCATCCTGAGCCATTAGCATCTATTATATACGTCTTTTAATCCCCTGAAAATGTGCTTTTCAATTCTGTACACGGAATGGATCGGGGCCTATCAGGATTGATAAAACAAATCTTAAATTCACAATTTCAGAAAAATGTGCCGGGGTGGGAATATTGATAATCCCTTATAATACTTACGAGAATGATTTATTGATTATCAGAAAAAAGAGCCATGTTTGAAATTAACCCGGAAGAAATAATCGGGGCATCGACCCTGGATCCAGAACGCCAAAAACTCGCCAAAGAATATGCCAGAATCCGCCGCAGATACATGCTTCTGGATTTAGTGCTGGTCACAACCCTGCTTCTCGCCTGGCTGTTGTTAGGCTGGTCAGTCCTGTTGCGGGACTGGATCTTCAGCTGGACCCAGATTCCCTGGGTAGCGGTCCTGGTCTTTGGTGGTCTATTTGGAGGGGCGTTTACCATGCTGGATCTTCCTCTCTCATTTTATACTGGTTATGTCCTGCCTCATCGTTATCAACAATCCAATCAAGATCTAAGAAGCTGGGTTGCCGATCTAATCAAGAATCTTATGATCTCTGCTGTATTGGGTGGGATTTTAATTGAAATCATCTATTTTGTCCTTCGAACTGCTCCGGGAAGCTGGTGGCTCTGGACCGCAGGAATACTTCTGCTCTTTAATGTCTTGCTGGCCAATCTGGCACCCGTGCTGCTTTTCCCGATCTTTAACAAATTCACACCCCTGGAAGAAGAATATCAGGACCTGACAGAGCGGCTTTTAGACCTAGCAGAAAAATCAGGCACTTACGTGGTCGGGGTGTACCGTTTTGACATGAGCAAAAGAACCAAAGCCGCCAATGCCGGTCTTACGGGACTGGGAAATACAAGACGCATCATTTTGGGAGATACGCTGCTGGATGAATTTCAGGTCGATGAAATAGAAACAGTATTGGCCCATGAATTGGGTCACCAGAAAAATCATGATATCCCACTGGGAATGATATTTCAAACTGTACTGACCCTTGGCGGGCTGTACTTGACTTCTCTGGGCCTGGTCTGGGGAGTTTCTTATTTTGGTTATGGATCCGTATCGGATATCGCCGCGCTGCCGTTATTTGCCCTCTTTTTGGGGATTTACGGTTTGATCACCATGCCAATTGGTAATGCTTTCAGCCGCTGGCGGGAAAACCTGGCAGACGAATTCGCTCTCCAGATCACAGGAAAGCCTGAAGCCTACAAATCTGCCTTAACCCGCCTCAGCAACCAGAACCTGGCCGAAGTTGACCCTGAACCCTGGGTGGAATTTTTACTTCATTCCCACCCCGCACTCAATAAACGGATCACCAGGGCAGATAATTATACGTATTCAAAAGAGAAATCCTGATGAAAATCCATCACCTGAATTGCGGAACTCTGAAGCCGTTTTTGGTAGATGTAGAAACGATCGTATACTGCCTGCTGGTTGAGACCAGCAGCGGTCCGGTATTGATCGATACCGGATTCGGCACCCGTGATTATGAAAATCCTTCCGGAAAGATGCGGTTCTTTTTATACTGGATGGGTGTTCCGCGCGATCCAGAAGAGCTTGCGGTTAATCAGGTGCGGGGGCTGGGATTTGAACCACATGATGTTAAACATATCATCCAGACCCACATGCACATTGATCACGCAGGCGGATTGGTGGATTTTCCCTGGGCAGAGGTCCACATCTATGAAGGTGAGTACCAGGGGATATTAAGACCGAAGGGATTTATGGAATTCGCATATATCAAGGACCATTGGCGGCATAACCCAAAATGGGCCCGGCATAATGAACCCATCGTAGATTGGTTTGGGTTCGAAGCGGTACCGATCCTAAACACACCCGAGGCCGATTTCCTTTTTATCCCGCTTCCTGGACACACCCGGGGGCACTGCGGGGTAGCTATCGGAAAACCCGGAAACTGGCTGCTGCACTGCGGAGATGCCGCATCTCCATTTCACAGGGGAGCAGATTTGCATGAACGGGGAAATGCTGCTTATCAGTTGAACTTCATTCCAGATGGACTGGCTGATAATATTTTGGGAGGTCATCACTCCCGGCTGCTCTCACTGCTGAAGGCTCACGGTGATGAGGTCAAAGCTGTCAGCGCCCACGATATATTCAGTTTCAGGGAATATAATTCTCTATGATCAGTTCGATAAGGAGAAAAAATGTATTTAGCAATTGACCAGACGGCACCTGATTTCAAACTTTTAGATCAAAATAATCAGATCGTTTCCCTGGAAACTTTCCGAGGGCAGAACGTTCTATTATATTTCTATCCCAAGGATGACACCCCTGGCTGCACAACAGAAGCCTGCAATTTCCGGGATGATTACAGCAGTTATGAAAACGCCAATGTTGTGATCCTGGGGGTCAGCCCGGACACGCCGGCTTCCCACAAGAAGTTCAAGGATAAATACCAGCTGCCGTTTACCTTGCTGGCTGATGAAAATCATCAGGTATGTGAATTATACAAGGTCTGGGGACCCAAAAAGAGCTTCGGGAAGGAATATGACGGCGTCCACCGCACAACCTACCTGATCGATCCAGACGGGATCATCCGGGAAGTATTCCAGAATGTCTCACCAGCCAATCACAGCGCCGAGGTTTTGGAAATAATAAGTTAAGGGACATAACCTTAGGGACTAAGTCCATCCCAAAAGACTTAGTCCCTTAATAACAAAGCACCCGTCTCCGGGTGCTTTTAGATTTAATTCTTGTGGTTTTTTTGTTATCCAACTGCTACTGGTTCATCCTCTTCGTCCGGCACATAGGACTTTCCGTAGACCTCGGGATCTCCTTTGGTAAGGGCGATCTCACCAACTTCCTCTTCTCCACCAGGAACGGCTTCTACCAACACAATATCCCCATTTCTGAACTTCCCGGACAGGACCGCATCAGAAAGCGGATTTTCGATCTTTTCCTGAATCACGCGACGCAGCGGTCGGGCACCCATTTCTGGGTTATAACCCAGTGTCACCAGCAGATCTATACCCTCGGGGGTGATTTCTAATTGGAGGTTCTTTTCCATCAATCGTTCGCGGACTTTGTTCAACTCCAGATCCACGATCTCTTTGATGTGATCTTTGCTCAGGGCATGGAAGACAACCACGGAATCCACCCGATTGATGAACTCAGGGCGGAAAGTGTTCTTGAGAGATTTCAGCAATTTGCGCCGCATATCTTCATAATCCCGTTTGCGGGATTGTATCTCATCTGATGCCAGGTCAAATCCGATCGAGGCATTATTCTGGATCAGCTCTGCGCCGATATTAGAGGTCATGATTATTATGGCATTGCGGAAATCAACCGTTCTGCCCCTTGCATCGGTAATATGCCCTTCTTCCATGATCTGCAGCAGCATATTATGGGCTTCCTGGTGAGCTTTTTCAATCTCATCAAAAACCACTATCGAGTAAGGCCTTCTGCGAATTGCCTCAGTAAGTTGGCCGGCATCATCATAGCCAATATACCCAGGAGGTGCACCAACCAACCGGCTGACACTGTGCCGCTCCATAAATTCCGACATGTCCAGATGGATCAAGGCATCTTCGCTGCCAAAAATGAATTTTGCCAGGGCTTTGGTGAGTTCAGTCTTTCCCACGCCAGTTGGTCCAAGGAAGATAAAAGACCCAACCGGGCGTTTGGGATCTTTCAACCCCGCCCGTGAACGGCGAACCGCCTTGGCAATCTTCTCTATGGCTTCATCCTGGCCAATGATGTGTTTATGTAATTCCTCTTCCATATGTAAAAGGCGGTCAGATTCCTCTTCAGCCAATTCCATCACAGGAATACCAGTCCACATCGAGACGATCTCCGCGATATCCTCTACGGTTACCGATGGGCTGGTGTCACGATCCCAGGCTACTTTGAGTTCTTCAAGTTTTTCTTCCAGCGATCTTTCAAGAGTCTCAAGGTCAGCGAATTGGGATTGTTCCTCATCTGTGCCCTTCAATTCCTTGCGGACAGAACGTAATTTATGAACAACCTCTTTGGCTTCATCACCAATAGGGTTCTTGTACATGCGTACCCTGGAAGAGGCTTCGTCAACCAAATCTATTGCTTTATCAGGCAGGAAACGATCAGAAACATAACGGGCTGACAGATCCGTAGCTGCTTCCAGCGCTTCATCAGAGATCTTTAATTGGTGATGCTCCTCGTAAGCAGGACGAATGCCCTGCAGGATCTCAATGGTTTCTTCCTGGGATGGTTCATTCACGGTAATGGGCTGGAAACGCCGCTCCAGAGCCGCATCACTTTCAATGTGTTTGCGGTATTCATCCAGGGTTGTGGCACCCACAACCTGAAGTTCTCCCCGCGAGAGCGCCGGCTTAAGGATATTGGCAGCATCCATTGCGGAACCTGCAGATCCAGCGCCAACCAGCATATGGACTTCATCAATAAAAAGAATGGCATCGGACTCTTTTAGTTCAGAGATCACCCTCTTAAGGCGTTCTTCGAACTGGCCGCGGTACATAGTGCCGGCAACAACAGATCCCAGATCCAGCTGCAGGACCCTTTTGCCCAATAATGGGGCCGGAACCTCTCCATCAGCTATTCTTTGGGTCAGACCTTCTACAATGGCGGTCTTACCAACCCCAGGTTCGCCAATCAGAGCCGGGTTATTCTTTGTACGACGGGCCAGAATCTGGACCACACGTTCAATTTCCATTTTCCGTCCAATCACCGGATCCAGTTTTCCTTCCTCTGCCAGGTCCGTCAGGTTAACAGCGAGCTGGTCGACCATCGGGGTGGCGCTTTTTGCCTTAGCCCGTTTTGGTTTTCCGATCTGTCTGCGTTCCCGTTGGGTTTTCCCTTTATCCTTCTGTTCTTCGATCTCCCGCAGGGTCTGGCGTCGAATCTGTTCAACTGATAATCCCAACTGCTCCAGTACATCATTAGCGACACCTTTTCCATATGTAACCAGACCGAGCAGAATATGCTCTACACCAATATAATGGTGGCTTAAATTCCGAGCTTCTTCTACCGCTAACTCCAGTACTCTCTGGGTTCCCCGGGATAAAGCCAGGGCATCTCCAGTGTATTCTCCAAAACCCGTGATACTTTCAGTAATAGTTAAAACGCTGTCAATATCAAGACCAAGGTCGCGCAGTACCTGACCCGCTATGCCCCCCTGGTCAAGCAGCAATCCTAATAATAGATGTTCGGTCCCAATTTGGGCGTGTTTCATCCGTTCAGCTTCTTTATGCGCTAAACTCAAAACCCGCCGAGCTCGTTGGGTAAATCTTTCCATGCTAGCCAAAAGACAACCTCCCGCAATTATCCAGGGGATCCCCGGATATTACCGTAAATGAATTAATCAAGCACTCCCCACTAATTTTTGTGTAGACATTCTACCAAATTCCTCTCCAAAAACGCAGACTGCGTGTTAATTTAATGTAAATTTTACATAATTCCCCCCTAAAAACAAAAAAGCGCATCTGTTTGGATGCGCTTCTTATTTCTTTGTTTACTCCTCTTCAGGAGGAGATTCTTGCTCTTCGGCTTCTGCTTCCGGTTCAGCCTCTTCTTCAGCTTCTTCTTCCGGTTCAGCTTCTTCTTCTACTTCTTCTACCGGTTCAGTTTCTTCTGCGGCTTCTGCTTCTAGAACTTCTTCAGGTTCCTCTGACCCGGACAGGATCTCTTCTAGCGAGCCTTCTCCGTTCATTTCTTCCTGGATCTGTTCATAGTCGATAGCTGCGTATTGATCAGAATCCACTTTCTCCAGGCTCAACCCGATCCTGTGTCGTTCCATATCCAGGCTGATGACCCGCAGTGCCAGGGTTTCTCCAACACTGACGACTTCTGAAGGATGTCCTACACGATCCATGCTCAATTCAGAGATGTGGATCAAACCCTCCAGATCAGTATTTTCGATCCGGGCAAAAGCGCCAAAATCAGTTAAGTTAGTGATCGTGCCCTGAATAAGTTGACCTTCCTGAATCTCTTCTGCTTTTTCGATCCAGGGATTATCCTGCAACCTTCTCATGGACAAACCAATCCGGCGTTTCTCTTCATCAATACTGATGACCTCTACCTCAAGCTCCTGGCCAACTTTGACCAGATCGCTGGGATGGTCTACGTGATCCCAGGAGAGTTCCGAGAGATGAACCAGGCCGTCTACACCCTGAATATTGACAAAAGCGCCAAAATCAGCCAGGCTGCTGACATAACCGGTTACCCGATCTCCCACAGCCAGATTGTCCAGCAGTTGGTCTTTGATGGCTTCCCGGGTTTCGCCAATGGCGTCTCGCTCGGACAGGATTAAACGCTGGCGGGAACGATCAACCTCAATAACCTTGAGAGTGATCTCTTTCCCAATAGCTTCGCTCCAGCGATCTTCCGGAGCGCCTGTATCTCCCTCGCGGAAAACACTGACTAATGATCCAGGCACAAATCCGCGTAGTTGGCCAACTGGCACCAACAAACCACCTTTGTTATATCCTTCCACAAAGGTCGTTATAACATCTCCGGATTCAAGGCTTTTTTCTACTTTTTCCCAGTCTTGTTCTTCCTGGGCACGAGTGTAAGAGAGCACAACATGACCGTTGATATCCTCCGGTTCGAGGACATAAACCAGGATCTCTTCTCCGGTCTTGAATTCTGCCAGGGTCCGGGGATTGATTTGCTCCAGCTCTCTACCAGCGATCAAGCCGTCGGCTTTAGACTGAACGTCAATCAAAATCTCGTTCGAGGTAATGGCGGTAATCACGCCTTTGCGGATATCACCCTTTTCTGGGATGTTCCCAAGGCCCAGACCTTCCTGGGCTAAAAGGGTTTCCATATCCATAATTTCTGCAGGGGATGAACTATCGCTCATTGTTTCTCCCCCATCTTGTGACTTCATATCTTCCATAAGTAGGGCACGCTCCGTTTTTAGAATGGAAATCATTATACAGTGCAAATATCAACTTGGCAACCTTTGTGGTAAGATAAACGCTGAGAAAAAACATCAGTATTTATTATGATGTTATTGACGATTATTAGCAAATCACGACATTTTTGTCTTTTCAAGGATCAAAATGACAGCAATCTACCCCTTTACAGCAGTGGTTGGCCAGGAACGTATGAAACGTGCCCTGATCCTCAACGCCGTAAACACCCGGATCGGAGGTGTACTGATTCGGGGTGAACGCGGAACCGCAAAATCCACTGCCGCCCGGGCCCTGGCGGCCCTACTGCCCACTGTGGAAACCTTCTCAGACTGTCGATTCGGATGTGATCCTAACCGGCCTGCAACCTGGTGCACTGAATGCCGGGAAAAATCCAATAATGGCGAAAAACGCAAGGGGGAAATGCTGCCAACTCCCTTTGTAAACCTGCCCGTATCTGCTACAGAAGACCGCGTGGTGGGCACACTGGATATTGAAAAAGCCATTCAAAAAGGCGAGCGTCATTTTGAACCCGGTGTGCTGGCAGACGCCAACCGGGGCTTGTTGTATATTGACGAAGTTAACCTACTGGACGATCATGTTGTAGATTTGCTGCTGGACTCCGCCGCAATGGGTATGAATATCGTCGAACGGGAAGGCATTTCCTTCAGCCACCCGTCTCGTTTTATCCTTGTTGGCACCATGAACCCTGAGGAAGGGGACCTGCGGCCGCAGCTGCTGGACCGCTTTGCCCTCTCTGTGAATATTCGTGGTATCCGGGAGACTCATGAAAGGGTTTTGATCATGGAACGCCATCTGGCCTACGAAGAGGACCCTGAATTGTTCCGGGAGCAGTGGCTGCCCAAAGAATTGGAATTATCCAAACAGATCACCCAGGCCAGGAAGCTCCTGCCCGATGTTCAGTATACGTCTAAAAACATGGTGGATATTGCCAACCTGAGCACCTCTCTCCAGGTGGATGGGCATCGGTCCGACCTGGTTATCCTGAAAACTGCCCGGGCTCATGCCGCATTTGAGGGGAGGAAAGCCATCACTGGCAGGGATATTGCCCTGGCAGCCGAGCTTGCCTATCCACATCGCATAAAACGGGGACCTTTCCAACAATCAGAGATCTCTGCTGAGGAACTTTCAGAAAAGATCGAAGAATTAACTGGCGGTTCCGCAGAAGGCGAAAGTGAAGTTGGCGAGGGTGGTGAACAATCAAGTATTGAAATCGGGGAAAACGGGGATAAAAAAAAACACTCGTAAGTTCTGTTACTGAAACTGCCCAGATGGAAGTGCCCGCAGATGCTGGCACTGGTGATATTTTCGAGGGAACCCCCGCCTCCTGGTGGGATGGCGGAAATCCAGTCAAAATTGGGGATACCATTGATCCGGACAAAATTGATCCACCCCGCGATAAGAAACACCGCCGCTCCAGCGGTCGCAGATCTCAGACCAAATCAGAAACCAGACGCGGAAGATATATTCAGGCCAGGCCTGCCCAAGGCAAGCTGTTGGATATCGCTTTTGACGCCACTTTTCGAGCCGCAGCTCCCTTCCAGAAAGAACGCCAAAGGCCAGACGACAAAGTTGCCTTTTTAATTCGCAAACAAGATCTCCAACGGAAGGTCAGAGTAAAACAAACTGCCAATTTAATTCTCTTTGTCGTGGATGCGTCCTGGTCCATGGCTGTGGCTGAAAGAATGAGCGCAGCCAAGGGAGCAGTGCTTTCCCTATTAACAGATGCTTATCAACGTCGGGACAAAGTTGGAATGATCGTTTTTCAAAAGGATCGGGCCCAGGTAGTGCTGCCGCCAACCAATTCCATTGAACTGGCCCGCCGCTGCCTGGCAGATATCCCAATCGGCGGGAAGACACCCCTTTCTGCCGGGCTAAAACTGGCCTATGAAGTCATAAAGAGGGAAGAGCTGGCTCACCCGGACATTCAATCCCTGATGATCCTGCTCACAGACGGGGTTGGGAATGTTTCCATTTCTCGCATGCCTCCCCAAGAAGAAGCCTACAAGATCGCTGAACAAATCGCCAAGGATGAAATACCCAGTGTTGTGATCAATATGGAGCATAAGGAGTTTGACAAAGGCCTCGCCAGTGAAATTGCCGAGCATCTTAATGCTTCCTACTACTGCCTTTCCGATCTGCAGGCCGATATTCTTCTCCAGGCTGTTAAGGACGAAATTGGCTTATAGATATCCAATCACCTGAACCCGAGGGAAGGTTCACTTTCTGTTATCATTGAAGGCATGATCCCAATTTCCCTATCCATGGAAGGTTTTTTATCATATAAAGAGCAGGTGGAAATTGATTTCACAAGCTTCTCTTTAGCCTGCGTTACTGGTGAAAACGGGGCCGGAAAATCATCCATCCTGGACGGGATTACCTGGGCATTATTTGGCAGGGCCAGAAAACACGATGAAACTGTCATCAATCTGGAATCCCAAAAAGCTGAAGTGTGTCTTGTTTTCCATTACGAAGGCAATCAATATAAAATCGTCCGATCCAATCCTCAGGGCAAAACGAAACAGGTGGAGCTGTATATCATGGAAGACGAGGAACGGCAGTCATCAGTACCCGCCTGGATACCGCTTACAGAGAGAACCCTGCGTGATACGGACCAAAAAATCATTGATATCCTTCGCCTGGACTATGAGTCATTTACCAATGCCTCCTTCTTGCTCCAGGGTGAGGCAGATCAATTCACTCAGCAAAACCCTGCGGCCAGAAAAAGGATCCTGTCCCAGATCCTTGGTTTGGAGATCTGGGAAAAATACCGCAACCGGGCTTTACAGAAAAGGCGTACTGCCGAAAAAGAGCTTAACCAGCTGGATGGGCGTATTTCTGAGATAATAGCTGAGTTAGGTGAAGAAGATGAACGCCTGAAATATTTGGGAGACCTTGAGGAAGATCTATCCCGGGCACAGAAGGAACGAAAAAAAGCTGAAATACAGCTGTCAGACCTTCAAACCTTGGTCTCGTCACTAAAAGAACAAGAGAAATTTGTGTCAGATTTAGCCAACCAGGTGGAATCCAAAGAGAAGGCAATTGCCCAAACCAAAAAGAAGATCGATCAGCGAATTTCTGAAAAAGAAACCCATGAGAATACTCTCTTACAGGCTGACTCGATTCAGAAAGCATTCAAGGATTGGGAAAAGGCCCAGAAATCGCTGGCGGATTGGGAAATTGTGGCTGAGAAGTACAGGGAAAGCGAGATCAAAAGGCAGGAACCGCTACTGAAGATTGCAGCAGAGAAAGCCCGCCTCCTCCAAATAAGCAACTCACTGGAAAACCACTTCAAGGATCTTCAAGCCGATCTTGAAAAAATTCCCCAACTCAAAATTAAACTCAAAGAAGAGAAAGAAAAAATCAAAAAGAATGAGGCGGACCTGGACACAAGGGAACAGAAGAAAAAATCCCTGGAAGAGGCCCGACAGGAACAGGCAGATGCAAAGGCCGAGAACCCGCGTTTGTATAAAGAGATGAAAGATTTGGAAAAAAGGATTGCCGAACTGGAGAAAACAGAAGGCGTATTATGCCCTCTTTGCGGGCAAGAACTTTCCCCAGATGAAAGAGAGTCCCTGGTCAAAAACCTTAGGGAAGAGGGCAAGGACTTGGGCGATCGCTACCGCCAGAATCAATCCACATTAAAAGAAGCAGACCAAGTCGTGAAGGATCTCCAGCTGCAAATCACTGAGTTAAGCCTGGCGGAAAAGACCTTGCGTAAATTAAAACAGGAAACAGACCAGATCAAAAACCAGATCTCCGGACTGGAAAAAGAACATAATAACTGGAAAAAAACACAAAAAAAAGAATTAGATAAAATTCTAAAGACTCTAGCAGATGAAACTTACGCAGATGAAGCGCGGCAGGAACTTTTGGTTATCAACCAGAACCTGAAAGATATTGGATATGACGCCTCTGAACATGACCGCGTCAGAGAAATCAGCAGCCAGGGGGTAGCAATTCAAGAGAAAAAAGCCGGGCTTGATAAAGCTGAAGCTGCATTAAAACCGCTGAACCGAGAAATAGAAGATCTTAAGTCCCAATTGGAACTTGATGAGAACCAGATCAAAACCCTGACAAACAATCTAAAAGAAGCCAGCCTGTCTCTTGAAAAAGCACAGGAAACCATACCAGACCCCCGAATCGCTGAAGACTTGTTAATCGAGAATAAAGAACAGGAAAAGATCCTGGAGCGCAAAGTTGGCGCGGCCCAGCAAAAAGTTGCAGTCCTTGAAAAACAAAAACAACGCCAGAGAGAATTGGAAAATAAACGCCATGAAATCTCACAGCGCGTGAAGCAATACCGGCAGCTGGAAGCCGCCTTTGGCAAGGATGGAGTCCCGGCCTTGTTAATTGAACAGGCTTTGCCAAATATTGAAACCAAAGCCAACCAGATCCTGGATAAACTAAGCGGCGGCAGTATGTCCATTCGATTCCTGACCCTGCGGGAATATAAAGACACCAAACGGGAAGATTTGCGGGAAACCCTGGAAATCCAAATTCGGGATCAATCTGGATTCAGGGATTACGAACTATATTCCGGCGGGGAATCCTTCAGGATCAACTTCGCTATTCGATTAGCCTTGTCCCATGTTCTGGCCCAGCGAGCTGGAGCCAGGCTTCAAACCCTGGTCGTGGATGAAGGTTTTGGCAGCCAGGATGCCATCGGTCGCCAGCGCCTGATAGAAGCTATTAATATGGTCCAGGATGATTTTGAGAAGATCCTGGTAATCACCCATGTAGAACAGATCAAAGAAGCTTTTGCGACTCAACTTCTTGTTGAAAAAACACCCCAAGGATCCAGGGTGACTTTAGTATAATATCGCGCTGATAAAGCTTCTAGGTAGTTAGAGAAGCTCAGCACTTGATTGGTCATATGAATTTAAGCCCAAGGAGACAGGAATGGCAGAAGTTGAATATATCACTGAAAAAGATTTTGAATCAAAGGTACTGGGATCAGAGCTGCCAGTTCTAGTTGATTTCACAGCAGCCTGGTGTGGTCCATGTAAAATGGTTTCTCCTCTAGTCGAAGAACTGGCCGGTGATTGGAAAGGAAAAGCCAATGTTTACAAGATGGACGTGGATTCCAATCCCAACTTACCTGTCCAATACGGAGTAATGGGTATTCCTGCCTTGCTCTTATTTGTGAACGGGAATGTTGCCGCCCGGGTAGCTGGTTATAAGCCCAAAAAACTACTCCTCAAAGCATTTGAATCCCATCTTTAATGAATAAAAAAGCTCCCGGTTTTTTTTAATCCGGGAGCATTATATATAAACAGTTAAATAAAAAGATCCAGGAGATTTTGTATTTCCTGGATCTCGATTTTACTGTTACAACCCTGCAGCCTTCTTGATCTCTACAGCTCGATCGGTATTCTCCCAAGACAAATCCAGATCATCGCGACCAAAATGACCATACGCGGCCAGTTGCTGATATATCGGCCGGCGCAGGTTCAGATCGCGGATGATAGCACCCGGACGCAGATCGAAGAACTCATTCACCAGTTCAGTGATTCTTTCATCCGGGATATTGCTGGTTCCAAAGGTTTCAACGTTCACGCTCAGCGGATGAGCAACACCAATTGCGTAGGATACCTGGATCTCACAGCGGCTTGCCAACCCGGCCGCCACAACATTCTTGGCCACCCAGCGGGCGGCATAAGCTCCTGAGCGGTCAACCTTCGTGGGATCCTTCCCGGAAAATGCGCCCCCACCGTGCCGTCCCATACCACCGTAAGTATCGACGATGATCTTACGTCCAGTCAAACCTGCATCTCCCAGCGGTCCGCCGGTGACAAAACGCCCCGTGGGGTTGACATAGATTTTCAACCTATCATCCACCATATCTTCCGGCAGAACAGGTCTGATCACGTGTTTAATGATCAATTCCCGGATCTCCTCCTGGGATATATCAGGGGCGTGTTGAGTGCTGATCAAAGCCGTATCAACCCGTACAGGTTTGCCGTATTGATATTCAATGGTCACCTGGCTTTTTCCATCCGGGCGGACCCAATCCAAGGTGCCATCTTTGCGAACTTCCGCCAGGCGGCGGGAAAGTTTATGTGCCAGGTAGATTGGAGTTGGCATATATGTTGGTGTTTCATCACAGGCATAACCGAACATCATACCCTGATCGCCTGCGCCAATGGACTCTATTTCGGCTTCTGTTACATCCCCGGATTTAGATTCGAGGGCATGGTCGACACCCATGGCAATGTCGCCAGATTGCTTGGATATGGCTACCAGTACGCCGCAGGTTGCGCCATCAAATCCTTTTTTAGCCCGGTCATAACCAATGCCGGTGACAACATCACGGGCCAAAGTGTCATAATTAATATCTGCCAGGGTTGTGATTTCACCCAACAGCATGACATATCCGGTCTTGGTCGCCGTTTCACAGGCAACCCGCGATCTTGGGTCCTGAGCAAGGCAGGCGTCCAGCACCGCATCGCTGATCTGATCACACATTTTGTCTGGGTGACCCTCTGTAACCGATTCTGACGTGAATAACAAACTGGGAATATTATTTAATGTACTGTTCATATAACCTCCTGAGTTGGATTCCTTCCCTTAATTTAAATTGCCCCTTCTGGTCTGCAGGAAAGGGCAACAACTCAATAGCGCCCTCTCATCTTCCAGAATCCACCTGACGGAGTTGGCACCGTTTTCAGCGCATAGCGCTGCCCGGTTGCCGAGGTTTCAAAGGGCCGTTCCCTCCACCTCTCTGGATAAGAGTGCCTTCAGAGGCATATATGTATGTATGTGGGATAATAACATGGCTCAGAAAGGCTGTCAATTTATCTTTTTCCTGTTCCGGGGGGTGAATTCATCTCCTGAAAAGGAAAAACCACTTCCCCCGGGATAGAATCCTACCAGGGGATTTCTTATAGCCCAAAAAACGGTTTCAATGTATACTTACTGTACTATTTACGAACGTTGCGACAAAGTCATAATAGGAAGCCATTTATGAAGATTTCTGTCCTGCAAGAAAACCTCGCCCATGGGTTGAGCATTGTCTCCCGGGCTGTCTCCCCCCGCAGCACACTGCCGGTTTTATCCAATATCCTGGTTGCCACCGATGATGGTAGACTGCGGCTTTCCGCAACCAATCTTGAACTGGGTATCACCTGCTGGATCGGGGCTAAAATCGAAGAAGAAGGCTCCACCACTGTGCCTGCCCGGACATTTACAGATCTGGTCAGCACCATACCCCCGGCCAAGACAGATATCACCCTTAACGAGCCCACCCAAACATTAAATATCAAGAGCGGTTCACTAAATACCGATATCAAGTGCATTGATGCCCAAGAGTTTCCACCAATGCCATCACTGGATATGGAATCTGGTATTGAGATCAACGTATCTGATTTCAAGGAAATGATCAAGCAAGTCGTATTTGCCGCTTCCCACGATGAAGCCCGACCCATTTTGACGGGAGTACTTGTCACCGTGGAAGACAATACCATCACTCTGGCCGCCGCAGATGGTTTCCGGCTATCCGTCAGGACAGCAAAACTCTCCAGTTCAGTTCCGGCGCCGATTAAGGCTGTTATCCCGGCCAGAGCTCTTAGCGAACTAGCCCGCATCAGCAACGACGGCAGCGAAGTGATCACCATGGCACTTCCCCCCGATCGGGGACAGGTGATCTTCCGAACCAAGGACATCGAGCTGATCTCCCAGTTAATAGAAGGCACATTCCCGGATTACCAGCAGATCATCCCCAAGGAATATCAATCCCGCACAATTCTTTCCACTGCCTCCTTCCTGAAATCATGTAAACAGGCGGAGATCTTTGCCCGGGAAGGATCACTCATCGCCCAGGTGAATATCCGCCCCGGTACGGAAGAAAACTCCCCTGGTGAGGTAGAAATTTCGGGGCAATCCGAAGAAACCGGTTCTAGCCAGGCAGTAATGGATGCCACAATTGAAGGCGGAGACATTATCATTGCCTTCAACGTCCGGTATTTAAGAGAAGTACTTGATGTGATCCAAACCCAGAATGTTGCCCTGGAAACATCGAAGTCCACCAGCCCCGGCGTGATCCGCCCGGTTGGCGATGATAACTTCCTGCACGTGATCATGCCCATGCACCTGGGAAATTAACTATCACCCACATATTATTTATCCACAAAATTAGTCCCGGTTCGTCAAAATAAACCGGGGCTAATTTTTTTAAGGTTCGGGGGTGCATTTTTTAATATAAGTGAATAATCTCCCCCGGTAATAGTAGTAAAATGCAGAGTAGGACTTATCAGTTTACGGGAGTGAAAATGGAAAAGTTTGTTGCAGTTGCTGGCAATATCGGAGTGGGAAAAACCACCTTAGTACAGAAACTTTGTGACAACCTTGGCTGGACACCATTTTTTGAACCCGAAAGTGATAATCCTTATTTACCAGATTTCTATAAAGATATGCAAACCTGGGCTTTCCACAGCCAGGTCTTTTTCTTAACCCGCCGTCTCCGGGCCCACAAAAACCTTTGTGTTCACCCCGGATCAGTGATCCAGGACCGGAGCGTATACGAGGATGCAAAGATCTTTGCTCACAATCTCTATATACAAAAACAAATGGGGGAACGAGATTATGAAACATACCAGGAACTTTACCAAGCTCTAGTTGAATTCCTGCCGCCTCCAGATCTGGTCCTGTACATCAAAGCTTCTGTGCCCACTCTGCAAGGGCGCATCAAACAGCGCGGGAGAGATTACGAAGAGCAAATCGATCCAGCTTATCTGGATCAGCTTAATATTCTCTACGACCAGTGGATCGATAATTTTGATCTCTGCCCGGTATTAACCATCCCTGGCGATAATCTCGATTTTGTCGCCAACAACGGTCACCTTGAATTGATCATCAAGAAAGTGCAAGAAAAATTGACCGGGAAAGAAGTTGTCGTTTTTACTGAAAAAGAGCTGCAGGAAAATTGAAATTTTGGGGTTGAGGGTTTTTTAAGGAATCAACCCCTGAAATATAAAAAAAACCGCCAACCGTTATGGTTGGCGGTTTTTTAGATTTATCTGATCGTCGATCAGACAACGCCGTAAGCAAGCATTGCCTTGGCAACCTTTAGGAAGCCAGCAATATTGGCACCCATAAGATAGTTGCCGGGATCACCATAAGCTGCCGCTGCATCCAGAGAGGTTTTATGAATGCTGCGCATGATACCGTGAAGTTTTTCATCAACCTCTTCCCGGGACCAGGACAGGCGGGCACTGTTCTGGCTCATTTCCAAACCAGAGGTCGCCACACCGCCAGCATTGGCTGCTTTGGCAGGGCCATACAACAATTTGTTATCCTGGAAGATCTCAACCGCTTCCAGGGTGGAAGGCATATTTGCGCCTTCGGAAACACAGATGCAGCCGTTCTTTACCAGCGCTTGGGCATGGTCAGCATGGATTTCATTCTGAGTTGCTGACGGGAATGCCAGTTCTGCCTTAATGCCTTCTTTCTTGATAACATCCCAAACACTCAGATCAGGGAAGTAAGGAACATCGTAATTTTCAGCGTATTCCTTGACCCGGCCACGGCGGATGTTTTTCAATTCCATGAGAAACTGCAGTTTATCCCTGTCAATTCCTCCCTCATCGATAATGGTTCCGGAGGAATCAGACATGGAAATCGGCTTGGCACCCAAATCAAGAAGTTTTTCAATAGTGTACTGAGCTACATTTCCGGATCCACTGACGATGGCCTTTTTGGAGGCCATGTCCATGTCGCGGACTTTGAGCATTTCTGCGGCAAAGTACACTGATCCGTAACCGGTTGCTTCTGGCCGGATCAAACTTCCGCCATATTCCAATCCCTTACCGGTCAATACGCCAGTGTGGTCATTGCGGATCTTTTTATACATGCCAAATAAATAGCCGATTTCTCTACCGCCCACACCAATATCCCCAGCAGGAACATCGGTGTCAGGGCCAATGTGGCGATAAAGCTCACGCATAAAGGCATAACAGAAGTTCATAACTTCCCGATCGGTTTTTCCCTTGGGATCAAAATCCGATCCGCCTTTTCCACCGCCCATGGGCAGCGTAGTTAGAGAGTTCTTAAATATCTGCTCGAAACCCAGGAATTTAATAATACCCAGGTTCACTGAGGGGTGGAATCGCAAGCCGCCTTTGTACGGGCCGATCGCATTATTAAACTGGACCCTGAAACCCCGGTTGACATGCACCTCTCCGTCGTCATCTACCCAGGGGACACGGAACATGATAACCCTATCGGGCTCTACAACACGTTCGTAGATCTTGGCTTGAACGAGTTCCGGATGTTTCTCAACAGTTGGCTCGAGAGTATTTAATACCTCTTCTACCGCCTGATGGAATTCGGGCTGGGCAGGATCTTTTTCCTTGGTTTTGGCAATCACATCTTTAATAAGGGACACAATTAACCTCCTTGCACAATACAATCACATAATAAATCTACTTGGCTTTTAAACACCAGAGTTTATATCATACAAGCCTAATGGGCATCTGGTGTAAAAAACATCTGTTTTTATGACGAATGTCAGTCTGATTCAATGAAAAAGAACTAAACCTCCTTCAATAAATTAGCCCCCGGCTATTTCTTTTTTTAACGCAAGCCCCAATCTTTTCATGCCTTCAACAATTATTTCCGGAGGAGCATATGAGAAATTCAAGCGCATCGCTTCATGGCCGCCATCTGCATTAGGATAAAAATTGATTCCTGGGACATAAGCCACTTTTTCTTTGAGAGCTTTTTCCCTTAGGAATTTATCTGTGTCTATCGTTTCCGGAACCCGAGCCCACAGGAATAATCCGCCTTCAGGTTTTGTACAGGAGCACCCATCCGGCCAGAATTCTGTCAGGGCATCCAGCATGGTATCGCGGCGCTGTTTATAAACCTTGCGAATCTTGTTGATATGCGGTTTTAGAATCCCCCTCTGGCAGATATCGTTGGCAACATATTGAACAAAAGTTCCTGTATGAAGATCGCAGCCCTGTTTGGACTGGATCAGTTTTTTCATCAGGGCTTCAGAGGCAACAATCCATCCCAGCCTTAACCCCGGCGCCATTGTTTTGGAAAATGTACCCAGGTATATGGTCCTTTCCGGGATCAAAGTGCAGATCGGCGGTATATGGTCCCCTTCAAACCTTAGCTGACCATAGGGATCATCTTCAATAACCGCGATATCCAATTTTGTGGCGATCTCTGCTAGTTTGATCCTTCGCTCCATCGGTAGTGTAGTCCCGGCGGGGTTGTGGAAATTGGGCAGCACATAGATAAATGCTGGCGGTCGTCCGCTCTCCTTGAGCGCTTTTTCATAGGCGTGTTCAATTTCATCCACCACCATGCCCTGATCATCCACGCGCATGGTATGAAACTTTGCCTGGTAAGCCCCCCAGGCCTGGATTGCACCCAGATAAGTTGGTCTGCCCGATAATACAAAAGTTCCAGGGTCAATGAAAATCCGGCCGATCAGATCCAATGCCTGCTGAGAACCGTTAGTCAACAAAACGTTCTCAGGCTTCGCTGGGATACCATATTTATGCATGGACGAAGCCAGGAATTCCTTCAGGGGATAATATCCTTCTGTTGCGCTGTACTGCAAGGCCTTTTTACCATTTTCCCGCAGCACATAAGAACAGGCTTCTTCCACTTCCCGGATCGGGAATACTTCAGGTGCCGGCAGTCCCCCCGCAAAGGAAATTATGTCCGGATCCTGGGTTATTTTTAGTAGTTCCCTGATCGCTGAGCTTTGCATACCTTTTGTGCGTTCAGCCAGGTGAGATTCCCAATTTAAAACAGGTATATCCCGGTTCAAGTCGAGATTTACATTCATTTACACCTCCCGATCTAGTGTGATAAAAAAAGCCTGTTTCGATTTTTCCCCTCGAAACAGGCCTGTTAGCTTAGGTGGTTTTAAACAATAACTGTACTAGGACCAACAACCTGATCAGTTGATCAGGTCGCCGAAGAGGTAATAAAATCAAGCCGCCTTTTTTTACCATCAACAATTATCCTGTTATAAGTCCCGTTCAGGACCTATCTGTACTGGTTCCAATTGGATGCAGCCGCACCCGATGTATTGTGTCCAAATTTTACACCAGACTTGGTTACTATCATAGTGAGATAAATCATACCTGCTCTTATGCCCTTTGGAATATATTTACACTCTCAATATGAAATGTTTGCGGGAACATGTCGAAAGGCGTCGATTCCTGTAAAACAAACCCCTGTTTCTGAAATCTATTGCTATCTCGTGCCAGAGTGGCTGGATCACAAGAAATATAAACTATCAAGCCCGGGTTCAGTGACACCACACTATCTAGAACTGTTTTAGAAATTCCCGCCCGGGGAGGGTCCAGCAAAATGATGTCAGGGGTAAGATCAAGGAATGGCAGTACATTCTCCGCTGGAAGATCATAAAAATCCACATTTTTGTGACTAGCCAAATTATACAAAAAATCTTCTCCTGCCTTTGGATCGGATTCAATTCCTATTACTTTCCCAACCCTGGGAGCCAAAAATGCGCTGAATAAACCCACTCCGCAGTATACATCCAGAACCAGACTATCATCATTTAAGGGAAGTTTCTCAAGAAGAAAATTTACAATCAATTCTGCAACCGGAGTGTTTACCTGAAAAAATGACCCGGAAGATACTACAAAAGGTATATCCTGGATAGGAATGATCGTAAAATCGTCACCTGCCAGTACAATTTCCCCTCCAGGTCCCTGATGAACCGCTGAAAGTGGCAGATCAACACTAAACTCAATTGGTTTAGGATCGCTGCTTTCGAGAACAATCAGGGTGTCCTGCCCTTCTTCTCCAGACCTGATCGTGATCCGGTCCAGGCCAGGGATATATTCCAGGCTGAGGGCTGGCCAGATCTGATTCAGGCTGTCTTCAGGGAGATGACATTCCTGTATGGGAACTATCTGGTCGGAACGATGCCTCAGGAACCCAAGTTCTCCCTCTCTGGATATATGCAGCTGGATCTGGTTCCGATAATTCCAAACCATGGGAGAGGGGACGATTTCCTTGACAGGTGGATCGATTATTTTCCCCATTCTTTCCAATTGATCGATGAAAATGGATTCTTTGATCTTAAGTTGTTCTTCATAGGAGATATGTTGGTAATGACAGCCGCCGCAATCACAAAAATGCGGACAGCGCGGTTGAATCCTCAGGGGAGATGGTTTGATGATCTCTATGATCTCTCCCCTGGCATAACGTTCTTTTTCCTCTACTAACCAGATAAGCAGCTCTTCATCAGGCAGGGCATAGGGGATAAAAACAGCCCGACCATCTGGGAGTCGGGCAAGAGCATCCCCACCATAAACACAAGTGGTGGGGATGATTTTATATTCTTGAGAGGGATCCATTTATATCGGTACCGTTGACCTTTTGTTAGGGGCAGGTGTACAGGAAATTCAGCAAGGTATCAAATGGCGGTGTGCAATATAGATTCAGGTAATCAAATGCGATCAAACCAATCACGATCAAGAAAAAGATCACCACTACACAGCCAATGCCGGCCCATAGCCAAGTCTTGCCCTTTTTATCTTCAGTTACCTGAGACTTGCTGAGCACCTCTTCCGCAGACTTGCTTTTCTGGGGAGCTGTTGGCGGGGCGGGCTCACTGGGTACTATAGCAGGTTTCGGAGTTACTACAGTAACCTCTGCAGCAGGCATCTCTTCCAGACGCGGTGATACCAGAGTTTCATCCGGATCAACATCTGCCTGGTAGGTCATATAAATAGCATCCCCTAACATGACCGTATCTCCGGGTTTCAGAAGATATTTGCCTCCAATCTTTTTCTTATCGACATAAGTACCATTTGTCGATCCCAGGTCCTTGATCATATAGCCTTCTTCTGCCTTGGTTAGAACTGCGTGTGTTCTAGATACCTCGGCGATATTGAGGGTGATCTCGTTCTCCTCCCCCCGGCCAATAATGATCTCGTCATTTTCCAAGGGATATACCTCTCCCTTGTTGAAGCCTTTAATGATCGTCAGTCGGTAGTTTTTATACCCCATATTCGTCCTCCTGATCTCTATCGCGGAACTTGCTTTTAGTCTATCGGTTTTTTCGAATCGTGTCAAACAGGTTTTTAGGAATTTTCGGAAATTCCCGGGGAGTTAATCTGATTCTGTCATCGGGTTATCCTGAATCCAGTCTGCTCCCAGAACAATAACTATATCAGCTACTGCATCTGGATCCGATCGGTGGAAGAGTCTGTTCTGAGTATAGTTCAAAACAGATAAAATGGATTGGATTGTGTAGGGATTTCCAGTGTAGTCGTAGATAAGCGTCTGGTCCTTAAATTTATCAGAATTACCTACCTCGGTAATATTTACCCCATTGGCGATCAGGAAGTCAGCGGTTTCTCCAGCCAAACCAGGTGACGAGGTCCCATTCAAGATAGCAATGGTAGCATTTTCCTCTAAAATATATTCTTCCAGCGTAATCTCGTGGGTGGGTTCTGGGATCGGGGTTGCAGAAATCTCCTGCATATCGTGCCAGATATTTCGGATTTGTTCAATATCCGGGAAAAGCACGTATTGGTCTCTATCATTAAAGCCGGCCTCAACTACAGGTTCTTTGATAATCCGGGTTTGCAGGCTCTGGGGATTTATATCTCGGACAACCCAAGCCAAGGAGATTATCTGGTTCAAAGTCAAATTTGTCTCCACATTGGAAGAAAGGTCGCGATATATGGCTGGCAGTCTAGAGATCACAACCGGAAGGATTTCATAAGAGAATAATTTCTTCTGCAAGGCTACCAGGACTTGTTGTTGGCGTTTTGTCCGGCCAAAATCCCCTTCGATTGTATCCCTGGTTCTAACATATCCCAATGCCAAATTACCCGGCAATACCTGTAGGCCAGGAGTTAGCCTCTTCATATCCCCTTCCATCTCGGCATTTGGCCAGACCAGAATTTTCTCTGGCACATCTACCATAACACCATTAACGGCATCCACAAGGACCACAAACGCTTCAAAATCGACCTGAACATAATAGTCAATATCAATTCCTAGCAGATTACCGGCAGTATCCATTAATATTCCAGGCCCTCCACCGGGATAACCGTAAGCTTCACCCAATGAGAAGGCTTGATTGATCTTGTAGGGTCCGTACTCAGGAACTTCCACCCAGGTATCTCGAGGGATGGATATCATTCCCGCTTTTTCTTGCTGAACATTCAGAAAAGCCACAATGATCGTATCGGTTAACCCCGGTCCCGTATCGCCTTCCCATTCCCTCTTATCGAGCCCGGTCAAAAGGAAATAGACCGTTTGATCAAAATCCAGCTTTTGAAAACCAGGTCGGTTAGCGTTGGTTTGCAGCAGCCGAGAATCGTCTAAGGTGGGCTGAGCCTGGTCGGATGACAGGTTCGTTGATACTGCCCCATTTCCATTTAATTCTGGGGTAGGTTGATCTGGAGTTTTTCGGGAACAAAAAGCCAGCAGCAACGTGACTACTGCCGAGACAAGAAACGCTCCTAATAATATTCGCCGGATTGGGTCAGGTGATGTATTATTTTCAGATTGATACGCTTGCATAATTTTCCAGATAACCCTTCTTTTTCCTTTATACCAGACTATAATAGCTGACAATTACAGGGTTAGGGTCTGGTCGGCATTATAACACGCTCAAGACCTCTAATTTCCTGTAATCTGTGAGCAGAATATTCAAGATAAAGATATCATGTCCTTAATTATTACAGCTGATTTAGCCAAATCATATGGGTCGGTTGATATATTCAGCGGACTTAACCTGACCATTCCCCCCGGGAGTAGAATTGCCCTGGTCGGCGAAAACGGGATTGGGAAAACCACTCTGTTAAATTTGCTAGCAGAGGTCGAATCTCCTTCCGAGGGCAAGATCCAGCGGTCAAATCAGTTAAGAATAGGATATTTGCCGCAAAAAAGTTCCCTGGCTTCAGATAAAACAGTCTGGGAAGAAACTCTAACTGCGGTTAAAGAGCTCAAAAAAATGGAGGGGGAATTAAAGAAACTTGAACAAATAATGGGCCAACCTGAAGAATCATCAGAAGAGCTGCTTGTGCGTTATGGTTCTCTGCAGGAGAAATTCGAGAATCTGGGTGGTTATACCTATGAAAGCCGAATCCAGCAGGTGCTGGGGGGTCTCGGTTTTACTCCAGACGAATTCCAGATGCCCGTGAACCACCTCTCTGGCGGTGAACGTACCAGGTTATTGCTTGCAAAGCTGCTGCTGGCGCCCAACAATCTGTTGATCTTTGATGAACCCACTAATCACCTGGACATTGAAGCCATCCAGTGGCTTGAGGGATATCTCAAGAATTTTGAAGGCGCAGTTTTGCTAGTTTCCCATGATCGTTATTTCATTGATCAGGTCTGTGATCATATCTGGGAGATGAGCCGGGCCGGGTTTGAAACCTACCGGGGAAATTATACTGCTTACCTTTCTCAACGTCAGTCACGCTGGGAAAGGCAGCAGGAGATCTTCGAAGCCGAAAAAGCCCGCTTAATGAATGAACTTGATTTTGTGAAGAAGAATATAGAGGGCCAAAGAGTCAATATGGCCCGAGGAAAATTGCGCCGGTTAAGCCGGCGTATCCAGGCTATTGAGCAGGTAGGCATCCAGGCCATCCAGGGAAAGAGCTGGTCTCAGCTCAGCCAGGATGTTCATACATCCACCAGTATGATGAGACCCCAGGAAGCCCACCGCCGCATTGCGGCATTAAAAAACCCCTCAAAACAACCCCAGCTGGTGAATATAAATTTTCGAACCAAGAAACGGGGTGGAGACCTTGTACTGAGAACCTCAGGTTTGGAAGTAGGATATCGGGATGGAGAAAAAGCATTATTTTCCGTCCCGGATATCACTCTGCTGCGAGGAGAATGCGCCGCCCTGATCGGTCCTAATGGGGCCGGCAAAACAACATTTTTAAAAACCATACTCGAAGAAATTCCACCTCTGACTGGTGAAGTAAAAATGGGTGCCAACCTTGATGTGGGTTATTTTACACAAGCCCATCAGGATCTTGAAGATAAAAATACCGTTCTGGAAGAAATCGATGGCGTTGGTAATTTTCAATCAGAAAACGCCGCCCGAAGCTACCTGGGAGCCTATCTTTTCTCAGGAGAAGATGTTTATAAAAAGATCAGTGTTCTATCTGGTGGTGAACGCGGTCGGTTGGCACTGGCCAAGCTCTCCCTGTCCAATGCCAATTTGCTGCTGTTGGACGAGCCTACCAATCATCTGGATATCACTTCCCAAGAAACACTGCAGTCTGTTCTCTCTGCTTATCCAGGCACAGTTCTGCTGGTATCTCATGATCGTTACCTTATCAATGCCCTGGCGACCCAGATCTGGGAAATTGATGTCAATGAGGAAAGTCTGATCGTCTTCGAAGGCAGTTATCAGGCCTATCAGGGTAATCTGGTTGAAGAGCCAGAACCCGAAGACCCCCTCTTGGAACTGGAGCCGGAACCACTTGAGAATTATAAAGATGTCAAATCGGCCAAGAACAAAGCCCTCGCTGCCGATCGTAAACGATCAGCTCGCTTAGAAGAAGTAGAAGAACAAATAGGGCAGCTTGAGGACCAGCTGGTGGTCCTGGGGAAAAAACTGGCCAACCCGCCTAATGATCCCGGTCTGGTTGCCAGTCTGGGACATGATTACCGGAAAGCTGAAACCGAACTGGAAGAACTGATGATCGAATGGGAAATCCTGCAGAATGAGCTGGCCCAGTGGGATGGTAATTAATCAGATTCACCACTGGATATTATTGGCAGAATTTTCAGGTCCAGTTTATCGAGATAAAAATCATCCAGAGGCGCCCAGCAAGGGATCTGGTAGATAGGATTGTTGATCACCAGTGTCTCGCCGTCCTCTCCCAGACCCAATACCTCAACAGAATCAAATGGTTTCAAAGAACTTACGATCTCGTTTGAGTTTCCAGGACCTATCAGGCAGCGAGTGGATTCTTTGACAGTAACCTCACTTTTTGGAAATTGAATATCAAACTCCTTGCAATGGGGAGTTGTAAAGAGATTTACAGGAATACACCCTTTTGGATCTGCCAGCGGGAAGAATCCCTCAGGGCAACCATCTCTCTCCCCCAAGATCAGGCATTGGTTTTGTTCTGTCACAAAGTAAGTCCCTGGTGGGCAATTAGTCTCTAGTAAATATTCTTGGCCCTGGCAATTCCCAGAAAGAGTATTGTATAGAAAACCAGGAGGGCAAGAGTCTTGATTTTCCAAAAGAGAATCCTTTCTTTTATCAACCAGGCAGGTTTCAGACTGGTCATCAAGATAGTAGCCTGGCATGCAGTTAATGGAACAGCCAATAGATTCGTCAACCGGGACACAGATCGCGCCCGCAGGGTCCATCAAATATCCAATCGGGCAGGATTGGGATTCAGTCCAACCCTGCCAGCACACCTCGAACCCCAAATGGCGGGAGATATCCAATGATAATCCCTGACAGATTACCCTACCAGGTTGATTCCAATCCGAAAGGCAGATCGTTTTTCTTCCTTCAATTTCAATCCACATTCCACCGCCGGGGCTGTAATCCGGCTGTAGATCAGGTAGATAGTTAGAAGATCCAATTCTGGGATCAATCGGTTCTATATCAATTCCGGTTGGCAGGCTCGATTCAAATATCATTGTGATGATCTTCCCATTATCGACGAGTGCAGCTTGGAGTTGAATTGGCAGGGGAGATTCGTTTCCGGTCAGGCAGTTGGTCTCCGTCAGAACAGGTGTATGACTCATGCTGCTGATAGGAAGATAATTAGCCAGAGCTTTTTCTGATAACCGCGGAAGTTTTGTTGGATCGCCGTCGATCCAAATGTCTTCCTGCCTGACCCAACATAAGGATCTGGCACCCGGGTTGAGCACCAGAACGTGATCGCCAGCCTCACTGATCGCCTTGATAATTGCCCGCTCACTTAGATCGGGAAGATCCTCTTCAGATCCAATACAAGCCGCATCAGTTAATGGATTTGCCCGTGGAAGGTCAGGAGAAATCATTGGGTTGTGGGGAAAAATGAGTGTATCAATCGCAAGGGTTGTAAGTCCAACTGACTGGCCGGCCACTTTACCAAGATCTGCTTCCACAACAATATCATCCAAGCCGATACCCCACTCACCCAGATAAGCATCTGAAACAAAATAAAACCCCAAGATCAACTTCTCTCCCAGGAGGGTTGAGAGATCAACTTCCTGATGAGTCCAACCGGCGCTGATACCAGAATATCCCGGAATCAAGGATCCGTTGAGGAGCACACTATCCGGATAACCTTCCCGGGGAGTGAGCATGACCCAATTTTGGGGGTTCTTTACTCCTTCAACTCCATCCGTAATGGCAAAGACCACTAGTCCATCCCAATGCTGTTCGGTCCTATAGATCAAGTTGAAATTCAGGGAAGCCCTAGTCGCAGATCTAAGATCGATCTCCCTGGTATACAAAAATGACGCAGAGCTGTCCTTATATAAACCGTCGCTCAGAAGGATCAAGTTATTCCTGGTTCTCCCAAATTGCGGAAAACCCTGAAAGAGGAATTCATGATCATCGTCGCTGGTAATCCACCATTGATCATAAGCCGTGGAGGTTACCAGCTGATTCCCGCCCAATGTCGGATCAATGCCCTCAAAGTCCTCACAAAAAAGTGCTTGCCTTTCTTCACAGCGAGCACTGAAATCAGAATCCTGGGACAGGCATCCAGAGACCAGACTTAGTAGAAAAACCCAGATTGCCATGATAAGTTTTTGTTTCATCAAGAACCCATTTCCTGATATTAATGACATTGAAGAGATCCTTAAGGAATTATGATTGCTGTCTTGGATTATAGGGAATGAATTACTGGAAGTCAAATCCAATGCCATGGATATCCTGCAGGGTATACTTAGACCAAAGAGCAGATAAGTTGTTGGAGGACAGATTTGAATGTCTGAGTTGACCATATATTGGCGTGGTTTGGAGGAAGGGGACTTGGCTGCCTATCAGCAAGATCAGGGCAGTTCCAATCACTGTGCAAAATATGCCTCAGCTACCGCAGCAAATCTGCTTTTGGGTTCTTCGATTAGCGGTGATTCGCTGGTCTTCTGGCTGGACAATCAATTTCTAAAGGGCAGTTTCAGATATACGATCTTGGGCAATCACAATGGCAGCCTGATTTTTCAAACCGCCAATCTGGTCAAACGCCTCGGTTCTCTGAATGGGATCGATTTTAAGGTCCGTATAAAAAGGGGGAAGAGGCATGACCTGTTCAATGCTCTGAAAGACGGCGGAGCTGTCTGCCTGGTTTCCGTGACATATTTCAAGGGAGAAGAGCCGCTGATCTCTCGAGGACAGAATGTCGCCAGCGCATTATCCGCCGCTCGCTGGGTAGGAGGACATATCATGATCCTGAGCGTTTATGATCCCGAGCACCACAACCTGGAAGGGGGCAGCACTCCCTGGGGATTCCTCAGCTCCTGGGCCAGCAAGGATCAAATCTACTGGATGAGCGACAAAGATTTTCTGCGTACCTGGGGCCGATTGTCGTTTTTTAATATGGTCACAGTGCGAATGAATTAAAACAATTACCGAGCTTCATCCCACTCTCATATTGAAAGTCCCAAACGTATTAGAGTGGGATGAAGAAATCGGAAATATTTACAACTACTGGTGAGCTTTTCGTTTTAAATCCAGCTTGGCAGGATTCAAACCTTGATATGGATCGGTAAACGTCGATTCAGATTGCTTGTTTAATCGCTCCGCTCCTGCTTGTTAATAACAGCTAAGTTTATATAAAATTTACTGTCTCTCCTCTCTTAAGATCTGCAATAATTCACTTAGATCCTCACAAACAAGATCCGGATGCCAGGGCGCATTAGGCAAATCATCCCAGTTGGTTTCACCACTTAATACTAAAACAGTTTGAATGCCCGTTTTTCCCAGGGCAATGTCAGTGTAAAGCCGGTCATCTACCATGGTCAAATGAGCTGATTCAAACCCGGTCAGATCTGTAATAGCCTCAACCATCGGGGCCTGGGGTGTGCCTACAACCACATCAGCTGCCTTGCCGGTGGAGGACTGGATCACCCAGGTATACATTTCCATCGAGGTCAAATAAAAAACAGGCCGTATTTCGGATTTTATCTTTTTTCAAGAGTACACTTCTGCTATTTTTGAGGATGACCACTATGGGAATAATTTTGCCAGATTCTCTTTATAGGGAGGATAAACTATTCCATCTTCAGTAATAAAAGCCGTAATATATTTTGCCGGCGTGACATCAAAAGCGGGATTTCCTACCGGAGTATCATCCGGTGTGATCTGCAAGCTTCCAATATGGGTTACTTCTTCCGGAGGTCGTTCTTCAATCTTGACCTGATCACCTGAAGAAGTGTTAAGGTCAATGGTGGATTTTGGCACGGCAACATAAAACGGCACCCCGTTTTCGTGGGCGACTACCGCAAGGTTATATGTGCCAATCTTATTTGCTACATCTCCGTTCGCCGCTACCCGGTCAGTACCAACAATACATAGGTCCACTTTTTGGGTCTGCATATAAAATCCAGAAGCGCTGTCTGCCACAACTTTAAATGGGACCTCATACTGTTTTAATTCCCAGGAAGTCAACCTGGCCCCTTGCAGCCTGGGGCGGGTTTCATCCACATAGACAAAGATCTTTTTCCCCATTTCGTGAGCTATCCGGATTGCCCCCAGTGCTGTGCCGTAATCAACGGCAGCCAGGGAGCCAGTATTGCAATGATGAAAGATGGCTGCTCCGTCTGGGATCAAGGATTGGGCCTGGTTGCCAAGAGAAAAGTTAATTTCCACATCTTCCCGGGCGATTTTTTGCGCTTCTCCCAGCACAAGATCTCGCAACTCAATCACTGATCCACAGGCTGTTTTCTCAACTCGGTTTAAGATCCGATCGATCGCCCAGGACAGGTTCACTGCGGTGGGTCGGGCCTGGCGCAAAATTTCTGAAGCTTCCTGCAGATTTGCCAGTACCATTTCGACCCTGCCTGACGTGTCGTGCACAGGCACAAGGGCCAGACCAAAAGCCGCGGCTGCTCCGATCGCAGGCGCTCCCCGGATCACCATATCCTTGATTGCACCAGCAACGGCGGCAGGGTCCTTGTATCCGTTGTAAACAACCTGATGAGGCAGCTTGCGCTGGTCAATCATGCTGACTATACCGGGATCAACCCATTTAATTGTGTGAAATGATGCCATATGCCCTCCAGATAAACCAGACCCCAGCAATTCGTTGTGGGCTCCTAAGAACTGATCGTTCAACTCTAGAGTGATAAAATATATCCGTTATTATTATAACCTCAGGGCCAAAACTGTCCCCCGAAGGTGGAATTCTGTCAGGGAGATACAATCACATGCTGAACAGAAAGGGTGTAATTCAAAATATTAAAGATAATCCCCACATGACTGTACTCATCATCGGTGCCGGGATCAACGGCATCGGTACATTTAGAGATCTGGCCCTGCAGGGTGTGGACTGTCTGATCGTAGAGCGGGGGGATTTCTGCTCCGGGGCCAGCATGGCCTCATCTCATATGCTGCACGGAGGCATTCGTTATCTTGAAAACGGTGAGTTCCGGCTTGTGAAAGAAGCCCTGCACGAAAGAAATAATTTGCTCCGCAATGCACCTCACATGACCCATCCCCTACCCACAACGATCCCGATCTTCAAATGGTTTTCCGGGGTATTTAATTCCCCCCTGAAATTCATTGGGGTATTGGACAAACCAGCTGAGCGGGGTGCGGTGATCATCAAACTAGGTCTGATCATGTATGACGCCTATGTTCGGGGAGACAGTCCTATGCCTGGACACCGATTTGATAATCGGAGCAAGGTGTTGGAGCGTTGGCCGGCTTTCAATCCCGAGCTGCTCTTTGCCGCAACATATTATGACGGGGGGATGCATTCTCCCGAGCGCCTGGCTCTCGAGATCTTAATGGATGGAGAAAAAGAAGGCGATCACGCCAAGGCAGCGAATTATCTCAGTGCTGTTGGCTCAGATGGAGATCAGATCCTGCTGAAAGACGAGATCTTGGGTGAAATTATCCCCGTTCAACCGCAGGTTGTTATCAATGCCGGAGGACCCTGGATCGACTTCATCAACCAGGATATAAACAGCCAGACCCATTATATTGGCGGCACCAAGGGATCCCATCTGATAGTAAAACATCCCGAACTGCGCCAAGCTATTAGCGGTCATGAGATATTCTTTGAATATGTGGATGGCCGGATTGTGTTGATTTTCCCCTATCTGGATGATCACGTCATGATCGGCTCAACAGATTTGAGGATTGATGATCCTGACAAGGCGATCTGCACTGAGGAAGAGATCAACTATATCCTTGACATGGTGCCACAAATCTTTCCCAACTTGAGTGTTACCCGGGAACAGATTGTGTTCCAGTTCTCCGGAGTTCGCCCGCTGCCAAGAGCCAAAGGCAGTACAGGGCAGATCAGCCGGGATCACTTCATTGAGGTCTGCGAGAAAAACGATCATAATCCCTGGCCGGTTCTCAACCTGATTGGCGGGAAATGGACCAGCTACCGGGCCTTTTCTGAACAGGTGACAGACCAGGTTTTGGAACGCCTAGATAGATCGCGGATATCCAGCACAGCCCACCTCAAAATTGGTGGCGGAAGGTCATATCCTGTCAGTGAAAAAGACCAGGGAGCTTGGATTCAGGAGTTATCAGAGACAAATGATATCACTCCTGAACGCGCCCATAACCTATTTACGCGTTATGGCACACGCGCGTCCGAGATTGCGGCCTTTATCTCTAGAACTGGAGATAGACCCCTGAAATATCTGGACGGGTATTCCTCTGGCGAAATAGAATTCCTGGTGGAGGAAGAGATGGTCACCCGGCTGGAAGACCTGCTGCTCCGCCGCACAAAAACTGCCTGGGTAGGCCAGGTATCAGCAGATGCCCTGGCCGAATTGGCTGCGATTGTCGGGAATAGCCTTGGGTGGACAGCTGATCGCCAGGCCCAGGAGAAAGATAGGGCTCTGGCCCTGCTCAGAGAAAAACACGCTGTTAATATCTAGACCAATTGAACTCAAATAAAAACGGTTTTATGATTAGCCGGTTCTCATTCTTGATAAAAGGGCAGTGCTTCCAGGTCACTAAGCGGAAACTGTCCAATCGATCCAACCCGTGGAAGTATACTCTTAAACCGATACTGTTTGATGCGTTTGATAATAGCATCCACAAATTCCGAAGAAAAACCTTCGGCAACACAGCCATCCCGGGTTAGTTGTTCTTCCACCAGCAAGTAAAAGATCTGGTCCATTTCATCGTATGTATAACCAAGTTCATCCTCATCGGTTTGCCCTGCCCACAAATCAGCCGATGGCGCTTTGTTAATAATAACTTCGGGAATTCCCAGATCTCCTGCTAGCTGTCGGACCTGGGCTTTGTATAAATCGGCCAGGGGGTTGAAATCATAAGCCCCGTCGCCGTGAATCGTGCAGTAACCCAACAGTGATTCCGTTTTATTACCAGTGCCAACTACCAAACCGGGGAAAGCTGCTGATTGGTCATAAATATTGATCATACGCACCCTGGCCATCACATTGCCGCGGCGGACTGGAGATGCATCAGGATGTTGGCCCAGGATTGCATCAACCGCATCAGTGATCTCGATTGTCTTCGAGGGGCAGGCGAGTTTATCAACAACCAGCTGAGCATGTTCCAGGGATTCCGGAGATGAGGTTTTATACGGCAGGCGCAGGACCAGCACATTATCTGCCCCTAAAGCCCTGGCAGATAAAAAGGCACTCAGAGCTGAATCCACACCACCAGAAACTCCCAGGACAACTTTGCTAAAACCAGCATCTCGTACAACATCCTGGATGAAATCAGTTAACACTTGAATTGCTTCTTGTGAGTTAAGAGTTAGATCCTTCATTTGTTTCATCGGTCCTGTTAATATTTAAGTAGATCACAATCACGACTAGAACGATCAAAGAAAACCAGCTTTCCCAGCGCAGCCCCCACAGAACAGGAGCTGGATCAACCTTAAAAAATGATATCAAACCATTAATTGCCAGTAAACCAGCCGTACCGACCAGTGCCCGAAATCCAGGATCTCGTTGACGTTTGATCGGAAACAGGATCACCCCTGCGAACCATCCTCCACTTAAGAAAGCACCAAGGATCGGCAGAGGCCAGCGTTTCAGAGTAAAACCATATAGATCCTGCACGGTGATGCTGTACCAGGCAGTAAGCTCCGGGCCATATCCAATCCCGGTTCCCCAGGACAAGATCCAGACGGCGAATGACAGCACTCCCACCAGCGGCAGGTAATGATCCGCCAATTCTCCCAGGGGTTCCTTCCAGATCAAATGAATACCAACAGCTGCCAGTCCAGCGCCGATCAAAGCTCCCGGCCAACTCAAACCGCCCAACCAGAATTGGGGCATCTGTCCGGGGTTATCAAGGAAAAAAGCCAGATTGCGGAGCACAAAACCCGTTCTGGCGCCCAGTAGACTGATAAAAATTATCCCTATTCCAGCATCAAGGATAAATGTCCGTTTATCCTCTGCCAACCACCAGGATAAAAATAACCCCAGGGCGGCAAAACCGGACAGGATGATCGCATAAAGGGAAAAGGTCCCCAAGAAAAGGGGCTGGGTAATCACCCTAAAATCATACCATAGGGAGGGTATCTAGTATAATCAAAATGAACAAATACTAAGTTATATACATATCGGTTTCCACGCAAAAGGAAAAACTATGAATTCCCTTGTTATTAAACCTGTTGAGAATATTGAAGAAAGGAAAGCGTTTTTACGCTTCCCCTGGAAGGTTTATAAAGACGATCCTTTCTGGGTTCCCCCCATTTTTTCAGAGCGTATGCATTTCACCGATCCGAAAAAGAATCCCTTCTTTGAACACAGTGAAGCTCAACTGTATCTGGCCTTGCGAGGAGAAGAGATCGTTGGTACTATCGCCGCCTTTACCAATAGACGTCATAATGAATATCAAAATGAAAATGTCGGGTTTTTTGGTTTTTTTGAAGTTTTGGAAGATTACGAAGCCGCTGAAGCCTTGTTAAAGACAGCTGAAAATTGGGCCCGGGAAAAGGGACATAACGCGTTGCGCGGTCCTGCTCAGTGGAACACCAATGATGAATGCGGTTTACTGGTTGATGGATTTGATGACAGCCCCCGGATATTGATGACCTATAATCCCCCCTATTATGTTGATTTTGTTGAAAAGGCTGGATATAAATATGCCCGGGATCTGTGGGCCTATCAACTGCCAGTTAAAGATTTTATGAAAAATATTGGGGACCGCCTGGAAAGAATTACCACAAAGATCCTGGAGCGCAAAGAAATCACGATTCGTCAGTTGAATATGAAAATATATGACGAAGAAGTTGCCAAGGTAAAGATACTTTATAACGAAGCTTGGTCCCAAAATTGGGGATTTGTGCCAATGACAGATGGTGAATTTGACCAGTTGGCTGATGAGCTTCATGACGTCCTTGATCCAGATTTAACTTATATCGCTGAAAAAGACGGCAAAACTGTCGGCTTCAGCATCACCCTTCCGGACCTGAACGAACCACTTTTAAGGGCCTACCCCAAACCCAATACACCGGAATGGTGGACAATGGTGAAGCTGGTCTGGAATTGGAAGATCCTTAAGAAAGTATCCTGGGTGCGGGTCCTGGTTCTGGGTGTGATCCCGGAATACCGTACTCTAGGCATTGATGCCTTGTTTTACTTCAAATCTGCCCAGGCGGCTCTTAAAAAAGGCATGAAGATGGCCGAGATGAGCTGGATCCTGGACAATAATGACAAAATGAACCGCCCCATTATTGCAATGGGAGGGGAAGTATATAAAACTTACCGATTCTATGAAAAAGCGCTCTAGGCAGCACCAAGACCGGATTGACACATGAGCGAATATGAACCCTTTCCAGGTAGCGGCATCACCATCAAACCCGCTACCTGGCGTGACTTAAAAGACCTGTTTCAACTGGAGAAGATTTGTTTCCAGATGGATGCCTGGCCGTTACTGGATATTCTGGGAGTTCTGACCATCCCCCAGGTCATCCGGTTTAAAGCGGTAGATCAGGAAGAGCTGGTTGGTTTTATTGCCGTGGATCTTAGGCGTGCTCAGCAGACTGCCTGGATCGCCACCCTGGCTGTCCTGCCCGCTTATAGGAAATCGGGCATCGGGTCCACCCTGATCAAGATTTGTGAGAGAGAAGTGAACCTGCCGAGGATTCGGTTAAGCGTTCGTCAATCCAATCAGCCCGCCATCCAGCTTTATCAAAAACACGGTTATCAGCAAATTGAAGTCTGGAAAAAATATTATAAAGGGGGAGATAACGCTCTTGTTTTTGAGAAAATTCTGAAGTAAAAGGCAATCTCACTCTTTCAAAATCAAGGATTCCTTTAAAAAATACGTTACATATTTAATATTTCATGATTAACGATAACCCTTAAGCCTACCAACTTTAAACGTTTATCCTATAATATGTTCCTATGTCATCACTCACAAATCGCTTACCAGCACCAAAATTCATAGACCAACAGCCGGTTTTTGAAGAACTGATGGGGCTCCTGCAAGACGAAAAAATTTTGGCAATCGATACCGAAGCCAATAGTTTGTTTGCTTACCAAGAACAGGTTTGCCTGATCCAGATCTCAACCAACAAAACTGATTACATCATCGATCCTCTCTCGTTGGATGACCTGACTCCCCTCGGTCGAATATTTAGCAACCCAAAAGTTGAAAAGGTGTTTCATGCTTCGGAATATGATATTTTGATCATGAATGATGATTTCAACTTTGAATTCAGTAATTTATTTGATACCATGCTGGCTGCCCAGATCCTGGGCAGGGAAAAATTAGGGCTGGATACCTTGATGGAGGAGATTGTTGGCGTCCAGGTAAATAAAAAATATCAACGGGCAAACTGGGGAAAACGTCCTTTGCCCGATGATATGCTCCAGTATGCCCAAATGGATACCCATTATTTAATCAAAATTCGCCAGACGCTGGCTGAAGAACTGGAAAAGAAAGGTCTAAGCTCGATCGCCGCGGAGGATTTTAAACGTGCCTGTCAGGTTCAGCGCCAACCCAAAGAAGAGAACATTGCTGCCTGCTGGCGAATAAATGGCGCCCGAAAACTGCCCCCACAGAAAGCCGCTGTGCTCTCCATGTTATGTGAATACCGGGAAGTTGTTGCCCAAAAAAGAAACCTGCCCGTATTTAAAGTGCTCAGCGCCAAAACATTGCTAAAACTGGCCGAAGAATCACCTACATCTGTAAACCAACTTATAAGATTGGATATTCCTGGCGGAAAAGCAATCCAGCGGCATGCAGAAGGATTGGTGCAAGCCATCCAGGCTGGTTTAAAATCAAAACCAGAAATTCCGCCTCGGAGAGAACGCCTGGATGACTCATACCTGGCCAGGGAAAAGGCTCTGCACTATTGGCGCAAGACCAAAGCCCGAAAGATGAATGTAAATTCCGCCGTTGTGCTTCCCCGGGAAATTATGTACAGCCTTATCTCCCATAACCCAAAAACCAGAGCCGAGCTGGCCAGCCTCTTGAAAGAGGTCCCCTGGCGACTGGAAAAATTCGGGGATGAAATTTTGTCTGTCCTAACCAAGACCAGCTAGTCCGGATGAAATATGAAAATATATTTTTATGGTGCCGCAAGAACCGTTACCGGTTCCATGTATCTTCTAGAGATAAATCAGCATAAGTTGCTGCTTGAGTGCGGTTTGTATCAGGGCAGGAGAAAAGAAAGTTTTCTAAGAAACCGTTCCTTTCCCTTTTCACCAGAGGAAATCGATGCTGTCATTCTCTCGCATGCCCATATTGATCACAGCGGCAATTTACCCAATCTTGTTAAACAAGGCTACAAAGGACCGATCTACACCACACATGCGACAGCCCATCTGGATAATATCATGCTGCTGGATTCCGGTTATATTCATGAAAAAGATGCCGAATATCTCAATAAAAGGCTGGAGAAACAAGGCAAACCGCTCATAGAACCGCTCTATACAAAAGAGGATGCCGCCCGGGTTGCGCCGTTATTCCATTGTCTGGATTATGAGGAAAATTTCGAGCCTGTTCCTGGAATCAAGGCTCATCTGGTGGATGCTGGCCATATCCTGGGATCGTCCTCTGTTGTCCTTGACCTGCAAGAAGGCGGAAAATCCAGGAGGCTGTGGTTTTCAGGAGATATTGGCCGACCCGGATTGCTGCTCATCAAGGACCCGGTCCTGCCCCAGGCAGCTGATTACCTGATCATGGAATCTACTTATGGGGATACAAAAAAGAGAGATCCAGAAACCGCTTTCCTGGAATTAAAAGACGTGATTCAAAGAACTATTAAAAGAAAAGGACGAGTGATCATTCCTGCTTTTGCGGTCGGCAGGACCCAGGAACTTGTTTTTGGATTGCACAAAATGATAGAAAATGGCGATATCCCGGAGATACCTGTCTTTGTGGACAGCCCTTTGGCCATTCGTGCCTCACAAGTTTTCAGGGAACATCCGGAATGTTTTGATGAGGAAACCAGACAGTTTGTCGCGGATAATAAACACCACGCGGCATTGGGGTTTGACCGTTTGAAATATACGCTGTCCGTGGAAGAGTCAAAGTCCATAAACTTTGCCAAACCTCCCTTTGTGGTCATCTCGGCCTCGGGTATGGCGGAAACAGGACGTATTCTGCATCATTTGAAAAACCATATTGAAGATTCCCGCAATACAATTCTGATCGTCTCCTGGCAGGCTCCCCACACCCTGGGCCGGCGCCTTGCCGATCAGGAAAAAGACATAAAGATCTTTGGTAAGAAATATTTCCGGCGTGCCGAAGTAGTCACGATCAACGGATTCTCCGCCCATGCCGGCCAGGATGGGCTGCTGGCTTACGCCAACGCAACCAGGGATACTCTCAAAAAAGTGTTTTTAGTACACGGTGAGCCGCGCGGCGCTGAGCCTCTAATGGAAAAACTTAAAGGTGCAGGAATCTCTGAAATTTATTATCCAGAAAGCAGTTCAGTATTTGAATTATAGAGGGTTCAGTTCAGGGGTTGCCCTGTTTAAACACCAAGCTACCCAGGGGAGCATCCAGACGGCGGCTTAGAACAGGACATTTGGTACGAAGTAGGAAAAAGACCTTCTCACCCTTTTCGTCCATGGTTTCATAATTGGCCTGTCCTTTTGACAGAACCAGGGGTGAATCCTCAAATAGCTGCTGAAATTTCTCTGAGGTTTGTAACAGAACTGTTCCGGGAGCCCAGGATCCAGTCTCTACCACATCCGCAACCTGGTCAATACCCGCTGCCAAGGCATCCTCGAAGGTTGCATCGGTCAATATTGGACCACTTTTAACAACATAGATCACTGGGATATCCAGGGTTTCGATGAAAACTCGGTCAAAAATCGTTTCGCCAACATTATCAGCCAGGTATAACAAATAGGGTGATGCAATTAATCGCTGTCGGAAAACCTCAAGTCCCCCCCCTTCTAACTTCTGATTAATAGTAACCATTACTTCTTCCCAAAGGTCATAATCACTGGCATGAATAAAATCGATGATATTGCCGGCAGCACTAATCTTTAGCCCTTGCTCCAGAAGATCGGCCTCTTGCCTGACCAGGTATCTCAGGTCGTCCAGGTATCTTAAGGCATCTTGATAACCAGCTTCTTTTGCATCTCTGTAAAGATCGCTAACACCTAGTGATTCCCTGATGATTTTATTCATTTTTCCCGAGATTTCAGGCGGGCAGAGACGGTCATCCGCCTTTTCCAGCTCATGAAGAACTTTTCTGAGGGTCGAAAAATGAATTCCAGGATCATTTTCATTTAACGTAATGGCTGTGACTGCCTGCTTTAACATGCAAGTGTAACATTCAGGATAGAACTTCATTTGGTATTTACCCCCTGTTTACTTCTGGAACAACTTCCTGAATGTACTTTCGGATTTCCTGATCTCCCTTCAGGGTTAAGGCAATTTCTGCCACCTGCCGGGACTGTTCAAGCGAGATAGAACTGATCAACCTCTTGGCAAATGGAATAGCCGGTGGATTCATACTGAACTCATCCAAACCCAAGCCCAACAGGATAGGGATCGCCAGCAATTCTCCTGCCATTTCACCACACAACCCCACCCATTTTCCTTTGGTATGGGCTGAATCAATGACATTTTTAATCAGCCGAAATACTGCCGGTTGGAAACCAGAGGCCAACGGGGCAACCTGGGCGTTAGTTCTGTCCGCTGCCATTGTATATTGGCTGAGATCGTTGGTGCCGATGGAAAAGAAATCCACTACATCGGCCAATTGGTCTGCCAGTATTGCCGCAGATGGAATCTCGATCATAATCCCCACGTCCATCTCTTCTGCCACGTCCTGGCCTTCAGCTCTCAATTCTTCCTTGCATTCCTCGAATAATTCCCGGATGCACTCCACATCACTCACTGTCGCAACCATGGGGAACATCAATTTTAAGTTATTCCCGTATCCTGCCCTCAGGGCAGCTCTCAGCTGCGGCTTAAATATCTCTGGACGAGATAAACAAAGTCTGATAGCCCTTACTCCCAGGAAGGGATTATTTTCTGGCGGCATATCAATATATGGAATATCCTTATCTCCCCCGATATCAAGTGTTCTCAATATTACAGGACGATCACCAAAAGCATCAGCAATAGTTTTATAACTTTGGTATTGTTCTTCTTCAGTGGGTAAGCTGGATCGTTCGAGATAAAGGAACTCAGAGCGCAGCAATCCAACACCTTCTGCACCCGAGAGCAGCGCTGGCTGAACATCATCCACACTGCCAATATTGGCCACGATCTCAACTTGGTGTCCGTCAGTAGTTATCGCAGGTTGATGACTGATCGCTTCAGCTTCAGCCTGAAGTTCAAGGAATCTTTTCTGGCGTTCCCTGAAATTATTCAGGGACTGTTTATCCGGGTCGACGATAATCTCACCAGCATCACCATCAACAACGAGGCTGTCGCCGGTTTTGATCTTGCTCAGTGGTTCACCGGCACCGACCACAGCCGGGATGCCTAACCCTCTAGCCAATATGGCTGTATGGGAAGTTGCCCCTCCCACTTCAGTACAGAATCCCAGAACAAGGTCTTTGTTCAGCAAGACTGTATCCGAGGGGGTCAGATCCTGAGCTGTGATGATCGAAGGAGTCCTTAATCCATCCGCGGGGGAATCCTTTAAACCCAATAGATTTCTAAGGCATCGGGAAGAAACATCCCTGATATCCGCTGCTCGGGCGCTGAGATATTCGTCATCTATCGCTTCCAACTGCTGGGCATAACTTTCCGAACTTTCAAATAAAGCGGTCTCAATGTTGATCAATTCTGTTTTCACCCGGTATTTAACAGTATTGATCAATTCCGGGTCTTGGAGCATTAATTTCTGGGCTGCGAATATTCCGGCCGCCTCTTCTCCCAATTCCTCCTGGGCTTTTAAAAATGCTTTGTCCAGTTGCTGCAGGGTGGCTTCCTGAGCTTCAACAAATCGTTTCCATTCTCCCTCAGGATCGTCAATATTACATGGTTCGATCACGATCTCGATCCTGGTAAAAACAAAAGCTGGGCCAATCGCTATGCCATACGAAGCTGGAATACCAGATATCGTTTTCATCAATCCTCGCCAAAATTATTCGTCACCAATTCTTCAAGGGCAGATAAGGCATCTTCTGCATCATCTCCTTCTGCTTTAACAACGATCTCTGAACCTTGGTGAGCGCCAAGTGTAAGTACCGCCAAGATGCTCTTGGCATTTACTGTCTTGTCCCCGTGAGTAACTTCAATATCACTTGAAAACTCTGCAGCAGTTTTTACGAATATCGATGCCGGTCGAGCGTGCAGCCCGACCTTATGGGTTATGGTTAATTTAATTTCTGGCATACACGCTCCTAGTTAATAGTTCATCAGGATTGGATTCTCTAAAGTAGTTTTTAAATCTGCAATAAAACGAGCCGCCACAGCACCGTCAACAATTCGATGATCAGCAGATAACGTGATCCTCATCATTGGTCTGACTGCGATAGCTCCATTCTCCAATGCAACAACTTCCTGGGTGGTGGCACCAATGGCCAGGATTCCTGCTTCTGGTGGATTGATGATGGCATTAAACTGCTCAATGCCAAACGGCCCCAGGTTGGTGATTGTAAAGGTTCCACCCCTGACATCCGCGCTTGTGAGCGTTTCCTCTCTTGCGCGAGTAACCAGGTCGGTGGTCTCAAAGGCAATATTACTGATCCCTTTCAGGTTGGCATTCTTCACTACTGGGACAATCAAACCTTTATCCAGGGCAACAGCTACACCAATATTGATATCCTGATGCAGAATAATTGTATCCTCTATCAAAGAGCTGTTAATCATGGGGTGGTCAGCAATCACCATCGCCACTAACTTAACCAGTACGGCAGTTACAGAGATTTTTTCATCACCGCGCTCCAGTGCTAAATCATTATAATCCGCCCGGACCTTGATGAAATTTGTCATATCCACGCTGGCTGTGAATTGGACATGCGGGATGGATTGATAACTAGCAGTCAGCCGCTCAGCAATCGTACGACGCATGCCAATCAGTGGAATTTTTTCTCCCCCCAGTACTGGGCTGATTGCAGGGGCGGCTGCCCGGGGTTGGAAGTTCTCCACATCACTGGTCTGAATCCGCCCTCCAGGTCCACTTCCCTTGATCTGGCCCAGATCCACACCTCTTAGTCTGGCTGTCCTCCGAGCCGACGGAGTAGCAACGATATCTCCACTGGTCACGGGCCCGGCAGGCGCAAGGACAGATTGAACATCATCTTTGGTAACCTTACCACCCTTGCCAGATGGTGTCACCCGGGATAAATCCACACCATGGGTTTCGGCCATTTTCCTGGCGAGTGGTGTTGCCTGAATTTCAGCATCTTTTGTTTTTTCAGCAGATACAACCTCTGATTCGGAAGCTGCAGGTGTTGGTACACTAGCCGGTAGCTCTTCCCCTTCTTCAAGAATATAGGCAATTACTGTTCCAATCGGGATCACATCTCCAGGATGAGCTGAAATCCCAGTCAGGATGCCAGTTCCGGGCGCTTCAACGTCTATGGCAATTTTATCTGTTTCGATCACCAGTATAGTTTCACCCTCTGTTACTTGCTGTCCGTCGGTTTTTACCCACTCTACGACAGTACCAGTTTCCTGGTCCATGTCCACTTTGGGCATGATCATTTCAATGGCCATATTACACCTTTAGGGTTGCCAGTTCCCTGGCTTTTTCAATTATGTCCTCCACCTGCGGAACGGACGCTTTTTCCAACTCGCGGTTATATGGGATAGGGACTTCCCGACCCGCCAGTCGGATGATTGGCGCTTCCAGGTATCCAAAAGCCTCACTCTCTGCAATCACGCCAGCGAGCTCTCCGCCAAATCCTCCTGTTTTTACCGCTTCATGAACTATCAGCACTTTGCCGGTCTTTTTTACAGAATTGACAATTGTTTCTGTATCAAGGGGCCTTAAGGTACGGGGATCCACAACCTCAATATCAAGGCCTTCTTTAATCAGCTCTTCCGCTGCTTGCAGGGATTTCTGTACCATTATCCCTGTTGCGATGATAGACAGATCCTTGCCTGCTCTTTTGATATCGGCTTTTCCAAGCGGGATTTCATAGAGCCCTTCAGGAACTTCTCCTTTCGTCTTATATAATAATTTATGTTCAATAAATACGATTGGGTTATCATCTCGAATGGAAGAAATTAACAAACCCTTCACGTCATAGGGAGTTGTGGGCATAACAACCTTTAAACCCGGCACATGGACAAACCAGTTTTCAAAACTCTGGGAATGATGCTCTGCAGCTCCAGTACCCGACCCAGCAGGAGTTCTTAAAACCATGGGAACAGTGGATTGTCCGCCAAACATAAACCTCAGTTTCGCAGCCTGGTTAACCAGTTGTTCTGATGCGAGGGTGGTGAAATCCATAAACATGATCTCTGCGATCGGGCGCATGCCTATCAGGGCTGCACCGGTGGCGGCTCCAGTTAATGCCAATTCTGTGATTGGTGTATCCAAAATCCGCTCAGGGCCAAATTTTTCCAACATGCCGTAGGTTACCTGGAAAGCCCCACCATATTCTCCGATGTCCTCTCCAATCAGGAAAACCCGGGAATCCCGTTCCATTTCCTGGGTCATTGCTTCACGTATAGCTTCTAAATAAGTAATTTCTCTCATGGCGCGTAAACCCCTTCTTCCAATGTCTCAACCTTAGGATCTGGACTGGATTCAGCAAATACTCGGGCAGCCTCAATATCAGCATATCCTTTCTCTTTGATCTCGTCAGCTTCCTTTTCAGTCAGTATTTTTTTACTAAGACAGTAGTTCCGGAATTTTAGAATGGGATCCTTCTTCTTCCATTCCTCGATTTCTTCGGCAGTGCGATAACGATTGCGATCGCTTTTGGAATGACCTCGCCAGCGGTAGGTATCATTGACGATCAGGGAGGGGCCTCCGCCTTCGCGAGCTCGTTTTACTGCCGCTTCTACTGCTGATTGAACCTCAAGCAGGTCGTTGCCGTCTGTTGAACAACTTTCTGCCATCCCGTAGATCACTCCGTGGGCTGCAATCTTTTTACTGGTTGTCCAATCACTGGCGGAAAAAGACATCGCATACTGATTATTTTCGCATATAAAGACCACTGGGACCTGGTAAAGCACTGCCAGGATCATGGATTCATGAAATGCACCGGTTGAGGCAGCACCGTCGCCAAAAAAGGCCAGCAGTACCCGGTTTTCTTTTTGCATTTTCAGTCCAATGCCAACCCCTACCGCCAGTGGAATACCACCGCCAACAACACCGTTGGCGCCCAGGTTTCCTCCCTTTACATCCGCGATGTGCATGGATCCACCACGTCCCCGGCAGTATCCATTTTCTTTACCGTAAAATTCGGCCATCATCAAATTCAGATCAGCGCCCTTGGATATACACAGACCGTGGCCACGATGATGTCCGATGATATAGTCTGTAGGCTCCAGGGTGCTGATGGAACCGACTGCAGATGCTTCCTGTCCAATAGACAAGTGCATCGTGCCGTGGATTTTACCAGCCATATAGGATTTTTCTGCCTGTTCCTCAAAGGCGCGGATCTGGTACATTTGCAGCAAATATTTCTCTGCATTTTCCTTCACTAATTTCATATTTTTTACCTCCCCAACTTTACTGAATTGATCTTGTCACGGAATTTTCTTGCTGTGGCTGCTGGATCGGTTGACTCCCTGATAGCTCGTCCAATGATAAAAACCGAGATATCCAATCCCTCAAAGAAGGAAATCATATCCAGTCCAATCCCTCCCGCTACTGAGATCTCAAAACCCATATTGATCAGTTTCTGAATGGTATCCCGATCAGTTTTATCCCAGGATCGGGATAGGTTACCTTCGTCCCATCCCCGATGGTAAACCATGCGTTCTACTCCAATCTCGCGCCACTCCTGAGCCCGGGCAATAATATCGCGGATACCGGTCAGCTCGATGAACATCTCTTTCCCTGGTCGGGAATTGGCTTCTTCCAGAGCAAGTTTGATAGTGTCCAGTGGAGCTGCACCCAACACAGTCATCCAATCTGCCCCGGCATCAAACGCCATTTTTGCCTCCCCGCCGCCGACATCGGGGGATTTAATATCTGCCAAGATCAATTTATCAGGGCATAGCTCCCGAACAATTTTTACAGATAACATGCCCGCAGACTTGGACAGCGGTGTACCTATTTCCAATACATCAACTTCGGCTTTGGCGATCTGAACCATAGCCAAAGCCGGGGCAAGATCAAAATAATCCAAAGCCAATTGAATTAATGGTTGTTTTCTCATCAAAATATCATGCTCCTTGCCTGATTGTTGTATAGTACCTGGCCCACCCTTCTTTCATTTTTTCCCGGATATATATACCGGCATTTTTAACTAACTCTAACGCATTAGAAAATTCTTCGGTCCAGAGCTCGAGGACTACCGGGGCCTGGAATCCCATTCCAGCAAGTTTTTCGAAAGCATCCACAAAGGGTACTTTTCCTTTGCCGGGGGATACATAACGCAGCTGCCCGGGTAAAGTGTCTTTAACATGTAAGGCCGCGATATGGCCCTTGACGTAATCCAGCTGGGAGACCACATCCACCCCGGCGAAGATCAAGTTTCCCAGGTCAGTATAGGTCTGAAACCAGGGAGAATTAAAATAATCCACGTATTCCATCACTCTGGGCAGGGTGTTGATTTGAATATCCCAGTTTTCCAGTGCCAGCATGATGCCTGCCCCGCTGGCCCATTCAAACCCCAAACCGAGGCTTTCCAGGAATCTGTCTCTGGTTCCCTGGTCTACATCCTGGTAGTAATCTTCCGCCCCACCCAGCAGGATGGTCCTCACATTAAGATCAATAGCCAAATCAATTGTTTTTTTGAATATATCCAGGGCCCGGGTTCTGGTTTCTGGTGACGCGCTTCCGAGGGGATACCGCCGGTGAGCACTGAGACTTAAGGATTGAATTTTCACGCCCGTTTTCTCAACCAGGTTCCTGATAGTCTTGCGTTCCTTGACAGACCATTCCAGCCGATCAATCCTCTCATCAGTATCATCAATGGATATTTCCAGGAAATCAAAACCTGTCTTATTGGTCTGGATCAATCTTTCTTCCCATGACAGTGTTTTAGGCAGGGCTTTTTCATACAGCCCCACTGGAATGGCGTCAAGATTACTAACCCAGGTATCTGGCATAAGATCAATATCACATACGTGAGCAATTAGTTCACATGTGTGATGATTATACGCTCGCTGGAAAGTTTTGTCAAGTTTAGAGGGGGTACCCGCCGAATTCCTGTACCGCCTGGCACATGGCGGCCAGATTTTCCGGCGGCACATCGGGCTGTACGTTGTGGACAGGCCCCAGGATCAATCCCCCATCTCGTCCCAAGCCCTTGATTACCCGAATTGTTTCTGCTTCTACCTGGGCAGGTGTGCCACGTGGAAGGATCTTTTGAGTATCTATTCCCCCGTGAAATACCAGGTCCTTGCCGAATTCTTTTTTAAGGATCTCGATATCCATGGCGGATGAGCTGGTCTGGATTGGATCTAAAACCTGGATGCCATCTTCAATCAAATCCGCGATAAATGGGCGGACTGCTCCATCTGTATGAAACATGAGTTTCACTTGTGAGGAACCATAATCATCCAGGGCCTGGCGAGCTGCCTTCCAGCGACGCTGCAATATCGGACGCAGTATATTTTGCCAGATCTCTTGAGAAAACAAGGGGCGATCCTGCATGCCGAGATCATCTCCACTAGCTTTAAAGATACTCAGGTATTTTCCTGCTTGTTGAATGCCGGCCAGGTCAAGGGCAATTTGAATATCAGCAATTTTATTCATCAATTCGACCGCAAAATCAGGAAATAAAATCAGGTCCATCAACCAGGTTTCATAGCCCCGCAGGAAGGCTGCCTGCTCCATGATCGTTCCCCCAAACCGGCCAATGATTGCCAGGTCATTTTCTTCATAGAGCGTTTGGGCCCTTTCCCTCAACCCTTCCGTTCTGCCCTGGTCAAAGGGGTCAGGCCAGGGATAATCATCCAGGTTAATTTCGTCAGGGTGAATTTTTTCCAAGGGGGAGTAACTGACTTCTAGCAAAAAGGCGCCTTCTCCCAGATCCACCCGGGTGCGGCCGACTCCCCATTCATCAAAAATTGTACCGTCCGGGGTAGGCAGCGGGGTAATATCTCGTCCCGGACCAGCCAGCTTAAGTGAAGTTGTGTCAAAACCCAGGATTTGCAGCAGATCGATCCCCGGGTTCACTTCGCCAAACCGATTTGGGTGCAATTCATCATCCGGGGGCAATCCAAGAAATTCACGCAGCCGGATATAGGGGATTTCTGTGATTGTCATGCTTAAAGGCACCCGGTCAGGTTCCCTATGATTCAAAGCGGTTTCAATCCTCAGACGAGAAGTCCATGGCCGGCTCAAGTTTGATTCTTCTCCATTAGGTAAAGGTTCCCCGCAGCTTGAGGTTATTCCGATTCAGTCTTTTTTTTATTTTTTTCAGGGGATGATGAGAGTTTGGATTCCAACTTTGCAGCGCGTTCTCGTTCTATCAGTTGCCTGGACATAGGTGTCATTCGTCGGATATTTTCCCCCTTTAAAAGCTTAAGCGCCGAATCGACAATTTCTTTGTCATCGAAGTACATTTGCAGGGTTTCATTTGACATTCGTTTAGGCAGTAATGCGCCTAATCGGGCAAGGAAGGGGAATGGTGACTGTTTAACAGCCCTCTCCCAGGGGATTTGAAGGGTATCACGAACTCGTTTATTGGTCGATTTACGGCTGAGGTTCTCATCCAGGTGCACTTCTTTAGCTACTTCAATGATCAGAAAGCGATATGCGCGCACCATATTATTCCATGCAAGCAGCATAAAAAGACCATAGGTTACAATGACGGAATTAAACACACAGGCATTGGCTTCATAAAAATATAGGATTTGGCGACCAAAATCGCCCAGCATCGCTTCAACAAATGAGCGGATCATTAAAGTGGCATCTCCTCGTATAACACTTAGTCAAGTAACTTTTTATAAAACAGATTCGCAATTCTCAACAAAGACGGGGGTATGCACTTGGTACTGTGCATACCCCTATCATTTGGTTAGTTTGATTTGCTCCTGGTGAAATTCAGGGGCAACTGCTTAGGATTATTTGGTGGCACCAGCGGCCATTTCCCAGGCTTTGCTGTTTTTCTTGTAGAAGTACCAGAATACAGCCATCACCACGGTGAAGATCGCCAGCCCAATCCATTTCAGCGCGCCTCCGAGGACCATGAAGACCCACGGGATCCAGATGAACCCATCACCAACACTGGAGATCAAGGCAGCATCTGCGGGCATTTCAAATCCAGCGGCTGCAGCAGCCTCGGTCATCAACGGAGCCATTGCGTTTCCAATGTAGAAGCCGACGATGATGATTAGCGTACCGATAATCACCATGCGGACGATATTGCCTTTAGTGATTGGTCCAGTTAGAGCGATCACAAAGGGGAATATAGCCAGGTCGGCAAACAGCAGCATCCGGTTTCCGGGCAAAATCACTGAGAGCAAAATTGCAATCGGGACCAAAATCAATGACGCAGAAATCACTGAAGGATGACCAATCAAGATTGCTGAGTCCAGGCCGATGTAAACTTCGCGATCTGAAGCGCGTTTCTGCATAAACTCCCGGGCAGATTCCGAGATCGGGATCAGGCCTTCCATCAAAATGGAGACCATGCGAGGCAGCAGGACCATAACCGCGGCCAGCTGTACACCCAAGAGCAGTATGTTGGCAGTCGCAGTCAGCGCATCGGTTGCGAATTGACCAAAATAGGCAATCAAGCCGAGCACAACGCCAATGACCAATCCCATCACCATCGGGTCACCGAACGTGGGGCCGAGAGCCTTTTCAATTCCTTCCGAATCGGCGTCAAGATCCTTCAATCCGGGGATCTTGTCAAGGAGCAGGTTAATCGGAATGGCGAAGGCAACATAGGCAGTTGACGTACCATGGGGTATAGAAATTCCAGGAAGATTGTAGAACTCCTGAACTGCGGGAGCTGTCCAGTCTGCAAAGAAGAGCATAAGGGCAGCGGCTACAGCGGAAGAGGCAATCCCCAAAGCCAGATCACCTGTTGCTGCATACACCAGAGAACCGGCAAACGCGAAGTGCCAAAAGTTCCAGATGTCCACATTAAGAGTTTTGGTTGCGCGGACCACCAGCAAGATCACGTTGACAAGCAGTGCAACTGGAATGACCCAGAGTCCAACGTCAGATCCAAAGGCAATCGCGGCAGCGGATGGCCAGCCCACATCGACTATATCCCGGGTTATTCCTGTGTTGGTCACAATGGCCTGGGAGACACCAGTCAGAGCGCCCCACAACAAGCCAATCACCAGGTTAATACCGATGAAGGCCACACCGATTATAACGGCAGAACGGAATGCTCGCCCAACTTTAGTACCTAAAGCAACTGCAAATATAAAGATAAAAACAGGTAGCAATACCGTTGAGCCTAAGGTATCTATTAGGGCTTTTAACCCTGTGAGAAAATCCATCTCATTACCTCCTTAAAACAAAAACTGTACAAAAAAATGATTAGGGTCAAAGTTAACTTAATATTATTTTCCGATCTCACCTCCTTTTAAATTCTCAGAAGTTTTCCCACACCGCAGATAAATGTCTCAGTCCTTCAATAATTCCAGGATTTCTTCTATTAATTTGTCTTTTCCCATTCCAGTTAAGAAAGGCAACCCATTTAATACAGGAATTCCAGGATCAAAACGCATTTGGGTTGTGCTGACAATCAAATCTGCTCCCTGGCTAATATAACCTTGGAGTTCGGCAGACTTACATTGTTTGGTTACAACTGCTATTCCGGCTTTTTTGCACGCTTCTTCAATTGCCTTGGCTGCAACAGTAGAAGTTGCGACTGCCGTACCACAGGAAACAATCACTGTTTTTGTCATAACTAATCCTCTTCGCTAATCTGCTTATAAATTAACTTTACTACCAAAAATATTTCAGGGTAATGACTTAAAAATTTCAGCGACAGTTTGTGCTTTGACTATCTTTTCAATAATCTCTGGTGATTGAAGAAGACCCGCGACACTTTGAAGCATCTCTACCTGGGACTTTGGTTTATCGAGGGCTAGCATAATCACCAATTGGCAAGGAACATCTACCTGGTTTTCAACCATATTCTTAAACACCACAGGATACCTTAAAGTTGCGAGCCCCAAGGCTGACTTATTCACATATTCAATATCCACATGAGGAATCGCTGCGTTGTAAATTCCCCCCAATGGCAATCCCGTGGGCATATTCATCTCTCGTTCCAGTGCTGCCTCGACAAAATTTTCCTTCACGTAACCCAATTCGCGCAAGCGACCTCCCAGGGCCCGGATGACTTCTTCGGAAGTGGAGGCTTCCAGTCCAAGTATGACTGCTTCTTCGCTTAGATAATCCTTTACTTTCATCCCTCGGTTATTCCTTTCATAAACCCCTGAAGGCTCTCTGGGCTTGAACAATAAATGTATCCAATTCTACCTAAATATTATACGGCAAATTACTATGGTTCAGTCAATATAAACAGGCAGACAGGCTGCCATATGTGAATCCATTAATCACATATGTGATATAATACAATTTTGAAAAACTTTTGTCAATGGAAGATGGTAACTAATTAGTAATAATAATCCATACCTGGGTGACCTTAAATGGCAAATAATACCGATCGTGATGAAATTCTGGCATTTGTAGCAGAAAAATATTTTTTAGAAGATCATAAACAAACTGAAATAGCTGAGATGATTGGGCTGACCCGGTCAGCAGTTTCCCGCATGTTAACCGAGGCCCGGGAAAAAGGGATCGTTGAGATCATTATCCACCATCCTTTTAAGTACAATACCGCCTTGCAAGAACAGCTTAAAGGGCAGCTGGGGCTAAAATATGTCTCTGTTGTGGATTTTAGCAAGCAGCCAAACTATACTACCCTCAAAAAACAACTGGGAAAAGCAGCCGCCAGGTTATTAACAACCCTGATTAAACCTGGTTATCAAATTGGTATTGCTTGGGGGACAACTGTCCAGGCAACTATTGAAGCCTTTGAGGTCACTCACATCCCAAATACAAAAGTGGTCCAGCTGGTTGGTGTGCTGGGTTCCACCCGTCATTCATACAGTGCCCAAACCCTGGTTGAGAGATTGGCTGACTTAATTGACGGTGAGGGAATGTATCTCTATGCCCCCTTTATTGTTGAAAACGAAAAAACTGCCGCGTCGCTGCTGGAAGACACATCTGTAGTTCAGGCTTTCTCTCGTGGCAAACAATCAAATATTGCCCTGGTCGGAATTGGTACAACCAAACCTGATTACTGCAGCCTCTTAGAAGGAAAACATATTTCACGTCAGGAATTAGCAGCCATTCAATCTGCCGAAGCTGTCGGAGATGTTTGCGGCTTATATTTTAAAATTGACGGCTCGTTGGCTCCAGTAGATTTTCATAAGCGCCGAATAGGAATATCCTACAAGGACTTAAAAACCATCAACACACGCCTGGCCATAGCCGGCAATCCCGAAAAAGCGGAAGCGGTATTTGGCGCTATCTGCGGGGGATTTATCAATGCCCTGGTAACAGATAATCTGACAGCCAATCGTGTTTTGGAGTTAGCCCGGATTCACTGCCAAAAAACAGTGAAATGATCCAAAAGGAAAAATGATGAAATTAAAGAAATACAAAACCATACTGCTGGATGGCGACGGAGTCTTGTGGAAATCAGATGATCCCATTCCTGGGATAAACCCCTTTTTTGATTTGTTGGCTAAAAACGGCGTCCAGTGGGCTTTATTAACCAATAATAATACACGCACGGCTCAAAACTATATCGATAAGCTGGGCAAATTTGGTATACCGGCTGGTAAAAATTCAGTTTTCACCAGCTCCACCGTCACAGCGGATTATCTGCTAAACAAATACGGCCCGGATGCAAATCTGCACGTAGTCGGCATGGATGGACTGACAACAACACTCAAAGAAGCGGGGTTTAAATTTACCAGTGGTGAGCAGCGGCCAGAGAATGGCGTTGACGCAGTTGTAGCGGGGATGGACCGCGAGATCAATCTATTAAAGATCACAATTGCAATGAGATTAATCATCGGAGGCGCAGATTTTATAGCCACCAACACCGACGGTTCTTTTCCTACACCGGAAGGAATCAATCCCGGAACCGGCATGGTTATCGGCGCTCTTCATTATGCTTCCGGGATTGAACCATATGTGGTTGGTAAACCTCAACCGGCAATTTTTACAACGGCATTAAATGCTCTTGGCTCTCTCCCTGAAGAAACTTTGATGGTCGGCGATCGGCTGGAAACGGACATACTGGGAGGAAACAAAATGGGCATTCAAACCGCAGCAGTTCTCACTGGTGTGACCTCGAGGGAAGAAATCAGCCGGCTGGATATTAAACCCGATTTTATCTTTGAGGATATCTCTGCCCTTTGTGAGGCTTTGAAAAAGGTCTATTAATCATGAATCCTCTTATTCTAATAACTAATGATGATGGAATCAATTCCCCTGGTCTGGGGGCAGTTGCGGAAGCAGTTCACTCATTGGGGGAATTACTAATTGTTGCACCACAAGTGCAGCAAACCAGCATGGGGCGGAGCAGAACCCAACAATGCGGCGGAGATGGAACAATCTCAAAAACAACCGTAATCTATGGCGGCAATCAATGGGAAGGATATAGTGTAAAAGCAACTCCTGCTCTGGCTGTTGTCCACGCAGTGAAAGAATTAGCGGATAGGGAAATTTCTCTGGCTATATCCGGAATCAACTACGGAGAGAATGTTGCCAGCTGCGTCACTGTCTCTGGCACCATTGGCGCCGCATTGGAAGCAGCAGACATGGGCATCCCAACCCTTGCTGTTTCCCAGGAAATTGACGGACAGGATTACCACAGCTACAGCTCCAGGGTAAATTTTTCAGCTGCGATCCATTTCACAAGACTAATCGCACAGATCATGCTTAACAACACCATGCCATTTGATGCCGATGTCTTGAAATTGGAAATTCCCCTTGGGGCAACCAGAGAAACTCGCTTTGTGGTTACACGTCAGGACCGCCTACCTTATTACCAGTCAAACCTCGATTCCCGTGAGAACCTCTTTGGGACTCAAAACAAAGTATATGATTTACCCTCCAAGGGGGAATATTCTTCAAAAAACACAGATGCGTATGCGCTGTCACAAGGGTTGGTGTCCATAACCCCACTCAGTTTGGATTTAACATCTCGCAAGTGCCTGGATGAGATTGCAAAAATACTCAATACAAGTATTTTGAAAAAGGATCAATAAATGGCAGGAACTATTCACAAATTTACCGGTGATTGGGATCAGAATTTTCATTGGGAAGATACCCGATCCCGGATGTATCAAAACGATGAAGCAAACCAGGTATCAGAGACCTGGATGATTGGCAAAAAAGAAGGCGCCGAAAATTTTGCTTTCCGTTATTATCAAATAGGTCCGGGGGGTCACTCCCGCAAAGAACAACATCCCTATGACCATGGAATCCTGGTTCTTCAAGGATCTGGAGAGGTGTTGTTGGGTGAAGATACTTTCAGCATCTCTCGGGGAGATATCATACATATCACCCCAGACGCAACCCACCAGATCAGCAATCCAACGGGGAAGCCTCTGGGATTTTTATGTGTCATCCCAGCCCGAAGGGAAAAAGCAGGGAAAAATGTCTGGGCTGAAGAAGGCATTGAGTTTGACTGAGTAATTAATATTTTTTCAATTTGTAAAAGGAGGTACTAATTGTAAAATAAATCAAATAAGCTAGATTGGGAACGGGAAAAATCGCTACCAGATCTGCATAAGAGATCAATAATATCCCAGAAAAAGCTCAGTTATGACATGTATTCAGGCGGGAAAACCTGAATCCGAGATCATGCCGCTGAACGAAACCTTGTCCCCATGATCCGGTTCGAGAACAGCGGAGACGCAAATTCCCTCTTGAGGATTAGATATTAATTTAGGAAAAATAGAATAAAAAGGTTGTTATGAAAAAATTTGATGTGATTGTTATTGGGGCTGGACCTGCGGGATACGTAGCTGCGATCAGAGCAGCCCAACTAGGACAGCAGGTTGCCATTATCGAAAAGGAATACCTGGGTGGTGTATGTGTAAATGTCGGATGTATTCCATCCAAAAGCCTGCTTAAAAATGCCGAGCTGGCCTACACGCTGAATAACAAGGCCAAGGATTTCGGAATTTCCTTTGATAACCTAGAACTTGATTATGGTGCAGCGGTCAAACGCAGCCGCCAGGTATCAAAAAGACTGACCAAGGGTGTTGAGTTTTTGTTGAAGAAGAATAAGATCACCCTTTATACAGGAACAGCAGAATTTACAAGCCCCGATACTACAAAAGTAGTTGGAGCTGATGGAGAGGAACAAATATCTGCACCTAATATCATTATAGCCACTGGCGCCCGTCCATTTCTCATTCCCGGTATTGATGTGGACGGCGAAAAGGTGCTGACATATAAAGAAGCCATCCTACAGGAAATCTTACCAAAATCTGTGGTGATCGTTGGCGCCGGAGCAATCGGGATGGAGTTTGCCACGATCTGGAATAGCTATGGGGTGGACGTCACTGTTGTTGAGATGCTGGACCGGGTTCTTCCCAATGAGGACCGGGAAGTCAGCGCTGCCCTGGAAAAAGAGATCAACAAACAAGGAATTAAAACTCTGACTGGCTCAAAGGTATCCAGCGTTGAAAGCTTAAAAACCAAGGTGAATGTTATAGTGGAAACGCCAGGGGGCGAAGAAAAAATCTCTGCAGATCAGGTTTTATTAGCAGCCAGCTTTGTGCCCAATACCGATCATATGGGGTTGGAAAAAATCGGAATAACATTTGACCGGCGGGGTTTTATCAAAATTGATGATCGGATGGCCACTAATCTGCCAGGCATCTGGGCTATTGGCGATGTGACGGGTAAGCTGATGTTGGCCCATGCCGGCATGGCCATGGGCATGGTCTGTGCTGAAGCTATTGCTGGAAAATCACCCCAAAAGCTGAACTACCATAATATGCCCAAGGCGACCTACTGCCACCCCCAGGTAGCATCCTTTGGGATGACCGAAGAACAGGCCAAAGAAGCAGGTTACGATCTGGCTGTTGGTAAATTCAATTTCCAGGCCAATGGAAAAGCCCTGGGGTTGAATGATTATGCAGGTTGGGTCAAGATCGTAACCGATAAAAAATACGGGGAAATCCTGGGCGCTCATATGATCGGTCCAGAAGTGACTGAGCTGCTTCCAGAACTGACCCTGGCCCAGGCTAACGAGCTCACCTCCGTTGAGATCGGCCATAATATTCATGCCCATCCCACGCTCAGCGAAATACTGCACGAAGCAGCCAAAGCTGTTTCGGGTGAAGCTATCCACGCCTAACTGATCTCTGAGGTCAATCATAAACGCCTGCTGGATATCTCAGCAGGCGTTTATGATTCATGTTTTGATCTTCTCCAACCTACCTGAAACACAAATAGCAGAAAATCATGGTGCTGCATTGGAGGTCTTGAATAATTTATGGTATATCCACCCAGTGTTCTTCCCGGGCTGAACGGAAGCTGGCATCAAGAATTTGCTGTACAAGATAACCATCCTGGACAGTTGGGCATGGTGGCTGTAAACCCAGAGCCGCTCTGGTGACCTGGTATTGGGAATTGGCATGGGTGTCCAGAAAATTCACCGAGCTCCTACTGCCCGGGATTTGATTACCGGGGTAGGAATGCATGGTCTGGATCTGCTTAAATCCATGGTTACCGCCCAGTGGTTTCTTAATTTCCCCAGCATCATAAACATAGAGCCAATTAGGGTCCATAAAATCGTATTTCAGTGCCCCTTTCGTACCGTGGATCTCAAAGTTCAAGTCATCTGTTGTACCTGCTGCGATCCGGGAAGCTTCAATAACGCCAACACCACCAGTAGATAATTCTACCAATAACTGGGAATGATCGTCCACCAGCACCGGCGCCTTTTCCTTATTATCGACAGCAAGGGGACGCTGATCGATAAAGGTTTTGGTTTGAGCCATAATTCGCTTAAAAGGTCCCGCCAGGTGGAGCATCAGGTCGATAATATGAGCCCCCAGATCCACCAGTGCTCCTCCACCGGATTCTTCTTTTGATAACCGCCAGGACATGAGTTTGTCAGAATCGAGGTAGCTGGAATGATAGTACTGCGCCCGGAAATTCAACACCTCTCCCAGAAAACCTCCTTCAATCAACTGCTTTGCCTTCATAACCGCGGGAATAAAACGAAAATTAAATGCGATCTGAATCATCCGATCGGAAGATCTTGATAGATCAAGCATCTTGCGAGCTTGATCCAGGTTCAACGCCAGTGGTTTTTCTATATAGATGTGTTTTCCCGCAGCCAGAGCTGCCTGGAAGATCTCAAAATGGGTATGGTTTGGTGTGCAAATATCGATCAGATCAATTTCTGGATCATCCAATAACTCATGATAATCCGTTGTTCCATATTCATATCCTCCATCAGCAACGGCTGCTTTGACAGACGCCCGGGATCGAGCTGCTGCGCCTCGTAAACGAACCACTTTGGGTAAATCCGGGTAGTACAAATTGAGATTCCGCCAGTTCACAGTGTGAAACTTTCCTATTCCCCCATACCCAACCAGGCCAACAGAAAAGATCTGCTTTTCCTGGACTGTATTCTCGGAAGGTTTATTTTCAAACATAAAGGGGTTCCTTTTGTTCCAGTATTAAAACCCTGCAGCTGATCTATGGTACTCAGTCTAACAATTCAATTTCAGGTTTTTATATTTTAAGGTCTGGATTCAGCCCAGCCCAGGCTGATCCTCCCCCGCTCCAGATCCACCTGCTGGATAGTAACACGGATTATATCTCCCAGGTTGAGATCCACTCCTGCCGGTATCTTCGATCTATGCAATAATCCTGCGTTTTTTACTCCCAGGTCTATGAAGGCACCAAACTCAACCACATTTTGCACAGTCCCCTGCAGCTCCATGCCTTCCACCAGGTCTTCCACAGTTAATACATCCTTCCGCAGGAACGGCTTGGGCAAATCTTCCCGCGGGTCGCGTCCGGGCTGGACCAGCTGCTTAAATATATCCACCAGGGTTGGGATACCGATCTTAAGGGAAGCTGCCAGATCTTCGGCTGTCTTCTTTTCGCTCAGGCTGACCAGGGCGCTGCGATTTGACTGTGGTTTTTCCTTCAAGTCAATCCCAGCCTGTTGAATGATTTGCTCTGCCGCAGAATAACTTTCAGGGTGAATTGCCGTCGTGTCCAGTGGATTATCACCCTCCCTGATACGCAGAAATCCTGCAGCCTGTTGATAGGTCTTTTCACCCATACCTGGAACATCCTGCAATTTTTCACGGTTGCTGAAATGGCCAATTTTATCCCGGTAGGCCACAATCCGTTCGGATAATCCCGGGCCAATACCTGATATATAAGATAATAGGGCTGGAGAGGCTGTGTTAATCTCAACCCCAACCTCATTTACCACACTCTCAACAACTATTTCCAATTTTTCTTTCAGTCTTGTCTGGTTGACATCATGTTGATACATACCCACCCCCAGAGATTGGGGATCGATCTTAACCAACTCAGCCAGAGGGTCCTGGACCCGGCGGGCAATAGACACTGCACCTCTGAAGCTGACATCCATATCCGGCAGCTCCCTGCCCGCCAGCTTACTGGCGCTGTATACACTTGCGCCCGCTTCACTTGCAATCAGATAATTCACGCCATCCAGATCCTTAATGACATCCGCTACAAATAATTCAGTCTCCCGCGATGCAGTCCCGTTACCAATAACGATCAGGGATATTTTCCATTCCCGGATGTTCTTAAGCAGGAATTCCCGTGCCTGGTCCACCTGGTTCCGGGGTGGAACGGGAAAGATCGTCCCGGTGTGCAGAACCTTACCAGTTGGATCCACAACCGCCACTTTACAACCAGTCCGGTATCCCGGATCCAACCCCATAATGGTATATCCAGCCAGGGGGGGCTGCAGCAGCAGCGCCCGGAGGTTCTTAGAAAATATCTGCAGGGCTTGATCCTCTGCTTTTTCTGTTAACATCCGGCGCACATCTCGAAAGATAGAAGGGAGCAATAATCTGGAAGCAGCATCATTGATACTCTCTCTGAGTTCCCCGGAAAAAGGCGATTCGGGATCCGGGGGGAACTGATCCAGGATCAATGGTTCCCAATACTTGTCCGGGAGTGTGAGCTTTACCGCCAGGACGCCGTTTTCTTCTGCTCGATTGATGGCCAGGGTCTGATGGGAGCGGATGCGGTTTGATTGGATCTCAAACTGGTAATAATCCTTATAGACCTGCCTTTCATCTTCACCTTTCTTTTTTTTGATGGTCGATAATATGCTGTTTTCGAGGGCTTTCTTGCGGAGCAGCTGTCGAATGCGGGGATGATCGCTGATAATCTCCGCTGTGATATCCCGGGCACCTTGCCAAACATTCTCCGCTGTTGGGACTTGATCGTTGATATAGATGTTGGCTATCTCGTCCAATGACAGCGGGGGTTTACTTTGCCCCAGGATCAGCTCCGCCAGTGGTTCCAAACCATTTTCTCGCGCGATACTGGCCCGGGTTTTTCTCTTGGGTTTATAGGGCTGGTAAAGATCCTCCAGATCTGCCCTGGAGTTAGTTGAATTAATTTCCTCTTCCAAGCCAGGAGTCAACTTTCCCTGGGTTTTAATGCTTTTCAGAATAGTTGCCCTGCGTTCATCCAACGCCCGCAGCCGGGTGAGCTCTTCGAATATATTCCGGAGCTGTTGCTCATCCAGACCACCAGTGGCTTCCTTTCGGTAGCGGGCAATAAAGGGGATGGTATTGCCATCATCCAGCAGCGAGACTACAGCGTCCACACCTGACAGAGGGATTTTTAATGATGCGGCTATGGTTTTTAAAGTAGACATAATTTTCCGGGATCAACGAATAAAGTAGGCTGGAAGATAATCCGGGGTTCCATTATTCGGTATAACCGCAAATCGCCACTGCCCGCGGTCCGGTATGCACCCCTAATACAGGAGACACTATACTGATGATGATTTCCTTGGGATGTATTTCGGCTTTGATTTTTTCCGCAAGTGTTTGAGCCTCTTCCAGGGCTGCATTGTGTAATACTGCGATCCTGAGAGGTTTTTCCAAATCTACCTGATCAAAGAAATCCGCGTATAGGTCTGCCAGGGCTTTTTTCCGGGTCCGGGATCGTCGCCCACCTGCTACTTCTCCACTCTGGTGATCAACAGAAATCTGCGGTTTCAAGTTCAGTAAATTACCTATAAAGTGACTTGCTCCTCCAATGCGTCCGCCTTTGTGAAGATATTCCAGTGTATCCAGGGTAATGATATACACCATAGTGTCGCGAGTCTTATCGGCTGCGTTGACCATAGCCTGGAGGTCTCCCCCCTCTTCGCGCGCCCTGGCAGCAGCCAGAACCTGCCAGCCCAGGCTCATGGAATTGGCTTTTGAATCCAACACCTTAACTGGAATATCCACCATTTCCGCTGCAACTTTGGCGGACTCATGGGTCCCGCTCATAGCTTTGCTGATAGTGATGATCAGTATTTCCTCCGCCCCGTTTTTCTGGGCATTTTCGTAAGCCTGCACCAGCTGCTGCGGAGTGGGTTGT
>CAZVIH010000063.1:0-1721 GCA_964627755.1 uncultured Anaerolineales bacterium
TTCACCCCCAACATTGCGCCTGATCAGAGCTACCTGCTCTTCTCCCGGGCCAGGGATCAAAACAGTCCCACCCAGCTCTACATTTCTTATGCCCTGGATAAGGGATGGACAGAGGCTATCAGGGTAGAGAACGTGGAAGACTGTATCAGTCCCATCATTACCCCGGATCGAAAATACGTCATCTACCTGGCAGGTCCAAGTGCCCTAATGTGGCGTGATACCTCGTTCATAGAAGAGCTGAGGCCGGAATGACCTCCTATTATGTTTTCTAGAAGATGATCGGAAAATGGGGGAAATTGGGATGAAAAGTCTATATCTCCACGATAGATCAACAAAGCTGTCCAGGGAATTCAGATAGTTCTGACCGGGTAGGGTGGCAGCAAAAGAGCCTTAGAAGGCTGATCGTCTGGATTAAGCCAAACCTCGAATAGTTGTATGTTAGAATAATCTGATTTATATTCATGTAATATGCCACACTAGGCTTTGTTACAATTATTTTATAGGTAAGGTACAGTCTAAAAGGAGAGTTATGAAAGCGAAAAGCAATGTCCTTGTTTTTATTCTGATCACATTTGGTTTTTCCTGGCTGTTCTGGATTCCCGAAGCTTTGATCGCCCAGAATATTTGGAATGCTCCTGAAGCAGTTCGCCGTTTTGTTGGTCTGAACCTGGGCGGATGGGGGCCTCTGGTTGGAGCGATTGTGGCGACGTTCATCTACCAGGGATTTGCTGGCTTAAAAGATCTGTTCAAACGAGGCGTGATGGTTCGGCTTGGAAAATGGTGGTGGGTCACGCTCCTGATCTTCCCTGTATTAATCGGCGGCTCGCTGGGATTGGCGCTCTTGTTTGGCAGCCCGACTCCTGCCTTTCCCGCAGTGGCTGAGGCTGCCCAGGCGGGTGCTCCGCTGCCGATTTTCCTGCTGATGGCTTTTGTGATAGTATTTTTTACCTCCGGACCTCTCCAGGAAGAATTCGGCTGGCGCGGATATGTCGTCGAGCATTTACAGGACAAATATTCTGCGTTGACGGCAGCAGTAATTGGTGGCTTGCTGTGGGGAAGCTGGCATGCTCCCTTGTTCTTCGCGAACCGCAACGAGCCTTACTATACTAATCCCGCCTGGGGATTGATGCTGACCACATTACTCGTTGGTATCATTCTGGCCTGGATCTATATCAATACCAAGGGCAGTATCTTCGCCGCTATGCTCGGGCATGCCATGTTCAATTGGACAAACTATGTCTTTCCTGCCCTGGATGTGGATACTGCTGGGTTGATCTTGTTTGTTCTGTATTTTCTAGCTGTCGGATTCATCCTGTGGCAGTATGGAGGGAAAACCCTGAAAAAAGCCTAGGGTTATTCTTCAGAAAAGACTATTTATGGGTTGAGGAATGTAAATCAGATCAACACCAGAATATAAGAAAAGACAAAAAAAACCACCTGAAAAGGTGGTTTTTTCTATGTGAAATGGGAAAGGACTCGGATAGTAAGCTCCTGGGGGCGCATTTTGCCAATCTCTTAAACAATCTTCTTCGTGTTATCTGTTTCACCCAGATTTTCAGGTTATTGTTTTCCAGCCACATCCAAATTCACTAATCACCTGATGAGCTTTTCTTGTCCAGGTCTTACTACGTGTTAAAATTTGAGTATATTGTAGTACCGGATGACAATCCTAAATGCAGATATGGGGTGGATTATGGGATTAAAAAGAAAAGTCTGGATCC
>CAZVIH010000064.1:0-162121 GCA_964627755.1 uncultured Anaerolineales bacterium
GCTGGCCTCTTATGATCGCATGGCAGAAAATATCCATCATAAGGAACGCCTTTTGAAACCAGTTTCTTATTATGCTGAGATCAGACCGGCTCATTACGCCCTGGAACAGAAAGCTAAGGCAGAGGAAGAGGCTTTAAAGGCTGCCCGTCGTTCAAGTCGAGAATAGCCCCATTGTGCTCGGAACCTGCGAATAAATCTGCAGATGATAAAAAAAAAGGCAGTTTTGATGATTGAGGACAAAAAGAAAATCATTATTGGGGGATGTCCCCGTAGTGGGACTAGTCTGTTTGCCGATTTTTTGGTTCAGAGCGGATTAAAAACAGTGGAAGACCTGCGTAGTTCTAGTCAATACCCCCGAGGTTATCATGAGTATTTTCCACTCTTGATGTTCCATAATGCGATGGAGCGTTATCCCCGTGGGGCAATGCATAGAATCACCGAAGAACCGTTCCTGACTCCTACACTGTTGGATGATGAGTTTACACGCAAACTTTACTTCCTGGCTTTTTCACCTTTTCAAGATGAAAATATTGATTTTATAAAATATCCCCAGCTGGTACTGTCGATAGATTTCCTCTTTGACCAGTATCCGGACCTGTATCTGATCGCTTTGTGGAGAAATCCTGCCGCGGTATTTAGATCGCTAGTGAAAAAAGAATTTCCAGTAGAAATGTGGCCTTCATCGGGTTTCAAAGCTATTCTTCTCCAATCTGTGTATGCCTATCATATCCTTAAAGCCCACCAGCATTATCCCGATAGGGTCACAATTTACGCAATAGACGATTTGATCAATAAGAGAAGTGACCTGGGTCCTGATCTGAGGAAACTTGGATACAAAATTGAAGGTGTCCATCCCATTACTAACAAAATGGATCCAGCGATCTGGACCAAACAAGTACCGTTTTTCTGGAATCTTTATTTCCTGGGGATGAGATTATTGGTTCTAATTCTTTTTTCAATTTTCCAGAGCAGGAAAAAGAAATTTTCTCAGCTGGGAAGGTTTAACCAAGATATCTTGAAGGTGTGTCATGGGTCCGATATTTCTGACATCTAAGATATTCGGTTATGGTGGTATCGAACGATTTGGACGGCAAATCATTAGATCATTATCCGAGAAGGCTGGGGATGAATTTCAGCATGTTCATGTATTCTCATTAGTTGATTCGCTAGATAAGAATTCTGAAATAACTTTTAATAAAAATGTCCATTTAAAGTGTTTTGGGGAAAATCGGTTCTTATTCAGTTTAAGATCCGCTTTATTTGTTTTATATAATCCATCAGTAACATATGTATTTCATCTTCATATTGCTCCAATAATCTACCTGGTTAAATTTTTCCGACCTAAATTGAGATATGGTGTCCATTTACATGGGATCGAAGCTTGGATTACTTTATCAGGCTTAAGGAAAAGAGCTGTTCAAAAGGCAGATTTTATAACGGCATCCAGCCAGTTTACCGCTGATAAAGCTGTAGAAATGAATCAACTCAATCAAGAAAAAATTTCTGTTCTTTACCCTGCCCTTGACGAAGAATGGTTAAAAAGTATCTCCAAAAAATCTCAGGGATTTGATCCGGAGACATCCACAAAAAAACATATAATATTGACTGTTGCCAGGTTGACAGAATCGGATAAACAAAAAGGAATTGATCACGTTATTGAAGCTTTGCCTGAGTTGCTCAAGGAGTTTCGTGATCTGCAGTATGTCATTGTTGGCTCAGGAGATGATCTACCAAGACTTAGACAACTGGCATGTGACCTGGAAATATTTGAAAGTGTTCAATTTAGGGGTAGTATTTCTGATGAAGAATTGATCAGCTTATATCAAACCTGCAATTTGTTTATCATGCCCAGTAATACAGAAGGTTTAGGAATCGTATACCTAGAAGCTATGGCATTCGCTAAACCAGTAATATCTGGTAAATATGGTGGCAGCAGTGAAGTTGTCATCCCGGGTGAAACAGGGTATCTTGTGCCTTATGATGATATTCCAGCGATCCAGAACTCCATCAGAGCTGTGCTGTCGAACCCGGAAAAAGCTTCCCGGATGGGGAAGAGGGGGAGGTTATTAGTGGAGGAAAAATTTAATCTTGATAAGATGGCATCCGGAATTATCTCATTGTTGTGGACAGCGGATTGATAATAAATGAAAGACAATTTATCGGTTCAAGAACTTGAAGACAGGATAGACGAAATTAAGAAAAGCATTCCAGCTCATTCAGTAAGAGCAGCCATGTTAATCGAGCTGGAGGAACTGGAAGAGGAATTGGAACAGCTTCAGGAAGTTGCATCGGGGGAATCAGATGCCTCAACCTAAAGTTGTATTGGATTACGAGCGCTGTGATCCAGAATCCTGTCAAGATGGAGTATGCGCGGCCGCCAAGGTGTGCGAAAAAAAGGTACTTCGCCAGGAAGCTCCTGGTGAAATGCCGGATATGTATCCAGCTCTGTGCCGGGGCTGCATCGATTGCATCAGCGCTTGCCCCAGGGATGCTATCCGCCTCATGAAATAATAACCACCCATCCTTATCCTGTCATTGCCAGGAAGAGCAGCTTCCGAAGCAATTTGTATTAAATTAAACTTAGACCAAAAATAATAACTGGTCAATATTCGAGCGTAAAAAACTGTCTAATAATGAATTGATTGTAGAGATGATATAGGTCGAGGAATGAAGCTCAGATTGCTTCGTCGCCCTCACTTCGTTCGGGCTCCTCGCAATGAAAGTATGTTTTTGATCTGAGAGCCTGTTCTCTCCGAACGATCCTCGGCGGGGATAAAAAACACCCGGGGACGGGTGTTTGAGCAGAATTGGACAATATCTGTTTAATAAATGTCATTCTGACATTGAGCGAAGCGAAATGGAAGAATCCATATGGGGATCGGTTTCCGATACCTTCCCAAATCTAAATTTTTTTTACTTGAAAATTGGAATCTTATATGGATCCTTCGCTAACGCTCAGGATGACAGGATTGTGGATGGGTAATGCTCAGCCAGTAAAATCAGGCGGTTCATCTGGAAGCCCCAGGATCTCCCTGGCTTCTTTCTCCTGATGGTCCATCACCAGCAGCTCCGAGATCTGGTTATCTCCCACGTAAAATGAAGGTGCCTTGTAATAGGGGACAACCACAGCCCGGATACCATGTTCTTCCAGGATGGCCTGATCCCGGTTCGCCTCTACCGTAGGTTGGATATTTAATATGACCGATTTCATAGAACACCACCATTTTCCTGATTCAATTTTACTTCAACTGAGTAGTTTTTTGGATAGGAAATAGTAAGAATTAACAAAACTATCAGCAATTCCAGCTCTAAACAAGCGTATAATCTAGACGAGAAATGATAAATTAAACCCAAACCCGGCCAAATGGTTTAGGGCTTTACAGTTTTGTTAGACAGGCCTGGCAGTTTGACGCTGGTGTTTTCTGTCGATATAATGAAGATATTAAATTAGGATAAGTATATGAACAGGAAGACTTCCCACTCTTCAGGTAATAGTTCCGGGCAGAGTTTCGTTGAACTGGCGATCGTACTGCCCTTGCTGTTATTTTTATTAATTGCTTTTGTTGAGGTCGGAGCAGTTGTCTATAACTATCTTTCTCTCCTGGATGTTGTCAGGGAGGCTGCCAGGTTTGCGGCAGACAGGGATCCAGAAGTATTGTTGGGAGATATGAGCAATTACCCGATCAGCGCTTGTGAGGATAATGCGCTGCATTATTACCTGGATACTGCCTGTGTGGTCATCGGGACCAATTTTAATCAGGATATCACTCTTGACCCGACCAGGGACGATCTCACTATTTCCATTTTCACTATTGATAATAATGTGGTTACTGACCGGAAACCCAACGACGGCGATGGGGTCTGGTCGCTATACGGGGATAACTGGACCAAGAACTGTGATGGAACGCCGGGCTCGACCACGCCCTTTTTCCCACAGCAAATCCATGACGCTTGGGTGTCTATTGCAGCCCCTACCTCCGGACCCGGGACACCCACTGTTGGGGTTGGAACCACCGTTCCTGGTGGACCAACAGATAAAGGCATCGTGCTGGTGGAGATCTATTACTGCCATGATCAATTGCTCAACTTACCTCTGATTGCAGACCTGCTGCCCAACCCGATCCCCCTGCATGCCTTTGCAGTCATGCCGGCGCCCATGGCAGCTCCCACGCCAACACCGTTGCCTTAGATCAAAGAAGGTAATTATGAAAAAGAAGATAAATCACCCTTATAAAAATCTTTCTGATATGATTTCCCGCGTTTTCGGCCAAATCAGGGAAGGAAATCTCCGGGAAAGGGGCCAGGCCCTGGTGATCACAGCGGTTGCCTTTTTGGCCATGCTGGCATTTGCAGGGTTGGTTACAGATGCCGGGACCCTGTACATGAGTTTCACCCGTCTGAAAAGAGGTTTGGACTCCGCTGCGGTGGCGGCGGCTAACGAGATCCGCGATTCATCCCTGCCGGCAGCCCAGCGTCGAGCATTGATCCGGGAATCCGCCCGGGAAATGCTGGCTTTAAACGACATCTCGGATATCTATTCTCTGGAAACTTATCTATGTGAGGACGCAGGCATTCCGGCCGCTTTTGCATCGGTTTGTCCTGCCCCGGGTGAAATCAAACGGAAACTGGCCTGGATCCAGGCCACTCAGAACAGCCCCGTATATTTTCTGCAATTATTTGGGATTAGAGATATACCCATCACAACCCATTCCATCGGCGAAGCAGCTTCTCTGGACGTTGTGATCGTGATCGATACCTCGGAATCTATGGCAAATGAAACAGATATCAACCCCGCAGATGGTGTATCAGACTATACCCCTGATTATGATGCGACCAACTGTAATGCCAGTAATACTTGCCAGCCCCTGCGAAAAGCCAAAGACGCAGCCAACGCCATGATCGACAAATTCTTTGATGGGTACGACCGCATTGCCGTTGTCACCTATGATGTGATGGCCCACGTTCACGACCCGGACCCGTCAACCACTGATGTAGTGCTGGAAGCGGACCACTCAGCTGTAAAAGCTGCCATTAATGCCATCCAGTTATTTGATGGCCCGTCGCCAGCTGATATCCTGGCTTTTGGTGACCCCCAAACTGGACAGGTAAACCCGATGAATGTGGATGGAGATACTGATTATTTTGAGGTGAATGATATTATTGGGAACACATGCACTGGATGCGGCATGCGTGTGGCCGGGGATATCCTCAAGGCCCAGGGCAGGGTGGACAGCGTCTGGATCATAGTGTTCCTTTCCGACGGGACAACCAATGTAAGTGATCTGCCACCTGCAGCCCATGGTGCTTCACCTGAGACTTATAATACAGATCCAAGTTTTAATGAAGTCCCGGCAAGTTATTCGAACGGCTTCTGCGGCGGAGCGCTTGGCGCCCGCCTGTGGACCAATGAACCCAGCACACCTTATTCCTGGTGTACGGATGGTGATCCCTCAACCCGACACTGCGGACCCTTCCATACTGCTGCCGGTGAATGCCCGGCAGGCGCAATCTGGAATACAAGCTCTCCTCCTTACGATACCGAGGATTATGCCCGCGATATGACTGACCGGGTAGCTCTGGTTTACCCTGTGTATCCTGCAGATTCTACTGAACCCAAGTCTGGTGACGAAATAGCGATCTACGCCATTGGCCTAGGTCAGGCAGCCAAACCCCCGGATTATGACGGAGAGGTGTTATTAAGATATATGGCCAATATCGGGGATGATAACTTCCGCAATCCCATACCAGATGATCCTACCGATATTTATGATCAGGATCCGTGTGATCCAGCTATTGCTCCACCTCAAACTTCGTGCGGGCAGTATTATTATGCTCCCAGCGGCGCTTATCTGACGCAAATTTTTGAAAAAGTAGCCGGGAGTATCTTCACCCGAATTACGCAATAAGTGCTTCATCACCCTCTGTTTGGTGTATCAAAAGGTCAGTTTTATGATATACTGCCATTACTAAATTAGAAGGAAGAGAGCTGTAAGAAATGAAATCGGGGCGGATTTCACATACCAGGACTAAAAGTCGGGGTCAGGCAATGGTAGAATTTGTCATTGCCCTCCCGATTTTGTTGTTTATTATCTTTGGCATCATCGAATTTGCCAGGATGGTCTTTGCCTGGATGGCGGTCCAGAATGCAGCCCGATTTGGGATCCGTTATGCCGTTACCGGCGAATTCAAGGAAATTTACTGCATCGAAGCGGGAAATCTGCTGGGAGCGGCCCATGTTGCAGCAGATACAGATGGGGGAGCCCCCCAGGATTGCAAGATCCCGGACAGCTATACAAATGCGGATAAAAGCGATAAAGAACGCGAGCTGATCGATATGGCCCGGTTGTTTTCCATACAAGATGCAGCTGTTGGGGGGGGAACAGGATTATGGCTGCGGCCCAACGTATCAGGAAATTATGAGCAGTACCTTGGCCTTCATGATCCGGCCTTTATCGGCCTGCCCGATGAAACCGGTTTTTACCATATCACGATCTGCAGCAACCGCGGGGGACAATACCGCATGAACACTAACCTTTCGGTGATCCCCTTATGCGAGCTTATTCCTGCCTCACAATTAATGGATGATGCTGGCGGCCCGGGAGACCGGGTCAAGGTTCATGTGGAACACCGCCATCCCCTGTTTTTACCCATTTTGACCAATATCTGGCCATCCGTCATGCTCAACGCTGAACGTGACGGTATTGTTGAGAAATTCCGCACTTCCCGATCATTGGGAGTATCCGGTCCTATTCTTTCAGCGCCCACCTGGACCCAGACCCCAACAATTACCTTGACACCCACGATCACATTAACGCCTACTGAAACGCCAACTCCAACTGCCTCTGCAACCCCTATCCCTGTGGATTGTGATCTGATCAATATTGCTTACAGCATGGTTGGAGACTACGGGGGAGGATATTACGGGGCCCTGGTGAGAATCAAGAATAACAATCCGGTGCCCATTCACCTGCACCAGGCCGATCTGGCCTGGGAAAAACTGCCCGCCAGCCGTTATGTTTATGGGATGAAGTTTAACCTCAGTCCCTGGGCTATTCTGGATGATATGGTCCCGGATACGACCTGGGCTCCTGCGGTTCCAATTGAAATGGTTGCAGGCGGATTAGGTGATTATGTAGCTTTATTTAAACCGGTGGCAGAACCCGTCCAGGGAAGTACTATCGTTGATCTGGAATTTGATGACAGCTGCCTCAAGGGTATTTCGGCAAACATGCCCACCGCGACGGTCAGTTTAACACCAACAATAACAGATACACCGACCCTGACACCAACTCCGGATTGCAGTAAGTACAGTATGTCCAATTTTGTATTTGAGAATTACGCCATTCAAAGGATGACTGTCACAAATGGTGATGTTGTGGATACTACAGTGAGTCAGATCTCTCTGGATTGGAACTTCGCTGAGAATTATGGGGTCACGAATGGGTATCCGAATCTGAATGTTGACTGGTTTGAATGGAATGGAAGTTATTTCCACCTGGGTGGCAATGGTGATGGAGTAATTGATAGCAGTTCCCCAACCACCTGGAGTGGCTCCCGGCCTTTTAATAATGGATCAACTTATACCTGGCGAATTGATTTTGACAACAACTGGGGAGGAAATGCACCCTTACCGGGCGTTGTCAGCAACGACTTTGGGGTGATCATTGACTTTACCAACGGCTGTCAGCTGCGACGGGATGCAATTCCCAGGCCGATCATATCCTGGACGCCATCCTCCACACCCACCGTCACCTGGACACCCACACCTCCGCCGCCGCCGACGAATACACCCCTGCCATCCAATACACCCCTGCCGTCAGCAACACCACTGCCAACCCGCACGCCTACCATAACCTGGACTCCGTCTATCACGCCATCACCAACTACAACCCCGGTCCCGACAGCTACTGCGCTGCCTACCAATACCCCCGTGCCTAGCAGCACACCAGTACCGTCAAATACTCCAAACCTGACAGCGACAGCTCTCGCAGCTTCTCCAACACCGTCGCCTACAAAGTCAACTACCCCCACAGCAACAGCTACTTATTTCTTGGAGTAGCATGGAATATATTTATTAGAATAATGATTACTGATACTGAAAAATGCCCTCACAGGAGGGCATTTGTGTTTTTGTAATAAGATTTCTGTCTTGTAAGGTGTAAATCCAATTTTTACCCTCTATAGTTGATTATTTATTGAGAACCTAACAGGAATGTTAGTTTAGAGGGCTTGTGCAAAACCCCAAGGATGCTAAACTGATATCAAGTCCACCTTATCTAGATTTAGGCTTTCATTGGACAAAGGAAGAAGCTCATGACGAAACGTAGACGCACTAAACTCAGCATACTCAGCCTGGTTTCGTTGACGCTGGTCATTGCTGCGGTAAGTTATGGTTTTTCTGAGGTAAGCACAATTCCTAGCGCGGGCATTCTGGGTGTTACTTATGGAGTGAAATCTGACTATCAGGTCTCCAGGATCAGCTACACCCTTGATATTGATAACCCTACATCATTCACAGCTGTGGATTTTGAAATCGATCAATCTGCCCTAGCAATTATGGCGGGAGTATCGATCACAGAAAAAGGCCAGGTGGTCTGGGCTGATGATTGTGAAAAAGCCGGTACCCACTGGACCTGCGCCTTTGATAAGAGTATCGATGTTCTGGAAGCTGACTGGCTGCATGTAATATCTAACTAGTGAAATATGTACGACCTCCCGCGGGAATTTATGGGAGAGCACATAAATGTAGCAGGTAAAGGCGTGGAAAAATTTTATTCCACGCCATTTGCCATAAAAACAGGGAAATATGTTGCGTATAGGGGCTAAATCACATCAAAAATCTCGGGGTCAGGCGATGGTTGAATTTGTGCTCGCCCTCCCGATATTGTTGTTTCTTCTGTTCGGGATCGTTGAATTTGCCCGCCTGACCTTTGCCTGGATGGCTGTTCAAAACGCAGCCAGATTTGGCATTCGATTTGCTGTCACTGGTGAGTTTAATGACATTTATTGTGTTCAGGCTGGCAATCAGCTGGGATCCGATCATATCAACGCCGATGTTTTTGGGGGAGATCCCCAGGATTGTTTGATCCCGGTTAATTACTCAGGCTCGGACAGCGCCACTAAAGAACGGGAATTGATCGATCTGGCCCGGCTCTTTTCGATCCGCGATGCGGCCGTTGGAGGTGGGACGGGTCTGTGGGTAGAACCTGCTGTGGCCGGGAATTATGACCAATATCTCTCCAGCCACAATGTAGCTTTTATCGGGATGGAAAACGAAAAAGGTTATTTTCATGTCACCACCTGCAGCAACCGAGGCAATCAATTTGTGCTGGATTATAACAACTATGCCATCCCCTTATGTTATGACAATATCAGCAGCGTGTTGATGGATGACGCGGGCGGCCCGGGTGATCGAGTAAAAGTCCATATTGAACACCAGCATCCGATTTTTTTACCTCTGATAAGTAATATCTGGCCTTCTGTAACTCTGAATGCTGAACGCGACGGCATTGTTGAGAAATTCCGGACCTCTAGGGTTATGGGCGTTTCGGGTCCGATTTTGTCTGCTCCAACCTGGACCCAGACTTCAACAATAACCAATACACCGACGATCACACCAACAACAACACCGTCAGTGACTCCATCACCAACCAATACACCGATTCCTGTCCGATGTGATCTGATCGAGGTTGTCAACAGTTATGTGGGGCTCTGGACAGCTGGCTACCAGATCGCGTCAGTAACCATCCGCAATAACAACCCGGTCCCGATCCACTTGATTTCAGCCAATCAGCAGTGGGTTAAGAATGATCCGGGCCGGTATTACTGGGCTGCTCGTTTTAACAACAGCAGCTGGGATATCCTGAACGATACCAGCCCGCCAACCAACTGGAATCCATCACCAAGCATAGAAATGGCACCCGCAGGAATGGGTGATTATATCGGTTTATTCCAGCCCCCGTATATCAGCCTGGAGGGCAATACCTCCGTGGACCTGGAATTTGATGATGGCTGCCACAAGGGTGTGACTGTGAATATGCCCACAGCAACTGCCTCAGCCACTCCTACGGAAACAGCAACACCAACTATCACACCCACGCCGAATTGCAATTTATACTCGTTGGGATCTTTCAGCTTCCGGAATTATGCCCAGCTGCGAGCCTATTTTAACAACGGGGATGTTGTTGATACGGATCTGGTGTCCCTGGAATTGATCTGGGATTATGCAGAGCAGTACGGGGATGCGAATGGTTTTACCAGTCTCAATATGGATTTTTATCAGTGGAATGGATCCTACTTCCCCGGCCATGGGCAGGCCGGTACCAGGGATTATTCCTCTTCATCGATCTGGACCGGCAGCGTTCCTTTTAATGCCGGCACCCAGTACCGCTGGGATATTGACTTTGATAATGATTGGGGTGGTGGGGGTCCCCTAACAGGTGTAGTGAACTCAGATTTTGGCGTCAGGGCTTTATTTGATAATGGCTGCAGCATCATCCGGAACGCTGTACCGCGGGCAATCGTGACCTGGACGGCTACTGCGACAGCATCAACAACCCCCACACCATCACCGCCGCCTCCACCCACCAATACTCCGCTTCCGTCAAACACACCCTTGCCGAGCAATACACCTTTACCGACTTCGACGCCTACCAAAACCAGGACTCCGTCGATCACTCCTTCACGTACTACAACACCAGTTCCTTCCCATACATCCTGGCCGACCAGTACTCAGGTGCCAAGTAATACCCCTGTTCCCAGTATTACACCTAATTTAACAGCCACTGCAGCAGCGAGCACACCAACTTTCACACCACTACCTTCAATGACACCTACACCATCGGCTACTTATTTCCTTGAATAGGATTTAATACAACAAAAAAGAGCGATAAAAAGTATTTAACATGCAATGGAAAAAAATTTCAAGGACTATAAATGCCCTCAGTTGAGGGCATTTATTTTTTACAACTATCCGGAAATATTTGGATGAGTTGATCTAACTTGGTTGAATATAGGTAAAAAAGGTTCTTCCTAACAAGAATGTTGGGTTATTTCAGGGGATTCTATCGAGAGAAAATTCCACCTACCTATTAAAAGTCCAGATTCTAACAGGGTTGTTAGTTTTAGGGGGTTGTACAGAAACCCCATGATGTTACACTGATATCACCTTATTGACCGTATTTATCAAATAAATGCGAGCTATTTTGTTTAAATTAGAAAGACGGGAGGAAAATATTCAACGGCATGTTAGAAGAGGAACGACACCAGGATCGCAAGTGAATATTTTCGAAAATTATGGCTAAAATAGAGATCCCGACAAGAGCAAAAAAGAAAAATGGCCAGGCCATGGTCGAGTTTATGCTGGCGCTTCCCCTCTTACTGTTCGTTATTTTCGGGATCATAGAATTCGGCAGATTGATATTCTCCTGGATGGCTCTGCAGAATGCTGCCAGATTTGCGATCCGTTATGCAGTGACCGGTGAATATAAAGAAAATTATTGTATCCAGGCTGGGGCTAATCTCGGGATTTCCCATGTCAACGCCGATATTTTTGGTGGTGACCCGCAGGACTGCCTGGTGCCGGATAATTATTCCGGTGCTGGCGGAAACGAACTGGAACGCCAATTAATCGATCTGGCGCGTTTATTTTCCATCCAGGATGCTGCTGAAGGTGGTGGTGCAGGCTTGTGGGTGGAACCTTCCGTTGCTGGTGATTATGAACAATACCTTCTGACCCACAACACGGCAAATCTCGGCCAGCCTTCAGAGAAAGGGTATTATCACGTTACCATCTGCAGCAACCGCGGCAACCAGTATGCCGTGGACTATAATAACTATGCAATTCCCCTCTGCATGGACAATCTCTCCAGCCAGCTAATGGATGATGCTGGAGGGCCAGGCGATAGAGTAAAAGTTCATTTAGAACATCAGCATCCCCTGTTCCTGCCGTTGTTGAGCAATCTTTGGCCTACAATAGCCCTCAATGCAGAAAAGGATGGCATCGTAGAGAAATTCCGAACATCGCGAGTGATGGGTGTTTCTGGTCCGATCCTGTCAGCGCCAACATGGACCCAAACCCCCACAATTACCGATACACCAACAATCACACCTACAACTACGCCCTCACTGACTCCTACTGCGACCAATACACCTATACCTGTTGATTGCAGTCTGATCCAGGTAGTTAACAGCTACGCGGGAGAATGGTTTTCGGGATATCAGATTGTTTCTGTGACCATCAGGAACGACAATCCTGTTCCAATCCATTTTTACCGGGCCAATCAGGAATGGCAAAAGAATGATCCTGGGCGTTATCTGTGGGCCGTCCAGTTCCACACCAGCGGCTGGTCGATCCTTAACGACACTACACCGCCTACATTTTGGATCCCCGGAGCTACTGTTGAGATGGCTTCAGGGCTGCAAGCTGACTATGTAGCTTTGTTCCAGCCCCGGTATGTGGGTCTGGAAGGGGATCATGCCGTAGATCTGGAATTTGACGATGGCTGCCATAAAGGTGTTACGGTAAATATGCCGACCTCAACACCTACAGCGACACCCACTGAAACTGCCACGCCGACCATCACTCCCACACCAGATTGCAGTAAATATAATTTAAATGCTTTTACTTTCCGCAATGGCGGCCAGTTAAGGACTTTTATAAAGAATAATGATGTCGTTGATGCCCAGTTAACCTCGCTGGAATTGATCTGGGATTATGCCGAGCAGTACGGGGCCGTCAATGGGTATAACAATCTGAATATGGATTGGTATAAATGGAATGGCGGATTTTTCCCAGGTCACGGCAATGGCGGCGCTCGTGATTATTCCTCTTCAAGTATCTGGACAGGCACTGTTCCCTTTGATGCAGGAATCAGGTACCGCTGGGATATCGATTTTGATAATGATTGGGGTGGTGGGGGACCACTAACAGGAGTGGTTAGCAATGATTTTGGTGTCCGGGCTTTATTTGATAATGGCTGCAGTATAATCCGCAATGCTGTACCCAGAGCGGTCAGCACCTTCACGGTAACTCCCACACCGACCAGGACATTTACAGCCTCGCCGCCGCCACCCCCCACCAGCACTTTGCCGCCTAGCAATACACCTTTGCCCAGTAACACACCGCGGCCGACCCGCACACCGACGAGAACCCCCTCACCGACAATCACTCTGACCCCTTCAAATACGCCTGTACCGAGTCATACTTCCTGGCCTACCAATACACCCAGGCCTACCAGAACACCCTGGCCGAGCCAAACACCTGTCCCGGCAACTTCGACACCGGTTCCGACTGTATTAACACCGACGCCATCGGATACACCACCACCCACTGCTACATATTTCTTGGAATAAAGCTAAGTGCTTATTGGCAGATCATGAAGTTAAAAGTGCCCTAATAAAATAAGGGCACTTTTTGGTTCGTGTACATTAAATTAGCACTACTAAACCGGAGTATAAACCATCACACCGCGTTAAAATAAATAAAAACTAACAGGATTGTTAGGGGTTTTAGAGGGCTTATTTTTCTAAAAAAACTTAAATCGCCCATAATTGGCCAATCCTAACAGCATTGATAGTTTAGGTGGGTTGACCAAAAATAAGGCCATGCTACACTACAGGCGTAACACTAAATTGTGATTAATAAATTATATTTTGTATGGAGGAATATTATGAAAAAGGTTATGAAATTTCGTTATCGGATTTTAGCTCTACTCGTTTTGGCAGTTGTCTTGAGCGCAGCTACCTACGGTTTTGCCGCAGCCAATACAGTTCCTGCTAATACTCATGCTGGTTATGGTGAAGGTGTTATCTCCGGGTATGAGGTTACCGATGTAAATTACACCCTGGATAGTTCGAATCCGAACCTTTTTTCCAGTGTGGATTTTAATATGACTGAACTAGATTCCGGAGATCCTGTTCCTGCGACAGCTGAAGTCCTTGTAGGTATCGGGGATGGAACCGGTACTACGGGTATTGATTGGGTCACATGCAACACTCCCGTAGGCACTTCTGTCACATGTCCTCTCGGTTCAGTGGGAGTTTCTGTAACTGCAGCAGTTGAATTCCATGTCGCCGCTACTGACTGAGGAATTTCTTTTTGATTGTTGACTGTTGCAAGAAATACCCTAACAAGAAAATGGGCGTGGTAAACTAAAATACCACGCCCGTTTTAATACAATAACTATGATATTGTTTTTCCGGAATAACGCCAAATCGATCCTGCTGCTGATCCTAATCATAATTGGATTGTGGTATTTATTTGCTCCGACACAGCTGGCAGGAGCAGTTTCATATGTGATTGTAAACGGCAACAGTATGGAGCCGGAGCATCGCTTAGGCGATCTTGTCCTGACCAGGTCAAAACCCGATTATGATATCGACCAGAAAGTAGTCTACAAGGACCCGGTTGTGGGTTATGTCTTCCATCGGGTTGTTGACCTGGATGATGAGGGGTTCATTCTTAAGGGTGATAATAATGACTGGCTGGATGCTTACCAACCAAAAAGAGCAGAGATCGTCGGAAAATACTGGTTCATGATCCCCGGCGCAGGCCAGGTCATCCGGAAACTCAGAGAACCAGCATACTTTGCCGGGTTTACAATTATAATCGTAGGCATTATCAGCTCAATATTTTTATTTGAAAAGCGTGATGTATCCAGAAAAAGAAAAAAAAGAGATTTTATGAAAAGTCAACCAGCAATAACACGCGGAGAAATTCGACAGGAACTGCTGCTGTTTCTCGGGATCCTTGCTCTTGTGGCCTTGATCCTGGGTATATATGTGTTTACCAAACCAGTCACAAAAGTTTATACAGATACGATGTTTTATACCCACGAAGGGGATTTTAGTTATACATCAAGGAACAAAGACACTTTGTATGATGCTGCGACTGTTAAAACAGGAGATCCGATCTATTTCCTGATCACCTGTGATGTCTTGATGGATTTTGATTATTCTTTTTCAGCCCGGGATTTATCCCCTGCAGAAAACCTGTCATTGGCTGGAAAATATAAAATCTCCGCTCAATTAAGTGACATTGATGGTTGGACCAGATCATTTGAATTGCATCCAGTGACAGAATTTTCTGGTGATAGCTTTGAGTCAAAAGTATCCCTGGATGTCTGCAGCATTCATGACCTGATCCTCGCGAAAGAAGAAAAAACTGGTGCAGAGAGCCGGATCTATGATTTTAAGATCCTGCCAATTGTCACCATAACGGGCGAGGTGAAGGGTATTCCGCTGCAGGATATCTATCAGCCAGAGATCGCCTTTCAGTTTAATCCAACTCTGATGCGCATGCCGGAAATGGAAGATGGATTAAACCTGAACCAGGAAGGGTTCTTGACAGATGATTACATTGATCTAAATACCATAAATATTTTTGGTATAGAAGTAGCGATCATCCGAGCCCGTCAGATCACATTGGTTTTATTCATAATAAGCTTACTCGCATCAGCTTATCCAACCTGGACCCTGATCAGGGATATCAGAAGATCAGATATTTCCCGCATCCAAATTCAGTACCACCCCTTGCTGGTGGATGTTCTGGATGGGAATCAAGAGAATCTGGGAGACCAGATTGTGGAAGTTGCTTCTTTCTCAGACTTAACAAAGATGGCTGAACGTTATGGCGCAATGATCCTTCATGAATCAAAAGATAGTTACCACAGATATTCTGTTCAGGACGCCCAGACGGTTTACCAGTATGAAATTGATGTTTTTAAGGATGAAACCCTTTTTCCAACCATCTATGAGTTCAGAAAGGCGCTCTTACGGGCTATTGCTGAAGACCAACTGGAATTGTATTACCAACCAGTAGTCTTACTCAAAGATAGATCTGTTATTGGCGTGGAAGCTTTCCTGCGCTGGAATCATCCAGACCACGGAACCCTGTACCCGGCTGATTTCATTTCACATGCCGAGGCTTGTGATTTAATTCCTGAAATTGACAGCTGGGTGACAAAAAACGTTTGCCAGCAGTTGAGGATCTGGAAGGAAAAAGGGGTATCTGTGGTTCCTGTTTCAATCAACATCTCACCTGAAACCATACTCAAGGATCAGTTCATCACTGAAGTTACTGCCACCATCCTGGAAAATATGTGTGATCCTAATCTAATCCAGATCGAGATCAATCGGTCTAACCAGATTTTCCGGGACGAGAATATCAAAGAACATCTCATCCAATTAAATGACCTTGGTGTCAGGTTGGCCTTTGATAATTTTGCTACTGACTCTGCAAACCAGATCAATCAGATTTTCCAGATGCCTATCCAATCTTTAAAGATTGACCGGACAATCATCCAGGGTATCAAAGAGAACCGCACATCTCAACGGCTTGTGAGTGCGATCGCAAAAATGGCAAAAAGTCTTAAAATTGAAGTAGTTGCCCAGGGAGTGGAGTCAAAAGAGGACCTGGATATTCTGAAAGCGCAGGATATTGAAGTTGCCCAGGGCTTTTTCCTCGGAAAACTTGCCACGGCAGATGAAATTGGATCTTTATTGGAAAAACCAGACTGAGAAATTTTAAGGATTGGTAATCCTCTTAAATAATATGAAAAAAAACTGGCGGAATATCACAGTAATAATCATTCTTGGTATCTTTACCCTGGTTGTGATCAGTGTATTTAATGCGGTTGCCGCCTCTAATACGGTACCGGTCACTCATGCCGATAAGGATAGTTTTGGTCTTGGGGTCACAGAGGTAACACCCCCGCAGTGCGCTGGCATGGGTTTGACCAACATTGTTGATGTAGGCGCAGGCCAGAGCGGCACAGCCGCAAATGACCTGATCTTGGGTACTGCCGGCGATGACCTGTTGATCGAGGGTGGGGCAGGTAATGATTGCATCCTTGGTGGCGGTGGAAATGATAGACGCAGAATATTTTTTTTCTTCTGGATCTGGGGATTGGATGGTGGAGAGGGAAATGATGTGATAATTGGTGGACCTGGTACAGATGTCTGCCGGGGAGGTGGTGGTGCAGATACTTTCTATGGATGTGAAACCACCTACTGATCAATACTTGATCAAAACGGAAATTAATTCATAAACACCGCTGAGATTGCGGTGTTTTTTTATGTGAATATCCCGCTCTCGATCATTTTTCACCCTGAATTGACTGATAAGCACTGCTTTTTGATCCCCAAGCGATAATAATAAATTATTATACATATAAGCAAATACAATAAGTGATACCTGTCACAAGGGTACAATAGTAGCATGACGTTTAATGTGCTGTAAAGCACGGTAATTATTGGAATTTGTCTCGCTAAACAAGGAATTTTGATAGCCATCTAAACCGGTTTTAAAGTTGAACATCTATCTAGGTTTCAAAGGAGAGAATATGAGAAAAAAAATATTTATATTATTGGTAATGGTAGCTGCGGTTCTGGTTTTGGCCAGCTGCTCGGGAGGAGAGTCTCCTTCCACCGCTGATTGCCCGGATTGCCCGGAATGCCCGGAAATCGACTGCCCCACACCTTTGGGGGGAGAGGTTCCTTTCGAGGCTGCCTGGGCAAGTTCTGGCCATGCCGATAGTGCTGCAGAAGCCTTCCGGCATTGGGATGAGGAAGACGATGGCCTGGTAGCTGAGGACTGTGTAAAATGCCATACCACATCCGGTTATGTCGATTTCCACGGAGGAGATGGTTCCGACGTCGGCACGATTGAGAATGAAGTTGCAGCCGCTGATGTTATGGGTGTGCAGTGTGTTGCCTGCCATAATCCCGCGGTTGTTCAGAAAGACAGTGTGGTTATGCCATCCGGTCTTGAACTAACTGGACTGGGAGACGAAGCTCGCTGTATGGAATGCCATCAGGGGCGGGAGTCTATGTCCAGTGTTAATGCCAAGATCCTGGAAACCAGCGGTGTTGAAGATCTGGCTGAGGTCGATCTTGATGCAGTGACCGAGGGACTGGGATTCAGGAATGTACACTACTATGCAGCAGCCGCAACCAAATACGGCACCCTGGCCAAGGGCGGCTATGAATACGCTGGAAAGGCCTATGACGGCAATTTTGCCCACACAGAAGAATTTGATACCTGTATTGAATGCCACAGCCCTCATACCCTGGAAGTGCAGGTCGAGAGCTGTGTCATGTGTCACGGCGAGGGTGAACCCCAGACTTACCGCATGGAAGGGTCGGGGGTTGACTATGATGGTGACGGTGATCTGGAAGAAGGTATTGCTACAGAGATTTCCGGACTTCAGGAAATTCTTTATGCTGCAATGCAGGCATATGCGGTTGAGGTTATTGGCACTGGTGTTGTATACGACGCAGCGGCTTATCCCTACTTCTTTGACGATGCTGGTGAAAATTTTGTGACCTGGACTCCGCGCCTGCTCCAGGCAGCTTACAACTACCAGGTTTCTTTGAAAGATCCGGGCGCTTTCGCTCACGGTGGTAAATATATCATCCAGCTGCTCTATGACTCGATTGAGGATCTGGATGCAACCATGGCCGAAGGTCTTTACCGGGATGACCACGGACATTTCCAGGGATCATCCGAAGCCTTCCGGCATTGGGACGAAGAAGGCGAAGTTCCGGGAAGCTGCAGCCGCTGCCACAGCGCTGAAGGTCTGCCGCTTTTTGTTACTGAAGGTGTGGAAATTTCCCAGCATATCTCCAATGGTTTCCAGTGTGAAACCTGCCACGGCGGTGAAGAATGGCCGGCCAGGTATCCCGTGAGTTCAGTAACGTTCCCCAGCGGCGCGGAAGTGGCCGTAGCTGAAGGTGATGATGCTGGTCTGTGCATGTCCTGCCACCAGGGTCGTGAATCATCTGTGAGTGTTGATGCCAGGATCGGTACCGTACCAGCCAACACTGTTTCTGCAGACCTTGGGTTTATTAATGTCCATTACTTCCCTGCTGGAGCATCGCGCTACGGCAGTGAAGCCCAGGGCGGCTACCAGTTTGCCGGCAAGACTTACGCTGGTTACTTCGAACATGTGGAAGGATTTGCTTCCTGCATTGACTGCCACGACGCCCATGAGCTGGAAGTGAAGACTGAAAACTGCTTTACCTGCCATGCCGGTGTTGAGGATGTCAAAGATATCCGCAAATCCGAAGTGGACTTTGACGGTGATGGTGACACAACTGAAGGCCTTTATGGCGAGGTTGATACCCTGCGCGATTCGTTGTATGCTGCCATGCAAGCCTATTCTGCCAGCGCTGCTGGAGTTGACGGTATTGTATATGATGCCCACTCCTACCCGTATTTCTTCACCGATGCTGGTGAGAGATTTACGACCTGGACGCCGAATTTGCTTCGGGCTGCCTACAACTATCAATACTCCCAAAAGGATCCAGGCGCATTTGCGCACAACGGTCCCTACATCATCCAGCTTTTGATTGACAGCATTCAGGCAGTTGGAGGGAGCACGGGAAGTTTTACCCGGCCCTAGACAACTGATTTTACTGGTTTCAAAAAACCCTCTGCAATTAGCAGAGGGTTTTTTGGTTGATGATACCAAATAAAATCCTGGAAGGCGATCGGCCTTCCAGGATTTTAGTGCTCTTTTGCTCTAATTGGGATCTGGATCTTATTCCAGGGCACCGGCCTTGATCCAGTCTTCTATGATGGATCTTTCCAGGTTTGTGAACTGGGCAAAATGTGAACCGGTTCCTGCAGTTTTGGTTAATACCAGGCTTGCGGCAGGATCACCGGCTATGATAACCGGGCCGTTTTCGGAACCTGACATTACCCCGGCGAAACTTGTTAAACTCAATCCAGCCTGGGGACTTTCCCCGTGGCAGGCTCCGCAGCGCGTTGAAAGGATCTCTTGAATGTGAACTGTGTAGCTCAGGTCCTGGGGATCATCTGGCAGCTCCGCGGGTATTGAGGTAGGCTGAGGGGTTGGCAGCATGGCAAGGATCGTTTCCCTTAAGGCAGGGGCATCAAAACCGGCATAATCCCAGCTGATTCCATGGCAGGCGCTGTTGGAGCAGAAAGAGCTGTTACTGGTTCCGCCGGGATCCGCCATGGTGTGGCAGCTGGAGCAGGATTGTTCATAAACCAGGTGATGAAGGGAGATCCAGTTGGTGTTGAGGTGATTCTGGGGTTCTGGGCCAGTGCTGATCTCAATTTCAGTAAGAAAGTCTTCTGCTTCAGATACAACGGGGATGGCGTGGCAGAGATTACATTCCAGCCGGATGGCTTGGCCTTCTTCGGATAAATGCGAGCCATCGTGACACCGGAAACATCCGGGTGAATTCTTATGGCCGATATTATCGGGATGGGAGGTCCAATCGGATTTTTGATCCGGATACACAGTGTTCTGGTAGGAGGTCTTTAATTCATCAATGGCCTGGTTAATCAACTCTTTGTTTTGAGTGTAATATTCAGGGTATTTCTGGTCATAGTAGTAATCCAGCAGGTCAAACGACGCCAGTGCTGTTCCCATGCTGGTGTATTCTTTGTAATAGGTTTTCAGTGCAATATCACGGATCTCTGGGATGCCCGAATTGATCAAGCCTCTCTGTAGTAGATGATCGATAGTGTCCTCGGGGTAGGAGACCAGGTGAGTGATCCGATTATGGCAGGTAATACAGTCCATTTCTTCCAGGTCTTCTTGATTGATCTCCGAAGCATCAAAATTGCTCGTGATATCGCTATATTCGACCCTGGATCCATCCTCTCCATCAACCCGGATATAAGGAATTTGCTGCTCCTCCTTGTCCAGGGGGAGATAATAAACCGGGTTTTCGATGTGCCAATGGATGCCCTGGCCCAGGCCGGTTCGTTCACTTCCGCCGCCTGTTTTTAAGATCAGGTAGGTTGTAAAACTTGAATTTTCCAAATCATTCCTGTACTGGACGATTTTCCTTAAACTGTCATCCGAAAATTTTTCCGGAAAATGACATAACTCACAGGTTTCCCTGGCAGGACGCATGTGTTTGATCTGGATGGGATATTCGTAAGTTTTGAATAACGAGGCTGTGACATGTTTCAGGTCTCCAGCCTTGCGTGTAATGCGTTCGGTGATAAAACCTTCCCCAATGTGGCAATCCACACAGTCGATCCGGGCATGGGGTGAAGCCAGATAAGAAGTAAATTCAGGAGGCATGGTGTGGCAGGCTTGCCCGCAGAACTCTGGTGAGTTGGTATAATCCCAGGCGTAAGCAGCTCCCCAGAGAGCGAAAATGGTCAAGATACCTAAAAAGATATAGGGCGCCAAGCGAAGCCAGAGGGGTGTACCTTCAGGAGGGAGAAAAAAGCTTCTAATCAGGTGCAGAAGTTTCTTCATATTCTTTTCCTTAATAGTATTTGATGTGGTTAAATGTGAGTGAATTGTAACATGGATGCGTTTAACTAGTTACGCCATTATCGGTCGATTACCGATACTGTTCAGAGTTCCGGTTAGCTGATATGGAACGGGGCCAAGGTGAGATCTGGAGCAATGAACAACTCCCAGCCAGGCTGGGGGGGTGGTAGCATCCGGCTCCCGATGCAGCTGGGGGAGTGTATAGATCTTCACACCCCTTCCTGTTGCCCCTGGGTTGGGACTAATTTTTAGAAATAGGAAGGTAGATATGTCCTTTATTTTATTATACCGGTGATATAATTTTTTGACTATTCTACTTATAGAACCCGAACATGATCTTTTTGAATAATCACCTTTCCAGACAGGCAAAATTCTCTTGTTGGAATTATTTTTTTGATTAGTATTTTCTGCATTTAACTTGGAGATACTGTGCGCAAACTCTTTCCGAACCATCGTTTACTCTATGCACTAGTCAGCTTTGTCTTATTGCTAGTTATTGTCCCAGTCATGATTGTTTTCGCTGCTACTGTTCCGGCGGAGATCAACAAACAATTTACACCCATTGCCATTGCTTCGGGAGGCACCTCAACGTTGAAAGTCTCAGTTTTCAACTTGAACGCCAATCCACTTACTGATGCGACCTGGGCGGACACTTTCCCTGCTGGCATGACCATTGCAGACGATCCAAACATAAACGTCCAGAACTGCGGCAGTTATACCTTAACCGATGGAGGTGGCACCTCACTTGAAGCGGGGGATAACTCAATTATGTTGGCCGATGCCACCGTTCCGGCGCAACTTCCCAGCGGGTTGCCGGGGGAATGTTATGTAGAGGTCGATGTCACCTCGACGACCCCGGGCAACCTGATTAACACCATCCCCGCGAACGAACTCGAATCTTACACCATTGATCCCGGGGATACGGCAGACCCCCCAACACCGGTGTTGATCTCAAACACCACCCCGGCCAGTGCCACGCTTAATGTGATTGGTGTAGAGTCGCCTTCCCTCAGCAAAGCCTTCGCGCCCAACACCGTCTTTGTTGGTGAGACCAGCACGCTGACCATCACCATTCATAACAATGATGATGATTACCCATTGACCGAAGTGACCATGTTTGATGTTTTACCCACTGACGGGGATGGCGATATTAAGGTAGCCAGCACTCCGAATGTTTCCTTAAGTGGTTGTGGCGAAGGCTCAGGCGCTGAGTTGACTGATGAAACTGGAACTTCGGGCTCGTTAGGTGCTGGAGATTCAACGATAAAACTTGTCGATGGGATAATTGATCCTGATGCAGACTGTGTTATCTCCGTTGATGTCGTTTCGCTAGTGCAAGGCGCCTATACTAATGAAATCCCCAGTGGTGATCCCGCTGGAGGTTCGATCCAAACCCAGCAGGGCGTCACCAACGAGGACGCAGCTGATGATTCTCTCAATGTCCAGGCTTTTTCCATCGATAAAGAATTTGCCGAGACGAGGATTTCTGCGGGTGAGACCACGGGGGTGACCATTGAGATCGTCAATAACGCCACCATTGAGTACACCAACGCGGAATTGGATGATGTTTTACCCGCAGGGCTTGTCTTTGAGGCTGGCAGCGCATCACTTAGTTGTACAGATGGTTCTTCAACGGCAAGCTTCTCGTATGCGCAAGCTGATACTTTGAGCATGACAGGCGGTGTCCTGCCTGCGAAGACTACCTGCACCATTACAGCCACGGCCAGGGCCTTGGTAACCACCCCGGTTGGCACCTATACCAACCGGATCGAAATTGGGGACTTAGATACCGCTGAGGGAGCCAAAAATCATGGGCTGGCTTCAGCGGAGATTGAGGTTGATACTTTAGGGATTATAAAAGTATTCACTGAGGATACCATCCCTTCGGGTGGCACCAGTGAACTCACCATCACGATTACCAATCCATTCTCTAGGGACTATACGGATGCAGCTGGTGGAGACCCGCTGTTGGAAGATGTTCTCCCTGCCGGTTTTGAGTTTGACACTACTTCAGCTCCGAGTTTACAGGGAGTTGGCTGTACAGGAGTACTTGCGATTGGCGGAACAAATAATGATACGCTAACTTTGGACGGCGGTACTTTACCGGCGAATGCAACCTGTACGATCACGGCCACAGTCAAGGCGGAATCGAATCTCATTCCTGCTGATCCTGGAGATTACATAAATACGATAGCCGCAGGCGATATCCATACGGACCAGGGAGCAACAAACGCCTCTCCTACCAGCGATACCATTACCGTTCAATCGCTTGATTTAACGAAATCCTTTAGTCCTAATACAATCCCCGCCGGGGGAATCAGCACAATGACCATTGAGATCATTAACAATGGAACGGGTACATTGACCGGTGCAAATCTCACGGACGTATTGACTGATACCACTTTTAATTTCGTACCAGGAACAGAGGTGACTACCTGTACGCCTGGTACAGTTGTAATTTCTGACTCCCAAACTGTCTCTTTAACTAATGGCATTATTCCCCCAAGTGGCTGCACCATCACTGTGGGTGTGACCACTGCTGATAATGCATTGCCAGCCAGTTATGAAAACATCATTGAAGCGGGTGACCTCACCACAACTGAAGGAGACACGAACCCTGCCGATGCCAGTGACACCATCAGCGTAGAAACGGTCACGATCAATAAAAGTTATGGGACTGGTACGATTTCCTACCCAGAGACCAGCACCTTAACCATCAGGTTTTCGAATCCCGCGAACGGCCAAGCCTTGACTAATATGGAACTCACCGACAACTTGCCAACCGGCTTAGTCATCGCTGATACACCCAACGCTAGTACAGATTGTGATGATTTAGCACCGCCTGAAGATGTTCCTATCCTGACGGCTATTGCAGGCGGGACACAGATCAAATTAGAGAAAGGCTCATTAGCAGCAGGCAGTAGTTCCTGCTCGATTCAGGTTGATGTAAGTGCAGAATCGGATACCGTTTCGGGCAATTACCGCAATACGATTGCCCGGGGTGATTTGACCACCGGTTCTAGCGGAACTGGACCTACAAATGGCAACAATAATTCTGCCACTTTGCATATCGAAGCTCTTGATGTCAGCAAAGAATTTGCCTATGAGAGTTTTCAAGCCGGGGATCCCAGCAGCACCAATCCGATGACGATTACCTTAACCAATCCCACCGGTGTGGATTATACAAACGTAGGTTTATCTGATACGTTACCACTCTCCCCCGATAGTTATCTGGAATTTGTCTCTGGGACAGAGAATTTTGATTGCATTGTTGGATCGGTTTCGCTTTCTGGTTCTCCAGCACCCCCATACCGAACGATTACATTGACTGGCGGTACTATCCCAGCAAACGATAGCTGCATAATTACCGTTGACGTCACCACAGATTCAAGTGCAACAGCGAGTTCATATACCAATACGATCCCACTGGGGTATATAACCACCACTGTGGCTGGCAATACTGGACCTACTGTTCCAAACAATGTAACCGCTGATGTTGATACCTACACTTTGAGAGAAGGTGTAGAAGTCACCAAGTCATTCACACCTTCAACGATTAATTATTTCGATTATAGCGGCGATACTTCGCTGTTGCAATTGGAATTTACCGCGCCTGCGGACACCGAGTTGACCAATTTTTCATTTACAGATAACTTGCCCACTGGAGTAACCGTTAGCAATTCCACCGCGCCGGTAGCAACCAATTGCGGCACCTTAGGCGGCGACTGGCCTCCGGCGAACGGTGCCACATCAATATCTGCAACGGGCGGCACGATACCTATCGGCGAGACCTGTACCGTGCAGGTCTATGTCACCAGCAATACCGGTACCACTCCTGGTGTCACCTACACCAACACCATCACACCTGGTAATGTCAACAATACCGAGGACCGCAATCCACCGGGCGATGTGACAGCCACTTTAACCGTCACGACCCCCAGCACACTGATAATGGAGAAAGACTTCGATCCCAACATTGTTGGCCCTGAGGGACGTTCAAGATTGACCATCACACTCGAAAATACGGATACCATCGCACTCGTTGATGTCACGCTGGAAGATGTTCTTCCTGGCGATACCTCAAATGGCGTCGTCATCGCGTCGACACCCAACCCCACCACCACCTGTGGCGGCGGGGTGATTACTTTCCCGGACTCGCAAACAATCCAGATGACTGGTGGCACGATTCCAGCTTCGGATGGAACCGTGAATGGCATCTGCACCATCAATGTCACCGTTCAGGGCAAGACCACCAATGGAGCGGCGTCTGCCACTTATACCAATACCATTCCGGTCGGGAAAGTTGTTGCCACGCTTGCTGGTACCCCCTCGACGATGAATCCCCAGGACCCAGCCAGCGACGACCTCACTGTCAAAGACCTTGATCTCGAGATTGTTAAAGGCTTTAATCCCGTATTGGTCTATGGTGGTGCCGATTCGGTCATGAGTATTACCCTCAGGAATCCAAATGACGATGCTGAGTTAATCGATATCACTTTTACCGATAATATGCCAGCAGGGGATATGATTCTAGTTGATCCACCTAATTTCGATCCCTCAGACTGTGGGCCTGAGGCCGACCTGACCAGGATTGATGCGAGCACTTTTGAATTCACTGGCGGCTATCTGGCAGCAGGTGAAGAATGTACCATCACCCTGAAGGCAAACATGACGGTCAACGGCAACCGTACCAATACCATTCCTGTTGGTGCGGTTACGACCACGAATGGAGCCACCAACAAAACAGCTACTTCTGCCACACTGACCAATCTGGCCAGCGTCAGTGTCAGCAAGAGTTTCGAACCCAATCCCGTCGCCGCGGGGCTGGGAAGCTATTCTATCCTCACCATCGAAATTCGTACGACAGAGTCAGTCGCGATTACAGGCCTGGGTTTGATTGATACCCTGCCCACAAGGTTGAAGGTTGCAGATTACAACAGCGGTCCTGCTCCCGCACCGACCAATGGCTGCGGTGGTTCGCTGTCCACTCCCGTTGGCGGTACAACCATACAGCTTTCCGGCGGCGGACTTCCCATTGGTTTTGAAAAATGTATATTAACCATTCCGGTCACCGGGGCTGAACCGGGACAGTACACCAACAGGATTCCCCAGGGCGCGATAACCAATAACGAGGGTATTACCAATATTCAAATCACCGTAGATACCCTTAACCTGACTCCATATAGTTTAGGCAACCGCGTTTGGTACGATACAAATAATGATGGCATTTTCGGTGCCGGAGAAGTAGGTATCACTGGGGTACGTGTAGAGTTGTATCGAGACACCAACAGCAATGGTGTTTATGATCCCGGGGTGGATGAGGCCGTAGAGGATGGTGCTGGGAATGCTCGTTTTGTGGTCACCGACGCGGATGGCTACTACCGCTTCGATGATCTGGGCGCCGATGACTATCTTGTTGTTATTCCTGCGGAAAATTTTAATGTCGGGAATCCGTTAGCAGGGTACCATAGCAGCGGTACCACAATAGCGGCTGATGGTACCATCAGCGACAGCATCGGGCCTGATCCGGATGATGATGCCGATAATGAAGATAACGGCACAACCACGGTGACCTCAGGATCGGTTGACTATGTCTCAGCGCAGGCCATCACCCTGGGACCAGACCAATCTGAGCCCACCGATGATGATGATCCAACCACGAACCCTGAAACTGGCGAAGCGGCCAATGACCAAAGCAACCGCACGGTTGACTTTGGTTTCTACTTCTACACTTTAGCATCCCATCAAAAGCAGCTCACAGCAACCGATCAGGGGTTTACCACGACCCCGGATGTCGCTATCGGCGAGATCCTGACTTATCAAATCACCCTGACTGTGCCCCCCGGCGAGTTGACTGGGGTGAAACTGACCGATACCATGGACCGGGGTCTGGTGTTCGATGAATGTCTGGAGATTCTCCCTGCTAATACCGATCTGGTCAGCAACATTTTGCCTTCAGGATTTTCCACGATCTGCGGTTCGCCTTTAGTGTCCACCTATCCTGGAGGATCAATAAATCCAGCGGATCCTGGACGAAAGGTTGTGTTCGATTTCGGAAATTTAACGAATAACGGAACCTCGGATGTGGAGCTGGTGGTTACTTATCAGGCAGTCGTCCTCAACAATCTTGAAAATCAAAGCGGGGTTGATCTGGGTAACCAGGCGGTCTGGAGCTGGAACGGGGTTACGCTGTATGATACCGCGGACCGGGTGACTGTCAGGGAGCCAGATCTGGTGTTTTCAAAGACGGTCTCCCCGCGCACTGCCCTGGCGGGGCAGGAAATTACCTTCACGCTAACAGTGGATTACTCAGCAGCGACCGAAACACCTGCCTATGATGTGGTGTTAACGGATGTAATTCCGGTAGGATTGACTTATGTTCCTGGAACCCTGCAGAGTCTCAGCGGCCAAGTTCCTGACACGCTGGATGACAGCACTGCGCCGACCCTGACTGTGGTCTGGGATCAGCTGCTGAATAATGGAACAAACTCAGTGATTTCATTCAATGTCACCCTTGACAGCACTTTGAGAAGGGGAGATTCGGTGGAAAACACAGCTTCCCTGGCCTGGACCAGCCTGCCGGAGGATGTTTTTGTTCCTCCTCTGTCTGATCATAATCCGCTCTCCGTAGAGCGAGATTATGATCCGGCCAGCGCTGTTAATGTCTATGGCCTCGAGGCATCCGCTACCATCGGGGTACCAAGATTGCCCAAGACCGGGTTTGCCCCCGGTGTTGTCTCTGAAGTACTTTCCCAACCAACGGATTACCAGTACGGTGATCTGGGGGATATTCAGCTGATGATCCCGGCTCTGGATATCTCTCTGCCGGTCCTCAGCATTCCTCAAAACGACCAGGGCTGGGATTTAACCTGGCTCTGGAACCAGGCCGGTTGGCTGGAAGGAACCGCTTATCCATCCTGGATTGGCAACACGGTTATAACCGGCCATGCCTACCTGTCCAGCGGTCTGCCGGGACCCTTTATCAATCTGGGAGAACTATCTTGGGGCGATAAGATCGTGCTGATTGCCAACGGCTACCGCTACAGCTATCAGGTCAGGAATAAAGCCCTGGTCTCTGGAGACGATCTCAGCATCCTGGGTCACAAGGACCAGGACTGGATCACACTGTTCACCTGTAAAGACTACAGCGAGGAATTGGGCGATTATCGTTATCGTCAGTTCGTTCAGGCTGTTTTGATCGATGTGGAAGAGATGGACTGAAGCAGTATACAAGGGAGAAGTCCAATTATTGGATTTCTCCCTGTTTTTTATGGTGATTTCTCTAAAAACTTCTTAAAACACCCCCAGATATGGGGTTCAGATCAGTTTTAAGCCCCAGAGAGCGGTTTATTCTCCAAAAAGCACCATTGGACTACACCTTAATTATAAAAACCCTCTCAGGGAGGGTTTTTTTGAGCATTGATCAGAATTTCCAGGTATTTTTCAGCACTCGGATCCAGTTCTGGCTGCAGATCATTTCCATCTCCTGGGTGGTAAATCCTGCCCCTTCCAACAAAGCTACAAGTTTGGGGTAACCGCTCACATCACCCAGTTCAGCAGGGATCTCAGTACCGTCAAAATCTGATCCAAAAGCAACATGATCCACACCGATCAGGTCAGCTACATAACATATATGCTCAATGATCTTAGAGATCGGCGCGTTATCTTTGGGCCGCTTTCCACCATCGAGATCGTTAACTGAAAAGATGATACCAACCACGCCGTTGCTATCTCCAACCGCTTTTAGCTGTTCATCAGTTAAATTTCTTGACTTGGGGACCAGGGAGCCGGCTGCTGTGTGGGTGGATACCAGGGGACTGGAAGATAAATCCGCAACATCCCAGAATCCTTTTTCATTCAAATGGGCCAGGTCGATCATCACGCCCAGATCATTACAGCTCTTAACAAGTTCTTTTCCCTCAGCTGTCAATCCGGGACCAGTATCCGGGCCAGATGGATAGGCAAATGGAACGCCGTGCCCGAATTTATTAGGCCGACTCCAGGTTATTCCCAAAGAGCGCATTCCCTTTTCATAAAAGAAAGGCAGATTCTCCAGATTCGGCTGGATCGGCTCTGCGCCTTCCAGATGCAGAACGGCTGCGAAGATATTGTTCTTGATACAGAAATCCAGCTCTGCAGGGCTGGTCACAACCTGGAACTGCCCCAGTGCATCTTCCTGGATCTTGTATAGCAGTTCTATCATCTGCAGGGCAGATTGGTGAGCGTAATCATAATCCAGAGCTGGCGGCAGCGTTATTCTATAGCCCTCATCACTGAATACCATGCGTTCTTTGTATGATGGAACCGAAGGCGGATTCGAGGTATAGACAGCAAAGAATCCTCCCATAACACAGGCCTCTAAAGCCCGTGGAAAATCCAGCTGGCCAGGATCGGAAACCAGGAAGGCTTTGGAATTAAGCGGATCTGGCATTTCGGCGATCTTATTAAGAATGTCGTTGTGTCCGTCAAAGATTTTCATATTATAAAGAAGGAAACCGTTTCCATGATTGATTCTTAGAATGCATCAGTTTCATCATCCGCCCGGTCAAACTCAATCAGCTTGCCCGAGGTGGTGAAAACCGTTCTTTCACAGATATTGGTTACCCGGTCAGCGGCCCGCTCCAGGTTATGGGCGACCCAGAGATGGAAAGTTGCCCGGTCGATGTTATCCCTGTCATGGATCATCAATTCCAGGAGTTCCTGGTAATCGAGGTTATATAAAACATCAATTTGGTCATCTTCCTTGGGGATTGCCATACCCGCTTCTTCGTCGAGGTTGACAAAAGCGTCAATCCCGCGATGAAGCATATCCGCTGTCATCTCGGCCATTTTAGGTATATTAACCAGCTGACGCAGTGGAGGATCTTCACCCAACCGCATGGCAATCCGGGCAATGCCCTTGGCATAATCGCCGATACGTTCCAATTCACCAGCAATGTCTATTATCGAAGAAAGCCTTCTTAAATCCGTCGCCATTGGCTGCTGGGTTGCAACAATGATCAAAGCCTGGCGTTCAATTTCAAACCTCTTTTCATTGATGTTTTTATCCTCATCATAGATGGCTTTAGCGTTGGTGATATCACGCTCAGCCAGGGCGGAAACACTGCCAAGGATTGCCTCCTCGACGATGGTTGCCAATTCGATGATGGCATTATTTAATTCTCTGATTTTGCTATCCAGCGTTTCCCTGGTATCTCTGGTCATAATAACTCTCTCTGGACCCCTGGCAAAAAGATATCTGCCAGGATGGTTCATCATCTAGATCTAATAGAATAATTAATATTCAACAAAGTATTGAATTATCTTCCAGTATACCTCATCCGAACCTGCCCTGAATGTAATCCTGTGTGCGCGTGTCCTGGGGATTGGTAAATATGAGATCTCCCCTGTTAACTTCAATCAGCTCACCCTGCAGTAGAAAGATTGCTTGGTCTGCCGTCCGGGCGGCCTGCTGGATTGAATGAGGAACCAGGATGATCGTATATTCGCTTTTCAGGTCTTGAAGAGATTCTTCCACTTTGCCGGTGGATATTGGATCTAAACCGGATGTGGGTTCATCTAGCAGAACTACCTCAGGCTCAAGGGCTAGAACTCGGGCAAGGCATAAGCGCTGCTGCTGTCCACCTGACAGGGCAATGGCAGGGTCAGCCAACCGGTCCTTGACCTCATCCCATAAGGCTGCTTTCTTTAAACTGCTCTCAACTACATCCAGTAAATAATCCTTGTTTGTTTCGCCAGCTACCTCCAACCCATAGGTCAGGTTTTTTTGGATTGAAAAAGGTAAAACAACAGGCCTGGCAAAAACCATACCAACTTGCCTGCGAAGCTGAATAACATCAAGCGCTGGATCAAGAACTTCCCGGCCATCCAGGAGGACACTGCCTTCCTGATATTTAAGATCTGTCAGATCGTTTAATCGATTCAGGGTCCGCAATAAACTGGACTTGCCCCCTCCCGCAGGGCCGAATATTACGGAAATCTGATTGGCCGGGATATCAAAACTGATATTTTTAAGAGGTTGAGTCCCGTCAGAATATGTAAGTGATAAATTACGAATTGAGATTTTATTCATTGATTTTCCACTACCACTGCCGCCGGGCTCGGGCTCTGGACCGAATAGCTGTGGCGATCAAAATCATACTGAGGACAAATACAAGCAGGACCAGGGCAGTTCCATATTGGATTTTGATTGGCATACCTGGCACCTGGGTTGAGATCACATACAGATGGTAGGGCAGAGCCATCGTGGCATCCAGGGGTGAATTGGGCAGTCTTGGGAGGAAAAAGGCTGCGACGGTAAATAGGATTGGAGCAGTTTCACCTGCAGCCCTTTCCAATCCGAGAATAACTCCTGTGAGAATTCCGGGCAGAGCCTGGGGGAGGACAATTTTTCTAATGGTCTGCCATTTTGTTGCACCGAGGGACATACTTACAGTCCTGAAGGCCTGCGGTACAGCTCGTAAAGCCTCCTCGGTAGTGCTGATGATCACAGGCAGGGTCATGATGGATAACGTCAGGGATCCTGCTAAAATGCTGGTCCCAAAACCCAAAAAAAGGACAAATAAACCCAATCCAAACAGGCCATAAACAACCGATGGGATGCCGGCAAGGTTGATAATGGCAATTCGGATCAGCTGTGTTGCCCTGTTATTTGGAGCATATTCTGAAAGGTAGATTGCAGAGCCAATACCGAGAGGGACCGCAAAGATCGCTGTACCGAGAGTGAGGTAAAAGGTGCCAATGATGGCGGGAAGGATCCCTCCCTCTCGCATACCTTCCCGGGGGAACCCGGTTAAAAATTCTAGATTGATGGCTGGAAAACCGAGGTAAATTATGTAAATAACGACCCCGATAATCGGGACCACTGTCAGAAAAGTCATCAGTGTGAGAAGACTGAAACCCAGTCGTTGTTTGAACTGCCGGGCTGAAAGTTTCATAGTCATGACAGAATGCGTTCCTGGCTTTTTTTCTGGCGAAACACGACAGCGGAGGCTGTGACATTTACTACCAGGGAGATCAGGAACAGGATAATTCCGATTAAGAACAGAACATGATAATGAGTGCTGTTGTTGGCTACCTCACCCATCTCCGCCGCAATGGTTGCTGTCATTGTCCTGACGGGGGAGAACAGATCTCGGATGCCCGTGGGCAGGATAGGGGCATTCCCTGTCACCATCATAACAGCCATCGTTTCGCCGATAGCACGGCCGATACCAAGCATGGCGGCCGTCAACACCCCTGAGCGGGCCGCGGGTAGAGTGACCCGCCAAATGGTCTGCCATTCTGTTGCGCCCATTGCCAGGGAGGCATCCCGGTAGCTTTTGGGCACTGCATCCAGGGCGTCCTCGGATATCGAAACTACCGTTGGGATGGCAATGCCACCCAGCAGGATGGCACCGGCAAGTGCAGATAGACCTGTGGGCAAATCCAGCCAGATCCGTAAATAGGGGGATAAAACCAACATTCCCAGGAAACCAAGCACGACAGAAGGTAGACCTCCCAGGATTTCCACAATAGGTTTCAGAGTTTCCCGAAGCCAGCGGGGGGCGATCTCTGATAGATAGATCGCAGTTCCAACTCCAAATGGCAGCGCAATCAAAGTAGCGCCGATAGTGATGATCAATGATCCGCCGATCAGCGGTAATACTCCGTAATAATCTTCGATTGGATACCAGCGAGATGAAAGGAGATTGGATAGTTTAACCTCTCGCAGCGCAGGCAGGCTCTCCAAGACCAAAAAGAGAAAGATCATTCCCACAAATATTATGGCTGAATACCCCGCTGCTTTGATAAGAGCGGTGATCAAAAATTCACGTTTTGGCGGTTTGGGATCGATCCCAGCGTTATATTTGGACATCATCTTATTTTATTATTGGCACAAATCCAAGTTCGGTGACGATTTCCTGCGCGTCAGATGAACGAATCCAATCAAGATATTCTTTAATAAATCCATCCGGTTCGCCATTGGTGTACATATAAAGATCCCGGGCGATGGGATAACGGCCGCTGTTGACAGTTTTAGCGGAGGGGAAGATGAAAAGATCTTCATCTGAGGAAGCTACTCCAATAACCTTCATCTCATCAGTTACGTAACCGAGGCCATCATATCCAATTGCGTTAGGATTTTGCTTGATCTCAGCTCCAATCCCTTCAGAAGAAGGCAGCAGCAGGGTATTCTGAGAGAAGAGGGTCTTGTTATCACTATCTCCCAACCGGATCACTTCTTCTAAAAAATAGACATGGGTTCCGGAATTTGTTTCCCGCGAGAGACGTACAATAGGCCGATCTTCACCTCCAACCTCCTGCCAATTGTCAATTGCTCCGCTGTAAATATCTGAAATTTGCTGAAGAGTAAGGTGATCAACCGGATTTTCCAGGTTGACAATGACTGCAATAGCATCGCGGGCGATCACAAATTCAACTGGATCTGATCCATTTTCAATGGCAGTCTGTCTCTCCTCTTCCTTCATTTTTCTAGAGGCATTGGCAATGTCAACTGTGCCGTTGATCAGGGCGGCTATGCCGGTTCCGGATCCTCCTCCGGTTACTGAAAGGCGAACAGAGGGATCGATCACCTGGTATTCTTCAGCCCAGGCGAGTGCAAGGTTGACAATTGTGTCAGAGCCTTTATTCTCAATGGTTTTGATTTGTTCAGAAGGGTTCTCTGACGATGATCCTCGGCCGGTGCAACCAGCAAGAATAAACACGAAAACAAGGATCAAGAGAGGTCTATCATATTTCACATAGAGATTATATGGTGAAAAAGAGTCCCTTACAAGTTAATCCCATTTCATCAACAAATTTTAATCTCGGTAAAATCATGAATACTCAGATTGGATCGGACTAACAGGTATTTTTCAACAAGTAAAAGAAGAGCGCAATAAATAGTTTATAATTTTCCCTATGGTTGATGAACATAATACATTTGAAATCAGGGATCTGAACTTTTACTACGGTTCTTCTCTTGCTCTGAGTCAGATTAACATAGATATCCTGGCCAGGAGCGTGACGGCATTGATCGGACCTTCTGGTTGTGGTAAATCAACTTTTTTGCGCTGTTTGAACCGGATGAATGACACCATAGCTGGTACCAGGCTGGAGGGCCAGGTTCTGCTGGACGGGATAGATATTTATGGAGAGGATCTGGATCTGGCTGAATTGCGCCAGAGAGTTGGGATGGTATTCCAGAAACCCAACCCGTTTCCAAAATCAGTCTTTGATAATGTGGCTTATGGACCCCGTGTGCTCGGCTTAATTAAGCATAAAAGTGATCTTGCCGATGTTGTTGAGAAGAGTCTAAAAAGAGCAGCTCTGTGGGAAGATGTTAAGGACAGCTTGAATGGGGATGCCTTCAGTTTATCCCTGGGACAGCAGCAGAGATTGTGTATTGCCAGGGTGCTGGCGGTAGAAGCTGAAGTGATCTTGATGGATGAGCCTTGTTCAGCTCTCGACCCTATTGATACCGCCAGAATCGAGGGACTGATTCGAGAGTTGAGAGAACGTTACACCATTGTAATTGTCACCCACAATATGCAGCAGGCAGCCCGTGTGTCTGATCGGACAGGATTATTCTGGTTAGGAGAGTTAATAGAGTTTAATCCTACAGATAAATTATTTACAAATCCGGATCACGATCTAACAGAATCCTATATTACTGGCAGGCTGGGTTAATCCAGTATCCTTCTTCTTTATTAGGTACGATCCAATCTTACGTATAGGTATAATAAAGCCTTTCCTCAATGCGAAAGGCTTTATTTAGTATTATGTGATGTTTTTATTATTTCACTGAAAAACTGGTAATGGCACTTTCAAAGACAGGGAGGTTCTGTTCAATCAGATCCGTTGGGGTTGTAAAGACCACGTTCCAGGCGTTCTGATCACCAAGAATGACATAAATGATCTGTTTTCCTGAGCCAAGTTCCTCGTCCTCCACATCCAGGATGACCCGTTCCATAGGGTAGGGTGCATCCTGATAGATCTGCCTGGTAACAGGTTCAAATTCAGTGTCGGAATTTGACAAGGCCTGGTTCAGTAGGTCTTCCGTTGTTGTTGTAGGTGTGATATCTACCGAGACCAGGATGATGGCTGACTGGCTAACTTTTTCTACAGCGATCAGAAAGTCTGTCTCTGGTATTTCTCCCAGATCAGGTGTATCCAGATCTGCTTGTGGCGTTGGGCCCATTTCTTCCCCTAAATCAAGCGCCAGTTCTGTAAAACCTTCTACAAATGCTTCCATCACCCCAAACATCAAATCGATGAACACGCCGGCAAAATCCAGGACCTCATAAGAAGGGGGGATGAACATGGTGGCAGTTTTACCTTCCAATCTAATCCAGCCAATCCTGTCTTCAGGATCGGCAGGGTAATCTGCCGAAACTGGAGTCATTGCCAGACCGATCTGATAATTGTCGAGATCCTGAGTGGGTAGGGGAGTAGGGCTGGGTGGAATGGTCGGGGAAGGAGTGGAGGTTGGGATAGGTGTCCAGGTTGGCGGGAGCTCTGATAATGCGGTAGCCCTGGATGGAAAAACAGTGGCCGATAATTGCGGCTGAGGAGCAGGAGGTAAGATCAATCCGCAGCTGGAAGAAATTAATACTACCAAGGAAGTGATCACAGGAATCGAAAATTTATATTTAGATCTGCACATATCCATCTTGTTTGAGTGTCTCCCAATCAGTCTACTGGCGCTCTGCCGCGGGATAGTTCCGGCTGGCTCATTTTGATCAAAGGAATACCGATGCCATAAGTGATGAAATCACCCTCTGGTATCACTTCTATCAGGCAGTTATCTTTCATGAACTCTGGATCTTCAGCCTTATGCCTGAAGACTTCTTTGAGCAGTCCAGCGGGAGCTTCATCACCAGGGATGACTGCTGCGGCCCCGGAGCAAGTTATGGAAGCCTGGGGGATTTTAACCCAGGGTGCCACAGGGATCCGTTTGGCGATAGGAATGGTCAAGGATACGGATGGATTTTTGGCGATATGACGGGCTTTCCATGTCCGAATACCCGTGCCTATGTAAAACTTTCTGTCATTGACGATATAGAGAATTCCCACTGTCCGGGACTGATTTTGATCTGTGACCATGCCAAGCACTGCAAAGAGCTCTTTATTGATCGCAGCCCAAACATTCTCTGTTGTGGCTGGATTACTCATAGTTCATCTCCTCTGCTCGTAAATATGCGACAAAAAACAACTCATATAATTTCGATGAAAATGATATCACATGAATATTGGAGAACTAGGAGTCAGGAAGAGTTTTAACTACCGACAGGTGTTCTTCTTAACAGAACACCTGTCGGTAAATTAGAAGTTATTTAAATGTAATGGATCCGGAGCCCTGGTCGATATTGATGTCAATGGTGTATTTAGCGGAATCGTAGTCCCCGGATTCCCAGACCCCGTCACCGCGTTTTTCCCCGCTGACCAGATCAAAACTATTTCCAGGATTGAAGGAACCGCTACCGGAATCAAGTACAACCCGTACAGCGCTATTTTCTGGCAGGTCAATTTGCACGCTGCCCGAACCACTGTCCAGCTCGAAATGGAAGGATTGGTCTTCTGGAAGTGCCAGATGAATTGATCCTGATCCGCTGTCCAGGTACAGTTCCTCAATGATCAGTTTGGACAGATCAAAATCACAGCTGCCGGAACCTGTATCCAGGGTGAGATCGAGAGGGATTTCTGGTGTTAAACCGATTTCCCATTCCGCTCGGGAGCTGCCCTGGAAAGGAGAAATTCCCCAGTTGTTGATCAGGCGTGTGTCAAGATTGACATCAGCCACGTCACCCCGGGCATCCACGTCGAAGATCAGATCACCCTGGTAAGTGAGATCACCAGCGATAAGTGTTTTTGAATCACTCAAGGCATAAAGCGACCCTGCGGGACTGGTCCAGTCGATAAATATATTAGCGGATTCAAAATCTTCCAGCTCATGCTCCACATGGGAGGTTTGCCAGGGGGAATCAGCAGTATAGCGGTTCAGGATTGGCAGCTGGTCGCCAAAAAAGACCGCCCCGGCCACAACTGCGATCAGGATCAGGACCAGGAAAGCGCTGAGAATCGCGCCAAAAGCTGAGCGCTGGCCAAAAAGTATGTCTATACCTACGGCAACCAGGATCAAAGGCCAGAAGCGCCATAACAGGTTCCAGGAGCTCCAGGACACGATTCCCAGGTTGGACAAGAGCAGCAGTACGCCGAGAGAAATTAACATAATGGGCCAGAAGAAAGAACGGTGGTGTTTTCTTCTGGGGTTTTCGGGAAGAGCGGTGGGAAGATTATTATTTTCAGACATGAGTACTCCTTACGATATGATCCATTTGATGATTATGCATTAGAAATATATACGGGAAAATGGTTGGGAGGTTGCAGGTCGAATCAAGTTTCCTGGGCTTGTGATAGGAATTGCCCACTCTAGTGGTTCTTCAAGGGCATAGTAATGGCATAATATTATTCCTGTTTCTTAGATCAAATTACGAACGATTAAGCCCGTATATCGAATCCAGGGAATTGAGATAAAATCAGATGTAATAGTGATCCAAGGGAATTTCCCCCTCTGATAAATGTTATAAAAACTTGTCGAAGGAGTACGCCATGGAAGAACGATCCGGTGCCCAGATTAGTAAAAAAGCCTTTGTCCAGTCAGTGATCATTCTCCTGGTAATCATGCTGATTGCTGGAGTCTTGACCAGGGTTATTCCTGCCGGCACTTACGAACGGTTAACCGAAGCCGGCAGGGAATTGATCAAACCAGATAGCTTCCAATTTACCCCCACACCCCATTACCCAATCTGGCGCTGGTTCACTGCCCCGGTGGAAGTGCTTTGGGGTGAAGACAGCCTGCTGGTGATCGTAATTTGCCTGTTCATCCTGATGGTGGGCGGGGCCTTTGCGGTGCTCGAAAAAAGCGGCATCCTCAAAGCTGGCCTGGGCCGGATCGTGGCCAGGTTCGGAGGCAGGAAATATGTCCTGCTGCTGGTGATAGCTTTGTTTTTCATGACACTGGGGGCATTTTTTGGCATCTTCGAAGAGGTTGTCCCCCTCGTCCCACTGGTATTATCACTTTCCTATTACCTGGGATGGGACGCCCTGGTAGGACTGGGTATGAGCATCCTGGCCACCAACCTCGGTTTTTCGGCTGCCATCACCAATCCCTTTACAATCGGTGTGGCTCAGGAGCTGGCCGGATTGCCGCTCTTTTCCGGTGGCTGGTTTCGGATTCCGATCTTTATCGCTATTTACATTGCTTTTATGATTTTCTTAACTCGCTATGCTAAAAAAGTGGAACGGAACCCAGAAGCCTCTCTGGTATATGATGAGACCAGAGCTAACCAGCACAAGTTCAAACCTCTCGATCTTTCCCAGCAATCAGAGATAACTCCAGCCATGTCTACTGCCATGATCTGGTTTTTTGTTTTTGTGATCTTGATTGTAGCTACATTATTTGGTGCGCCATTTGTACCCTTCCTGTCTGATTATGCTCTGCCGCTGGTAGGTTTGTTGTTCCTGGCGGGAGGGGTGGGGGCCGGGTTGATAGCCAGTCCGGAAAAAAAGGATGTCTGGAAAGCATTGGGTGAGGGGATGAGCGGTATAGCTCCAGGCATTATCCTGATCCTGATGGCAATGAGCATCAAACATATCGTGGTTTCCGGGGGGATCATGGATACCATTCTCTTCCAGGCTTCCAAGCTCTTTCAAGGCGCCAATCCCTTTATTTCGGCGGTTTTGATCTATTTGCTGGCCCTGCTGATCGAATTTTTTGTCGCTTCTGGCTCAGCCAAAGCTTTTTTAATGATGCCTATCCTGCTGCCTCTGGCGGATCTGGTAGGCGTCACCCGCCAGGTCACCGTCACGGCTTATTGTTTTGGTGACGGCTTTTCGAATATGATCTATCCCACCAACCCTGTGTTATTGATCGTGCTGGGTTTGACTGTGGTGGGTTATCCGAAATGGCTGCGCTGGACGCTGCCGCTCTGGGGTGTGATCGTTTTGATCACATTGGCTTTTTTGGCCCTGGGCGTAGCCATTGGATATGGACCTTTCTAAGGTAAAACATACAGGACATTCAATGAACAATAACTCTTCAATACACTTCCCGAGCTCATACGAGGAATCCAGGACTTACTTTCGGGCTCAGCTGGAGAAAATAAAAAAAAACTGGCCCTCAACTATACTCGAAAATCATTCCATTTCGGATCGAGAAGGTTTGACAATCGATTGGATCACTGCCCAGCCGATCAATCAAAATAAGAATTTGGTCTTGATAACAACAGGTCTGCACGGCGTGGAGGGTTTTGTAGGCGTTGCCATGCTGGATTTATTCATCAAGGAATATATTCCATTACTGGATCCTCAAATAACAGGGATCCAGCTAGTTCATGCCATCAATCCCTGGGGTATGGCAAACACAAGGCGGGTCAACAGGAATAATGTGGACCTGAACCGCAACTTTATGGAAAGGCAGGAAATTTTCCTGGATGAATTCAACCCTGATTATATAAATCTTGAAGGGACTCTTAACCCTGTCCATCCCCTAAAAGCTCTCTGGATAGAAGAAATCGGGTTCTTAAAGAATGTGATTGTCAACCTGTCCCGCTATGGCGTTCAAAGTATGAGGGGGGCAGTTATGTTAGGCCAGCAAAGCAACCCGGCCGGTTTGTATTTTTCTGGAAGAAAATTCCAACCGGAAACAATCTTCATGAAAAAAATGATTATCCAGAGTTTATCGTCTTATGATTCTGTTCTGCATATCGATATGCATACAGGTTATGGACCCAGTTCTCAGATGACGATAGTAAATTCTCCAGCAGAATCAAGGAAATCAGATCAACTCATTAATGATTTCCAGTATCCCCGCATTTTACAGGCTGATCCGGAACAGTTTTACAGTATGCAGGGTGATATGGTGGATTGGGTCTACCGATTGAAAGAAATTGATTTTCCAAAAGTCAAACATTTTGGAACGGCTTTTGAGTTCGGGACTTATGGTGAAGGCATCCTGAAAGAGATCAAGAGCTTGAGAACGATGATCTATGAAAATCAGATTGTCCAGCATGGTTCATCATCCGCGGAGCTGCAAGCATATATGAGGAAAGAGTTCCTGGAAATGTATTTCCCACGCTCAAGCCGCTGGCGGGAGAAGGCGATCCTGGATTGCAAGCAGGCATTTTCAGGAGTGTTATCAGCTGAAGGTTATATATAACAAGCACTTGGATGAACGATCTGACCGATAGAAACTTGATCGGCCCCAGGATTGATTGTTTTGTACATTTAAAGTGGATCGGGTTTTTATCTGATCCCCTGATTCCTGAACCATTTTAGGCTATCCCGCACTGTTTCCTCGAGAAATCTTGATTTCAGATTCAGTTCTTTTTGGGCTTTTTCTGCGTTGTAACCCTGCCAGTGTTTATAAGCCCTGACATGGTCATGAACAACGGGAATAAATGGTAGGGTGTCACCTGCTTTGATATAGGCATCGATCAACCAGGTTGGAAGAGTCCCCCGCGGTGGTTTCACATCAGCAATCTCTGCGATGATTGCGGCAGCTTCCTGGATGGGGTAGTTGCTTCCTCCCAGAATATACCGCTGGCCCCTTTTACCAATCCTGGCCGCGTTGATGTGGGCTTCGGCGGCATCACGCACGTCTACAATGTTCAGCACACCGGGTGGGACAAATTTGGCTTGACCGCGAGTAAACATTAACAGGATCTCACCTGTGCTGAGATGGACATCCCCGGGGCCCAAGACCAGGGTAGGGTTGAGGATCACGATATCATACCCAACTCCTGAAGCTTCCAGTGCCAGATTCTCCATGGCCGCTTTCATTTCATGGTAGCCATTATCCGGTAGGCTGCCAGGGATATAAAAATCCCTTTCATCTGCCAGTCGAGGTTCATTTTTTTGGGGGGAGCCAATGGTCGTTAAGCTGCTGGTATAGATCAGTCGTTTAACACGGGCTTCCCGTATGGCCCGAATCACATTTTTCATTTGATCTGTAGCTGATTTAACATGTTCCTGGACACGGGCTGGATTGCCGACCCCTGGATAGCTGGCGGCAGCGTGAAATACATAGTCCATGCCAGACATTGCTTTTAATAGTGAGGGATAATCTTCCAGGCTGCCGTTAAACCATTTGATCTCCTGATTTTGCAGATGACCTATGCTGTCCGGATTTCTCCGGAAACCATGGACTCTCCAACCAACAGCCTGTGCTTTTTTGGCAATATGGCCACCTATAAAACCAGTAGCACCGAGGACCAGGACATCGTACATAGATCAGGTTCCTTTTTTCCTTTTGATGGGATCACTTCGGATCAAGACAGCTTCATCGGGATAATCCAGCAATTTAGTTGCTTCCTCAATTGTCAACCAGCGGACCTCATCGACTTCACCGTTCATCTTCTCAGGATCCTCTGTTATAACATCCATATGCCAGAAAAGGACTATTTTAGGCTTTCCATTCAGCAGATAGGAGATGCTTCCAGCATAATTCTGTAGTTTTCCGAGGTATCCAGTCTCTTCAAGAACTTCCCGCTGGGCTGCTTTTTTCCAGCTTTCCCCGGGGTTTACTTTTCCTTTAGGGAGAGACCAATCGTTGTGTTTATGACGGTGGACAACAGCAAGTTTCTTCTCTGTGCCATCTTCCTTCCAAATGATTCCCCCCGCTGCCTGGATCACAGATTTTTTAATTTTTGCCAATGTTTAACTCCAAGATTAGACTGATACCAAACGTGGTTAATTTTATCACAGGGGATCTGATGGATCATCTATTTAAACAACCGGTTGGCGGGAAATTATCTTGGATGTAGATTTTTTACATCCAGGGTTCAATTGTTTCCTGTTCTCGCTGTATGATCACCCTTTGTTCAGCATTGGAGAAATATTGTCGGATGGCTCTTAGTGATATCTTAAAACCTAATGCAGAGCTCCACTCCAGAACTTGAAGCAGTTCTTGTAGTCCCTTTTGCATGCCAAGGCCTGTGGCGACGCCAAAGCGATAAGTGAGTAAATATGGATTTTCATTTTGCAGATAAAACAGGATAGATTTTATAGCTTCAATCAACTGTTCTGTTGGAGGATCTGTGCTGAGGCTCTGTAAGGGTGACGCTGGAAGTTCAAGATTGATGAAAAAGATTTCCAGTAGGTGGGGTAAAAGGAAAAATTTACCGAGTTCGGAGCTGTGCTCTGGTTGGAGTCCAGGCGGGAGGTCAACTTGGTTTCCTGCCAGATCTATCACCGAGATTTCCAGATTAAAACTCTCTTCAGAAATATCCATCTGGAGAGGAGCGTCTTCCTGGGGTACAAGTTGGTAAACAGTTTTCATAATCTCAGCGGAATGATTCTTATAATAGGTTTTCTTGGCTATTCCATCAGGCATAGAAGCTGGTTCCAGTATCTTGCCAATATACATTTTCAAATAGGGGCGTTTGAATTTCAATCCGGCGCTCATAGCTCCAGAAGTGTCATTAAAACCAATTGGCAGGATCGGTGCTCCTGACCGATAGCTCAACCACGATATACCAGGCAGGGCCCTCTGTTTGCCCACATCCCAAACACCACCTTCAGGGAATATTCCGACCATACCCTCCTGATTAAGGACATCCAATGCCTTTTGTAAAGAACCCCGGTTATAGGATCCCCGTTTTACAGGGATAGATCCGTAGATGGAATTGATGATCTCAGTTATTCTCTCTGTAGGTGTATCGGCGGCGCTAAGCATCTCGATCTGGCGGGGAGCATAGGCGTTAAGCAGGACAACTTCCATGGCGCCGGTGTGATTGCCTACAACCAGGAGAGGACCATTGCGGGGAAAATTCTCTAATCCCACAACTTCAATCCGGAATAGAAGCTTTAACACCGCTCTGAAGGTCCACTTGGTCAAAAAACGTAATATCCTCCTGCGGGGATAATTCAGTATCCTTTTATCTTTTGACATATTGGGTTCCGAATTCCATTTGAACCAGCATTTTCAATTTGGTGAAAAAAAAGATTCCTAATTAAACCGGTCTCACGTTAGAGAGTTCAGCTGATGCTTCCTGATCAATGTACCAGAACAGATTTCCTTGATCCGGGTCGATCAGTTGGGAAGGATATTGTTCGGGAAGAGCTGGTCCTTCCAGAACGAGTTTTAATATCCTGGCTTTGTTCTGGCCGCTGACCAGGAAAAGTATATTTTGGGCAGCATTGATCAGACGGGGAGTGAATGTGATCCGCCAGGCATCCAATTTTGGGACCCAATTAGCCTCCACCAGGCGATTTTGATCAACTAGCTCTCCTTTCACCAATTCAGTTTCCGGGAAGAGTGAGGCCGTGTGTCCGTCGTTTCCCATGCCGAGCAGGATCAGGTCAAAGGAGGGATTTTTTTGCTGAAACCAGGATAGGATCTCTTCCTGGTACTTCCAGGCAGCTTCAGCAGGTGGCAGTTCTGCCCTAATGCGGTGGATGTTCTCTTCCGGGATTGCTCCGGGTAAAAGCAGAGATCGATTCACCTGGTCGAAGTTACTGTCTGGATGATCGGGCGGAACACAGCGTTCATCTCCCCAGAAAAAATGGACTTTGTTCCAATCCAGTTCATCTGTCTTCTGATCTGCCAGGTTTTCATAGAGGGGTATAGGAGTACTCCCGCCGGATAGGGCAACAGAAAATTGACCTCTATCCCGGATCGCTGCTGATCCAGTCGAGATAAATAAATCAGCTGCTGAGTTGATTATTTCTTCTTGAGATTTATAGACCAGGATTTTTTTCATTTAGGCAAGCTGGATGATGGACAGGATTCCTTATAAGTATACCTGATGGATGTTTTTTTCCCTCGATAACTGGAAATCAGGCTTGTTTTGCCTGTGATATACTTTCACAAGATGAGTAACCTATAAGGGTTAAAAGTGTTATGAGTAGTATTACAGATTCTGATCATGAGCTGAAAACTGAAAGTGAACTGATCTCCCTTGCTTGTGAGGGTGATTCAGATGCTTTTGGAGCCCTTTATGAGAAGTATATAGATCAGATTTATAATTATATATATTTTAGGACCAGCAATGTTAAAGATGCAGAGGATATTTGCTCCAGGGTTTTCATGAGAGCTCTGCATCACATTGAAAGATACGAGGATCGGGGATATCCGTTTTCTGCCTGGTTATATCGAATAGCCCATAACCTGGTGGTTAACTGGTACAGAGACAGGGAACGGTCGGATGAGATTTCCCTGGCAGATCAGTATCCTCCACCAACGATGAATGGACGCGTGGAGGACCGGATCGAAAAGGAAGACGAAACAGGTATGCTGCTGGCCATCATTCAGGGATTGCCAGAGGATCGAAAAGAACTTTTAATCCTGAAGCATGTAGAAGGATTAACGAATACTGAAATTGGTCAAATCATGGATCGGACAGAAGGAGCTATCAAAGCCCTTTATCACCGGACCCTGGAATCGCTCAGGGATGATTACGATCTTTAGGATGAATCTATGCTTCGAATAGTGATGGATAGCGCCGGTGATCTGCCGGTAGAATGGATCAAACAGTATCAAATTGACGTGATACCGATCAACGTCCATCTGGGAGACGAGGTTTTCCTGGAGGATGTTGACCTGACCATTGATCAGTTTTACGACTGGGTCAAGCTAACGGGCAAGGTGCCGAAAACATCCCAGCCATCTCCCCAGCAGTACATTAACTTCTACAGGGAGATTGCCCGTCCGGGAGATGTGGTGTTATCGATCCATCTGACAAGCAAATTGTCTGGCACTTATGAATCCGCAGTTTTGGCAGCCAGGGAATTGGAGAATGATCCCTTTAAGGTCATCCCCTTTGATACTCTGTCAGGTACTGGCATCCAGGGTTATATGTGCCGAGAAGCCCGGGAAATGGACCGTCAGGGTAAATCAGTAGAACAGATCCTGGAACGACTGGATCAGATCAGAGACAATACCCAGGTGATCTTTACTGTTGATTCCCTGAATTTTGCCCAAAAAAGCGGTCGGGTTCAGATGCTTGAGTCAATTCTGGCATCGATCCTTAATATCAAACCGATCATAACTCTGAAAGAAGGGACCCTGGTAGCTGCTGATAAAGTACGGACCCGGAAGGCTTCTCTGGATTTTATCCTTAAGGAAATGTCCCAGAGAATGGCTGGAAAATTAATCAATGCAGCTATCATACATGCCAATGACCTGGCAACAGCACTTGAAATATCAGAGAAAGTGGAGAAATTATTGAATGTAAAAGAACTGTTTATAGAAGAATTATCAGTTGCGATTGCAACACACCTCGGACCGGGAACGGTCGGGATTGTTGCTTATCCAGTAGAGGAAGGGATAAGTTAAGAATGGAGAAAAGTATGAAAATGACGAAGGATTTACTGAGGATTGAAAGCCGGCTGAAAGATGTTTTAAGCCCAGTCACACCACGAGCGGATTTTGTGGTTGAGCTTCAAAACAAGCTGGACCAGGAAATGGGAAAAAGGATCAAGACCAAGAAGGTCCAAACCGGATTATTGGTTGCTGGCGGGATCGTCAGTTTAGCAGTAATGGTTATCACCGTCATCCGCTCCCTGACTGCCTGGCCTAGCATCATTCAGTCAATTTCCAAGAATCTGCCAAAACTGCGAAAACGACAGCAGGCAGTTTCAGTCTAATATCCAGTCAATTTGCCAATAACAACTTTGGAAACGGCATCGTTATCTGATGCCGTTTCTTTTTATGTATGTAATGTAATAATAAGATAAATCATTTGTTATACCGCAAGGCCACAGATTATTTCGTGCTACAATTTTTTTATGAAAGAAGCTTATTTTCAGCCAGATACCCTTCAATCTCTTTCCAGTCAGTGGCTGGAAAAATATGGTAGGTCTAAAACAGCTTTGAGACAACCATTCAAGATCCAGAATGCCTGTCTTTTAATCCTGGATATGCAAAGATATTTTCTGGATGAAAACTCTCATGCCTGGGTTCCAAGCGCTGAAGCGATTATTCCTGGTTTGAAAAAAACAGCTGTGTATTTCCGGAAAGCGGGCAGACCGGTTATTGCTACTCAACATATCAACACTGCCGAAAATGCCGGGATGATGGGATCCTGGTGGTCAGAGTTGATCCAGGAAGATGATCCTCTGGTTGATATTGATCCTGATCTTGGAATTCAACCCCGGGAAATCTTACAGAAATCACAATATGATTCCTTTTTTGGATCCAAACTTGAATCCCGGCTTCTGGATCAGAATGTAAAGCAGGTTGTGATTGGTGGAGTGATGACCCATTTATGCTGTGACACAACTGCAAGAGCTGCTTTTGTACGGGGATTCGAGGTATTTTTCCTGGTAGATGGCACTGCGACTTATAACCAGGATTTTCATCTGGCTTCACTCTATAATCTGGCGCATGGAGTTGCGGTATTGACTTCTACTAATCGGCTAATTGAGGGATGAAACACAAGTAGATGGATAAACTTCCAATAGTAATCATTGGGGCAGGCCCTGCAGGATTGGCAGCTGCCATGCAGCTCAAACGACAAGGGATCAATCCCTTGGTTTTTGAGCGCAAACAGGTTGGTGGGTTGCTGCTGAATGCCAATTTGGTGGAAAATTATCCCGGTTTTGTGAATGGCATCAAAGGAACAGATCTGGTATCCCTTTTTGAGGAACAGGCACAACGACTGGGTGTAGTGATAGAGCAGGAGGAAGTACTATCTGCCAGGTTTAACTCCAATTACTTTCGCATAGTCACAAATAAGAGAGAACTACAGGCCCAGATCCTGATCGCAGGAAGTGGTACAAAACCGATAAAATTGACCTGTTTTTTGGAACCAAAAAGGTTGGAAGAAAGGATCCATTATGAAGTGTTCCCACTGATTGATGAGAGGAATAAAGAGATACTTATCATTGGAGCTGGAGACGCGGCTTTTGATTATGCGTTAAATCTCTCTCGCCTCAACAAGATCATCATCCTGAACAAGGGATCAAAGATCAAAGCCCTGCCGCTATTATTGGAACGGGTCCAGAGAAATTCAGCAATAAGTTACTTACCTGATAGCGAAGTAACTGGTATTTTAGAATCAAAAAACGGGCGCCTGTTGGTCATGGTAAAAAGAGATGGATTGGTTTTTGAATGTGATCATCTTCTAGCTGCGATTGGCAGAGAGCCCGAGTATAGTTTTGCAGACACAAGTATAATTGAAGATATGGATCACCTCCTGAAGGATCAAAAAATATTTTTGGTTGGTGATCTCAAGAATGGATCTTTCAGACAGGCCACAATTGCAGTGGCGGATGGCATCCGGGCTGCTATGATTATCGATCGAATACTTTAGAAAGGAAAACTAATGAAAATTGTCGCTTCTGCTGGTAACCCGGAAGTAGCCATGGTTCACGTGGTGGAATTCCCCCATGGGTTGGTGGAATGTGTTGAAGCAATTCAACCCCCACGCTCCCGGGAAGAGAAATGGGTCTTGATGATCTCCACATTATTCGGCTGCCCAATCTCCTGCCAGATGTGTGACGCCGGCGGGCACTACAGGGGGAAACTGGATGAAGCCGAAATGTTCGCTCAAATCGAGTATCTTATTCAGCAGCGCTACCCGGATGGTTTTGTTCCATCAGAGCAATTTAAGATCCAGTTTGCGAGAATGGGTGAACCGGCCCTTAATCTGGCAGTAATTGAGCTGCTGGAAAATCTGCCCGGACGAATAAATGCCCCTGGTTTAATGCCGTCAGTATCCACCATTGCCCCTTATGGCACAGATGTCTTTTTTGAAAAATTGATCGAAGTAAAGAATCAGGTATATCCTATCGGTCGATTCCAATTCCAGTTTTCGATCCATACGACCGATCCTGATCTGCGCGATCAGATCATTCCGGTTAAGAAATGGGATTTTGAGCGGATGGCTAAATACGGAGAGGATTACCATAGACCAGGAGATAGAAAGATCACATTGAACTTCGCCCTGGCTGAGAATAGCCCAATAGAACCTGATGCTCTTCTGCGTTATTTTGACCCTGATAGATTCCTGATTAAGGTCACACCACTGAATCCGACCTATCAGGCCGAATCAACCGGCCTGACCTCCTTTGTCGATCCGCATGATAAGGAAGCGATCTATCCGGAACTAGAAAAGATCCGTGAAGCCGGATACCAGGTGATAATCAGTATTGGTGAACAGGAAGAAAACCGGATAGGTTCAAATTGTGGACAGTACGTTCAGAAACATATCCTGGAAAGCGGTGGGCTGACAGAAGGATATACTTACCAGGTGACCCAGCCGGTTTCTAATCTGGAATAAAAGGTTGTATTCGAAGGATTGTCTGAATGAGAGATCTAATAGATCAAATTGAGATCTGGTTAAAGAATGGACAATCAATCGCCCTGGCAACAGTAATAAATACCTGGGGATCATCGCCACGGCCAGCAGGTGCGGGGATGGCAATCACTGAGGCCGGCGAAATTACAGGCTCAGTGAGCGGCGGCTGTGTGGAAAGCGCGGTTATTGATAGGGCGATGCAGGTATTAAAAACTGGCCAACCTGAAAGGCTTCATTTTGGGGTAGGGGACGATCAAGCCTGGGATGTCGGTTTGTCCTGTGGGGGAGAAATTGATGTTTTCATCCGTCAGTTCAATCAGAATAGTCTGAAGATCTGGAAAACAGCTCTGTCAAAAACAAAATCTGTATTTGTGGCACTTGTTTTAACGGGGAACGAATCCTGCCGGGGGGCTGATTTGATCATCGATAATACTGGATTTGTGACCTCTGAAATTTCCCGGGAAACAGCCATAAAATTGAAAGAAATAGCTTGTACAAAATTGACTTCTGGTATCCACCAGATTGATTCCCCCGAGATCAAAGAAGTCTTCTTCCAGAAGATCCAGCCAGCTCCTGAATTGATCTTGGTTGGTGGGGTCCATATCGCGATTCCCCTGACAACGCAAGCAAAAACAGTTGGTTTTGAAGTGACCGTCATCGATCCCCGCAGATTATTCAGCACTGAGGATCGTTTCCCTGATATCAAATTATTACTAGCGGAATGGCCAGAGGGAGCTTTTCAGAAAATCACGATAACAGAATCTTCAGCAATAGTTATGTTAACTCATGATCCTAAAATTGATGATCCGGCTCTGAAGATTGCCCTTAACTCCCCGGCATTTTATATTGGAGCATTAGGCAGTCGAAAGACACATCAAAAAAGGATTGAACGACTCCAAACTGCCGGACTTTCGAGGAGCCAACTGGATCGAATTCACGCTCCAGTTGGGCTGAATCTAGGAGGAAAGACCCCGCCTGAGATCGCACTGGGGATTATGGCAGAGATCCTTCAGGTTTGGTTTAGAAGAGAAAAAACAGATGATTGATGTGGCTCTGGCTTTAGGTGGTGGGGGTTCTAAAGGATACGCCCATTTGGGTGTGATCAGAGCATTGCAGAAGAGAGGATTTAGAATTAAGGCAATTGCTGGAACGAGCGCCGGTGGAATAGCGGGCACGATAGTTGCGGCTGGATTCTCTCCAGATGAGATTATCGGAAGGATTGCCAATATCCGCCAGGAAAATCTGTATGGTTTTGGCAAAGGGCCGGCATTGCTCGGGACAAAAGGCATTGAACAGGTCATCTATCAGTTCCTGGAGGATAAGACCTTTTCTGACCTGCAAATTCCTTGTGCTCTAACGGCTGTTGACCTCAATAAAATGAAAGAGATCATTATTCAGGAAGGAAAAGTGATAGATGGGGTCATGGCGACCACTGCGATTCCCGGAGTATTCCCGCCAAGGGAGTGGAAAGAGTATCTGCTGGTGGACGGCATGGTCCTTAATCCTGTTCCGGTAGAGTTAGCCAGATCTTTGGCACCATCCCTACCCGTGATTGCTGTCTCCTTGACTCCTGAACCTGAACGATGGACAAATTCCTCGCTCTGGAATACTACTCCCGCGAATCCGCTATTAAGACCGATCTCAAAGCTTCGGGTTGCCAAGGCTTTTGATATCTATTTACGCTCGATGGATATCACAATCCATATGCTGGGTGAAAAACGTCTTGAAATCGAAAATCCAGATATCCTTATACGACCTGATGTAGGGGATATCGGATCCCTGGATCGTGTGAATATCCCGGAGGTCGCTCAGCTTGGTGATCAAGCTGTCGAACAAGTTGAAGATGAATTACGGAAGATCTCGAAACGGCGGCGTTGGTATAATCGCAAATAAATGATATTTGTTCTCTCTTAGATTTTCCTGATTGAAAAACAAAAATAAATAAATTGATTCAGCGGGGTTGGGTCAATCCAATCCTCTGGTATCTCATAAAAATTCCATTTTCCATACCAGAGAATGGAATACACATTTCCTGTAGAAGCCAGTTTTTAGTTTGAGGTAGAATTACTCTTATCATCCAGCCCAGGACGCTGAGTATTTCTTCAAAATTATGAAGATAACCGAACTTCGATTGAGATACAGGATTATCCCTTACTTGCTGCCTGTTCTGTTTATCAACCAGCTGGTTTCCCCGCGTAAAGTGTGGATGATTTTACTTGTTGGTCTGGCAACGGTTCTTGTTATAAGTTATTCCTGGGCAGTCACCCTGAAAAATAAGCTAAACTTGAGCCGGGAAATGAGATTTGGCTGGTCCAAAGTCGGAGATCATCTCCAGGAGAGGTTTAACCTGGATAACTCTGGTTGGGCGCCTGCTGTCTGGATATATCTTGAGGACCATTCAGATCTTGCTGGATATAGTGGAAGTCGTGTGACCCGGATCGGAGGTAATGCTCATCGCCAATGGTTTGAAAGGGGGTTTTGTGCCCGAAGAGGATTATTCACTATCGGCCCGACCAGCCTGCATACTGGAGATCCCCTCGGTATTTTTGAAGTGAAGATTGAATATCCAGCGACCTCTAATATGATGGTCATGCCGCCTATCGTAAACTTGCCTGATATCCAAATTGCTCCAGGAGGTAAGATCGGCGAAGGAATTAATACGACAAAATCCTGGGACCATACAGTGACTGCTTCCGGAGTGAGGGAGTACAACCCGGGAGATAGTCTCAGATATATTCACTGGCCAACCTCAGCCCGCAAGGGTGAGTTATTTGTTCGTACTTTTGACAGCACGCCATCCAGTGATCAGTGGATCTTCCTGGATATGTTTAATGAAGTTCAGGCAGGGGAGGGGGAAAATGCCTCTGAAGAGCACGGAATCATCCTGGCTGCATCACTGATGAATTGGGCGCTGGAAAACGGACGCGCGGTGGGATTTGGCGCCAATGGAAAAGAGTTCTCGTGGTTTCAACCCAGGATGGATGAAACTCAGAAATGGATCATCCTTCGGGCCCTGGCTCTATTGGATAAAGGGGAGGATCCCCTTTATCGATTGCTAGAAGCTGCCAGACAATCTCTTCGGTTCCGCTCCAGTATCATTGTCATCACTCCTGACTTAAGCGGCAACTGGCTTAATCCTCTTTTGCTTATGAAGAAAAAAGGCATTGTGCCAACAGTATTGCTGCTAAATGCCCCGGCTTTTGGGGGAAAGGGAGATGCTCCTGATGTTCAGAAGAAACTTGATTCGGTCGGGTTGAATAATTATCTGATAGGTCCGGAATATTTGGACAACATGGAAAAGGAGTTGTCTCCTTCAACACAAAAGCGCCGGGAGGAATTTAAGGAAACCAGGAAAGTCCACTGGAGGCCGCTGATATGAAGGCTCTGGGGAAGTTTCTGAAGGAAAAGATCTCTCTTAGAGTATCGGTATATCTTATACTCAGCTACTTGATCATCTATTTTGTTTTGGTGGGTGTAGAACTTGTTGTTCGAGGTACTTCTGTTGAAGTTCTGCGTCGAATGATCCTTCTTGGTGTTGTCACAGGATGGCTGCTGGGTCGGTCTTCTATTAAATTCTGGCAAGCGCTCTTGATATCTATGGTTACTGGTATCCTGTTGACCCTGATTCACGTTGGCGGGATCGATTCTGCAATTTGGAATTTGATTAAGGCAGGATTCAGCAGCCTCTGGGATTTTGTATTCCATAAAATTGCGCTGGACAGGGTTAAATTGAATTTATTACTGACGGTCATTCAAACAAGGTCCCTAGAGATCTATTACGGTTTGCTTCTGTGGGGCAGGGATTTGATAACAGGATTTTATGTATATAACCAGGTGAGTACACTTCTATCCTGGGGTTATCTGTTGTGGCTGATGGCATCCTGGTTTACCTGGGTCACTTTCAGGAACGATCAGCCAATTTGGGGTTTGATTCCTACCGGAACGATTCTAGCGATCCTTATGACCTATACGCTAGAAAAAAGGGTTCTGCTGGTCCTGCTCCTGGGAGCTGGATTGATCCTGATTGGTTTGGTCAACCATGAAGTCCTTCAACGAGAGTGGAAAAAGTTGAATATAAAAGGGGCCGCGAATGTAAGGGAGAGGGTCGTTCTGATTGTGGTTGGTTTTTCCTTGTACACGATGGTTTTTGCCGGTTTAATGCCATCGATTAAAATCAAGGCGATAGCTGATCCATTCGAAAAGCTGATTTATGGTGAAAGTGAATCTGGAGGAATAGGCTCTGATCCTTCAATAGATGTAGGTGGGTTTAACTCCAATCTCTATTCGATTGAACGGGTTGCAGGAATGCCTCGTCAGAAACTGATTGGTACGGGACCTGAATTGGCCCAGCGGGTGGTAATGATTGTCCAGTTCCCATCCACGGCTTTTGTAAAAACGGAATTGCCGAATGCTGCCAGGTACTGGAGCTCTTATTCATATGATAAATATACTGGATCTGGATGGCAGGCCAGCCCAACAGTTGAGGTTGAATACAGCCCTGGCCAGGAAATCATTCCCATCCAGAACGAGAATTTTGATATAGTCACCCAAAAGATCAGGCTGAGTAATGTCATTAGCGGAACATTATATTCTGCTGGTCCTCCAATTACCGTGGACCAGGATGTATTGGTATCCTGGCGGACCTTGATCGATGAGCAGCAGAATGGCTATCAAGGAGAAGATCTTTTCGCAGCAACTATTGACCATAACCAGTACCAGGTGCGGTCCCAGGTATCCAACGCCAGTGACGAAGACCTGCGGTCAGCGAATGAAATTTTTCCTGAATGGATCGAAGTCAGGTATCTGGATCTCCCGGATACTGTTCCTGATAGAGTCCTGTTATTAGCGCAGGAAATTGTGGCTAATCAACCTACAAAATACGATCAAGCCAAAGCTATTGAGACCTTTTTAAGGTCTTACCCTTACACTCTGGATTTGCCAGCGCCGCCAGCAGATCGGGATGTGGCGGATTATTTCCTGTTTGACCTCCAAACTGGTTATTGTGATTATTATGCGACCGCTATGGTGGTTTTAGCCCGGGCAGTTGGGTTGCCAGCCAGAGCAGTAGTTGGATACGTAGGTGGACGATACGAGGAAGAGAATGACAGATATCTGGTATCTGAAGCGGATGCCCATACCTGGGTGGAAATTTATTTTGGTGTGTATGGATGGATTCCGTTCGAACCAACAGCTGCCAGGAATCTAATCGATGAAGACCAGCTCACACTTCCTCTTCCTCCAGAATTGGAACAGCTTCCCCAAGCTGTAGATACTATTGAAAAAGGATATTTTCCATGGTTGGAATTGGGCTTGGGATTATTCCTTGTTTTGGTGATTGGACTCTGGTTCTGGAACCGGGCCGATCTAGCCCGATTAAGATTCCTGGACACTACCAGCCTGGCGTTAGTTGTTTATCAAAGGATTTTCAGGTACTGCCGCTGGATGGGATTAGGCCATCATAAATCAGATACTTTGTATGAATTTAGCTCTCAGGTAAAGAATAAATTCAAAGATCTGACCGGTGGACCGCGCAGGGCAAAACAATTTCAAGATGTATATCATGAAATGGATCAATTAACCAGGATTACTGTGCTGGCAAATTACAGTGATCTGCCACTCATTGAAGAACAAAAAGTCAGGATTATAAAGATCTGGAAGAAACTGCGGGTCCAGTTGAGGAGAGCGACCTGGTTATCGGCTTGGAAAACTTTCAGGATCAGGATGTTCAAACTTGAACGAAAAACAGACCAGATGGATGATATATTAGGAAATGGAGCAGCTGATGGAAACCGTTAAGGAACTGACAACAACATTAGTACAGAATATTGAAAAAGTAATCATCGGCAAACGGCGGGCTGTTCAGCTGGTTGTGCTGGGGTTGATCTGTGAAGGCCACGTCCTGATCGAAGATGTGCCCGGTGTCGGAAAAACTATGCTGGCCCGGAGTTTGGCGCGCTCTTTGAATTGCTCCTTCAGCAGAATCCAGTGCACTCCAGATATGCTGCCGAGTGATATTACAGGGGTAGAAATCTATGATCAATCCACCGGCGAATTCAGATTCTTACCTGGTCCGATCCTCAACCAGATCATTCTGGCAGATGAAATCAACCGGGCCACGCCCAAAACCCAGTCAGCTTTATTGGAAGCGATGCAGGAGCGACAGGTAACGGTTAGCGGTGAAACACATCTAATTCCGAAACCTTTTATGGTGTTGGCTACCCAAAACCCGATCGAGTATGAGGGAACTTTCCCTCTCCCGGAAGCCCAGCTGGACCGTTTTATGGTTAAAGTTAATATTGGGTATCCCGGAATTACAGAAGAAATTGCTGTTATAGCAAATCAGCAAACCGCCCACCCGATTGATTCCATTCAGCAAGTGACTAATCCAGAGAAGATCATTGAAGTTCAAGAACGGGTTAAAGAGGTATATATTGCTGAATCTATTAAAAAATATATTGTTGAAATCACCCAGGAAACTCGCTCTGCGGATTCTGTATACCTGGGAGCCAGTCCAAGGGGAAGTTTAGCTCTAGCACGAGCTAGTCAGGCTTGGGCTGCGATGTACGGGCGTAAGTTTGTGATCCCGGATGATGTTAAGTTGCTGGCCGAGTCAACTCTGGGGCACCGCGTGATCCTCAGTTCATCCGCCAGGCTGCAGGAATTGCGAACCGGAGATCTGATCCGAGAAATATTGCGTAATGTACCTGTTCCTGGAGGAGATTTTCGAGGTGAGTAGGGATTTAAGGGAATATTCAAAGAACACAAAAACCCGCTTGATTCTAGGATTTTTAGCCTTGATCTTCCTGGTTGGAGATGGGTTGATCTTTTTATTTTACGGTAAAGAATCCGGGATCCTCAGCCTGATTTGTACCCTAGGGGCGCTGATACCAGTAGGGCTGATCATAATATTCCTGGTGATCGCGGACAGGGTAGTGAAGAAAAACCAGTAGGATTCTATTTACTTAAAGGTATGATTAAATATAAATACGGCATCCGAAAGGATGCCGTATTTATTTTATACCAGTGTTTGATTGAGGATCTCTACGATGTCAAATACCTTTATGTCTTCTGCCAGACCCTTTGAGCGCAAAGCGTCGTCAAACATGATTAAGCAGTATGGGCAAGCTGTAGTTATTGTATCCGCTTTTAGATCTAGGGCTTGCTGCAACCGATGATGATTAATACGGGTATCTGCAGCTGTTTCCAACCACATGGCACCTCCGCCACCGCCACAGCAGAAGCTCTCTTGTTTGGCCGCTTTCATTTCGAGTGGGGTCAGATTAGCTTTATTGAGCAAGTCCCGTGGCTGAGAATAGATCTTGTTGTACCGGCCTAAATAACAGGAGTCATGGAAGGTGAGTCTACCTAATTCTTGGGAGCCGGAACCCTGGAACTGGAGTCCGGGCAGTAACTCAGCCAGGAATTCCACAGCATGCTGGACCTGAAAATCTCCACCAAATGAAGGGTATTCGTTTTTCAGTGTATTCAATCCATGTGGACAGAGTGTAATAATCTTCTTAAATTGAATTTCAGAGAATACAGCTATATTCTCCTCGGCAGCTACTTGGAATAGATATTCATTTCCCATCCTGCGGGCAGTTTCGCCGCAGCACATTTCTGCATCTCCAAGAATGCCGTAATCGACTTTAAGCTTGTTAAGGATTTCAATGAAAGCCCGGGTGACTTTTTGGTTGCGATCGTCGAAGGCGCCAGCGCAGCCGATGAAATAGAGAACATCAACCTTGTCTCCCGGGGAGAGTACTCTGACATCTAATCCATCAGCCCAACTCATCCGATTCTGGGCTGGCATGCCCCAGGGATTTCCCTGGCGTTCAAAATTCCTCAGTGTTTCACCAACAGTTTGAGGGACTTCTCCTGTCATTAGGACTTGCGCTCTCCGGATGTCAATAACTTGCTCGGGAGGGCGAATAAATGCCGGGCAGACATCCAGACAGTGGCCGCAGGTTGTGCATGACCAGAGAAATTCTTCCTCCAGTAATTGTGATTGGAACTCATTTTTACTGTCTTTTTGAGGGGAAATCAAAACAGAAGCCATATTATCCCTGAGCATCAACAGCAATTTTCTGGGTGAATAGGTCAATCCGCTGTTTGTAGCCGGGCAAACCTCTTCGCAGCGGCCGCACTGCAGGCAGGAATCGAACGCAAGTAAACTTAATGAGGAAAACTCATTGACGGTAGAAGTTCCCAGAACTTCCGCATCCATGATATCCCGAATGGTCTCAAGCTCACCTGCAGACCGATCGGACTTCATAAAAATATGGAATGGTGTGAAGATCATATGGCGCATTTTTGTGAAAGGTATACTGGCAGCGAGCAGCAATCCCAACCCAACATGCAATATGAAAATGTATGAATGGATTGTATTTGCTCCTGAGGGGGAGAGGGCCATTTTTCTCAGTAGAATTGCGACCCAATTTCCGATTGGCGACCAGTTGGCCCAGGTAGGATCCCAGATTAAAATTCGGAGTCCTTCAGTGAAGAAACCTACCAGGGGAATACATGCCAGCAGGATCAAGGCATAAATATCATCCCACGAGTTTTCCATAAATTTTGGACGAATAGCAAGGCGTCTGACTAGAGCCATGATCACACCCACCAGGATGGCAGCGCCTGCCAGGTCCATGATCAGTTCATAGCCCAAATATACACCTTTGGAAAACAGAGGCCATGTAAAGGGTACAAATAAACCCATTTGCATGATCTTTATGGCTGTACCAATCAACTGAATGATAACGCCCCAAAAGATCATAAGATGCATTATTCCGGGATAGATCTTTTTAATCGTCCGGAACTGGCCAAGAGCATAAAGAAGAACATCGCCAAGGCGAGACCAGGGTTTTGAAATTCGTTGTTCAGTAGTTGTCATGCAGATCCTCCGATGAAAATCTCGCCATCTACGATCGTCAGGGGAATTTTTTCCAGTGGTGTTGGAGGTGGGCCAGAGATAACTCCACCTTCATAGGGCTCAAAAAAACCTTCATGGCACGGACAATGAATTACCTGGTCAGCAACGTCCCATTTGCAGATGCATGCAAAATGAGTGCAAACAGCAGAATAAGCCCGGAGGCCTTTGTCCGTATTGATAACAAGAGCCGGGTAGCGCCCAAAAGGAATTGTCAGGCTTTCTCCCTGCGGGATATCATCAACTGTGCCTACCCTCACGGGATCTGCGGGGGTTTCTTCCAGGCTGGGAGGATAGAGATAGGCAATAAAAGGGGCCAGCAATGCAGTAAAACCGGTAGCTGCCAATCCCTTTTTAAGCACGTTTAGGAAGTCTCGACGCGAAATCTCACTCATTTAGCTCACCTCCCCCCAGATAGTCAGGGCGATAATGATCACAACTGCTATTAGTGATAACCAGAATCTCGTCCTGACCGTCTTTTTCGACTGGTCTGGTTTCTGATCGAGAAAGGGCCAGATCATGAGCAGGACGATCGCCAGGACTGGCGAAGTCGCACCAATTGTTTCTGGAATAAAACGCAAGAGTTGATATAAGGCCAGAAAATACCATTCAGGTTTGATATGAAGCGGGGTTTCCATAGGATCTGCAGGTGCACCCAATCCGACGGGGGCAAACAGGCCGATCACACCGATTACAACAACCAGAATGACAACTCCCAGGGCGACTTTGGCTTCTAAGGCTACATGGTCCGGGTAAAAAGGAACACCCTTCTCTTGATTGTTTTCAGACATCAGATTACTCCCATTTATTCAAGCTCTCTAGCACTAACTCGTTGTTAGAGTGGTTTCATCAGACCTTGTTTGCGGATCATGATGAAATGCAAACCCATCGCCCCGACTGTAATTAACGGTAGGATCAGGATATGGCCAGCGAAAAATCGGCTTAATGTAAGACTGGTAATACTCCATCCGCCTCTTAAGAAAACCAGAGCTAGGTCTCCGATGATTGGAATACTTCCTCCAATCTCTGTACCGACTGTAGTTGCCCAGTATGCTCTCTGGTCCCAGGGAAGCAAATACCCCGTGAATCCGAACGCCAGAGTCATAATTAACAGTGATACGCCTGAAACCCAATTCAGCTCCCTGGGCGGTTTGTATGCTCCCATAATAAATACACGCAGCATGTGCGCAAAGGCCATGACAATCATTCCATTGGCAGACCAATGGTGGACCATGCGAAATGCCGATCCGAGCAGCACCTCATTTTCTATAAATTGGATGCTGGCGTAAGCTTCGGTAGGGGTCGGTTTGTAATAAAAGGCTAACATGATGCCGGTTACACCCTGGACGAGGAAAAGGAAGAAAGTCAATCCTCCCAGGCAGTACCACCAACGCCGCTGCCAATCGGGTACAGGTTTTGCCAGGATGGGTTTCATAAATTCTGATAATTGATAACGCTCATCAACCCAGGAGAGGATCCGTGTTGGAATAGGAATCCATTTCTCTCTGGATCGCCAGACACTGGCGCTGCGGGCGATGCCGAAGAGAAGGATTAATCCAGCCCCGCCAAACAGGACCCAGCGACCCAGCGGCGTCCAGATGTTAGTGAATTCCTCATCGACGTGGCATTGGATGCAGGTATCTTTCTCAGGTTCCGGTGGGGCTTGGGTAATCAGATCAGTGCCATATCCTGAGGAAGATTGATTCGCCGTTGTATAGGCGTGAACACCTGCAGCTGTGGCAAGGACTAGTATTGCGCTGAGAGCCACAATCAGGATTGTACGGTAAATAGATTTCATATAAAACCTCGTCTGCGCTGAATACAGTGAGACTTAAACCGCAACTATTAAGATTTCAATCAGGAATGAGTTTGATGTTATCCATTCAGCAGGTACCCTCTGTTGAGCAATGTCTGGATTGATGATCAAAGGAAATACAGGTTGGCAGTATTTTCCCTGATCAAAATGGGTTACATCAATAGATGATAAAAATATAACATAATTCAACCGGTAATACAGGTGTCATTCTTCATAAGGGGGCTAAACTTGGAGTCATTCAGCGGATTGTAAAAGAGAATTCCTCGAGAATCTGAGCCACAACTATAGGGATCGCTTTTGCGACCGCAGGTGTGGGGGTTTCACTGAATTCGAGGATATTTTCAACTTCAACAGCATAAATGCTGAATTCTCCCGGAATTTGATAACCCATCTTTTCTGCAGCGTCCAGGGCGGTGACCAAAGAAGTGTCATGGGCAGATGTGCTGTGCTGAGTAGGTGATACTGACCTCAGATCATCTAGGCTTAGATGATGGATTGTTCCGGGAGTGCTTGACTCGGGATTCAGATAAAAGGCATCGATCAGGATCACCCGTTCATACCCCAACAACGATTCCATCAAGCGCAGCCCACCAGCGCTGGCTTCAGTGATTGTCAGCTCCGGATGTGCTTCCAGGTTGATCTGCTTTTCCAGTTCGAGGGCGACTTTTACACCTACTCCGTCGTCAGTGAGAATTGGATTACCCAGACCGATTATTAGTGTTTTCTTATCCATAATAAAAAGGTAACCAGCTCCCAGAAATGATTCTCTGTTCACTGGTTACCTATAATTCTACACGGATTTTTATGAGTTTATCTCATCAATCGATATATTGACTCTGGGTACCGATCAAATTACCCTCTGCGTCCTTGATTTGCACTTCCAGGGGCATCTGGCCAGGTAACGAGTGAGTTGCGCAGGACATACAGGGATCGTAATTCCTGAAAGCCATCTCGATTGTGTTGAGAAGACCCTCGCTGACTACTCCGCCTTTTATCAGCCCCTCAGCTGCCTTTTTGATAGACATGGCAATTGGGGCGTTGTTATTGGTTGTGCCGACGATCAGGTTGACGTCTGTCAAAATGCCATTCTCATCTGTTTTATAGTGGTGGGTTAATGTACCGCGGGGAGCTTCCACGCTTCCAACACCTTCAGTGGGGGTATTAGTAACGATCGGCCGTACATTGGGATCCAGAATCTCCGGATCATTGGCTAGCTCTTGCATCCGCTCAGCGGCGTAGAGCAGTTCTACTAACCTGGCCCAATGAGTCGCCAGTCGGTGATGTACAGGAGCATAAAGCCCGGCGGTTTTTTGGGAGCCAAGGGTTTCGTAGAATCTTTCATAATGTTCCTGGGCTTTGGGAGTTGCCATGCCGTCGGCTGCATTCAGGCGGGATAGGGGAGTTGCACAGTAGACGCCACTGTCAACGCCATCAACAAAACCATTCCATCCCACATCTTTCAGGTAGGGGAATTTCAGGTAGGACCATGGTTCTACCCGCTCAGCGATATGCTGCGCGTAATCCTTAGAAGGATATTTGACCAGCTCCTTACCCTCAGGACCAACGACCCGGATCAATCCATCATAGAAATTGATCTGATTCTTATCATCAACGGTGCCCATGTAATAAGTCTTGTGCGTGAAAGCATCGGAGACTATCAGGTCCACATAAGCCTGGTTTGCCAGAACGATATCGTCAAAGATCTTGAGACTGAAGAGCGCAAAATCGATATTCTTTTGAGAGAAATCAAGGATGGTATCTCGTTCCTCTTTGGTCAGGGATTTACTCCAACCACCTGGTAACCCCGCAACAGGGTGAACACCACGCCCTCCGAGCATTTTGATGACTTCGTGATTTCTTTTCCTGCACTCGATTACCTGGATTCCGATATCCACGCCCACTTTGTGAATTACACCCAGGATATTCCGTTCTGCTGGGTTTGAATCCGGACCCAGAACAAAGTCAGGGCCTCCCAGAGCGTAGAAGTGGACTGTGTGGTCAGTGACATAAAAGGCAGAGTAGAAAAGCTCCCTCAGCTTCTTAACAACTGGTGCAGGGTCGATGTCAAAAAGAGCATCCAGGGCTTTGGTGGCAGCCATATGGTGTGCTTCAGGGCAGACACCGCAGATCCGGTTTGTGATGCGGGGCATTTCCTCTGCAGGTCGGCCAATTGAGAACTGTTCAAAACCCCGCAATTCGGGGATTTGCAGATAGGCATTCTTAACATCGCCTTCTTCGTTGAGGAAGATCTCAATCTTTCCATGGCCTTCCAGTCTGGTTATTGGATCTATGGTTATACGTTCCATTAAACAGCTCCTTTGCCATTCTTGACACGTTTAAGGATAGAATGCGCCATGCTGAAGCGGTAGAAAGTCCCAACAGGATCGGCGATGGTATCCACCGCTTCCTGGATCAGTTCTTCCAGCTTATCTTCTTCCATGGACTCATCACCCACGTCAAGAACGGAAGCAATTGCGGACAGCATTTTGGCTCCCTGGTCCTCCACTCCATCAGGAGGACCATAACAACCTCGGCACCCGATACCAACGGATGGGCATAAGGCACCGCATCCTGCCCGGGTTGCTATCCCCAGACAAATAATTCCTTGTTCCAGCAGGCATTGATCCGGGTCTGGTTGAATTTCGTAAGGACGATAAAATCGCTTGATCGTCTTCTCGTGTTTCTCTCGGCTGCATTCTTCACAGAGCGCGGTTGTTCCGGCACCTAAGATCGCGCCTGCGGGTGGAAGTGGAAGCCCTTCAGTCAGGGCACCAACGACAACTTGCAGTACGGCCCAGATCTGGTGAGGTTCAGGTGGACATCCAGGGATGTAATAATCCACATCTATTACCTGGTCTAGGGATTTTACTGTGTGATAGAAATTTGGCAGGAACAAATCACCTTCGTCCACCTTGCTAACCAATTGAGGGAAGATGCCGTCCGGATTGTCAATCGTGGGATTGTCAATATAAACCTTATTGAACGTGGCTTCCTTTGTTGTAAGGTTTGAGAGGGCCGGGATACAGCCTTCGTAGGCACAAGATCCAAAAGCCACCAATACCTTGGATTTCTTCCGGAGAAGGTGAGCCATTTCCTCATTTTCTGAATTGCGGATAGCACCGTTGAATAAACACAGATCGATATAACCATCAGGATAAGATTCCAAATCCTTGATCTTAAAATCCGCGATGCAGGGGAAAAAGACGATCTCAAAAACCTCATCTACGGTCAGGATATTCTCATGGATGTTCAACACTGAGATTTCGCAGCCACCGCAGGATGAAGCCCAGTACATGGCCAGTTTTGGTTTTCCATTACCTGTCATGTTGTGCCTCCTGTATAACTGCGTAAGCAGCAGCCCTGTTATCTATTAATACTTTTTCTCCCCAGCGAAGGGGGCCTAAAGCCCGAACCTCTTCTGTCATCCGGGTCACAGCTGCTGCCAGGACAGTCCCCTCCGAAGCGGAAGCCCATAGGAGCTGAACCCGTTCGTCTTCGATGCCCCATTGTTCCATGGTCTTTTTCAAAAGCATGAAGCGCCGCAGAGCTTTTATGTTTCCGTTGACGTAATGACATTCTCCTGGGTGGCATCCGGCAATCAGAACACCATCAGCACCGCTTCGCAAAGCCTGGAGAACAAATTGTGGATCCACTCTACCGGAACACATTACGCGTATAGGTCGTAAATTTGGTGCATATTTGATCCGGGCTGTTCCTGCAAGGTCGGCTGCTCGGTAGGAGCACCAATTGCATAGAAAACCTACGATCACAGGTTCAAATTGATCATTCATAAAACCTCCTGCTTCACTGAGACCTCACCCTGTGCATCCCAGAGGATTCCATTTAATTCAGCAAAAATTTGTGTGTTAGTGAAGTGTGCCCCATCGATAACTCCTGATGGACAGCCCGCAACGCAGGTGCCGCAGCCCTGGCACAGGGCAGTGATCACCCGGGATACACCCTTTTCCTCATCAAACTCGATCGCGTTGTAAGGACAGAGTGTATTGCAGATCCGGCATCCAGAGCACTCATCCTCTCTGATACTCGCCCGGACCGGTTCCATCAGCACCGTGCCCTGGCTGATGAGTTTTGCAACCTGTGATGCAGCGGCTCCTCCCTGGGCAACTGTATCAGGAATGTCTTTTGGTCCCTGGCAAGCGCCGGCGATAAAAACGCCATCAGTCATCGTGGAAACCGGAGCAAGTTTGGGGTGCCGCTCATTGAAGAAACCGTCGTAATCGCAGCCCATCTTGAAGAGCTTTGATACTTCTTCCGCGTCATGCCTGGCTTCAACTCCAGCACTAAGGATCACCATGTCCACCGGAGTTCTTTGCTGCTTGCCAATCAATGTGTTTTCCGCCTGGACGATCAGTTTATTTTCTTCTCCTGCACGACAGGCAGCTCCAGTAATTTCCGCTACGCGACCGCGTATGAAATGTGTACCTTCCTTCAGCAGCCGGTGGTAAAACTCTTCATAACCTTTGCCGGGTGTCCGCATGTCGATATAGTAGTTATATACTTCTGCTTCGGGCAGATGTTCATGAACCAGGTGGGCAAATTTGAGAGAGTACATACAGCAAACTTTTGAGCAGTACTCGTTATGGTTCTGATCGCGGGATCCAACACAGTGAACGATTGCCACGCTTTTTGGATGTGTGATCCCATCCCGGAGAACGATGTGACCTTCTGTTGGCCCAGAAGCATTAACCATTCGTTCAAATTCCAGGCTGGAAAAGACATTAGCCAATCTGCCGTAACCGTACTGGGGGATTTTTCGGGCGTCAAAAAGATCATAACCAGTTGCCAGGATGATGTTGCCCACATCGAAATTGATCATCTCGTCCTGCTGTTCATAATCAATTGCGTTGGTTGGGCAGACTGTTTCGCAAATTTTGCACTTTCCGGTTTGGAAATAAGTGCAGTTCTCTTTATCTAGAACGGGATAACCAGGAACTGCCTGGGGAAATGCCCGGTAAATGGATTTTCTGTAGCCAAGACCCGCTCCGTAATTATCATCGATTACTTTCTGAGGGCATTTTTCCTCACAGATACCGCAGGAAGTGCATAATTCCTCATTCACGCAGCGGGCTTTTTTCTTAACAGTGATATTGAAGTCGCCGATATGTCCATCAACACTTTCAACCTCGCTGTAAGTCAATAAGGTGATATTGTCATTCTGTCCAACATCCACCATCTTGGGGGTCAGGATACAGGCAGAGCAATCCAGGGTTGGGAACGTCTTATCGATCTGAGCCATGTGCCCGCCGATCGTGCCGTCTCTTTCCACCAGATATACATGATGGCCAGCTTCTGCAAGTTCAAGCGCCGCAGTGATGCCGGCGATACCGCCGCCAACGATCAATGTATTGGGATTAATCGAGACTTGGATCTTCTCCAGAGGGACATGATGGACGACCCGCTCAACAGCACCATTGACCAATGCTTTGGCTTTAACAGTGGCTGCAACCTTATCGTTGGTTGCCCAGGATCCATGCTCACGAATATTTGCCATTTCGAAGAGGAATGGATTTAAACCTCCGCGTTTTGTGGTCTCCCGAAATGTTTTCTCATGCATGTGCGGAGAACAGGAAGCAACAACTATCCTGGTTAGTCCTTTTTCCTTAATATCGTTTTCGATCAACTCCTGACCTGTGCTGGAACACATGAATTCATATGTGCGTGCAACAGCAACATTGGGGTTATTCTCTGCCCACTTTGCGACTTCCTTAACATCTATTGTTCCTGCGATATTGGAACCGCAATGACATACGTAAACGCCTACTCTTTCACGTTCTGCGGGGGATTTTTTCATATCAGTCATGGATTATCCCTCCTCCGCCATAATTGGCATGGGTAAGCCGGTTTTCTTCTCACGGATTCGTTTTGGTTTAGGTGCCTCGTTTGTGATCTTCTCCAGGACTGGTTTGGCGGGAACGATTTCCTTGCCAAAACCAAGTTCCTCGGCGGGGATGTCAAAGGCTATACCCATTAGCTGGGTAAAGTAGACGATTGGTATTTTATAGTTGGTGCCAAATTGGGCGTTGACAGCATCCTGATATGCGTCCAAATTAAGTTGACACATTGGACAAAGAGTGGCGATCAGATCAGCCTCGCAGTCTGCAGCGTTTTTCAACAGACGCCTGATCAATTCCAGAGCAGTTTCTTCGCTGATCTGTGTCATATGACCACCGCAGCATTGGGCCTTGAGGGGATAATCAATCACTGTCGCACCCAAGACCTCCAGAATTTTATCCATAGATGTTGGGTGTTCTGGATCATCAAAACTTTCCATTGAGGCCGGACGGGGAACCAGGCACCCATAGTAAGGTGCAACCCGCAGGTTGTAGAGAGGTTTCTTTACCTGGGCTTTGATGGCATCAAAGCCGATATCAACCACCATGGTTTCCAGGAGGTGCTGTACGTTTATAGAACCGGGTTCATAACTTAAACCTCCCGCTTCCAGGGCTAGGTCCACTTTTCCCCTCAGCTCCTCATTTTCCTGAAGGTAATGGTCAACCTTTTTGAGGTTCAAGTAACAGGCACTGCAGGGGGCGACGAGGTTCTCGCTGCTATTTTGATCAGCTGCCAGCGCAAGGTTTCTGGATACCAATGCGTAAGCCGGAATTTTATTGATGGCGATATACTCAGTGGCACCGCAGCAATTCCAGTCATCAACTTCGACAAATTCAATGCCAAGCGGCTTGGCTACTGCCAGCGTTGAGGTGTGGTAAGCCCGGGCATTTTTTTCCATCGAACAACCCGGATAATATCCATATTTCATGCTGCACCTCCCAGCTCTTTGGCCTTTTTAATGATGGCTTTCAATTGAGGAAGATTTTTAATCTTAGTTGGAATAAAATCCATCCGGCCTTTTGTGATCATTTTCAGCCCCATCCCAGTAGCAAGTTTTACCGCACTCAGCGGATGGTAGCGCAAATGGTGCCTCATCACGACGCCCATTTCAAAACTGCGTCCGTTGTTTTCAACCAGGTCCATAAAGGTTTCCGAGAATTCGGGCGCTTTGTCTTTGTCGATCTCCCTAAAATATCCCGCCTCAATGGCCATGCGCTTTAATGTGTACATGATATCCGTGATCGGGATCTCCTGGGGACAACGGACCATGCAGTAATAACATGAGACACAAAACCAGGGTGTGTTGCTTGTTAATACTTCTTCCTCCATCTCAGAGTCGATCATTGCAAAAAGGGTCCGTGGACTGTGATCCATATCTGGCCCGGATGGGCAGGATCCAGAACAAGTACCGCACTGGATGCAGGTATATAAGTTACTTGCCTTTCCAGGAGTTTCTGCGATAATCTTGTCTATCAAGGTGGGGGGGCGAGACGTGAAAGTATCGGTCATACCAGCCTCCTCAAAACTCAAAAATAGATGAGATTTACTTTTCTCCTAAATTAATTAATAATCAGAGTTCATGAAACTGATAAGGAATACCTGTCTAGTATAGTAAATCGATATATATTCTTATAGTGATTAAAATCACAATGAATGGAAAATTGGATGGAATTTCATTCAAGAGCTTGAAGAATGAGATAATAAAATTACGAATGATATAAGACGTACTAAAAATGTGATGTGATATTTTTGATAAACTGAAGATAAATCTGATCCCTTTTAGCAAAAGTAATGAATTTCTTCTGCAAATAGTCTAAGTAAGAAGGGATTACGGTAGAATTGGAGCAATAAAAATAATTCAATTGAGGAGTTTATACCTGTGAGTGGGACCAATAACCTAAAAAATATTTCTATTAATACAATACGGTTTCTGGCGGCTGACGCAATCGAAAAAGCCAACTCTGGACATCCAGGATTACCGATGGGAACTGCTGCCCTGGCGTATGTGCTCTGGATGGAACATCTCAAACATAATCCTCGAAATCCTGCTTGGCCTAATCGAGACAGGTTTATTTTATCTGGTGGGCACGGCTCAATGTTACTGTACTCCCTGCTGCATTTAACAGGCTATGATCTTTCACTGGAAGAAATCAAAAATTTCCGCCAATGGAATAGTCTTACTCCCGGCCATCCCGAATACGGGCTGACTCCTGGTGTAGAAACCACAACCGGCCCTTTAGGCCAGGGATTTGCAAACGGAGTTGGATTTGCAATTGCAGAAGCTCACCTGGCGGCGGTTTATAACAAACCGGATTTTCCGATCATTGATCATTTTGTATTTGCCCTGGTGACAGATGGCGATCTCATGGAGGGAGTAAGTTCTGAAGCTGCTTCCCTGGCTGGACATTTGAAGTTAGGAAAATTGATTTACTTATATGATGACAACCGGATAACTATCGATGGATCAACAGAGATTGCGTTTACGGAGGATAGGGGAGCGCGATTCGAAGCTTATGGATGGCAGGTTGTGTATGTAGCTGATGGCAATGATACCGATGAAGTAAACAAGGCAATCGTTTTAGCTAAGGCTGATCCTCGTCCTTCATTGATCATTTGCCGGACACATATCGGTTTTGGTATGCCTAACAAACAGGATAAGTCAGCAGCGCATGGTTCACCTCCCGGGGAGGAAGAATTAAATGCGGCCAAGGAAAATCTAGGTTGGCAAGTTGAACCAAGATTCTTTATCCCTGAAGAGGTTAGGGAACACTTCCTTTCAGCGGTACCTGCAGGTGCCGCAGCTGAGGATTCTTGGGATAAGATGTTCAGCCGCTATGAAAAGATTTACCCGGATGAGGCTTTAACATTAAAACGCATCCTTAGGGGAGAATTACCTGATAAATGGCAGATACCAGCTTTCCCAGAAGATCCAAAAGGGATGGCTACCAGGGTCGCGTCTGGAAAAGTGATCAATGCCCTGGCTGAAAAGATCCCGGAGCTCATGGGAGGATCTGCTGATCTGGAGCCGTCGAACAAGACCTGGATTGATGGTTCACCTGCTTTCCAGAAAGAAGATTATACCGGCAGGAATTTCCATTTTGGTGTGCGGGAAAACGCGATGGGATCGATTGTAAATGGAATGGCCCTTCATGGGGGGGTGATACCCTATGGAGCCACTTTTCTGGTGTTCTCCGATTATATGAGGCCGGCAATCAGGATTTCTGCCTTATCCCATATCCCGAGCATCTGGGTTTTCACCCATGACAGCATTGGAGTTGGCGAGGACGGCCCGACCCACCAACCAGTAGAGCATCTAGCGGCATTAAGAGCCATACCGCAGTTGATTGTCCTGCGACCTTCGGACGCAAATGAAACTGCTCAAGCCTGGGCTTATGCGATCCAGCACAGAAATGGTCCCACAGCACTGGCATTGACCAGGCAATCCCTGCCGGTCCTGAACCGCGATATTTACAGCAGCGCGGAAGGTCTAAAACTGGGGGCTTATATTCTGGCAGATTTAGGTGATTTAGAGCCGGAGGTAATTTTAATGGCTTCTGGATCGGAAGTCGATCTAATCGTAAAAGCGGGAGAGAGATTGGCAGCTGAAGGAGTCAACTTGCGTCTGGTTTCTTTCCCAAGTTGGGAGTTATTCAGGGAGCAAGATCAAACGTATCGAGATCAGGTATTGCCACCAGGGATCCGAAAGAGATTAGCTGTTGAAGCCGGCATTTCCCAGGGGTGGAGAGAATGGGTCGGGGACAATGGCAAGATCCTGGCAGTTGACCGGTATGGCGCTTCTGCCCCAGCTGCTAAAATATTCCAGGAATTCGGGTTTACAGTTGATAACGTAATAAAATTGACTGAAAATCTGCTGAGGAGTGTGAAATAATGCGTATAGCCATTAGCGCTGACCATGGTGGATTTGACTTAAAAACGGAGCTGATTGATTACATCCGGGGTTTAGGATATGATCTGGTCGATTATGGTACTGACTCCGGGGAGAGTGTTGATTATCCAGATTTCGCGCAAAAAGTGGGCAAAGCCATTCAATCCCGGGAAGCTGATCGAGGAATTGTTATTTGCGGTTCTGGTGTTGGGGCCTGTATCTCTGCCAATAAAATGAAAGGAATATACGCTGCAACCTGTCACGATACCTACAGCGCCGGACAGGGAGTGGAACATGACAATATGAACGTCCTGTGTTTGGGTGGACGAGTTATTGGTGTCGAACTTGGCAAATCCTTGGTAAAAGCCTTCCTGGATGCTAAATACATCGGCCTTGAAGCTGGAAATGAGAGGTATCTAAGAAGAGTAACCAAGATCAAAAAAATCGAAGAAGAGGAAATGAATTGATGACGAATATTATCCGAGAGTTGGAAAAGAATGGACAATCCATCTGGTATGACAATATTGAAAGAAAACTACTGGAAGATGGAACCTTAGCGGGAATGGTCGAGAGAGGCGAGATAAGGGGCATAACATCAAACCCGAGTATTTTTAACAATGCCATAAGTAATTCCAACGAGTATGACCAGGAAATCGAATCCTTGACTAAACAAGGTTTATCCCGGGAGGAGGTTTATGAGCAGCTGGCTATTCGCGACATACAGAATGCAGCTGATTTGTTTCTACCCCTTTACAAGGACACACATAAAGGGGATGGTTATGTCAGTCTGGAAGTCAGCCCGTTTCTGGCACATGAAACCGAAAAAACAATCTTAGATGCGAAAAAACTATGGAAGATGGTAAATCGCCCGAATTTGATGGTGAAAATTCCAGGGACCCTGGAAGGTTTGCCAGCAATAACAGAAGCGATCGCTGCAGGAATTAACGTAAATGTCACCTTGATCTTCAGCATCAGGCGTTATCGGGCCATTATGGAGGCTTATCTGGCTGGATTGGAAAAACGGGTCCAGGAAGGAAAGGAAATTGGGGGAATTGCATCAGTCGCCTCATTCTTCATCTCCAGGATCGATACCAAGGTGGACAGTCAATTGGCTGATATTCTGTCAAAAACCCCCGCTGGAGAACAGGGTGATCTGAAGAACCTTTTAGGCAAAGCTGCCCTGGCAAGCGGAAAACTGGCATTTGAGGCATATGAAGGAGTATTTGGCGAAAGAGCCAGCCGTTTTGCTGATTTGGTGCAAGCTGGTGCAAAAAAGCAGCGGGCGCTGTGGGCATCAACCAGTACAAAAAACCCCCAATATCCGGATACGATGTATGTTAACGAATTAATTGGACCGGACACCGTCAACACTGTTCCACCTAAAACACTGGCCGCTTTTTTTGATCATGGCATAGTGGAACGATCTATTGACCGCAATGTTGATGAAGCCAGACAAGTATTTAAAGATCTTGCAAAAGCTGGTATTGATATGCAACAGGTCACTGACGATCTGGAATCCGAAGGTGTAAAAGCGTTTGCAGTTGCATTTAACTCTCTTCTGGAATCACTCCAGACTCGGATGTTGGATTTCCAATCTTGATCTGATGAGAAGACTTAAAGTGCCTCTTCCAGGGCTTTGTTTCCAGTATGAATAATTACCAGCAAGAGTTAGATTTTAATATGGGTCAGGATCTGTGGGATACTGCAGAAGGTTTGTTATCTCCTGATCCAAATATTAGAGAAAGTTCGCTCGATCGATTGAATGAGATCGATGGGTATTCTAGGTCTCCTTTGATTGCTTACCTGCTTGTTTCCCGAACCTCCGAGCCGGACCTGGAAATCCGGTTCCATCTAATAAAACTGCTTGGAACCCTGGTGGATTATGATTCCCCAGGCCAGCATTTTACCGATCAGGCCTTGGTATTTGCCCAGGAAGCCCTTGATCAAATCGATAAACCCCGGTTAATTAAAATCATGGAGGTTTCAGATAATTATTTGACTGCAGAGAGGGCAATCAGCCATATTCTGAAACTCAGTTCCTATGCAGGGGTTGGGTTGAGTGGTATAGTGAACGACTGGAAATTACCGGTTTCACTGCGCCAGCAGGCAATATTTTATTGTGGAGAGGTTGGCTTTTTAAGTTCAAGACCTACTTTGCAGAACTTGATTCAGAAGGTTGAAAAGTTTAGAAACAGGACTGGAGCAGCCGGTGAGAGAAAAAAAAGCCGGGATGAGGAGTATTTATATCCATATGTGATTTCGGCATTGGAAAAGTTAAACTCCTAATTTCCAGCTTGAAGGATCCAGCCATGGTAAAAAAATTTTCATTTATCATTTCTATTGTATTTATAGTACTGGCGTTGGTTCTATTTTTTGAAGGAACAAATTTGGTGCTGGCTTCTGAGTCATTTCAGCAGCCCACAGTATCCATAGCGACGGTGACCGGTACTCCCAGAGGGCCAATCGCTATTGTTTATTCCGATCCTGAAGATCAGATCAATGTTCGATCTGGACCGGATGTTTTTTATCCAAAAGTGGGAGTTTTAATCAACCGCCAGGAAGTTCCTGCTCTGGCGAAAACAGAAGGTGGAACCTGGGTCAAGATTGCCTATCCAGGTGTTGCAGAGGGAGTCGCCTGGGTTTATGCGCCTTACGTTCGCGTAACCGGCGAACTTCCGGTTGTTCCTAAGCCGCCAACACCAACTCCTGAAACAACACCAACAATCGATCCTACGCTGGCTTCTCAATTTATTTCTGAGATACCACCTACCAGGAAACCTACCTATACACCTCCTCCTCCCCTGGTAATTCCTACTTATGAGAGTGCCCCCATCACCAGTGGAACCGGGGGTCTGCCGAGCGGCTTTATTATCCTGGGACTTGTATCCGTTGGTATTTTTGGATTGATCGTGTCGTTTTTAAGACGATCCTGATAGAGAAATAGGTAAAAAAAAAAGACCAGGCAGAGTATAAAATGCCTGGTCTTGTTTTTTAAGGTTAGTGCTACTTACTAGCCACAGCCCGTGGAGGGATCACAACCTGCGCAGCCAGAAGGAGCTGGGCTGGGTGCGTGTTGTTCTATTTGGAAACCACTTTGTCCATTTTCTTCTACAAATTTGATGGTTGCTTTTTGCAGATATGCTAGGGTTTGGTCGTCTACGACGACCTTGACGCCATGATTGGAATAAACCTGGTCGCTATCGCTGACCTTGTCATCCAATGACATGCCGTACTGGGGCCCCCCTCAACCAACCCCAGCGATAAATATTCGCAGGGATTGCCCTTGAAGGTTTTGTTCCTTCATCAATGTTTTTATAGCAATGGCTGCTTCCGGTGTCAAAATGATATTATCTGTGTTTTCCATAGTTTTCCCATAATTTGAAAAGAATAAATTGATTTTCTGAATTGTAGCAGGAATGGGGAAGGTGTCAACTGCTGTTGAGGGGTTAGACACAATTTCTTAGAAAAAAGTGATATTCTTCCAGTTTATTCATTATTATTTGATTAGATCTTTGTAAGAAGAGCAATGGCAGTGATATCAGAGCAGGGGGATTGTTGTTATAATCGATCCTGAGTTTTGTCCTTACCGGGAGTGAATTTTTTGAAAAAAACCTTATTAGCAGTATTGGCCCATCCAGATGACGAATCATTTGGTATGGGTGGGACGCTGGCTAAATACGCAGCCAGTGGAGTTGTTGTGCATTTAATCTGCGCAACCAGGGGTGAGGCCGGTGAAGTGGATCAGGAATACCTGGAAGGTTATTCATCGATTGCCGATCTCAGGGTACATGAATTAAACTGTGCGGTTAAAGAATTGGGTATTGAACCCGTCCATATGCTGGATTACAGGGACTCCGGTATGACTGGGTCTGACGATAATCAACATCCCGGAGCATTGATCAATGCACCGCTGGATCAGGTAGCCGGGGAGATCGCAGATTTTATACGCGAGATCAAACCCCAGGTCGTGTTAACTTTCGATCCAATTGGCGGTTACAGGCATCCGGATCATATTTTTATTCACGAGGCAGCAACCAAAGCATTTACACTAGCTGGAGATTCTGCATATCCGGGAAAATACGCTCCATTTCAACCTGAAAGATTGTTTTATCATACCATCCCGCGTTATTTTATCCGCTTCAATGTCCGATTATTAAAGTTAATGGGTAAGGACCCCAGTAAATACGGAAAAAATCAAGATATCGATCTAACCCAGATGGCAGTGGATGAGTTTCCCGTTCATGCCCGGATTAGATATGATGACTTCAAAGATAAAAAAGCAGCCGCTGCTGCCTGCCATGCCAGCCAGGGAGGCCATGGATTAACCCGGGGGTTGATCCGCTGGCTTAGCTGGTTGTTAGGAGCTAGAACTGAAGATCAGTTTATGCAAGCCATTCCAGAGCCAGATTTTGGAGGCAGAATCCTTACTGATCTTTTTGAATGACAATAATAATATTTAAAAGTTAAGAGCCCTCAAAAACTTGAGGGCTCTTTTTGATACTGAATTCTATTTGTTAAGGTAGATATGTAATGTTCAACAAGGGATCAGCCCATTCCATCATACAAGCATATCCTGGTCCTCCGTCATCACCATCCAACCACATCCTGAATTGGAAATGACCGGCTCCGTTAGTATCGATAAAATCCTGCAAGATATTCTTGATCGTTATAGGTGCAGAGATACCTAACGCAGAAGGTACATTAAAGAGCATTGCTGAAGGGGACTCATTAAAATCAGCTGGGTATTGGGGAATAGAACCAAAATTTATCTGACCGGCCTTTAGTGGGTGTAAGAAATCGAAACACCCGTATCCGTCGTGGTCACTAACATCCAAAGTTGCTGCCTGAATTGTAGAATTGGTATCTAATCCTGCCAAGGAACTTAGATCGAAATCCACGAAAGCCCTCATGGCATCTCCGTTGGGCGCAATACCTAATCGGGTGCCCGCGCTCCTTCCCCCAACACTCATGTAGTAAGAGTGACTGGATGTATGAATAGTGGTCGTAACTGGTGCAGGAGTGGCTGTTGGTACTATAACTTTAATTTCAACCCAGAAAAAACCGCTAGAACTGTTTTCGACCCCGAATATCACATCTGATGGATCCCGCAGTTTCCAGTTTCCCCGGTAGGTACCGGCTGAGGCAGGTGCTGTCATATCTACAGACACATCAACATTCTGGCCGGGGTTTACTGTTCCGGAAGTGATCTGGACAGCGCTGGGTGCACCCATGGCATCGCCACCAGAAAATACAATATCGTATCCTGAGGTCCAGGCGCAGGAACCAATATTCTTGATTCGCCAGGTCTTGGTAAAAGTATCCCCGGGTTCAAATTTGGTGCCATCAGGAATGTTGACATCAGTTACAAATTGACCCAGGTTGCAGGGGATCGGCGTGTTGGTGGGTGTGGGTGTATCCGCTTCTGGTGTGTTTGTGGCAGAAACCGGTATCTGTTCCGATGCGGGATCAGGAGTATCTGATACTGCAGGGTCTTCAGGCTGGAGAGTAGCTGTTGGGCCAGCTGCTACAGTTTCGGCCACAGACCTGTCAATGATCGCTGTTTGTTCAGCCGGAGAGATGGAATCAGTGGGCATGTTGCAGGCGCTGAGCATGATAACTGATAATAAAGTAACCAGTTGTACAAGAGTTTGTTTTTGCATAATATTCCTCGTTGATTGGTGATTATTACTATGTGTAGTATAAACGAAGACTCGTGGGAAAATGTTACAGATCAAGACCTTTCCGGTACCAGGTAAATGCCAGGGATACTGATCAAGGTAGTTATACCTTTAATTATTATATTACTGAAGAAGATCGATAAAACCACTGAACCTGGCATAATTCCCCAGAATGCCAGGAAGCTGAAAACAAAGCTGTCAATTGGGATACTGATAGCATTACTGACCAGCACTCTAGCCCACTGGTATTTTTGGGTGACCTTTTCCACCCAGAAGCGATAACCTTCTGTATCGACTAATTCTCCTATGACTTCCGCGATAATTGATGCGCCAACAATGCGCCAGACAGGTGCGAGCACCATGGCAAATTCAGATTGCGGACCCACGGTCAAGTCAGGAGGTAAGAACGACACGATCTTGAAAAATAAAGCCATCACCAGATTGATGCCGGCGGCTGCCAGGATCAACAGGCGGGCGATTTTAATGCCGGCAACTTTATGAACCATGTCCCGTAATGTAAAGGTCAGGGGATAGATAAAAGTTCCAGCATCAATGGAAAAACCTGCGACCAGCACGATACGTAGACTGCCAATATCAGCCATCATCTGGGCAGCTACATAAAAGACAGCAACCAGGATAGTGGCTGAGAGCAGCTTGTTTTTCGTCTCTTGATTTGGATTTATTGTGGTAGTCATGAAATCGAATTTTGAATTTCTTCTAACCTTTTCTCGATCTCCAATGCTTCTTTCATATGAAATCCAATGGTTTCCAGTTCCTCGCGAGTTGGCAGTTCTGCATACCTGGGACTGAAAGTGAAGCCAAAACCATCTCCTTCAAATCGTGGAATGATGTGGAGGTGAAAATGGAGCACATCCTGCATTGCGGCCTTCCCGTCCGCCAGGAAGAAATTTACACCTTCACACTGCACACTGCTTCGTCGTAGAGCTGCAGCCAATTTCTGCCCAACTGCAAAAATATGTTTTCCTGTATCCGGGGGCAAACTGGCAAGATCTGGAATATGCCGATTGGGAATCACCAACATATGGCCAGGATTGATAGGGTGGATATCCATGATGGCGGTGCAGATCTCATCCTGGTAGACAACCGTCCCCTCCAATTTTCCGGACAAGATATTGCAATAAGGGCATTTATCCACAGGATCCTCCCATAGAAAGAATCAGGACTGAATATTATCCTGATCAATAGCGCTTCTAACATCATTCAATAGTTGATTGTTTATGATCATTTCCCTGACCTGATCGATCTCCGGACCCCACAGTGTATCTCCTGGCTGATAAGGGACAACTTTACGGATCGATTGATGGGCAGCTTTCGTGCCCACTCCGGGGCTTTTATTTGATTCATCTCGAAGGCGCAGATCGAGTGCTCTGGCAGCGGTATATAGTTCAATAGCCAGAACCTGCCTGGTGTTTTTTATTATCTGGTAGGCATGCCGGGCAGCAGTCATAGCATTGGCATTATGGTCTTCCTGGGCCGCAGAGGTAGGTAGAGAATTGACAGAATCCGGTGTTGACAGGGACCGGTTTTCCAGGACGAGGGATGCGGCTGTGTACTGGGGCATCATCATGCCCGAATTAAGTCCTTCTTCCTGGTGGTTATCCACCAGCATGGCTGGTAGGTTTTCGTTCAGCCGCCCATTCGTTAATCGGTAGACTCTCCGCTCGGAGATACCGGCAATTTCCGTCATCGCGATGCCTAAGTAGTCCATCACCATACCGACAGGTTCACCGTGGAAGTTACCGCCTGATATAGCTTCACCTTCGGCAAATATTAAGGGGTTATCAGTGGCTGCGTTGATTTCTCGGCTGATGACATTCCTCGTAAATTCCAGAGTTTCCTTGGCGGGACCATGAACCTGGGGACTGCAGCGTAAGGAGTATGCATCCTGGACCCTATTTGTAGAATCTAGCAGGGTACTTTCCTTTGTCAATCGGAGGATCATCTCGGCTGTTGAGATTTGACCTGGATGCTGGCGAGATTGGTGGATGCGTGGGTCAAAGGCAGCTGAGGTTCCAAGTAAAGCTTCGAGGCTCAATGCCAGGGCGATATCCGAGATTTCCAGCAGAGTTTCAGCTTCAAAACATGCCAGGGCAGCGATGGCAGCTGAAAAGGTAGCGCCATTATTTAAGGCAATGCCTTCTTTGGCTTCCAGGATGATTCTTGGAATGCCTGCTTGCCTCATGGCTTGTTTTCCTGTCAGGACAGATCCCTGGTATTCCGCGGAGCCTGAAAAATCCTCCAGGTCCTGGTCATCTTTGCACAAGACCAGACCTAAATGGGACAGGGGTGCCAGATCTCCTGATGAACCCAGCGATCCCTGGGAGGGAATTACAGGATGGACACCTTTATTGAGCATTTCAAGCAGGGTTTCAATCAGGATCAGCCGAACTCCAGAAAATCCTTTGGCAAGGGTATTGGCTCTGATCAACAGCGCAGCCCGGACTACTGCAGAGGGGAGAGGGTCTCCTGTTCCAACAGCATGACTCAGGATCAGGTTGCGGTTAAGCAAACGGATTTCATCGCTGGATATTTGTTTATCGGCAAAAATCCCATATCCGGTGTTGATTCCGTAGACAGGTTCATTCTGGGAGATGATCTGCTCAACCCATTGACGTGACTCCCGGATCTTTTGAATAACCTTGGGAGATAAAATTACTTTCTCCTGATCGACGGCAGCTTTTTGAATTTCGTTTATAGTGAGCGAGTTTCCATCGATTTGGATCATAGTGTTCGACCTTTCATGCTCAAGGATTTTTTTACCAGTCAAGGGTATGGTCCTGGCAGGGTGCTATATCTTTATCGATATACTTGTACATTGTAACGTTGGTGAAGGGTTTCCCCAGAATATTGTCATGCACGGCCCAGGAACGTAAGCGGATCTTATTTGCCGCTTTGGGAGTTCGGAAGGGGGTGCTGTTATCAAGCAGCGGCAGGAGGTCGCCGGATTCTGAAAACCCTTCGTTGATCCGGGCCATGAATTTTTTGCCAGTTTGGTAATGGAAATGATATTTCTCAAAGATAATTGCAACATGATAAAAAAGCGGTTCAACAAAAAAAAGATCCTGGCCCATACAGGAAGCAAATTCTTCAAACTGCTGTAAAGATTCCTTGAACAAATGGGGACCACGATAGATCTGCCCTGGAGCTAATCCGGCTTCAAGTGCTTTCTGTTCGGCATCCAGGTTGCGCTGATTAGTGCCAAAGCTGGTTTTTGTGCCGTCAGGGAGCCGATCAACATTATAACGTGGGGTGAGGACGTCATTCATCCCGTAGAGTAAAATATGCAGCTGGCCGTGGATAGTATCCGTGATATGCCCGAATAATATCGGATCCTTTGCATCGGCTTGATGGTAGAGCGCAAGTTCGGTACTGGAAGAGCCGGGTGGACAATGTAATAAAAATAAATCCCGGCCTTGAGGGTCTATCAGCTCTTGATCGATCTGATATTGGGTTAAAAGATCCGGAGGAATAATCTGGGCGTAAGTCTCCCTTTTTTGATCTGCTGGAAGCTGATTAAGACCGGCGATGGTTGAAGGAAAACTCATTATTTATTATCCAAAGTAATAAGGGAGGAATTTTTTACAATCCGAGTTGCCTGAGATCTCTTTGTTTATCACGTTCTGCATCGCGCTCCGCGATATCTTTCCTTTTGTCATGGAGCTTTTTTCCCTTGGCAACGGCAATTTCTATTTTAGCCTTCCCTTGGGATAAATAGACTCGGAGGGGAATGATGGTATGACCTTTGATGCGAACTATATCCCACATATCAAGGATCTCTTTTTTATGAAGAAGCAGTTTCCTTCGACGATTTGGATTGTGGTTAAAAGCGCTTGCCTGTTCATAAGGGTGAATATAGGAATCAACCAGCCAGGCTTCCTCGCCATCTACGTGAATATAAGCTTGATCGATACTGATCTGATGATTGCGTATAGACTTAATCTCGGAACCCTGCAGGACAAGACCCGCTTCGTAGGTATCCAGAATGTGGTAGTTAAAATATGCTTTTTTGTTCTTGCTGATAGTCTTGCCGCTCATGGGCTCATTTTAACACAGATTGGTTTTAAGGCAGTTCCTCAATCGATGACGATCCGGGTGCCGTAACCTGTATTAAACCATTCGCAGTGTTTTTTATAGGGAGGGGCGTAGGCTGGGTTTACCCACCTGAAAACCCATTTTGCATCACTGTTTCTCATATTTACACAGCCATGGCTCATCGGCCTGCCAAAATTGTTATGCCAATACGTCCCATGGATCGCTACACCGGTCTCATAGATGAAAAATGTCGTCCAGGGCACACCTGGCAAAGTATAACTGCCCGGCGCACCAGTAGCGATTGTTCCACCCATGTGTTTTGAGGGAAATTTCGAAGTCACATTAAATGTTCCCCTTGGTGTGGCTGTTGCGTTTGGATCTTTTAGATTGACTTCTTTATAACCCAGCCCTGAAGAAATTTCCGTTTTAAAAACTAATTTTTCGCCTTCAAATGCCGATAGGGTTTGATCTCTCAACGAGATCTGGATCTGTTTATCTTCGGGAGGGACATGGATGCTGGTTGGCAGATATTCATTATCGTGGACCAGACGTAAATGCTCCCGGCGCACGTAATAAACCAGTGTGTCAGAGAGTTGAGATGTAAGTTCGTACCAGAGTTCTCCGTTCGGTCCACTTTTTACACCGGTTATCCAGTGAGTGGTTTCGTAATATAGTCGGTACTTCTTTTTCCAACCCTGATATTCGCTGAAAGAATAGGCTTCCGTATAAGGAACAGTGACCTCAGCCAGGTTGCCGCATTCGAAGATATCGTCAAGCGGTTGATTCAGGCGGTAGCGGGTATGCTGGACATAAACACCCGGCAGATATCCACCCCAGACGCGGTACCAATATGCCAGTGGGTGGTCACCGTCCTGAATTTCAAGTTCATAATAAAGGTGGAGAAGTTCATCGAAGCTGGTTTTACGGACAACGTCACTTTCATAGTCTGGTTCCTTGTAAATGTAAATGACCTTCTCATCGGCAGCGATCCTGCCAATAATGCCACGAGTCTTCCTGCTTCCAGGCAGAGAAGATCCTGGCGAAAATCCCGCGCCAAGCAAGCCTATTAGGGATAATTTGAGAAAGTCTTTTCGTGTGACGGATATCAATCAACACCTCCAAACCAGATTCTATCGAAGAGTAACCGGAAATACAAGCAAAGCAAATCATAATCTTGATGTTTCGTTAATCAAATTTATTCCCCGTTATAATTAAATTAAGACTGGGGAGGATCTGTTGTGTTTGTTCCCGCTTACCACAAATTGCTCCAAACAGGAGAGGATAAAAAACGATTTGCAGCCCTGGTAGATCGTTTATTCAAGTGTGATATTTGCCCCCGGAATTGTGGGGTCAATCGAATGATTGGAGAAGTCGGTATATGTGGTGTAGCTGAGCGAGTGTGGATCAACAGTTATGGACCTCATCATGGAGAAGAAGACCCTCTCCGGGGGAAGAATGGATCAGGAACAATTTTCTTTAGTGGGTGTAATCTTACTTGTCTTTATTGCCAAAACGCGGATATCAGTCAAAAGCTGACTGGGATGGAAATCACGAATAGAGAACTTGCGGATTTGATGCTGGAACTGCAGGGCAAGGGTTGTCATAATATTAACCTGGTATCGCCTAGTCATGTTGTACCTCAAATAGTAGGCGCTATCTTCCTGGCTGCGAAAGATGGGTTAAACCTACCTATTGTGTACAACACGGGAGGGTATGATTTTTTGCCTACACTCCAGCTTCTGGATGGGATCATTGATATCTATTTGCCAGATATGAAATATAATGCTGAAAATGTAGGACGGGAATTGTCTGGCATCCCCTTTTATCCCGTGGTGAACCAGGCGGCTGTGATGGAAATGCACCGACAGGTGGGGGATTTGAAAATGGCACCAAACGGAATAGCGGAGAGGGGATTGCTGATACGGCATCTTCTTCTTCCAAATGGTCTGGCTGGATCAGAGCAGATCCTTCGATTTATCGCCGAGCAGATTTCATTAGATACCTACCTTAACATCATGGACCAATATCGCCCTGCCTACCAGGCCTATCGCAAAGATGGACTAAACCGGAAGATAACAAGAACAGAATACCTGAATGTTATCCATTTGGCAGATACGCTGGGATTGACCCGTTTGGACAGCCGACCCTGATTTTATGTCCCATAATAATTGCGACCAGATGTTATAATACGACCAGCCCGAAAAGCTAGAGATTATTATCTTTTTGGGAAATTCCACTGCACTTATAAATCCACTGGTTTTTGGAGGTTTCTCATGTCAGGTCATTCAAAATGGTCGACCATCAAACATAAAAAAGCTGCGACAGATGCGCGCCGAGGCGCTGCTTATACTAAGTTAGCGCGGGAAATCCAGATCGCTGCCCGGGAAGGCGGGGGAGATCCGGAAACTAATTTTGGGCTGCGACTGGCGATGGATCGAGCCAGAGCGGCCAACATGCCCAGTTCCAATATCGATCGGGCTGTCAAACGCGGCACTGGTGAGGATAAAGATGCTGCTCAGATGGAAAAGATTTACTATGAGGGTTATGCCCCGAATGGTGTTGCGGTAATTTTGAACTGCATCACGGATAACCGTAATCGAACTGTGGCTGATATCCGGCATGTGTTGACCAAACATGGTGGAACCATGGGGCAGGAAGGATCAGTTTCCTGGCAGTTCACCAGGAAATCATTTTTTAATATCCCTTGTGGCGATCTTAGCTTTGATGAGTTATTTGAGATTGCTGCGGAAGGCGGCGCTGATGATGTGATTGAGGAAAATGATTATTTTGAGATCATTGGTCCGGTCGAAGTTTTTAAAACAATCTTTGATCAATTAAAAACTGCAAATATCAATCCGGACACTTCCGGACTGAGAATGGACCCAAATCAGGAAATCGAACTGGACCTGGAAAGTACCAAGAAGGTAATGAAAGTGATTGATTTGCTGGAAGAATTGGATGATGTCTTGGAAGTATATACCAATCTGAAGATAAGTGATGAAGCTCTGGAAGGGCTGGCATAACTTTATGGCTGAATCGAGGGTAGTGATTGGGATCGATCCGGGTACTGCAATTACTGGATACGGACTGATCAGAGAGGCAAAAGATGGTGATCTGACGTGGCTGGCGCATGGAGTGATTACCACCGCAAGTGATTGGGATGAACCCCGCCGACTGCTCCACCTCTATCGAACCCTATTGAAGATCATAAATGAAACAAACCCGGATTGCTGCGCCGTTGAGAAGTTATTCTTTCAGAAGAATGTCAAGACTGCATTGAACGTTGGGCAGGGCCGGGGAGCTGCGTTGATCGCAATAGCGGAAGCAGGTTTGCCAATTGGAGAATACACACCATTGGCCATAAAACAGGCTGTTGTAGGGTATGGAAAAGCAGATAAGAACCAGGTCCAGCAAATGGTGAAACTTCTGCTGGAATTAGAAGAAATTCCGAAGCCGGACGATGCTGCGGATGCTCTAGCGGTCGCAATCTGCCATTTACATTCAACACGCGGGTTAATGAGTATAAACCATGATTAATCAAGACATTTTCCTTCGTTTTGGCGCATCACTTTTAATTGGTGTTTTGATCGGCATGCAGCGAGAATATGCTTATGATTCAAGTAAAGGTAGGGGATTATTCGCTGGCGCTCGAACCTTTGCGTTAATGAGCCTGGTAGGTTCAACGGCGGCATTTTTAGCGGATACCCTTAATTCGATTTGGGTATTCATCAGCATTGTTGGTCTGACGAGCTTGATGGTGATCGTTGCTTATTATATAACCGCCACTGAACGAGAAGAAATCGGCCTTACTTCGGAAGTTGCTGCCTTGCTCACGATCCTGATTGGAGCGATCTGTTATATCCATTCTATTGAGTTAGCTGCGGCCATGGGGGTCGTAACCACGGTTTTACTGGCTGTGAAAGGGGAGTTTCGTCAATTTGTCAGGGTTATCACCCAGGAGGATGTTTTTGCTACACTCCAGTTTGCGGTGATTACCGCGATCGTTTTGCCTGTTTTACCAAATAAAACCTTTGGTGTTCCTCCTTTTGATGTGCTGAATCCTTCCCAGATCTGGGAAATGGTTATTTTTATCTCCGGGATAAATTTCCTGGGTTATATCCTGGTCAAGGTGGTGGGCCCAAAGAAGGGCTTGGGTATCAGTGGTCTGTTGGGCGGGCTTGCATCGAGTACTGCGACCACCATGAGTTTTTCAGAGCGGAGTAAGTCGCAGACGGGAATGGAGAAACCGTTTGCCGTGGCAATAATTGTGGCCTGGATCATCATGTTTATCCGGGTCATCGTTGAAATTGCCGTGGTCAATAATCGGCTGCTATCTGGAGTATGGCCAGCATTAACAGCCATGGGACTGGCCGGATTGGTATATGCGGTTTATCTTTACTTCTCCCAATCCGCCATCGATGAAGAAGAATTGGCATTATCCAATCCATTTGAACTTGGAACGGCAATAAAGTTCGGTTTGATTTATGCTCTGGTCTTATTGGGCACAAAAGCGGCTGAGCTCTATATAGGCGAAAAAGCGATCTATCTGACCAGTATTATTGCCGGATTGGCAGATGTCGATGCGATAACTTTATCCATCTCAGACCTGACCCGGAGTGGAGGAAGTATAACCCTGGATACCGGGAAATATGCCATAATATTCGCTACGATGTCAAATACTATTGCTAAAGGCGCTCTGGTTTTTTCGATCGGGTCCAAGGCACTAAGAAAATTCATTTGGCCAATTATGACTGTGATGGTGATTATCGGTATTGGAATTGGCTTTTTACTATGAGAGATGAGATATGATTGCAAGTCTGCATGGGCAAGTCATCCAGAAAGGGGAAGACAACCTGGTTGTTGAGGTAGGGGGAATTGGTTTCCTGGTTTATGTGACCGAGTTCCTGGTTCAAACCCAGCGCCGGGGAGAAACGGTATCACTTTTTACACATTTGGTTGTGAGAGAGGATTCACTCACATTATTTGGCTTTCAGGAGCAGGAAGAAGTCTCATTATTCCAGGAACTGATCAAAGTCAATGGAGTAGGGCCAAGATTGGCCCTGGAAACCCTCTCCACTCACACCCCCCATGTGATCAAACGTGCAGTCCTGAATAAACAGGATGAGATCTTCGCCCAGGTCTCTGGCATTGGTAAAAAAACCGCCCAGAAAATATTGTTATATCTTGAAGATCGGGTAACCTTTACTGATGAAATGGTGATTTCCCCTGAAAGCGCTGGGATTAACGCAGAGGTCCAGGAAGCGTTGGTGACCCTGGGTTATTCTGTTCTCGAAGCCCAGGCTGCCCTTCAGACTTTACCTGATGACGCCCCTCTGGATCTGGAAACAAGGCTCACTATTGCCCTGAGGTTCTTCAGTTGAGGGGGCTATTGCTGGACAATATGCCGACTATCAGTTATCATTTTTTCGATTGCATTAAATATTTTCTGAAATTAAAAATTTTTAAAGGATTGATCGGAAAAAGGACTGGACCGATGGTCATTTTTCGGTTTGCTTTATTAAACACAGCGGAGGTATCGTGACGGAATCCATTAATCAAATTACAGCAGAGTTCAAGAAATTTATTGATGAATTTCAGCCTACGACTGGGGTACAGAGTGTTGGGTATGTTCTCGATGCTGGAGATGGTATTGCCCATGTATCAGGTCTTGCCGATGTTAGAGCTCAGGAACTGGTCCAATTCAGTAACGGTGTTCTGGGAACTGCATTCAACCTCGAAAAGGATAGTGTGGGTGTCATCATCATGGGGGAATTTGATGAGATCATTGAGGGAATGGAAGTGCGATCCACCAACCGTATTACCTCGGTTCCGGTAGGTGATGGTTTGATCGGACGGGTCGTGAACGCTATTGGAGAACCAATAGACGGGAAAGGACCCATTCGCAATGCTGGTTATCGACCTGTTGAATTCATTGCTCCAGGTGTGATCGAACGAACAGATGTGGATCAGCCACTTCAGACAGGGATTAAAGCAATTGACTCTATGATCCCTATTGGCAGAGGTCAGCGGGAATTGATCATTGGAGACAGACAGACCGGAAAGACAGCTATTGCCCTTGATACCATTATCAATCAGAAAGGCAAAGGAGTAATCTGTATCTATGTAGCCATCGGCCAGAAAAAAGCTGGTGTTGCCAGGACTGTTGCCATTCTGGAAGAACACGGTGCCATGGAGCATACGATTATTGTTTCTGCTTCGGCGGACGAACCCAGTGCTTTGCAGTATATTGCTCCGTACGCCGGCTGTGCAATGGGCGAAGAATTCATGGTTAATGGCAGGGATGCATTGATCGTTTACGATGATCTTTCCAAACATGCCTGGTCCTATCGTGAGATTTCCTTGCTTCTCAGACGTCCACCAGGACGTGAGGCTTATCCAGGAGATTTGTTTTACCTGCACTCCCGTTTACTGGAAAGGGCTGCCCGGATGGCTGATGACTTTGTGATTGTGCCGGAGGATTATAAAGAAACTCTGGCTGATCCGAAAGATGCTGTTAACGGAAAAATCTATAGAGGTCCTGTGGCAAAAGATGATGCCAAACATGATCTGGAAGCCGGAGAAAAGGGGAAGATTGTTAAAGTCAAAGGAACAGGGGGTTCATTAACAGCGCTGCCCATCATTGAAACTCTCTTGGGTGATGTATCTGCTTATGTGCCGACTAATGTTATTTCGATCACAGACGGTCAGATTTACCTTGAAAACGACCTTTTCTATTCCGGAATTCGGCCCGCTATTAATGCCGGCATATCGGTCTCGCGCGTTGGCGGTGATGCCCAGATTAAGGCCATGAAACAAGTTGCTGGTCAGCTGCGTCTGGAAATGGCTGCTTTCCGCGAATTAGCGGCATTTGCACAATTTGGTTCTGATCTTGATAAAGCGACCCAGGCAAGACTGGATCGGGGCCGACGTTTGCGCGAAATTCTCAAACAACCCCAGTTCTCTCCTGTGCCGATAGCCAATCAGATCGTGGTGATATATGCGGCTACCAAAGGTTATGCGGATGAGATCCAAGTGGCAGATATGGCCAAATGGGAAAATGACCTGAATCGATACGTTGAAAGCAGCCATCCAGATCTGCTCTCCGCCATTTTGGAAGAAAAACAACTTACTGATAAGGTAGAAGAGCAACTAAAGGCTGCCCTGGATGGGTTTTCATTCTAAGTGAGTAAAACAGGCCAATTTTCTCCAGGATATTGATATATGGCAAATGCTAGAGAAGTAAAGCAGCGCATCAAAAGTGTCAAGAATATATCTCAGGTGACCCGGGCTCTGCAAGCTGTCAGCGCCAGTAAAGTGCGCAAGGCTATCGACCAGCTTGAAGATACCCGCCCTTATTCAGTTAAAGCCTGGCAGGTGCTGCAGCATATTGCACAGCAGCCGGGCCGATCAACTCTGCACCCAATGCTGGCAAAACATGCTGAAGTCAAACGCATAATTGCCATTGTTATCAGTGGTGATCGGGGATTGGCAGGCGCATATAACTCCAATTTGATCAGGAAAGCTGATGAGTGGGCTGAAACCATAGATATTCCGGTGAAATACATCACTGTCGGTAGGCGAGGTCGTGATCAGCTGCTACGGAGGGGGAAGGACATCCTGGCTGAGTTCAGCAATTTACCAGCCCAGCCATCTTACAACGATATTTCTCCAGTAGGTTATATTGCCGTTGATAAATATTTGGACGACGAAGTGGATGAGGTGTACCTGATCTATACCAAGTTCATTAACCGGATGAATCATCAGCCTGTAGTCAAGAAGATACTCCCACTGGATCCTTCTTCCGAGGATCGCGTGAAGGATTTTGAAATCAAAGAGGCGTTAGTTGGAGGATATATCTTCGAACCGAATCAAAGATCACTTCTGGACGAGATCCTTCCCCGCTTCACCGTGCTGCAAGTCTTTCATGCAGTGATTGAATCCCTGGCAAGTGAACATTCTGCCCGAATGGTGGCAATGAAAAATGCCACTGATAACGCAACCGACCTGGCAGATGCCCTGCAATTGGAATACAACAAAGCCCGGCAGCAGGCTATTACAAATGAAATGCTCGATATTGCGGGTGGGTCAGAAGCAATATCTGATTAGTAGATAGTTTGGTATAAACCGAAAGATTTATTTGAGTGGAGGGTTTAATGACTGAAGCCAGTGGAAAGATCATCGAAATTAAAGGCGGCGTGATCGATGTAGAGTTTGATGTGGAAAACTTGCCGAATATTTACGATGCCCTGGTTGTAGAAATTGAGGATGGAGATGACCTGGTCCTGGAGGTGGAAAACGATCTGGGCGAAGGAGAGGTCCGCTGCGTCGCCATGGGACCAACTCCGGGTTTGAAACGCGGCATGAAGGTAACCGGGACTGGAGCGCCTATTCGGGTACCTGTTGGAGAGCAAGTCCTGGGCCGGGTTATGAATGTCCTTGGACAACCGGTAGATGGCAAGGGCGAGATCGCTTCCAATGATTACTACCCTATCCACCGACTTGCTCCATCTTTCGAAGAACAATCTACGGAAGTGGAAGTATTTGAAACTGGCATTAAATCAATTGATCTGGTTGCCCCTTTTACAAAAGGAGGCAAGACTGGGGTTTTTGGCGGTGCTGGAGTTGGAAAAACAGTCATCATCATGGAACTGATCCGTTCGGTCGCTACCGAACATGAAGGCAACTCGGTATTTGCCGGCGTTGGTGAGCGGACCAGGGAGGGTACTCAGCTATATCGAGAGATGCTCGAATCTGGAGTTATGAAAGACACGGTGATGGTATACGGCCAAATGAATGAACCTCCCGGAACCCGATTGCGGGTTGCGCTAACAGGACTGGCTATGGCAGAAAAATTCAGGGATGAAGGTCGGGATGTATTGATGTTCATTGATAATATTTTCCGATTCAGCCTGGCGGGAGCAGAGGTTTCAGCCCTTTTAGGCCGGATGCCATCGGCAGTTGGATATCAGCCTACCCTGGCAACTGAGATGGGCAACCTCCAGGAACGTATTACGAGCACTAAAACCGGATCGATCACATCCATGCAGGCTATTTACGTGCCGGCGGATGATTATTCTGATCCGGCACCCGTGGTTACATTCACTCACCTGGATGCTACGATTGCTCTGGAGCGATCGATCGCTGAGAAAGGGATTTATCCTGCGGTTGACCCGCTGGCCTCTACTTCAAGGATCCTGGATCCTAATATTGTTGGGAAGGAACATTACGAGATCACCCGCCAGGTGCAGGAAGTGCTTCAGAAATATAAGGATCTGCAGGATATCATTGCCATTTTGGGCATGGACGAACTCTCAGAAGATGATAAGATCGCTGTTTCACGGGCTCGTAAAATTGAACGTTTCTTCTCCCAGCCGATGTTTGTTGCTGAACAGTTCACAAATCTGCCGGGAAAATATGTACCAATTAGAGAAACCATCCGAGGTTTTAGCGAAATTCTGGCAGGAAAACACGATCTTTTACCAGAGGATGCGTTCATGCTGGTAGGGACGATCGATGAAGCAGTTGAAAAAGCTGAAAGAATTGAAGCTAATTAGGATCAGGAGCTTTTGTTATGCCAATCCGGTGTGAAATAGTATCCCAGGACCGCCTGGTCTACGAAGGTGACGCTGACATAGTTGTGGTGCCTGGATCGCTAGGAGAGATGGGTATTCTTCCAGGACATGCCCCGGTATTATCCTCTCTGAAAATGGGCGTAATACGGGTTAAGACCGGCGAAATCGAAGAAGTGTTTACTGTAACTGGTGGTTTTATTGAGGTCCAGCCGGATATTGTGACTATTATGGCGGACGCGGCGGAGAATGTGGAAGATATTGACATTGACAGGGCTGAAAAGGCCATGGAACGCGCCAGTCAGCTGCTGGAAGAATACAGCACTACGGACTCAGAGAATTATATGCGGATCCAGGCAGCATTACGCCGTTCAAATTTGCGTTTGAAAGCCGCCGAGCAGCACCGCAAACGCGGACATCGCTCAAGACCCCCCGGAATGGGATCAGCATAACAGGAAACTTATGGCATTTTTATCGCAGGATTTTGGGATTGATCTAGGCACGTATTACACCATGATCGCTGAAGAAGGTGTCTTGCTCGAACGCTGGCCTACCGTGGCAGCTATTGCTATTGATGAACAGAAGATCGTAGAATTCGGCCAGGCTGCCAAGGATATGTTTGGACGTGTACCAGACTCTCTTGAAATATCACAACCCTTAAAACACGGTGTTATCGCTGAGTTTGAAGTCACTATGTTGTTATTAGACCGGATGATCAAAAAAGTAACTGGTCCGGTCCGTTTAGTTCGTCCCCGGATCATGGTGACAGTGCCATATGGAGTGACAAGCGTGGAAAGCAGGGCAATTCAGGAAGCGGTCCTCGAGGCCGGAGCCCGTGAGGTTTTCTTAATTCCACAGCCACTGGCGGCTGCTATTGGCATGGATTTACCCATCAACACACCTACTGGCAATATGATCCTCAATATGGGCGGCGGAGCAACCCAGGCAGCTGTCCTTGCGATGTATGGGATTGTTTCTGCTGGAACATTGAGGAAAGGTGGCGCAGACTTGGACGACGCCATTTCAACATATGTAAGACGAAAATATGGCCTGGTAATCGCACAACCAACGGCTGAAAGGATCAAACTGGAAATTGGCGCAGCGGTATCCATGGAAGAAAAATCGGGAATCGAGGTTCAGGGTCAGGATCAAGTTACAGGTCTTCCCCAGCCGCTAACATTAACAACGGGAGAGATCGTTGAGGCTTTACAGGATCCTCTCAAGGAAATCATTGAAACTGCTCGAAAAGTTCTCGAAAAAACTCCACCGGAACTCGTAGCAGATATCATTGACCGGGGTATTGCTCTCAGCGGGGGTTCAGCTCTGCTTCCCGGGATGGAAAGACTATTAACCAAAGAATTAGGTGTGCCTACATACCTGGTCGATAATCCCACAACCTGTGTTGTTGAAGGTGCATCCAGAGCTTTTGCTCCAGGCATTTTCCCGAAAATTAGGCGGAACCTTATTTCTTGAGTTAAGCTACAGCTTAAAAGAATAAAACCTGTAACCGGATATTGGTTACAGGTTTCCTATTTATAAAGCATGAATTAATTTACTTCAGGAAATAACTGAGTTTTTGAAGGTGGACCGCAGGATCGATATGTTCGATTTGCACACCATCTGGTGTTTTGATATAGATAGGGGCATAGTTCAGAATTGCAGTAATGCCAACAACAACCAGATCATCGATCACATCCTGAGCGAATTCAGCGGGAATAGCAAGAACTGCGATCTGAATACGGTTTTCCGCCACATAATCGCACATTTCCCGGAGATCTTTGACAACCAGATTACCGATTTTTCGGCCAATCTTCTGGGGATCGATATCAAAGATTGCAGCAACCCGGAAGCCCCGATTAAAAAAACCCTTGTATCTGGCCAGGCCACTGCCTAAATCTCCTGCGCCAATCACGATCATATCCCAGACATTATCAGTGTTCAGGATCTGATTCAATTTACAGGTAAGAAATTCGATCTCGTACCCTTTGCCACGTTTACCCAGTTCTCCAAAATGGGAAAGATCTTTCCGGATCTGGGCTGCAGAAATGTCCAAAAGTTTCCCCAGCTCCCGGGAAGATGCAAAATTGTAACCATCTTTCTTTAACCTGTTTAAAGCTCTCAGATAAAGAGGAAGCCGACCAATAATAATACGGGGGATTTGATGAACCATATTTTTCCCGGAATAATACAAATAATAGGATGATTTGAGGAGCTTGTGAGAATTTTTACAATTTTACCATAATAGAACACGTAAATTGAGAATGGTATAATTGCCTGGAAAAGATACTTTTTTCAGTCTGGAACCAGGTCTGATATGGGGAAAAAACCTCTTGCCAGCGGATCTTAGCCGAAAGGACACATCCAGTATACGTATCGAGGATATAGCTATTTATGTATTTTGATGAAGTAGTGATAGAAGTCTCCGGTGGGAAAGGTGGCGATGGAGTCATCCAGTTCCGCCGTGAAAAATATGTACCTCGAGGTGGTCCCGATGGCGGTGATGGTGGACACGGGGGAGCTGTTATCTTGCAGGTGGATCCACACGAGAATACCCTTTCGGAATTTCGGCATCAAAGGGAATTTAAAGCCCAGGACGGTTTCAAAGGTAAAGGAAAGAACCAGACCGGGGCATCCGGGGAAGATCTGATTATCAAAGTCCCACCTGGGACAATGGTGTTCGATCAAGAGCAGGATTCTTTCCTGAGTGATTTGGTTGAAGTTGGGCAAGAGCTTGTTATTTGTAAGGGTGGTCGTGGGGGACGAGGTAATACGCGGTTCAAAACTTCAAAGAATAAAGCTCCCAGGATAGCAGAAAAAGGCGAGCCCCCCGAACAGAGAACTATAAGACTTGAATTGAAATTGATTGCTGATGTTGGTATTATCGGGGTTCCCAACGCAGGTAAATCCACCTTACTATCAGTGGTCAGCAACGCCAAACCAAAAATTGCTCCCTATCCGTTTACAACCCTTCAGCCGAACCTTGGTGTTGTGGAACTGGATGATGAGGTCCAGTTAATATTGGCTGATATTCCAGGATTGATCGAAGGCGCCCACCGGGGAGAGGGATTGGGGCATGATTTTCTGAAACATATTCAACGTACAAGGGTTTTAATCCATGTGCTGGATGGGCTTTCGGATGAACCCTTCCTGGATTTAGCCCAGATCAACTCTGAACTTGCTTTGTTTGATCCAGCCCTGGGAGATAAACCGCAGGTTGTAGTCTTGAACAAAATGGATCTACCGGAAGTGAAGGAAAAATGGGAGAAGCTGAAACAACAGCTTAGTAAAAAAGGATACAAGGATATCTATGCAATCTCGGCTATCACCAACCAGGGAATTAAACCTATCCTGTACAGAGCTGCGCAATTACTTAAAGAGACTCCTGAATATGAATATCGAGTGAGTAGCGATGATGATAATATGCCAGTCTACAGATATGACAGCGACCCTCAGGAATATTTCATCCTGAAAACGGACAGGGGTTGGAGAATATCTGGTAAGGCCCTGGAACGCGCAGCGGCAATGACGTACTGGGAACATTTCCAATCGATCCGAAGGTTCCATAGAATTCTGGAAACAATGGGTGTTGATCGGGCATTAAGGAACGCTGGTGTTGTCCCGGGTGATACAGTGATGATCGGTGATCATGAATTGGAGTGGGAAGAGTGAAAAAATACCGGATCGGTTATTTTGGGGGAACTTTTGACCCGCCTCATCTGGGACATATCATCCTTGCAGCAGAATCCAAACATTACCTGGGCCTTGATAAGTTCAGATGGATCATTACTCCTGAACCTCCCCATAAAAAAGACCGGATCATCACTCCGGTTAGTAATCGACTGGAGATGCTTAAACTGGTAATAGCTGACCAGGGACTGTTTGAGATCTCTGAGGTTGATCTTCAGCGGGTACCTCCCCATTACGCAGCAGATACAGTGGAAATCCTGAAAAATGAACACCCCTCAGAAGAGTTGGTATACATTATTGGAGAGGACTCATTAAAGGATTTGCCCAATTGGTATGAAACTTCCCGGTTTTTAGCTACCATCGATCAACTGGCTGTAGCTCCCAGACCGGAAGTGACCACTGATCTGGGGCAATTGGAACATCTGCTCCCAGATTTGTCAGATAAAATAGTATTCATCCCGAATGTTATGATTGAAATATCTTCTAGTGTGATCAGGAAGAGAGTAAGGGAGGGAGCTCCCTTTGAACATTTTTTGATCGATAGTGTGGCTGAATATATAAAAATGAACCGGCTTTATCTTGCTGAGAACGAAATTGAAAGTAGCTGAAGGTTCTATTCTGAAGAGGTGATATGGCATTTCAAACCATCCTGTCCGCTGGGGACTTGAAAAAGAATTTGGATAATCCTGATTGGGCGATCATGGATTGCCGTTTTGATCTTCAGGAACCGGAGCTGGGATACCAGGAATACTTGGCCGGGCATATTCCCGGATCGCTGTATATTAATCTGGACCGGGACCTTTCTGGTGAAATCATTCCCGGAAAAACAGGACGACATCCGCTGCCTGATATTAATGTTTTTTGTGAACGGTTATCATCCTGGGGAATTGATAACTCAATCCAGGTGGTTGTTTATGATAATAATAACGGTGGATTAGCTGCCAGATTATGGTGGCTGCTGCGCTGGTTAGGTCATAATAAAGTTGCTGTTTTAAACGGTGGATGGCCTGCTTGGGATATTGAGAAATTCCCGGTTGAAACAAAGGAGTCCACCAGAGCGCCGAGAGAATTCACTCCGACAGAAAACCCCCAATTTATCGTCGACGCAGAATTTGTTGAGAAGATCAGATTAGATCCAGATTACTTGCTTGTGGATTCCAGAGCGGCTGAACGATATTGGGGCATTAACGAAACCACAGATCCAATAGCAGGCCATATCCCGGGTGCTGTGACTGCTCCCTTTGCAGGTAATCTGGATGATCAGGGATTCTTCCTAAAAACTAAGCAATTAAAGGAACGATTTGAGATTTTACTGGAAGGTATTCCTGCCGAGAATGTTGTCTTTTATTGCGGTTCAGGAGTAACAGCAAGCCACAATATTGTTGCCATGATTGAAGCTGGATACGAAATGCCGAAACTTTATGCCGGCTCATGGAGTGAATGGATCACTGACCCCACCCGGCCGATAGGGCCGTAAAAGAACAGGAAGTTAATGAACATTTCCATTGCTTTAGCTCAATTAGATCTAAAATGGGGAGAGCCTGAGGGTAATTTTATTAAGTCTCAGAAAGCGGTTTATCAGGCAGCTCAGCAAGGGGCAGAAATCGTCCTTTTGCCTGAATTATGGGCTAGTGGATTTGATCTCGATCAAACCAAGATCTACGCCAGCCCCCTTGATGAGGGTTGGTTCAAGCGCATGCGTGCGTTGGCTGTGGAAAATGAAATCGCACTGGGAGGATCGCTGATCGAGGAAAATCAGGGGAAATATTACAATACTTTTGTTCTTTATGATAAAGATGGCAACCTGATTGGATCATATCGAAAAATCCATTTATTTCAAAAACTCCAGGAACATATCCATTTCGTTGGGGGAAATCAGGTTGTGGTGGTTGATTCTCCCTGGGGAAAATTTGGATTGGCAATTTGTTATGATTTAAGATTCCCGGAAGTCTTCAGAAGCTGCGCAGTTCAGGGTGCAGAATTGATCCTGCTTGTCGCGGAATGGCCCAAACGCAGGATCGAACACTGGAAGATCCTCCTGCAGGCTAGAGCGATAGAAAACCAATGTTTTATTGCAGCTGTAAATAAAGTCGGTACAAGTATGGGAGTAGCGTTAGGAGGAAAAAGTGCTGTAGTCAATCCTATGGGTGAACTCTTGGTACTGGGTGGTGAGAATGAGCAGCTGCTTCAAACCGAAATCGATCTTGGTAAAGTATCTGAAACAAGGCATTGGATGCCTGTTTTTGAGGATCGCAGGCCTGATGTTTACTGATCTTTCCGTATTGGAGGAAATTTCCAACCGTGCTCTTCAAGCCATTCTTAATAGTAAATCCCAGATAATAGAGAATTGGGAATCTGCTTTGAAGCAATATTAGAGGGTCTCCTTGTTACAGAATTCACAAAAAAAAATAAATTGGAGTATAATTTCCCGCGGTGTCTTGTGGGTATGAAGATCTTGCTTTTATAATGAAGTAATAGCATGAATTTTATCAAACCTATAGACCTGATTATTTGAGATTATAAATTTGTAAACATCAGGAAGTGTATATGCTGGAAGAATTTTTTCACCCAAAATCAGTAGCTGTTATTGGTGCATCAACCTCACCCGGAAAACTCGGTTACGCTGTTCTGGAAAATCTTGTTGAAGGGGGATATAAAGAAGTTGGCACAATTTATCCTATCAACCCCAAAGCCGATGAGATCCTAGGACAAAAAGCCTATCCCTCAGTTTTGGATGTCCCGGGAGATATTGATCTGGCAGTAGTAGTTATCCCTTATAAATTTGTACCTGAGACCCTTGAGGATTGTGGAAGAAAGAATATCCCTGCTGTTGTTATTATCAGCGCTGGATTCCGAGAAGCTGGTATGGAAGGGCTGGAGCGGGAATTGGAATTGGTTGATATTGCCAAGGAATATAATATCCGCTTAATCGGGCCTAACTGCCTGGGTATTATTGATACATTCACCCCTCTAAATGCCTCATTCTCCGCCGGAACTCCTCCCAAGGGACCGATGGCTTTTATGTCTCAATCAGGCGCTCTTGGAACTGCGATTCTGGACTGGGCTCAGGCGGGCCGTCTGGGTTTATCGAAATTTGTCAGCCTCGGGAATAAGGCCGATGTCAGTGAGATCGAATTGCTGGAAGCCTGGGTAGATGACAAAGACACGAATGTGATCCTGATGTACAGCGAAGGATTGCCCAACGGACAGAAATTCATTAATGTCGCCCGCGAAGTAGCAAAAGTTAAACCTATTGTCGCCATTAAGTCCGGTGTTACAAAATCAGGTTCCCGGGCTGTATCCTCCCACACGGGTTCCCTGGCAGGATCTGAACAAGCTTATCAGGCGGCTTTTCAGCAGGCTGGTGTACTGCGGGCCCCCGATATGGAAAGCATGTTCGATATTGCACTTGCTCTGGGATATCAACCCCCGCTAAAGAATGATAATATTGCAATTATCACAAACGCAGGTGGTCCCGGTATCCTGGCTACTGACGCTCTAGAGCGCAGCGGTATGAGCCTGGCCCGCCTCAAGGTGGAAACAATCCAGGAACTGGAGAAATATCTGCCGGATGCAGCCAGTGCTGCAAACCCGATTGATGTTTTGGGAGATGCCAAGGGAGACCGCTATAAGTTTGCTCTGGATATCGTAGCGAAAGATCCTAATGTGGATGGCATTATGGTTGTGTTAACACCGCAAGCGATGACTGAAATCCCGGAGACTGCAAAGGCAGTTGGCGAGTTATCCCAGGCGATTGAAAAACCTGTGCTGGCGTGTTTTATGGGTGAAGCTAAAGTGCAGCAGGGCATTCGGATTCTAAAGGATTACGATGTTCCGAATTACTCTTTCCCTGAACGAGCATCGCTGGCTTTCCGGGGTATGTCCCAATACCGGAGTATCACTGAACGAACTGACCCGGTATATGAAAAATTCAATGTTAATCTCAAATCTACCAAGAGGGTAATTGATGGAGCGAAAGCAGACGGCCGATTTGCTATCGGTGATGCAGAAGCTTGGGGTATTCTTACAGCCTACGGACTTAAGATTCCGAGATCAGAATTGGCAAAAACATCCCAAGAAGCGGTAGAAATTGCTGTAGATATTGGTTATCCCGTAGTATTGAAAATTGCCTCACCAGATATCCTGCATAAAACAGATGTTGGTGGCGTGAAAGTTGGGCTGGAATCTGCTGACCAGGTGCGGGATGCATTTGATTTGATGATATACCGGACAGAACGGTTTTTACCGGATGCAGAGATTTGGGGCTGCCAGGTTCAGGAAATGGCACCAACCGGTGGATTGGAAGTGCTGATCGGTATGAACAGAGATCCACAATTTGGGCCACTGGTAACTTTTGGTCTGGGCGGAATTTACGTGGAAGCCCTCAAAGACGTTACATTCAGGGTAGCACCTTTTACCAGGTTAGACGCCCAGGCTATGTTGTCGGAGATACGCGCTAAAGCGCTCCTGGATGGCGTCCGCGGCAAACCGCCTGTTGATAAAGATGCGATTGTGGACGTATTATTAAGAATGGGTCAGCTTGTGCAGGACTTTCCTGAAATTGCCGAATTTGATATTAACCCCCTTATCGTATATCCAAAAGATCAGGGCGCGCTTGCCATTGATATGCGATTGGTTTTAGAAAGTGAGAAATAAGGAGAACAAAATGAAATCATTATATATCACTTCTGTTGAGAAGTATTCTGGCAAAACCGCACTTTGCCTGGCTTTCGGCAGGATCTACCAGGAACGGGGAATGAAAGTCGGTTACTTAAAACCCTTCAGCCTCCGACCCTGGAAAATTGGCGACAAAATTGCTGATGAAGATGCTGCATTTGTGATTGATATTCTCGGTGTGAATGCCAAACCCTGGGAGTTAGCGCCCGTAGTAGTCACCCCAGAAATACTGCGGGATTACCTCACCAGCAAAGAGAAAATTGACTACATGCCGCAGGTTCTGGAAGCGGCAAAAGCCCTGGAAGAGAGAAAGGATCTGCTTCTTTTGGAAGGTGGCGGCAGTTTGCGGGAAGGTTATGGAATGAAATTGGCTACTCCGGATGTGGCCAAGGAATTAGGCAGCGCAATCATTGTGGTAGTTAAATACTGTGATGATGTATGTTTGTTAGATGATGTGCTGGCTGCAAAATTCAGACTGCCGAATTCGCTTTCTGGTGTGGTGATCAATCGGGTCCCTCAGCACGCCTTGAGTTTTGTAAATAATCTTGTTGTTCCATTCCTGGAAAAGGAAGGTGTTCCTGTCCTCGGTGTGCTGCCTGATGATCTGTCATTGGCGGCTCTTTCCGTTGGCGAGATTGTAGATGTGTTAAATGCTGAAGTATTGACTTCCTGTTATGATGAAGAAGCACTCGTTGAAGCGCTGATGGTTGGAGCAATGACTGAGGATTCTGCTTTACGCAGGTTCCGGAAACAAGCCAATAAAGCGGTGATCACCGGAGGTGATCGGACTGATATTCAACTGGCTGCCATGGAAACGTCCACAACCTGCTTGATTTTGACAGGTAACCTGCATCCCAGCAACCTGATCATAAAACAGGCGGAAAACATGTGTGTGCCGATCCTGTTGGTTCCTAGTAATACAATGGAAGCTGTTGAATCATTGGATAGGATCTTTGGCAAGACTCGCCTGGGACAAAAAGAAAAACTGGAAAAATTTATGAAGTATGTCCAGGACAATATTGATTTGAAGCGTCTGGATAAAGCACTGGAAGATTAATTGATCTAATCTATAAGAAAAAAGGACTGAGTCCCATTCAAGGGACTCAGTCCTTTTAATATCAAATTCTCATGATATCTCAGGGCTGAAATACAACATCTGCCGGCATGCCGGGTTTCAGCTTGCCGTCCTTGTTATTGACAGCCAGTTCAATTGCATAAACAGTGTTCTGCCTTTCCTCCTGGGTTTGCACATTACGGGGTGTGTACTCAGCTTCATCCGCGATGCGCACAACTTCCGCCTTAAAGACCTCGTCTGGGAATGAATCAACAGTTAATTCTGCAATATCACCAAGTTTTATTTGCCCGTATTTATCTTCCGACATATATACAGTTACTGTCAGATGGGAAAGATCCCCGACTGTAAAGGCAGTATATCCAGCAGCAAGGATTTCACCGGGGTCAATAGTACTGGTAAGGATCACACCAGAAATTGGCGAGTAAACTTTCATTTTCTCCAATTGGAGAGCAACGAATTCCAGAGCTGCTTCTGCCTGTTTTACGGCTGTCTCGGCACTTACACGATTATTCTCGGTCTGGGTGACTTGGGCTTGAGCCAAATTAACACCAGCATCCGCCTGGGATGCAAATGCCTCTGCGGCCTGAACATCAAGTGAGTATTCGCCAGTATATTGTTGATAGAGAAAATCCCGGGCAAGGTCGGAAAATTCCTTAGCAACTGATACCCGGGCACGAGCTTCCAGTATTTCTTCATAATCTGGATCTGCCAGGATCTGGTCATAAGCTTTTTGAGCAGCTTTTAGTTCTGTCTCCGCATTGTCGTATATTGTTTTAACAAAATCCTCAATATTTTCACGTCCTTCATATCCTACCTGGTGATCATTTAATGCATCGGCAATCTTAAAAGCAGCTTGGGCTTCTGCAAGTCGCTTTTCAGCTTCCTGGAATTCCTCGTTTCCGATGTCATTGGCTGTGTCCTGGTAATTCTCCAGCTCATCCTGATAGAATTCCTGGGCACGTTTAAGCTCTTCTTTTGCTGCAGATATGTGTTCCGGTTCTTGAAAGTACCAGGCGGGAACGTCAATCTGGGAGGGAGTGCTTTCATTCCAATCGGAAACACGGTCTTCTGATGGGATCTCAGCTAAAATTTGCTGGTATTGGATATCAGCTGCTGTCTTACCCAATTCAGCTGAGCGCAGATAAGCCCGGGCTGCATTTTCTGCGGCCTTCGCTCCATTTAATTGTGCTGTAGCTGATTCAAGCTGAGCTTGAGCCTGGGTTTTCTGATTAAGAAGCAAGTCATCCTCTAATATCAAAACGAGTTCACCGGCAGTGACTTTTGTGCCCTCTTTCACGAGTACCTCGGTCACTCTACCGTTTAACTCAGACGCGATAGCGATTTGATCAGCTTCAATGACTCCCGACGCCATGATCCCATCGGAGTCTTTTCCTCCGCCGATATCTGTCGAAATAGAGTCGCATCCCGCCAATATCAATACCAGAAGGGTGAGGAGAACGAGTCCTAACTTTTTATTCTTCATGATTACCTCCAATATTACTTTCTCGCATACACACGATAAATACATCTTCGAGAGATGGTTCTATCACAGAAATGCTGTTGATTTGAATACCTGATGCTTCTGCCAGAGATTGCAGGTAGCTCGTATGTTGTTTTGGCTGAGTAGTTATGACGTGGATGAGTGATCCATATAATTCTGCATTTAATGATCTTTCTTCCCCATTATTCCGCGCATTGTAAATTAGCTTGATAAGATCTTCTGGCCTGGTTGTGTCGATTTCCAAGACTTCGCCGATCATAGCATTGGTCTTGATATCAGTTGGAGTCCCCTGGGCAATGATTTCTCCATGCTGGATAAAAGCCAACCGATGGCAGTGTTCAGCCTCGTCCATATAATGGGTAGTGATGAATACGGTAATTCCTTCTGAGACCAGTTTATATAATAGGTCCCAGAATGCCCTGCGAGAAATTGGATCAACTCCCGCAGTCGGTTCATCGAGAAAGAGAACTTCTGGCCGATGTAAAATAGCTGCGCTTAAAGCAAGGCGCTGCCGCCAACCCCCGGATAGATCTTTAGTGGGGGTATTTTCAAATCCATTTAAGCCTGAAAGGTCGACTGCCTCTTGGATAATAGTTTTCATTATGTCTGCTGCCAATCCATAGGCTTGACCGTAAAACTCCAAATTCTGGTAGACAGTCAGGTCGTTATAGAGTGAGAATTGTTGGGACATATAACCGATTCTGGGCAGGATATCAGTTATCTGATCGGGTACAGGGATGCCCAGGACCTCAATAGAGCCGCGAGTTGGACGGAGCAATCCCAGCATCATACGGATCGTTGTTGTCTTTCCAGATCCATTTGGTCCAAGGAAACCGAAGATTTCGCCTTTCTTGACAGTAAAGGCTACCTGGTTGACTGCTGTAAAATCACCGAACTTTTTTACCAGGTCATTTGTCTGGATGGTGATGACATTATCCTTCATAACTAATCTAAAGCCTTTCTGATGTAGCGCATTGAAAAGAAACCGATTATTCCTCCCAGGACAAGGAGGTATAAAATACTCGGCATAATGTCCAGAATTGTGGATCCTTTTAATGTGATCCCGCGCATGATATTCAACCAATGGTGGGCAGGGATAAGATAAGACACATACTGGATCACTTTTGGCATCGATTCTACAGGCGCAGCGTATCCTGTAAAAAGGAAGTCGATCATGCCGACCATAAAAACCAGCAGGAAAGCCTGGTGCTGACTCTTGGAAAAAACTGAAATAGCCATTCCTTTTCCAAGCTCAACCAGAATATACATAAATGCCAATGTGAATAAAAGCAAAACTGACCCGCGGATTGGAATATGAAAAGCGAAGCTATTTAGACTTAACATCAATGTGAAATCTATTAATCCAACCATAATTACGGGTATTGATTTTCCGATAATTATTTCCAGAGAAGAGAAGGGCATCACCAGAAGTTGTTCCAGTGTGCCAAACTCCTTTTCTCTTGAGAATGTCAGGGCAGCAAACAGCAGAATCGTGAATTCAAGCATCAAGGCCAGTTCAGCAGGAGTGGTGTAAAAAGCATCATTTAAAGCTTCGTTAAACCAGACTCGAAGACTGAAATCAAATCCTTTAAATATCTCAGAGTCGATGCCAAGGTGGTCTATGGTGATCTTTTCATCAAGACTTCTGACAACACCTTCTACAGCACGGAGCGCTTCCCTGGCTGGTATGCTTTCAGCGCCGTTCAGAATGACCTGCAAGACAGGCTCTCCGCCCAGGGATTCCAGCTCCTGGGAAAAACCATGTGGAATGAGCACTGCTGCGTTGATCTTCCCTCTGTCCATCTGATCCACAATGATTGCCATAGAGTCTGCTGGCTCGGTCATCGTGAACACACCAGTATTCTCCAGGGAGATCACCAGATTCCTGCTGGCCACAGTTCGGTCCATATCCCAGATCATCATTGGTAAATTAGTGATCGGTCGGGAGGTAGCCCATCCGATTGCAAGCAGTTCCAGTGCCCCTCCAAATAACATAAAGGCTGGCAGCCACCAGTCGCCTTTCAGGTGCAGGAATTCTTTTTTTACAAGGGCCAGGATTCTTCTAATCATATATTGTCAACCTCAGGCCAGTTTCTTCTTGAAAAATAGAGCTGCAATCCCGGTGAATGCCAATCCCAGGAAGATCAGCATGATCGCATAAGGCCATAGGACATCCAGACCGATCCCGGTCAGAAATACACCTCGGGTGATAATGGCGTAATGTGTGCCGGGGAGGAAAAGAGACTCCATTCGGGCCATTTCTGGCAGGGCGGCAATGGGGAAAAAGATACCGGTCAGGAAGAAACCGGGGAATAAAACAACCAGGAAAGATAATGCCAGGGCTGCGGATTGGGATTTCATAAATACTCCGATGATCATACCCATACTCAGCTCAGCGAAAAGGAATATTACGGATAACAATAAAAACTCTAGAAAGTTGCCATTAAAGGGTACGTTGAACCAGGCTAGTGCGATCAAAGGGATAACTATTACATTTACAAGACCAGCCAGGATATAGGGGATTATCTTTCCCAGAAGCAGTTCAATTCGGGTAATAGGAGTGGCGAGCAGCTGCTCCATCGTACGGTGTTCATGTTCTCTGGCTAGGGTGAGGGCGACCGAGAATGCAGGAAAACCAAGCACGATGGATAATAAGCCTGGAAGGAGATCAACTCTCGGCTCCAGGCTGGGGTTGTACCAGGACCGGATTCTGAGGTCAATGGGCTGGAGGGAACCAAGGGGAATCCCGCTGGTCAGGATCTGATCTGCCAGAATGTCGTTGGCAAAAGACTCCGCCCGCCAACCGATATGGTCCACGGCAAAACCACCCGTTTCTGGCTCTGTTCCATCGATAATGATTTGCAAAGATAAACCGCGCAAAGCCAATAAATCCTCGCTGAATGAGGGTCCAATAATTATTGCTGCTTTGATTTTTCCCCTGGTCAGAAGCTCTTCGATCTCTTCAATAGACCTGGTATTTACAAACAAATCCAGATCATCCCCGGCAGTAATTTGCTGGATGAATTTTCTGGAGGTTGCGCTTTGATCATAATCCACTAAAGCAATCGGAACGTGCTGGATATCAACTGCCAGAGCATAAGTCATCAAAAGCAGCACGATAGTCGGTGTAACCAGTACCAGCATAAAAGTGCCTCGATCACGGAGGATATGCTGTAATTCTTTGCGAACGACTGCCCAGATATGACGGAAAGACATAATTAGTTGGTTTTACTCATTCTCCTGATCAATGAGATAAAGGCTTCTTCCATGCGGGGTTTAATGACCCGCATTTCAACAATAGTGATATTATTCTTCTGGAGAGTTTTTTTGATGGTATTTATTCTTTTATCTGCTGAGTCCACCAGGATATGCAAGGCTTCACCATAAGTTTGCACTTCCAGAGTGCCTTTAAGCGGGAGGATAATCTCCCGGGATATTTGCCAGTCGTGGGTAACCACTTTGATGACCTCGCCTCCGATTTTGTTCCGGATTATCTCGGGAGAATCACATTCGACGATCTTTCCCTCGTATATTAAACCTACCCGGGAACACCGGTCCGCTTCATCCATATAGGGTGTGCTGACTAGAATGGTTGTCCCACGCAGGTGAAGGTCATTGAGGATATTCCAGAAATCTCTTCTTGAGACAGGATCAACACCAGTTGTCGGTTCATCCAGCAGCAGGATGGGGGGCTGATGAAGCAGGGTGCACGCCAGGGCAAGTTTTTTCTTCATGCCGCCGGATAACTTGGCTGCCCTGCGGTCCGTGAAATCTGTTAATTGCGCAAAAGCCAGCAATCCCGGGATGCGTTCTTTTTGCTGGGCAGGGGAGACATCATACATTTCCCCGAAAAACTGCAGATTTTCAAGGACGGATAACTTGCCATAAAGACTGAATTCCTGAGCCATATAGCCGATCTTTGATTTGACTGCTTCAGAATTCTTGTGCAGCTCAAATCCAGCTTCCCGCACTTCACCCCCGGTTATACCTAAAAGCCCGGCCAATGTTCGCAGCAATGTAGTTTTACCGGCCCCATCAGGACCAACCAATCCAAACAATTCACCTTCTTGAATAGTGAGGTTAACCGCATCCAGGGCAATATTCTCCTTGAATTTACGGGTCAGATTTGTGATCTTGATGAATTCTTTATCCGCCATAGTTTAATTAGTAACTTGAATCTAATGACCGCTGATCAATGACGCTAATTTACCAACTTCTGATTACTCCTTGGCTTTACTAATGATCCACAGGACGATCAGAGCCGTCGCTGCGGGTTCAAAGATAACACCCAGCAGCTGCATTGTGGACCCAAAACCCATAGCAGGGATTACAAACCAATCTAATAAACCTACTGATACAGTGGAGATCACGGCAGCAATATAATCCCCCTTGACTCCGATAGGCCGTTTGTCTTTCCAGATCAAACCGGCTATATAACCCATTAATAAACCAACTACTAACATGGCAACGATCACAATTAATACTTGCATGAAAATGGACATTAGTTTCTCCTTTCTTTGTTAACCCAATAAGGCAATCCTGCTCCTGAAATTGGTCATTCCGGAGTTGCAGTTGAAAAACAGATAACTGGAATTTCCCTTCCAAAAGCCCGGTAACCTTCTGGTGTATGTTCGATCTCATAACCTAGCATTGCACCCAAAGCTTTGAGATTTTTGGGATATTTTTGAGTATAGGCAAGGATCAGCTGACTGGCTTCTTCAGGGTTAAGCCGGCTTGCTATGGCTGCCATTTTTTTATTGCCAATCTGAATAGTCACGGAGGGATCATTCATAATGTTTTGATACCAATCCGAGCGGGTTCCGAAACCTGATACAACATAATATTTACCAGTACTTGGAGAGCTGTGGATCACTTCCAGTACGTTTTGTCGATCTTTTCCAGATTTCCTTCCCTTGTGGGTAAGGAGCAAACCATGCCTACCAATTATAAAACCAAAACCAAGGCGGTAGATCCAGATGGGCAATCGCCAGGGAATGGCTTTAAATCCTCGAGGTGGGGCAGGGAATTGCATAAAATCTCCTTTATTCTGATTTCTTTAAACCTTCTAAGAGCAGACCTGTACTGGACTTGATATGGAGCAGGATATCGATCTGGTCAGGATCATATAACCAGAGCATGACAGTGCCCTCAATAATGGCTCCTATGGCGTAAGCTGCCTCCTGAGCACTGCCTAGATTGAATTCTCCTGCATCGATACCTTGCTGGATCAGAGTTACCAAGAGATCGAGATTCTTTTGGTAGTATCTCTGGATGGATTTCTTGATCGTATCCTGGCGAAAGGCAAGAGCGAGGAAATCATAAACCAGGGGCATCCACTTTAACATCTTTACGATGTCCTGGCCTCCGCGCTCTGTATAGCTGTACAGGCGTTCTTCAGCAGATCGATCATCGGAGAGTAAGGCAGTCAAATCTTTTATTTCAAATTCGAAAACCCGGTCAATCAGTTTCAGGATGATGGCATCTTTACTATCAAAATACCAATATAAAGAACCTTTGCTCAGCCCAGAGGATTCTGCGATATCCGCCATGCGGGTTTTATGAAAACCTTTTTTTGTGAAGGTTTCCATGGCTGCGTCGAGTATCTGGGATTTCCTTTCTTCTGAAACGTCTTGTTTTGGGGCCATAGGATTAATTATCAGTATAAACTGACTGGTCAGTCAATTATAGTATACAAATATAAATAGCCCATGTCAAGCAGATTCTGAACCTGGGATTCTTCGATTATTTTAAATTGAACTGGTTCAGGGGTGAGAGGTTTGATTGCGGCCGGATTGTTTGGATTGATACATGTATTGATCAGCTGAACTCATCAACTTGGAGAGAGAGTCGATCTCTTCATTGAGCTCAACTACACCCAGGCTGACCGTCAGGTTGATCTGATGAGAATTGCTTCCGAAGGAGTAGGTTTCTGCAGCCTGTCGGAGCCTTTCTGCTACTTGAATGGCTATTGGTAGGGAGGTTTCGGGAAGGATGATCAGGAATTCTTCCCCACCGATTCTGGAAAAGATATCGATACTCCGAATCACACTCAAACAGCACTTGACCACTTGTTTGAGTACCTCGTCTCCAGTATCATGACCATATGTATCATTAACCAGCTTGAATTTGTCCAGATCAAAGAATATAGCTGATAAGGGGCTGTTAAATCGTTTAGCGCGGTCGATTTCGTATTGGCCCCAGCGCTCGAGTCCACGCCGGTTCAAGATGCCTGTTAACGGATCAGTGATTGCTAATTCATGGATCTTTTTATGAAGGCGGGCATGGGTCAGGGCGATGGAGGCCTGGCTGGCAAATGCGGAGAGGATATCGGAGTGGTCATGGTTATAGAAATTTGCCGTGTGATTATTAAGGGAAAGAAAACCTAACACCTGGTCGCCTTCAAGAATAGGAGCACCTGCCCATGACATTACATCTTCTGTTGAGTTTGTCTTTATCCAATCCGGGCTCTCATTAACGTCCGGGATGATCAAAGGTCTCTTGGATTCCGCCATTCGAACCAGAGTTTTAAATCTGGAAACATCAAAAAAATTATTAGATGGAACAGTTTCTTTGTCAGCCTCTACCTGGAACCCTTGCTGACGTACAACACGCATTTCTCCATCCTCTACCAGGATCAGGTTTGCAGCATGATAGGGAATCACTGTGGCGATCTGAGTCAGGATCTGGTCAAGCACAACTTCAAGATCCAGGGATGATTGGATTGACCGGCCGGTGTGTTGAAGCGCCTGGGCCAACCTTCTCTGTTCCCGTTCTGCCTCGAAAGTGCGGGCATTATTGATTGCTATAGAAGCCTGACTTGATAGCAGATCCAGTACCTGTAGCAGTCCCTCATCAAGATCTCCAGGTTGGTTAAAACTTACATTCATGATGCCAATGACTTTCCTGTGGAAGATCAATGGCAGACTTACTAGAGATCCTGTTTTCCAGGTGTTCTGGAGATGTTCTTCTGCCTGGATATCTGGCACAAGGATCCTTTTTCCGCTCTGGGCAGTTTGATAAAAGATACTATCCAGACCCGGGGGATGCACTGGATCCTCCTGGACTTCTTCTGCGTAAATCACTGCCCCAAACTCGAGGGTTCTCCCATTATAGAGGAAGACCTGCGCTTCCCTGGCGGCGACCAGGAGCAATACCTGTTTTAAGATGCTTTCCAGAACATCTGTCAATTCCAGGTTATCAGATAGCTGCAAATTAGCCTTGCGGAGCGAGTCAGCCAGGATCCGTTGTTCCCTTTCAGCCTTGATAAATTGCATATTTATTATTGCTGTTGTAGCCTGGTCTGCCAATAGACGTAAGATCGTCCTCTCTTCCTGAGTAAATGTCCGGATCGTGTCATACCAGATATTCAACACACCAATTACTTCAGATGCAGCCTTTAAGGAGAACGAGATCACAGCTTGTTCCGGACCCGAATTTTGATAAGCAATTTCGTTAAACAAGGTGATGTTAGGAATAAATAGATCTTGATTGGTCGTGGCGACCAGCTGTGAAAGTTCTTCTTCACCAGGAAGTGAAAAAGGCAAAGTCTGCTGCTTATTTTTCCCCAAAGTAAGGAATACCTTGAGGTCATTATTCTGAACCAGATAAACGCTGGTGTTGTATGCTGGGCTAAGTTCATATATCTGGGATAGAACAGATTGCAATCCCGTTTCCAGCTGAACGCTGGAAGAGATATTAGTGCTAGCTTTTTGTAATGAATCCAGTTCTTTGGCGCGCAGATCCAGATGGTCTTCGATGAGTTTTTTATAGATTATAGATCCCAGAGTCTGGGCTATACTGCGAAAAGTATTTAATTCCGGTGATTCCCATTTTTTATCTGACAGATAGGATTCAAAGCCGATGAAACCCCAAAGGGAAACACTGGTGAAAATGGGAAAAATCACATAACTACCTTGATCTTGAAGGAAAAAATACTCCCTGGTTTCTTCAGTGAGCTCATCAAGAAGACCAATCAGGGGTTGATCAATCTCAGCTTTAGCTATCCAGGAGGTCAATTCTTCTGGGATGGAAGGAATATCCCTTTCAGGGTATTTGGACTGGATCTCAGCCCAATAATGATAAAGCCTGCCGGAGTAGTTTACTGTACCGCTGCCGGCTAACTGGAACAGGACCAGGTGGTCAATTCCGGCTGCCAGCCCGATATTGCGCAGCAGATCAGGGATCTTTTCCATCCAGTTTTGGGAGGTGATCAGGTCGGTGGTAAGCTGATTAGTTGCTTCCAGGGCCTGGGAGAGGCGGATCAGTTTTTTGTTATTTTCAGCTAGAGTGTTTAATTCTGTACTGGACTTGAACTGTAAGTCCCTTAGATGTCCGATAAACATGGCCGTGATTGTTAATAAAGCAAACCCGATCAAATGATTGAAGAGCAGCATATTCAGACTTTCTCTACTGGCGGGATGCAGAAGATGCATCAGAAGGTGAATAAATATGCTGATAAATGCCGAGATAGCCCCAAGGCCCATGCCTAGGGACCAGGCGGAAACCAGAACTGGCAGGGCTCCCAGAGCCATTAATACCCAGTAATTGTCCTGTTCTGAGAAGAATGTTAATCCTCCCAGATAAATCATCCAACTGAGAAACACCATAATCCATTCAGCGGGATCTAGTTTTTGAGGTGGTTTCAACCTATTGATCATTTCAAATTAGTTCAGCTTTTATTGTTCAGGCTAAAAACGGATAAACAACCACAAGAGCGAGATACTGACCGTAATTAACATGGCTGGAATACCTTTTTTCAGGAAGTATTTATAGCTGATCCTGTACCCCGCGCGTTCGGAGATGCCGGCGGTAATCATATTGGCTGAGGCACCAATAAGTGATCCGTTGCCTCCCATGGCTGCTCCGATCGATAGACAGTAGAATAATACTTTTGAATCTGCTCCAGGGATGATCAATGTCAAATATGCGATCACTGGGAGCATGGCAGCAGTAAAGGGGATATTGGCGATCACCATTGATAAAATGGCGCTGAACCAGGTGACTACGATCATTGCCAGAACCAGGTTCTCGCCGATTAGTTTGCCAATTATGGTAGCAATCGCACTGATCAAACCTACTTCCTGGATCGCTCCCACGACAATAAATAGGGACATAAAAAATACCAGAGTCGTCCAATCTACTGCCCCGATCATCTCGTCGATATCGGGTCTGATCCAAATCAACAAGGCAGACGCGCCAATCAGGGCGGTTACTGATGGCAGCAAGTGGACTTTTTCACCGAAGACAAAAAGCAGCATCATACCCGCTGCGATCCAGCCTGCTTTTTTTAGATTTTCTGGATTGGTTATTTTTCCTCTTTCTTCCAACTTTTCCAGTAGAAGAGGAGAGCCGGGTTTCTCTTCTGACAGCTCTTTTCTATACGTGAACCAGCTGTAAACGATCAGGCCAAGAAAGGCCATGAAGACCCCGGGTGTGAGATTTGTCAGGAAATCATTGAATGTAATACCACCAAAGGAGCCGATAAGGATATTTGTTGGTGTACCGATCAACGTACTAACGCCAATCACATTTGAGGCAAATACCTGGGGGATCAAAAAGACCAGTGGTGAAATATTCAGCGCCAGGGCAATCTGGACTGTAATAGGTGTCATTAATAACATCGTGGTTACGTTGTCCAGAAAAGCGGATGATATACCGGTGATCAGCATTAAGACCGGTAGCAGGATAATCATCTTCCCACCAGAAATCCGGTAAGCGTGATAAGAAAGCCAATGGAATATGCCAGTATTCTCTACGACAGCGATAACCATCATCATGCCCATGATCAGGAAGATCACATTCCAATCTATATAGGTGATTGCCTGGGGGAAATTGAATATATAAAGATCCGGTAAAAAAGGGCTGCCCAGGTAGCTGATTGCCAAGAGCGCACTGGCGCCAGCAAAAGCTGCCAGGGTATTGTGAAGGAACCCGGTAGCTATCAGGATAAGAACAACCACGAAGATCGCGGCAGCGATCCAGAATGCAGGGGTGACATCCCTGTCCAATGTCACCAATGGAAACAAAACGGAATTTCCCAACCGAAGTTGTTTTATGAGGTCTGATGGAATAGCATTGATTTGTTGCTGGAAGTGGGGACGGGAGAATTGAAGTTCGGTCTGTTCAGGAATGGGAAGAGGGACATTAATTGAATAACTGCCATCTGCCTGAGTGAGAGTAGAGATTAGGACTTTATCATCAGAATCGACACTAGATACAAGACTAACTTCAACTCCCTTTACTGGCTGATTCTGAGTATCCTGGATTTTTCCGAAGATATACGAGTACTCTTTATTTGGATCAGCAGCTGAAACATTTTCCATCGAGAACAGGAAAATTATCAGAGCGAATATAAATAAAATGGTTCCCGCTAATTTTGTTCTGGCCACAAATACCGCCTTTATCATTCGAAAAACCTTCCAGGTAGGTAAGTTTTAATCCTCTTCCTGCGGGAAATCTTTCTCTGTAGAGAAAATCACTTGCGCTTGACAAACCTCCTTGATCCGATCTGCAAAAATCTGCAATCTTTCAAGAGATAGAAGATTATGTTCGCTTTCCTCTTCAGGCCGCCCAAGAATTACATACATTGGGTTTTGTTCTTCGCAATACGATATGATCTCGTCAACAACACGACCTTTAAGAATCACGCCTTCAGCCTGTGCGCCGGCTTCAGTGGCTTGTTCCTGGGCGCTTAACAGAATGAACTCACCCATGTCGTGCAATTCCTGTGAGATATGATTGGTTTTACTGCTGCTGGAGTGGGTCATGAAATCCAGGTTGACTACATAAAGAAAATAGATGATTTCACCTGTTTCTCGTGCCAATTGAATTGATGTAGCTATGGTTGGGCGGCTCGATGGTCCTCCCCGGATTGCACAAAGGATCCCCGACATAAAATGCTCCTTGCCGATAGGCCGGAAAATGATGTTTACTCTTGGCTCTTATATTGTAGTGTTAATTTTATAACTCAGGGATAATATTATCATTTTCTCTGAGTAATTTAGTTCTAATCGGTAGTTGGAAGTGGTGTGGATGTTGGTGTGATATAGGGGGTTGGAGTGCTGGTCCCGGCTTGATCGTATAAAGATTCTTTTGGGAACTCAGTAACTCCCATGCGCCAGGCAATCTGCAATTTTTCAGTGGCCAGAGCTGGCCGGGAAGGCAGATCTGCTATAGATTGTTCTACCAGGTTCAGCATCTCCAATACAACCACTTTCTGTTTGGGAGGGACTCTGGTTGTCATCGCAGAGAGGTTATCGCGCGCGGTTTTTAGCTCATTTTCTGCCAGGCCATAATTATCATGAAGTATATATTGATGAGCCCAGGTCAGCATTTCCAGGGTCCGGAAAAGCTCAATTTCCAGCCGGTTTCCCGAATCTCTCATCTGGGCAGTAGCCAGGGCGCTGAGGTTTCTTGTATTTGATTCCTGCCCGGCTGAAACTGTAGCTATCATTGCCGGGGACAAAGTACCGGCAAAATAGGTATTATTGTCTACTTCAGATTGCATGTGGCCGACATCTCCAGATAATTGATCTAGAGATATCCCCAGCGCGTCCAGGGTAGCTGCGATGTCCCCTGATTGGTTCCCAGCCAGCGTAGATTGCAGGGAGGATATTTGAAGGTAGAGAGCACTCTGGGTAGCCTGAAGTTCAAAAACCTTCGTCTGATTTGCGTCTATAGGCTGGAAGACTCTTTGATCCAGGTATGGAACCCAACCAGATGCTGCAAAGTAAATCACTCCACCAACCAGGCATCCGGCGCTAAAAACCAGAATTAACCGTAATATGATCCCCGGGATTGTTTTAGAAGCTGGTTTGGTTTGTTTCCCTGTTTTTTGGGGGGAATTATCAACTGTTTCCATGATTTCCTCTCATAATAATTTGTTCTTGTCCAGCGTTGGGATATCACTATATAAAAAAAGCCGTTCCACAAGGTGAAACGGCTCAATCTATCAAAAACTATATTAACGACCCAGTTTAGGGACGAGTCGATTAATCCGTTTCTTTAATCCAGTTGCTTCCACCTCATGCATTTTTTTCATTGCATTGAGAGAGCGGCTGGATTTGCGGCGCCGAAGATGTCCATGATAACCCTTGGTCCGCATAATTTTTCCGCTGCCGGTTTTCCGGAATCGTTTTGCAGTAGATTGATGTGTTTTCTGGCTTTTATTACCCATTATTTTATTTCTCCTGGCAATCTGGTTTGCCTTTACTTTTTCTTCGTGGTCTTCTTTTCTGGGGGTTTGATTTTCCGTAGTATCTTGGTTAGCTCTTTATTAGCATCCTGAACTGAGATCTCGCGGGTAGCTGACCATTCAGAGGCGATTTTCTTCTTGATCGTTGTATGGGCCCGCTGCTCTGTGGTATTCAATTTATCGTCCGCTCTTTTGGCGTGTAAATCTCTCAATAAAGTGCAAAATCCAATTAAATCTCCATCTTCTATTACTTGATTAATGCGGTTCTTACGGACAGTATGTTTGCTGTCCATTTGCTCAGCTGGCGATTCCAGTATAGCAATTGCCTTTTGAAGGTTTTTGTCACTTACTACAGGACGAATCCGGTCAGGGTCCAGGTCATCTGTTGGAATCCAGTAGACTCCGTTGCGGGTCTGGACTTTATAATATTCCCTGGTTTCATCACCCAGTGATTTCTTTTCTTTTCCCTCTACCTGTCCAACACCGTGGTGGAGGTGGGAGACCCAATCGCCTTTTTTGAATGACTTATATTCTTTAGTCATATAATTCTCCAATTGGTATCATACCCGCTGGAGGGTTTCCCAGCCAGCTATTTTATCACAGCTGTTCAGGAATTTTTGGTTTTTTCCAGGTAATCCCGTAATATTCTTTGAATGCGGGGCTGTCTCAGTCGACGCAATGCCTGGGCTTCAATTTGCCTGACACGCTCCCGGGAAACACCAACTTTTTCACCGACTTCCTGAAGAGTATGGCTTTTGCCATCTGGAACACCATAACGCAGGCGGAGTATTCGCACCTCGCGGGAAGGAAGGGCTTCCATCACTTCCTCCAGGTGTTCTTTTAATAAATGTATAGTAGCGGTTTCATCAGGTAGAGGTGTTTCTAAATCCTCTACGAAATCACCCAGAACTGCATCTCCTTCTTTGGTTGTGGGCATTTCCAGAGAAAGAGGTCGTCGAGCGACCTTCATCATATACTGAACTTTTTCTGGTGCTTCATCAAGAGCATCGGCAAGTTCTTCTATGGACGGATCACGTTCCAGGGATTGTTTGAGATCATTCTGCATCCGGAACATCTTTGAGATCTTATCGCCCATGTGGACTGGAACACGAATGGTCCGTCCTTGATCGGCAATTGCCCGGGTGACAGCCTGGCGAATCCACCAGGTAGCATAAGTGGAGAATTTATAACCGCGCAAGTAGTCAAATTTTTTGGCTGCTCGCATCAGGCCGATATTTCCTTCCTGGATTAAATCCAAGAAAGGTACACCGCGGCCCATATATTTTTTTGCAACGCTGATCACCAAGCGCGAATTAGCCGTAATTAGATGATCCAGTGCAGTCCATTCATCTTCGATCATCTGGTGCAGTTCAGCTTGACGATCGTCGGGCACGTTGCCTCTGGCCATTTCTTTCCGGGCCAATCGTCCACGTTCAATACGTTTAGACAAGTCCTTTTCTTCGTCCTTTGAGAGCAGCGGGATGCTGGCCGCTTCCTTAAAATACAGCTCAATCAGATCGTTAGTGTCAATGCTGGTGAGCCGATTTTCAAGATCCTCTTCCAGGTCGTCTTCTTCATCCAATTTCCCATTACCACCATCTTCGGCGAAGATGGTTTCTAGCTCTTCCTCTTCATCTTCTTCTTCCAGGTAGGGGATATCCTCTTCGAGCAGGGAAGCAAATGCCTTTTCAAGGCTGGTAACGTCTTTTTTTGCGTCTGGAAAATAGGTAAGGATATTAGAAAATGTGATGTATCCCTGAGAATGTCCGAGTTCTATAAGTTCATGAATGGGATTTAATATTATTTTCTTGTCAATGTTAGTAAAGTTAGGAGTTGTTTTACCCATAGAGTTTTTTGAAACGAACAGGTTTGGTTAGTAAAATTTAGCAAGTGGTTCAAATTGAGCAAATCACATTGAGCCAAGCAGCGGTTGTACTCCAGACAAGACCGCTGACAAGGGACAAAACAATTTTAAAATCGGTTTATTCCTTCTTATCTGCTGCCATAGAAGGAGGAGGGGGCTGCCCTTTTTTATGACGGTAAACGATCCGGCCTCGGGAAAGGTCATAGGTAGACATTTCAACTGTCACTCGATCGCCAAGCAGAACACGGATATAGTATTTGCGCATTTTTCCAGCAAGATAGGCCAGAATCTCGTGTCCATTTTCCAGTTCAACTAAAAATTGAGTACCAGGAAGAGCCTTAATTATTGTCCCTTCCATTCTCACTTTTTCTTCTTTTTTAGCCATTTAACCTCTTGTTTTGCTCAACGATTTTCTGGGACTGGAATGAAAGTTCCTGCTGACCCAAAACCTTAATCCGGATCGTTTGATCCAGGCTTAATACGTTCGAACGCTTTGTTTTTTCTGTCTTCTCTTATTTGCACTGCGGCGCTTGCGCCGGCGGATCGCTTTCTTGCGTTGAATGCGCGCTAGTTCACTCTTAGAAACAAACCACCTCTTGCGGCGAACTGTGCTCAGTACACCACTTCGAGATACTTTTTTCCTGAAGCGCTTCATCATCTGCTTCTGCGATTCATTAGGTCGGACTTCAACTCGTACAGCCAAGACTTCTCACATCCTTTCTTTTCGGCACTCATACACAAAGGGCGAGGCCTTTATGCCTTCACCCTTTCATGGTTCGTGGCCTAAATTTCTGGCAATTTGCTTTGCGCAAACTGTTGCGGATTATTCCGCCCTTACCTATCTCCCCCCAAGTATACCTTGAAAAACTTACAATGCAATAGAATAATGCTGGAAAATATAACAAAATGCTTACATTGACGGCAAATTTGGGACATGCTAGAATAATTTGATGGAAATTCAACAAAATCAGGTTAAAAATCCTTTGGACCATATCCCGGAGGAAAATAATACCACTAAAAAACTGCAAGAATGGATGGATGCCACCAGAGGTTTTCCAGCAGGAGTATTTTATTCGGCTTCCCTTGCTGAAGGTATTTATATTAATCCAAAAATGCTTGAGTATCTAAAACTGGAACAGACATCTATCAGCCCTGTTCTGGATGAATATTTTTGGTCACGCCTTGAATCTATCTCAGAAGACCCTGAACAAGCTCGGGTATCGATCGTTAATGCCAAAGAACGGATCCAATCGGAACCGAATGCAGAATTTAGGTTGGACACAGGTCTTGGTAACTGCCTGGTATTCAGGTTGTTTCAGATGAGCCTTACAGGGTCTGGTAATCGCGCCTATGGTGGTATTGTCTTAGACCAGGTTGACGGACGGGAAGTTTATTGCCGTCAGGTGAAAATGCTGGAAGAGATTAGTGTTAAGGCCAGGAAGGAAAACGCTTCTGCCAAGGGGAAGTTGGATGCCCTGGTAGATAACCTTCATATTTGGAGTCCGGATGTTCTGGATGAATTTTTATCTGATACAAAAAGCCAGCTTGATCTGGTGAATCAATCTCTCGATCTGATGCTGAATTTGATCCGCGCTTTTGGGGAGCTTCCTGTGTTCTCTGATACGGTTAATGTAAATGAGTTCTTGAAAGAGATCATTTTAGAGCAAAAGCAGGCTGAATTTCGGCTATCGGAGCAGCAAGAAAAGAATTCACATTCACCCTTGTCTGTCATTGATCCGGCTTTAACCCGTCTGTCCCTTCAATACTTGATGAAAGAAATCGTCTCTAATAATCCCGAAGGTCAGCCAGTTGATGTGTCAGTCAATGTCGGAGAACAGGATTTAAATATCAAACTGGAAAGCCCCAGGACGCTACCTTTACCTGGTCTGTCGACTGATCAGGAAGAAATTGAAGTATCTGGTCAGAACATCAGGCTCTACCTGGCAAAAAAAATTATTAATACTCAGGGGGGGGCGATAACCATCTTGAGGAAAGCGCCGGGCTCAGAAGCAATCTCAAGGATTGAGATCAGTTTACCTTCCGCGGCAGGATCTCAATCTTCTCAACAGCATGGTCCACCATCAGCGCAAGAAGGAATGGCAGAAGGCCGAATTTTGCTGGCAGAAGCCCAGGCTGATTACCAGATCCGGCTGAGTGAAACCCTGAAAGGGGCTGGTTACCGGGTGGATCTGGCTTCTGATGGAAGCACGGCTCTTGACTTGGCCCAGTCTATAAATCCAGATCTGGTTATTGTGGCCCGGAATCTTCCTGGATTGGATGGGCTGCTGGTAACTCAGGGGATTCGGCGCTGGTCAGCACTCCCAATTATTATGTTAAGCGAGAGGACAGACCCTGGTGATTTGTTATACGCCTACCAGCTGGGAGTAGATGATTATTTAAAAAAACCAGTATCAACTCCAGAGCTGCTCGCCAGGGCGCAGGTTTGCCTGCGGCGCAGCGAACGTACCAAACATCCCATTACTCCTGATCTTTTTCAATCCAACCTGATAAGAATTGATTATTCCACAAGGCAAGTCTGGGTCAGAGGGAAACCTGTGGAACTGACGCCCATCGAATATAACTTGCTGGTTTTTATGTCCCGGCAGGGAAAACAGATCATGCCTTATGAACAACTGCTGGAAAGTGTTTGGGAAGGACCGGATAAAGGGACCAGGCAGGGATTGTTTGTTCATGTTAAACGGTTGAGGGAAAAAATTGAAGCAGATCCCAAGAATCCCCAGATTATCAATAATAAATGGGGAGTGGGGTATGTATTTAATCCTTGATTGAGGGGTGTTAATTGACAAATATTCTAAAGTTTGTCATAATTTGAACGGAAGTACGGAGGTAATTATAACTCATTCAATTTGCTGAACCTTAGTGCTGCCTCAGGAGTGATTGGGCAGCTAATTTTTTTTCAGGCAGACTATGATATCCCTAAGCAAATATTTTTCAGGAGTTAAACGCAGAGATTCATGGAGAATGAGACCTTAACCCCAGAGCCAGAGCAGGAAAACCAGGTGCCGGAAGAAGATCAAACAGAGGATCAGCCGGGATGGTTTAAAGAAGTTGTCGACCATTATGATGTCGACAAACCCCAAAAAGGAGAAATGCTCAAGGGTACGATTCTGGATATCCAGGAAAGCTCAATCGTGCTCGATGTTGGTTTTAAACGTGATGCGATCATCCCGGGACAGGACCTGGAGCGAGTGGATTCCGAGGTACTGAAAAATTTATCAACCGGAGATGAGATCTTCGTTAGTGTTATTCGGACGCCGGTGGGTGATGAGGATTTATTAGTATCCCTCCAGAGGGGTCTAGATTATAAAACCTGGATCAAGGCAGAAGAATTAGCTCGGTCTAATAAACAAATTGAATTAGAGGTTGTTGACCAGAACCGTGGCGGATTGCTGGTTGCGTACGAGAATCTACGTGGCTTTGTTCCTAACTCCCATATACCTGCCATCCGGAGAGGAACCAGCATGCAGCGGGCGGGGGAAATTAAATCCGAGATGATAGGAAAGACCCTACCTCTTAAAGTGATAGAAGTGGACCAGAAAGAACGCCGCCTGGTCTTTTCAGCCCGCGTAGTCCAGAAAGGCCAGCGACTGAAAAGGCTCAATGAAATTGAAATTGGCTCAATAGTTAAATCAAGGGTCGTGAATATTGTGGATTTTGGGATCTTTATCGACCTGGATGGAATTGACGGTTTAGTTCATAAATCGGAAATCGACTGGGAAAGGATCCCTCACCCCTCAAAATTGTTTAAGATTGGTGATGAGATCGAGGTTAAGATCATCGGCATTGATAAAGAAAAGGAGCGGGTGAGCTTGAGCCGCAAAATTCTGCTTCCTAATCCCTGGTTGAAACTTGTAGAGAAGTTCCAGGTGGGTGATATTGTAGAAGGTATGGTTGTTTCTGTGCTTGATTTCGGGGCTTTTGTCGAACTGACCGAAGGTTTGCAGGGTTTGGTCCATATCAGTGAAATAGGTTATGCAAACACTGAAGATCCTAAAGCTGTTGTCAAAAAAGGAGATCCAGTTATTGTTAAGGTGATGGCAATCGATCAGGCCAGAGAACGGATCTCACTAAGTATGAGACGGGTGCCGATTTCAGAACAAATGGAATGGATCATGAATCTGGAATATGCGTCTGAAGGTATTTTATTGGATAAAGATGAAGACCTTCCGGAAGCAGACCCGGAAGAAGAAATTGAAAAGAAAAACTCGAAAACAGGCAACACTGCAGACATTAATGGGGAAGAAATTGAAGACCTAAAACCAGAAGAAAATCCTGGAGGGCAAGAACAGGATGCTCCGCTGGAAGAATAATCCACCTCTGACGAATTGGTAAATCCTGATTAAATAGGCCTATCCAGGTGTGTATAGATAGGGTGGCTGACAAGAATCAGCCACATATTTAAGCATCAGTTTGGGTGTAGCTGTTTACCTGTTTGTTCAGATGGGATGGATACTCATCCTGAAGATCCTCACAATCACACTTTTCCCCAACCATACATTTCCTGCAGCAAAAAACCTGCTGACCTTTTTCTATAGGCTCCCAGCGAATTTCCACGCCACATCCATCACACCAGAGTGTATCAGCGTACCATACCATCTAACACCTCCCTTGTAATAGGATTTTATTTGGGTACATCTACACAACCTGAGAACTCAGGATTGTCCGCTGGGATATAGTCATTGAGCGATAGTGTAGAGCTGGAGAGTTGAGATCTTTATAAGAAATATCTGATTTAACTATAACAAAAATTGTTAATAAGTTCAAGCTCCAGGCTTATATATTCAGCCAGCGGCTGGCATCATCCGCTAGATCTGCGAGAAAACCCTGTTTTATGGTGCAGTTAGGAAGGGAATTTATGAACAGATTCCCATATGTCTTGGTCAAAAGCCTTTTATCGAATATAACAACAACACCAACATCTTTTTTGGTTCTGATCAATCTACCAAAACCCTGCCTGAAACTGAGAATTGCTTCGGGAAGCATGTACTCCTGAAAGCTGTCGTGATAAGTTTCAGCTCTGGCTGCGACAATTGGATCTGATGGAACTTTAAATGGCAGTTTGGCAATCACTAACACAGAGAGATCCTGCCCGGGTATATCCACACCCTCCCAGAAAGCTCTGGTACCCAGTAATACAGACTGCTCTGCCTGGCGAAAGCTTTTTAACAGAGTGTGGGGGGAAGGTCCGCTTCCCTGTTCATAAACAATGATACCTTCCTGGGCCAGTGGGCCAGTGATAGCTCTTCCTGTTTCCTGTAACTGGTTGTATGAAGTGAATAAGACAAGTGTTCGTCCGCCGGTAGCCTTGCAAAGGGAGATCAGGCCTTTATTGAGTGCCAGTTGATGGCCTTTATAATCAGATGGTTCAGGGATATCCTCAACAAGGTATAAAAGGGAAGCATTCTGATAGTCAAATGGAGAGCCGAGAGCCAGTTCTTCTGCGTCATTCGCGCCTAACCTGTTGCGGATGTAATCGAAGCTCCCTGCAGTGGTTAATGTTGCCGAAGTAAGGATTACAGCTCTTTTTTCAAACCAGATGTAACGTTCCATCAGATCCCCAATATGCAAAGGTGCTGCCTGGATGGCGACAGTTGGTCTCTGGGGAGGAGATTCGATCCAGTAGATCATATTTGGATCTGGTTCAAAGACCAGATGGTCGATATTTTCATACATTTCGTATAGCTCTCGGGAGGCTTCCCGCAGATCGTTCAGGATCGCTTCATATTGGGATTCGTCAGTCCGGTTTTTCCCAAGCAGCTCATTGATGGATTCCCATAGTTTTTGGATATCTTCCAGCAGGCCGTAGAGCGATTGGCGGGCTTCGTCCCAGGATTTTTCTACATCATCCCATTCTCCCTGTTCCCGCAAAATGCCGCGGAAATTCTCAGAAACCCTTGAGGAAGATTCGATCCTCGCCTGCTGGGTATACCTTCCGGTCGGTCTTCCACCCCTTGACCTGTCCAGAAGCAGCTGCAGGATTCGGAAAAGATCATCCATACGACTCTGGGTCTTGAAAGACCGGGAGATGATCGATTGCACAAGCTGGTTAAGAGAAGCAAAATCACTGGGAGACAATTTGTCTTCACCCAGTTTTGTGATCCAGCTTAAAATTCCTTTCTTTTCGTCACCAAGAACCGAAAGCGATTTTCGTAATAATGAGTGAGATGTATAGAAGCTAAGAGCATTGGTTGTAGCGCTTTCCAGGTGGTGGGCCTCATCGATAATCAAGGTGTCATACTCGGGAAGGATTCTATTTCCGGTAGCAACATCTGCCAGCAGGAGCGCGTGGTTAACGATGATGATATGTGAAGAATGTGCTCGCTGCCTGGCCTGGTAAAAAGGACAGCGGCCGCCGGTTCGTTTTAAACAACCCTCGGTGGAACAGTCTTCATGTTCTGCGGAAATCCGATTCCAGATCCGGCGTTCCTCAGGTCCATTCAAATTTATCTCTCCCCGATCCCCTGTCAGACTGGATTCCAGCCAAACCAAGATTTTCCCCAAAACGCGCATCTCTTCTTCATTTTTTGGTTTGCTTTTGCGCAGGCTTTCCAGATGATGGGGACAAAGGTAATTCGAGCGGCCCTTTAAAACAGTTGCCCTGCATTTCAGGTCCATAGTCTCAAGCAGCAAGGGGATATCTTTGGTAATGAGCTGGTCTTGAAGGTTGATGGTATTGGTAGAGATCACTACCCGCTGCTGATTTTTTGTGGACCACAATGCCGCTGGAATGAGGTAGGCCAGGGATTTACCGATGCCGGTGCCTGCTTCGATCAAATAGTGTCTGCCATCAGATATTGCCCGGGATGCTGCCCGGAGCATTTCCATTTGTTCAGACCGATGTTCATAATCTGGAAATGATTTGTGGAATGGACCGCCTGGTTCAAGCACAGCGGTCACTTCATCCAGGTCCAAGCCCTTAATGGTCTCTTTGGGTTCGATAGGTGCTAATTCTGAGGGAGGAGCTTGCGCTAAAAGGGGATTCTGGTACGGCTCTCCAGCGGCAGAAGGATCTTGCTCTTTCTTCTCCTGGTAAGCCCATTGGAAAGGTAGTGTACCTCCCCATCCGGTTCCGGGACAGAGGTGAACTATCTCACCAAGGGTCGGCAGCGATAGATCCAGAATCATATCAAACATGATCTGATAGATCGCCTGTGTGACCTTGGTATCATCCAGGGCTCGATGGGTTGCTCGCATTGGCACACCCAAAACTTGTCCCAGTGCCCTTAAGTTGTAGCGCCCTTCAGCTGGCAGGATCACAGAGGCCATTTCGTATGTATCAATTGAGGGGTTCTTTTTCAGGGAGCCCGCTGCTCGCAGAAAGGATAGATCGAATTTCACGTTGTGACCAATAACGGGAACATCTCCCACAAAGTCAATCAATTGGCTGATTGCTTCTTCAATATAGGGGATCTTATCGCCTCTCACCATAGCATCCGTGATGCCGGTTAATTGAGAAATGAAAGGAGGAATCTTGATCCCGGGATTGATCAGAGTCTCAAATTCTGACTCAATTCCCTTGTCAGTGAAGCGAATGGCACCAATTTCGATGATCCTGTCAGTTTTAGAATCAAGTCCAGTGGTTTCGATATCTAAAGCCACTAATGTTCTTTTTGTCATAAGTAGTGATCCTGCGGCAGAGTTTGAACTATAACCTGCTAGTTAGAGGCATTAAATCAGATCATGAATAGGATATCTTCAGGAATTTCCAAAGGCTTGGATGATCCGGGCCATATGTTTTGCGCCTTTCAGATAAAGATCAATGCGGATATTTTCGTCTGGCGCATGAGCATTACCGCCTGGATAACCGATCCCGGCAGTGACAACCGGCAATTGTAGCGTGGAGACAAAAGCATGATTTGGACCCGAGCCGCCAACCATGGGTACCAGTTCCATCTGGCTGCCGTAGGCAGAGATAGATGTATCAACAACAAGTTTTACAAAGGGGTCGTCAGGATCAGTTCGCGCCGGCGGACCGCCCCCTAAATACTCAATATCAATATCTTGAAAACCTTCCTGGTCAAGATGCCTTCGTAACTGTATTAAAACCTCTTCTGGTGTCTGGTTTGGCACAAGCCGGAAGTCCACTTTTGCTGATGCGCTGGCCGGTAAAACGGTTTTGGATCCCGGCCCCTGGTAACCGGATGTCAATCCACAAATTGTACAAGTTGGCTCAAAGACACTGGCGACCTGCAGCTCGGTTTCATCCTCGTAATCTTTCAGAAAGCCTTTGATACCGTACCTTGATTTTAGCTCAGAACTGACGGGTGGAAGTGCCGCCAGCATTTGAATGTCCTTATCCGTTGGAGGGATGATGGAGTCATAAAATCCAGGCAAACGGATATGCTCGTTTTGATCTTTCAGAGTGTTTAAAGCCCAAATGAGGCGCCAAGCAGGGTTGGGAAAGATAGATCCGCCCAGCCCGGAGTGCACGTCCTGATCAGCGGTTTTTATTGACAGTTCAACATAACATATACCCCGCAATCCCAGATACTGCATGGGAATATCGCGGTGATCTACACCACCAAATTCCCAGATACAGGCATCTGCCTGGAGTAGATCCTGGTGTTTTTCTATAAAAGCTGGCAAATGGACACTGCCTATTTCTTCTTCCCCTTCGAGGATGAATTTGATGTTGCAGGGTAGTTCACCAAATTCATTCAAGATAGCATCGATGGCAAATAAACGGTAGGTAAAGTGTCCCTTATCGTCGCTGATACCCCGCCCATACATTTTTCCATCTCGTTCTTCTGGATCAAAGGGGGGTGAAGTCCAGAGCTCAAAAGGTTCGGCTGGCTGGACATCATAATGGTTATAAATCAATAGCGTTTTATCTGTTTTGCCTTTTCTTTCAGCTAGCACAACCGGGAATCCAGCGGTAGCATATATATTTACGTCAAACCCTCGTTTTTCAAGCATGGCAGCAGTCATTTGGGCTGCTTCTTCCATACCCAATTTCTGAGCAGCCACACTGGGCTGTTGACAGTACTTTTTGAGTTCAGTCAGGCTGTTCTTTAAATTAGCTTCTAGAAATGAATCAATATTAGAAAATTCTGTCATTAAGATCACTCCTGGAGCATGGCTTCGATACGAGCAACGATCAAGTCCAGGGCGACGTGGTTATAACCACCTTCTGGAATAATCACACTGGCATATCGTTTTGAGGGCTCTACGAATTCAAGGTGCATAGGACGAACTGTTTCAATGTACTGGTTGATGACACTCTCAGTTGTCCGACCTCTTTCTTCAATATCTCGTCGTAACCGACGGATAAAACGTACATCAGCATCTGTGTCCACGTAGATTTTTAGATCAAAGAGTTTCCGCAGTTCCGGTTCAGCAAAAAGTAATATACCTTCGACGATCAGGATCGTTCGCGGATCGACTGTCGTGGTTTCCGAAGTACGGGTGTGGGTTTTAAAATCGTAATTAGGAAGTTCGATGGAATTACCTTCCCGAAGCTGATTGATGTGTTCGATCAACAGTTCTGTCTCCAGAGAGGAAGGATGGTCAAAGTTGACCTGGGCCCGCTCCTCAACAGAGAGGTCACGGAGCTCACGATAGTAGGCATCGTGTGGTAAAAACGCGATTTTCTCTGGACCAACTGTATTGAGAATATAATCTGCAACAGTTGTTTTGCCTGATCCAGTACCTCCAGCAATACCTATAACGAGTGATGTATTTCTTTTAGTCATGGTGTAAGTATTATACTTGAATGGAGACAGGTTCTGGTAGAGGTTAGTTCTAAATAAAAACACAGATATGCAACAATATCAATTTTTCCCCGTATATATAACAGAACCTTTAGAAGGAGAGGAATAAAATGAAAAAAACCGTTTTTATATTGATACTTGTATCACTGGCTCTGATTTTAAGTGCTTGTGCTGCCGGCCCAAACCAACTTCGCAATACACCTGATGAGGATGGAGAAGTGGCTGGATTCTGGATGGGACTCTGGCACGGTTTTATTGCCCCCATTACCTTTGTTATTTCATTATTTTCCAAAAATGTATACGTTTTTGAGGTCCATAACAATGGTGGCTGGTATACCTTCGGCTTTCTGCTTGGTGCCTCAATGATCTTTGGTGGCAGTGGTGGCGGAGCAGCCAGCAGGAAAAAACGCAGAAGCTCCTAAAGCACATTACAGATAGATTTAATTCTCGACCCGCAGGGGAGAATCCGGCGGGTCTTCTGCTTTTTTGCCCAACAGTTGACTCTTCTGGTAAGCAGCCCAAACAGCTTTTGACAGGATCGTTCGCATTCCGCCTTTTTCAAGCTGGTAGATCGCTTCCGCGCTGGTCCCTCCAGGAGAGGTGACCATATTGCGAAGCTGCGCCAGGTGCAGGTCAGACTGCACTGCAAATTCCACTGAACCTTTGATCGTTTCCAATACAATTAATCGAGCATCCCGGCGGGAAAAACCAAGATGAACAGCAGCATCCACCAGCGCTTCTGCCAACAGGAATACGTAGGTTGGACCGGTACCGCTGACTGCTGTAGCCATATTCAGCGAATCCTCATGTTCTACATATAATTCTTTTCCCATTGCTTCCAGGATGACTTTGGCTTCCTGGCGCTGAGAATCAGAAACTTCATTTGAAGCAGTCCAGACTGTCATCCCGGCGCCGATCTGGGCCGGTGTATTGGGCATTGTTCTAATAACTGCCTTATGGGAAAGTCCTTTTTGAATTGTGGCAATAGGCATACCAGCAACAATTGAAAATATCAGACTGTTAGCAGGTATTTTTCCTTTTAGTTCTGATGTTACATCAGATAGAACTTGAGGTTTAACTGACAGGATGACGATATCGGCGTTTTTTATAGATTCCTGGTTATCACCAGTGACATTAATACCGTATTTTTTAAAGATGCGCTCCCGCTGACCTGGCTTGGGGTCGCTGGCTGTGATCTGGTTTGGAATGAGTTCTTTCTTGCTCAGTAAGGCGCCGATTATGGCCCCGGCCATATTTCCGGTACCAATCACTGCAATGTTCTTATTTTGTAGGTATTTCATGTCATCCTCCTGCAATCGGGGTTTTAGTTATTCATTCGGTCCCCACTTGATTTTTATGATGTCATTGTACCATTCTGAGGGCTGCTATCTGAAAAGTCATCATCTTAGCAAAATTAATCCTCATTGATCATAAATTCCTGGCTCGAGAGATAGGCCAGAAGTTTCCTGGAAAAATCCTGGTGGGAAGTCCGTGTGTATTTCACTTCCGTATAGAGCTGGGCCAAATTTTTAACTCCCTTGTCATCAACCTGTTCCCTGAGCCATTTTGATTTCATGTAACGCTGCCAGCCTTTGATTTCTCTCTCGTTAAAGATATCCTGGATCTCAAGGTCTGTGTAATCCTTGTAGGTCTCCCAATGCACCAGGCCCGATAAGGGCAGGCGGTCCCGCAGCTCAGGTTGTTCGTCTGGATATCCAAGAGAGAACCCGGCAACTGGAACAACATTTTTAGGCAGCTTCAGAATCTTTCCGATTACATCTGCATTGGCAAGGGTACTTCCAAGATAACAGAGGCCTAATCCGCGTGATTCTGCTGCCAGGGCAACGGTTTGTGATACCAGGATGGAATCAATGGCTCCGATCAGAAAACTGAAGAAATTATCAAAGTTATCGGCAGCCTGGTTGAGCTTCAACCAGTGCCGCATACGGTTGAAATCGGCGCAGAAGGTCAGGAAAACCGGGGCATCCACAACCATTTTCTGCCCCATATGGGGTTCAAGAAGTTTGTCGCGCAGCTGTTGATCCCGCGTTACGATAATGGAGTAGGTTTGCATATTTCCGGATGAGGATGTTCGAATTCCTGCCTGGAGGATTTCTTGAAGAAGGTCCTCTGGAATGGGGTCAGGCTTATATTTCCGAATGGAGCGGTGATTCAGTATCTGTTGAATGACAGACATTAGTCCCTCCTGGTAATTTTCAGACTTTGTACCCAGAAGTATACGATAAAATTCAGGAGAGGATTTAACCGGTTGGTCTATCCTTATCCGGTGTATACTGGAGAGCGTTATCAGCAGTAGATAAAAATTATGAAAACAAAATCTGTCCAGGCTAATTTGATTTTATTGATCACTGCTGTGATCTGGGGCGGGGGATTTGTTGCCCAGCGACTAGGGATGCAGCAAATAGGTCCCTATATTTTTAATGCCTTTCGGTTTCTGATCGGCGCATTAACGCTGGTTCCTGTGATTCTAATACGAAAAAAGATAGTGAGCGATCCGAAGGGTGATCACAAAGAGACTTTGCTGATTGGCGCTGGGGCAGGGTTATTCCTGTTTCTTGGTGCGACATTTCAGCAGTTGGGATTGGTATCCACCACCGCTGGTAAAGCTGGGTTTATCACCGGTTTGTATGTGGTGATCGTGCCTCTTTTGGGTATGCTGTGGGGGGACCGGGGACCGTTATACACCTGGTTGGGTGCAATTCTAGCGGTTATTGGTCTGTATTTCCTGAGCTCCACCCGGGGATTGATATTTGGTCCTGGAGACGGATTTGTGCTGGTCGGGGCATGTTTCTGGGCTCTGCATGTGCAGTTTATTGCCCGGTTTTCACCGAAGGTGGATGTTTTTCAGCTATCGTTCGTTCAGTCATTATTCACTTCATTGATCAGTTTTGGTGTGGGATTTTTCCTGGAAGAATTTAATTTTAACCAGGTCCTGTCTGCGGCACTCCCAATCATATATGGAGGGGTGATCTCTATTGGCCTGGCTTATACGCTGCAGGTTATAGGACAACAGGCAGCCAAGCCTTCTCCGGCTGCGATCATTCTGAGTCTGGAATCGGTTTTTGCTGCTTTTTGGGGATGGTTGATATTGGGCGAACTCTTCACATCACGGGCTTTGCTGGGCAGCAGCCTAATGCTGGCGGGTATGGTGATATCTCAATTGCGCAGAAAACCGCGGAAAAATCCTGACAATTAATTCCCCCTTAAGAAGAGATGGTCCAATCTTCCAATCCAGGCGCTGGCAGATACAGAGATATCCAGTATTGTCATTTTGGTTGCGGCCGACTTCATTAAATCATTCATCTTTATAGAGATGAACTGCTCTTGTATTACCGGGCAGAGCAGTGATCCTGGCTTTGTCAGGGATGAGTTTTTCCCTGCTTAGAGCAAGCCTTGTCCTGTACTTCTGCCATGATGATCTGAGTGTATGAATAGCCAGCCCAGTCATCTTCCGTCCACACTGTCAACGCTGTTCACCCGTTCTTTTCTAAGCGCTATTAGTTTTCGGCATAACTTAAGATGGTCCAGTTCGGGATCTTTCTTGATTGGAATAAGGGTTTTAGGATCACAGGATTCGATCAGTTCATCAGATCTGTCTGTATCATGGATCCGGCAGATATCCTGCCAGACTTCAGATTGGAAAGGACGGAGATTGATAGGTACATGTTTTATTAGGGTTGCTTATTCCGTTCTTGCACCTGTTCTTCGTAGGAATTTTTCCCATAGACCGCAGGTACCCATTTCTGACTAGTGATCGGGGGCCGTTTATATCCCGGGTCCCGCTGTCTGGGAGGTAATTCTATCGGCTCTGGCGTGAGATTTTCATAGGGGATCAAGCTGAGCAGGTGGTGAATGCAGTTTAAGCGAGCATGTCGTTTGATATTGGCATCCACCACGTACCAGGGCGCTTTGTCAGTGTCTGTATACATGAACATGGCGTCTTTGGCTCGGGAATACTCAACCCATCGGGAGCGTGATTCAAGATCCATCGGACTCAGTTTCCAGCGTCGGGTGGGGTCGGTATTACGGACCCGGAAGCGCTTTTCCTGTTCCTCGTCGCTGACGGAGAACCAGTATTTTATTAGTTTAATTCCGGAGCGGACCAGCATGCGTTCAAATTCGGGGCATGTGCGCATAAAATCCCGATATTCATCATCTGTGCAAAATCCCATTACTCGTTCTACTCCCGCACGGTTGTACCAGCTGCGGTCAAATAACACCATTTCACCTGCGGATGGCAGGTGGGGCACATAGCGTTGAAAATACCACTGCTGTTTTTCCCTATCTGATGGTGTGCCCAGCGCAACAACGCGAGCGATACGGGGATTCAGACGCTGGGTAATTCTTTTGATCACACCGCCTTTTCCGGCTGCGTCCCGGCCCTCAAAAATGACTACAACCTTCAAACCCTTTTCTTTAATCCAGTAATGCAGTTTTACTAGTTCCTGCTGTAGTTTAGCCAGCTCCTGATTATAATGAGCCGCTTTGAGTTTTCCTGAAGCTGTGTACTCTAACGGTGTCTGTTCTTCTGACATCACTTGCTCCTTGAGACTTGGCTTATTTGTGAAGGATTCGGGAAGATTTGGTAATATTCAGAATATTTAATAAATATATCCAAATCAGTTCAGGTCGTCAACTGATTAATTTCTGGTAATCTGAAATCACGGTTAACTGGATCTTTAAATCTGGGGGAATGGTGAGATTAAACAGAAAGAGCCACCGATGGGAATTGAACCCATAACCTATCGCTTACGAAGCGATTGCTCTACCCTTGAGCTACGGTGGCACAGATATCTATTGGTTGACGGGGGAAATTATACCAGCTATCATACGGGAGTGAAAAGGGAGCGGGGTATAGCGAACATTTTCACAGTAATTACATGATCAGGAGGAAATTTTGCGTATAGCTTTACTTTCGTATCATACCTGTCCTCTGGCAACATTAGGTGGAAAAGATGCCGGCGGCATGAATGTTTATGTTCGTGACCTGGCCCGCTTCCTGGGAAGAGAGGGCATTCACCTGGATGTCTTTACGCGTTCACAGGACGAACACGTGCCGCACGTGCTGCACGATCTGGGGTTTGGCAACCGGGTGGCTCATATCCCATCGGGACCTGAATACCCGCTGGCAAAGAAAGAGCTGGTCACTCATATTCCTGAATTTGTGGAGAATATTCTGGAATTTGCCAGAAAAAAAGAATGCTGTTATGACTTGATCCATTCTCATTACTGGATGTCTGGCATTGCTGCAGAAGAATTGGCCAGGGAGTGGGATGCACCAATCATCCAGATGTTCCATACTCTTGGAAAGTTAAAACAGCAGGTTGCTCAAAACGCAGAAGAAGCAGAAGGGGATTACCGAACTAAAGGAGAATTACAGGTAATTGCCAGAGTAGATAAGATCATTGCCTCAACTTCAACAGAAAAAACCCAGTTGGTAGAGCTGTACGGAGCAGATCCAGGAAAGATCGATATTATTCCACCAGGTGTTGATACGAGTCATTTTTACCCGATCCCGCCGGACGAAGCTAAGGAATTCGTGGGCGTTCCACTAGAAAAGAAAATGCTCCTTTTTGTAGGCCGGATCGAACCCTTGAAAGGGATTAAAACCTTATTGCAGGCAATTGGCAATTTACGTGAAAATGAAAAATCAGGAAAAGACCTCTGCCTGGCAGTAATTGGTGGGGAGCTGGAAGGAAAAGACGGCCATGAATCCGAGGATATGAAGCTGCTCAACGGTTTAAGAGATGAATATGGATTGGGGGATATGGTGACCTTTTTGGGTAAAAGGAGTCAGGATTCTTTACCTTATTATTATTCAGCTGCCGAAATGGTGGTGATGCCATCCCACTACGAATCTTTTGGCATGGTAGCACTGGAATCCATGGCTTGTGGTACACCTGTCATCGCTTCGTTGGTTGGGGGGTTAATCCACCTGGTTGAGGACGGCATCACCGGCTATCACGTTCCCGTGGAGGACCCCATTGCCCTCAGCCAGTGTATCTCTGACCTGCTAAAGGATAAAGCGCTGCGCTTTAGAATGGGGCATGACGCTTTTGCATTTGCTAAACAATTCGATTGGAAAAATATATCAAAGCGGATGATCCAGGTGTATCAGGAATTAATCCCGGAATGAGATCCTGAGATCCTAGTCTTAGTCGGTATCTTTTGGGACCAATCCATAACGGATCGCCAGAATTGCGGCCTGGGTTCGATCGGCTACTCCCAGTTTTTTTAACAGCCCACTGGTGTAATTCCTGACCGTGCCCTCTGCCAGGAAAAGCTTCTCGGAAATTTCTGTATTTGATAATCCTTGTGACAATAAAGTTAATATGTCCATTTCTCTTTCAGTAAAAGTGTAATGAGAGGGGGGTTGGGATTTACCAAAATTCTCGGCATATTCTGAGAGTAATTTGCCAGCAACCTGGGGATCGATAAAAGACATCCCTTGCAAAGTTCCCTTGATGGATCTGATCAAATCAGTCGGGGGTGTGTCTTTTAATAAATAGCCAGCTGCGCCGCTGCGAATAGCATCAAAGATCCATTCATCATCATCGTAGGTGGTTAATACCAGGACATAGATTTCAGGATAGGTTTCATTAATTTTCCGCGTTGTGAGAACGCCATTCATGCCTGGCATTTTCAGATCCATCAATACCAGGTCAGGCATAATATCGGGGATCAGGTCCAGCGCTTCAGTCCCGGTATGGGCAATCCCTACTACATTTAATTCAGGATCCGCATTAATGATTGTCTGCAATCCTTCGCACACAATTTCTTGATCATCACATATCAAAATCTTGAACATGGTCTAACTCCGTAGTAATGCTGATGCAACTGCCTTTTCCTGGTTCACTTGTAACTGTCAGTTTTCCGCCGCATTCAGCAGCTCTTTCTTGCATACCCTGGATACCGAGAGTTTCCGGCGAACGTACATCCCCGGTGTTAAAACCTGTGCCATCGTCTTTAACAGTCAGTGTGTACTGATCGTCTTTCACGATCAGACTGAGTACGACCAGTTTTGCATGGGCATGTTTGACAATATTCTCCAGAGCTTCCTGGGCAATCCTGTAATATACCTGCTCGACAGGAATAGATGATTTTGGAAGCACATCTGGTAAAGAAAGCTGAATTTCAAATTGGCCCCGGGCAGCGGCCTGGTCAGCTAGATGATTAAGGGCCAGCTTTAATCCTAAATCTTCAACCTGCTTTACACGGAGATCCTTAAGGGCTCTTCTTGTATCCCGCAAACCGGTTCTGGTCTTGTCCAGGGCGTGGTCAAGGCGTGACCCGATTTGGGGGTGGTCCTCTCCCAGGAGGATTTTGATTGCTTCGAGATTGACAGTTAAACCACTGAGGGTGTGAGCTAAGGTGTCATGCAGGTCTCTGGCCAGGCGGTTGCGTTCTCGACTCAATGTCAGTTGTTCCAGAGTGTTTGCATGTTCATTAAGTATAATATTAGCTTCCAAAAGTTTTCTCTGCTGTTCGCGTTGAGTGGCAATCAAACGGGTGACAATATGGCCAATCGTGCCAAAAGCAAAAGCCCGGATCACTGGCAGTCCCAGAATAGGCAGGGTTTCATAATTGATATATTTTAGTCTGGGAACCAACGTGGATAACTCTATGATAGTGGTTAAGAAGATAAACGCCAGGACGATTCTGAAGCGGTACTGCCAGGCGATCAATACCAGGGGAACAATCAGGATAGGTAGTAAAAACCAGCTCCTGGTAATGGTCATTTGGGCACTCTCCATAGGATCGGCCAAATAGATCAAATTTGTAAATAGAGGAAGAATTGTTGCAGCTACTAAAGCTAAGGGGAGATAATAGCGGGGAATTTTATTTTCTAGCCAGGACCATGATAAATAACCAAACAGAATGCCATTGATGACCAGGTTAGTATAGGATTGAATTTGGGATAGATTGATCATTTCTCCCGTTTGCCAGGCCGTGAATAGGGATAGGGCCGCAAAATATACCATAGCGACCCCCGTGAAGTACCGGAAAGTACGAATAACCTCTGACCTTTTCTTTCTTGTAGGCATACGGAAATCATAACATAATGCTCGGCTTCACGGTTGCCTTTTCGCTCCCTGAAAACAGATCATAACCTATATCATTTCATGGGTGCCAGATATCCATTAGGAGTACCTTCCTGGGAAATTAATGATTTTATTGTACAGTGCAGGTATAGAAAATCAAAACGCTGATGTTTCTTTCGGGTAAATCGTTAGATCTCGGAGCTAGATCCAGCTGCTTTTCCTGCAGCCCAACCTGTGGAAAAGGCGGCTTGCAGGTTAAATCCCCCTGTATTGGCATCTACATTTAGAATTTCCCCCGCAAAATATAAACCACTCACAAGTTTGGATTCCATGGTGGCAGGATCAACTTCTCTGGTATCGACACCTCCAGCTGTTATGATCGCCTGGTCGAAACCTTTATGGCCAGAAATACTAAAACGAAAATCATCTTTCAGCCAGCTAAGTAGTTTTTGTCTTTCAACTCCTGAAAGCTGACTGACCTTTTTATCACGGGGAATTCCTGTTAACTCACAGCAAATTGGAATCAATTTTTTCGGTAGAAGCCCTTCTAGAAGGGAGCTGAACTGCTTCCGACCCAAGGCCTGGATGTCTCGCAGCAGACGGGCATCAAGTGCTTGGTGGGATAAAGCCGGTTTTAGATCAATTACAACTTCAGCAGTTTTCCCTGATTCCAGAGCTTGAACGACCTCTCCACTCAGGCTTAATATGACCGGCCCAGACAATCCAAAATGAGTAAACATCAATTCACCAAATAGCTGTCTGATTCTTTTATTATTTATGACTACAGATGCATTGATGTTCCTTAAACCCAGACCTTGGAGAGATCGGGCAATGTTGCCTGTTGTGACAAGAGGAACCAAAGAGGGACGGAGTGGGTGGATCTTATGGCCGGCCAATCTGGCAAAAGCATACCCATCTCCAGTTGAACCTGTGCCAGGATAGGCTTTCCCTCCAGTTGCAAGAATGATTGATCCTGTCTTGTAGCTGCCGCTATCAGTGACTACAGCTGTGGCTTGATGATCTTGCAGTATCAGTTCTTTCACCGCTGTTCCGGTGAGGATAGTAACGCCTGTCTGTTTGGTCCATTGAAGCAGGGCTTTTACTACATCCCGGGCGTCTTCAGAGGCGGGAAATACTCTGCCTCCTCGCTGCTCCACAGTGGGAACCCCCAGGGTCTCAAAGAATTCCCTCAGCTCCTGGTTATAGAAACGATAGAATAGTTGAGTTAAAAATTTACCCTCCCTGTTGAATTCTTTTAGTGCTTCTTCAATGGGAGCGGTATTGGTAATATTGCAGCGGTGTTTCCCTGTTACCAGCAATTTGCGGGCAGGGGTATCCATCTTTTCAAGCAGAAGAGTATTCGCCCCGGCCAGGGACGCTTGCCCTGCCGCCATTAATCCCGCAGGTCCGCCGCCAATTACGATGACATCAAAAGTATCCATAAAATTTCAGAGATTGGAGGTTGAAAAGACCCTCGTCTATTACAAAGTGTAACACTCTTGATCTGTGTTTTGAATTTCTGTGGGCAATAACTCATTTGACAAAACACTTATATGTTACTAGAATACAGGTTATCAAAGTCAGATCGCAGTTTAACAATTGAATCCTGTAAAGGTGCCAGTAATCCCTGATGGGATGGCTCAATGGCGAAGTCTGTGAAATTCAGACGCTGACCCGCAACTGTAATTCGAGGACAAATTTTCTCGATAAGCCAGGTCGACCGCCTTTGCTGATCGTTCATAACACTCTCGAGGAAAGGAGGTGTGGACCTGGAATAATTAAAACCATATCCAAGTGCCTTCCCTGTCCGAGACAGGGATTTTTTGTTTAATGGGTCATTTAGATTGATGAGGAATTAATGAAAAAATCACTAGTTATGCTAAATGTTCTTTTTGTTTTGATGATCACATTACCTGCCTGTGCGCCAGCAGCAAATCCTGAGCCTACAAATTCGCCAGTTGTAGCAACAGTGGGAATTCCACCAACAGCCGCGCCAACCGAGGAAATGAGTCAAACACCCATTATGGCAGCTGATGACCTGGGCGCAGAAATAATATTGGCTGAACCAGCCCAAAAAATCATTTCCATATCACCTTCCTTAACAGAGATCCTGTTCAGCGTGGGTGCAGGGGATCGTTTGATCGGAAGGGATTCCAACTCCACATATCCTCAAGAAGCAGTTTCAGCAGTAGACCTGGGCGGCATGTGGGAGGGAATTCCAGTGGAAGATATTCTAGCGCTGGAACCTGATCTGATCTTAGCTGGAGAAATTTATGCTGAAGAGGCCATTCAAGAGTTAAGAGATCTTGGGTTGGTGGTGTACTGGCAGAAAAACCCAGCTGATTTTGAGGGCTTGTATGGCAATATAAGGGATATTGCCATACTCACCGGGACTGAAGATACGGCTGCTGAATTGATTAATTCCTTAACAGATCGCGTGTCTGAGTTGGATGAAAAATTGGCTTCCGTTGAGGTTATCCCTGTGGTATTTTATGAACTGGATGCATCAGATCCGGCTAATCCTTATACCCCTGGAGGAGGTACATTCATCTCATTCATCATATCCAGAGCAAAAGGATTGAACCTGGGTGACAGACTTACTGGCGAATGGGTTCAGGTTAGTTCAGAAGAATTACTGGCACAAAATCCTGACATCATATTACTGGCTGACGCCTTGTATGGCATTACCCCGGAGATAGTAGCGGAACGAGCGGGCTGGAGTGAAATAAAAGCAGTCGCTGATGGCGAAATTTATCCATTTGATCCCTTTATTCTCAGTGTTCCAGGACCGCGGCTGGTCGATGGATTTGAGCGGGTTGCAGAAATTATGCACCCAGAAGTGTTTAATAAATAATATGAAAACTCGCCCTTTCCTGATGATTTCTTTATTATTGGGATTCTCATTATTGTTGAGCATTGCTTTGGGGGCTGTGACAATACCCCCGGGCAATGCCCTGAAGATATTATTGAGTAGCTTGCCCTGGTTTGAATTCTCTGGAGATTGGCCAGCTTACTTTGAAACCATTCTTTTGGATCTTCGCCTGCCCCATACTATCCTTGTCGCGCTGACTGGGATGGCCCTGGCAGGCAGCGGGGCTTCCTTTCAGGGTTTATTCAGAAATCCCTTAGCTGATCCTTACTTGATAGGTGTAGCATCTGGGGCTGGGCTGGGGGCCATTATTGTGATGTCTATTCCTCAAGTGGGCAGATATCTGATCCCCTTCGGGGCTTTTCTGGGTGGGCTGGGCACTATCGCCGTGGTATACAGGTTGGCGAAAGTTGGGCGGATGGTACCTTTAACAACCTTGATTCTCGCAGGGGTAGCGATAGGCTCGTTTGCTTCTGCGCTGACTTCATTTTTGATGTTGATATCTGATGAAATGATACTCCAGGCAATGAATTTTTTACTGGGTGGCTCGACCGTAACCGGCTGGGAACCGCTTGTGATCGCTTTGCCTTATTTTTCAGCTGGATTGACCCTGTTGGTGCTTGGAGGACATTCATTAAATGTACTTCAATTTGGCGAAGAACAAGCCCAGCAGCTTGGTTTACATGTTGAACGCGTAAAATTATTCATAATTATTTCAGCTTCATTAACAACAGCTGCAGCTGTTTCATTTTCAGGGGTGATAGGATTTGTAGGTCTTGTCGTTCCCCATATTATCCGGCTGCTTTGGGGTAGTGATTATAAAAAACTGATCCCGTTATCTGTTTTGGGCGGTGGGGTCATACTCTTGTTGTCTGATATCCTGGCAAGGACGATTATGGCACCCGGTTATTTGCCAGTGGGTATTGTTACATCATTAATCGGTGCCCCTTTTTTCCTGTGGATTTTGCGCCGGGCTAAGAAGGAGGTTTTCTGGTGAAAAAGAATGGTAATCCTCCTGTTCTTCAAATCCGTTCACTTTCGGCTAATTATGGAGATGTGAAAGCGCTTAAGGGTATTTCTCTGGATGTTAAACAAGGAGAGATCGTTGGATTGATTGGTCCCAATGGCGCAGGAAAGTCCACATTGATCAAGGTGTTGAGTGGGGTATTAAAAGCTTCATCTGGAGAAGTTCTAATTAACCAGAAAGAAGTCAATTCTTATTCACCAAGCCAACGAGCACGAACTCTTGCTGTTGTTCCCCAGGCAAGGCAATTGGGCGGCGCTTTTACTGTTGAACAAGCGGTTCTTTTAGGACGTACCGCGTATCTGGGTTTCCTCGGTAAACCAGCCAAAGAAGATCTAAGAAAGGCAGCCTGGGCTATGGAACAAACAGAAGTCGATTCTCTGGCAGATCGAAAGCTGGCTGAGATCAGTGGTGGTGAACAACAGCGGGTGTTATTGGCCAGGGCTTTAGCCCAGGATGCACCGGTATTGCTGCTGGATGAGCCAACCAATCATCTAGATCTGAGATACCAGGTTCATTTGCTTAAACTGGTTAAAAGATTGGTGAAGCAGGAAAGATTATCCGTATTGATGGCTATGCATGATTTAAATCAGGTCTCTGGAACTGCAGATCGGGTAGTGCTGCTCGCAAATGGAGAATTGAAAGCCGTCGGTTCTCCGGAAGAAGTCCTGACGCCGTTTAATATCCTGCAGGCATATCAGGCAGAAATTGAAACTTTTACGCACCCAAAAACAAATAAACACATTATCTTCCCGGTCGAGTAAAGGGATGGATTAAATAGAAAAACGCCAGTCCTTTGAGGTGTAACTGGCGTTTTTGTTTGTCTTATTAACCGATCAGATTTATTTTTTAAGCGGGTTTGGTCCCAGCTCCCGGATGCGGTCCGTCATCTCCTGAGCGGCTTCTGCAAAGGATTTTCCTTGTCCGCCTGACATGAAATACATATTCAACCGTTCTCCGCCCAGCCCGATATCATCCAATATCTTTTTTGTGTGTCCCACTCTGAGTTCACCACGTTCATTGCCACGAACATGGTGGCAGTTTCCTTTTGGACAAGCAACGACATAAACACCATCTGCTCCATCCTCAAAAGCTTTTAAGAGGTATTTGGTATCAGTTTTACCAGTGCAGGGTAGTTTAATCAGTTTTACATTGGCAGGATATTCGATCCGCAGCGCACTGGCTGTGTCAGCTGCCATATATCCACAGTAAATGCACATAAAAGCGGTAATTTCAGGTTCAAATGGTTTGTCGCTCATAATTCCACCCAGCTTCCCAAGACCGGGAATTCCGGTACCATAATTTGGTTATCGGTGTAATTCTGCAATTGAATGGCATTGGCCGGGCATTCAGCTGTGCAAGTGCCACAACCATGGCACAGAGTGGGTTCTATATATGCCGCTCCTCCTAATTTCCCAACGCCTGTGAATTCATCTTTTATACACGGGATCTCGAAGGGACAGGTTCGAGTGCAGGTTAAACAGCCGACACATTTTTCTGGATCTACTACTGCAACTGTTCCGCCAAAATGGAACGGTTTTTTACTAAGGATCGTGGTCGCCCGACCGGCTGTTGCTTGGGCCTGGCTGATGCTCTCTTCAATAAATTTGGGGTAATGAGCTATGCCGCAAACAAAGATGCCTTCTTCCATGAAGTCCATCGGGCGCATTTTGATATGGGCCTCCAGGAAAAATCCTTCATTGGAGATGGGCACTTTGAGCAATTTTGCCAGTTCCTTGGTTCCGCTGGATGGCTGGATTGATGTACTGAGAACCAGTAGATCTGGGTGAAGTATCAGTTCCCGGTCCAGCATCTGCTCCTTCATTTTAACAATAATCTGGCCGTTATCGGCATCTACGATCGGAGGGTGATTATCGTCGTAGCGAGCGAAAATTACTCCCCGTTCCCTGGCCTCTGTGTAATACTGTTCCCTGAAACCGTAGGTGATAATGTCTTTGTATAATACTGTCACCTGGCATTGGGGGTTGATGGTTTTTAGACGAATGGCATTCTTGATCGTGCTGATGCAGCAGATCCTGGAACAATATTCGTAGGTCTCTTCTTTGGGTTTGACACACTGGATCATTACAACTTGTTTTAGATCAGTTACTTCATCAATGTGATGGGCAAGTTTGTGCTCCAACTCAAGTTGAGTGATAGACGCCGGATGTTTGCCTAGGAGATAGTGACTTACCCTCGATTCCTGACCTCCTGTGGCCACGATTGTAACGCCGTGTGATATTTCACTTTGAGAACCATCGTGATGTTTAAGGATGGCGTGGTATGCTCCGACATGGCCATCGTGCTTTATGATTTCTGTCCTGGTCATAACTGTGATATGTTCATGGACGATGATGCGGTTGACCAGATCTCGAAGCAATTTATTGGGATTATCTCCCTCAACGAGGTAATGGACTTTCTGAAGGTTACCGCCCAGATATTCGTCCCGTTCGATGAGGACAACATCATACCCTGAATCTGCAACAGATAGAGCTGCAGTCATCCCGGCGACACCACCACCAATTACCAGCGCGCGCCGGTGAGGCGGGATGGAGGATTTGTAAATTGGCTCCAGCTCCGCTGCCCGACCGACTCCTATCCGGACTAATTCCAAGCCTTTCCGGAAAGCCAGTTCAGGCTGGTGAGGATGGACCCAGGCAGCAAAACCTCGCAGGTTCACCATCTCTACTAAGTAAGAATTTAGACCTGCTTCTCGGATCGTTTTCTGGAACAGGGATTCGTGGGTCCTATGGCTGCAGGCCGCAACCACAACACGATTAAGTTCGTGCTTTTTAATTGAATCTTTTATCTTCTGGAGTCCCTCTGGAAAACAGCCATACTCAATATTTTCAGTATGAACCACATGGGGGAAATCGGCGGATTTTTCCAAAAGACTATTAATGTCAATGATCCCCTCCATAGTTGGATAACATTGGCAGCTGAATACGCCAATCCTGGGATCTTGCCCCTGAATATCAATCTCTGGCAGGAATTCCTGATTGGTCAGGAAGGGGTATTCTCTGGTGGAATAGGAGCTGCCCAGGTTATTCTGGAACATGCGCATTACATCGCCTGCTGCACCGGCAGAGTCGATAATGGTTTCAGCAATCTCTTTAGGGGATGAAAAAGCGCCGCAGACGTAAATACCTGGCTGGCTGGTTTCCAACGGATTGAATTTATCAGTCTGGCAGAATCCGTATTGATTGAGATCAAAACCGAGCTGGCGGGAGACGATTGCAGCCCCGCTGGGTGGTCGGACGCCAACAGATAGAACAATCATATCAAAACGGTCTTCTTTGATCTGCCCGTTATTTTCCGGATCTGGGTACTGCACGATCAGGTCTTTTGTTTGGGGATCTTCCTGGATGTCCGATATTCGGCAGCGAGTATACTGCACGCCGTATTGAGATGTAGAGCGGTGAAAATAAGCGTTGTATTCCTTATTAAAGGCGCGTTCGTCCATGATGAAGATCTGACAGTGAACGTCATCAAGCCTTTCTTTAGCCAAAACGGCTTCCTTGGTGGCGTACATACAGCAGATAGATGAACAGTAAGGGTGTTTCTGGTCCCTGGAACCGATGCACTGCAGCCAGGCGATTCGTTTGGGTGCGGTGTTATCGGAAGGACGAAGTAATAATCCTTCCGTTGGGCCAGAACGACTGACGTAGCGTTCATATTGCATACTGTGGACCACGTTGAGGTAGCGACCGTAACCGTATTCTTCCAATTCTAGCGGGTCGGTAAGTGTATAACCCATAGCCAGGATAATTGCCCCGACCTGAATCGTTTCTTCCCGGGGTTCCTCATTAAGGTTGATTGCATTGGTGGGACAAACATCAACGCATCGGCCGCAGTCTTCGCAATAATCGCCCTTATCAATATAATAGGTATCAGGCAGGGAACGGGGTGCGCTTTTATGGACAGCGTTGCGGGTCACCAGGCTTTCCTGGAATTCACTGGGTAAACGCTCCGGGCAGGCAATTGCGCATAGGCCGCAATTTGTACAAAGGGTGGGATCAACGTAACGCGGTTCTCTAAGCAGCGTGATCCTGAAATCTCCAGCTTGACCTTCCGCGCTTTTAATCGTTGTTCGGGTCATCACCTCAATATTAGGGTGCCGATTGTGGTCCATAAATGCAGGAGAAATGGCCGGCCTGGTGCAGCCGTACCCGTGGTCTGATGTTCCGCGGCAAAGAACACAGTCGTGCGTGGGGAACATATAGCCCAGCTGGGCTACCCGACCGCCGAGGCCGGGATCCCTTTCGGTTAAATATACTTTTAATCCTGCTTCGGCGAGGTCGACGGCTGCTCTCATGCCACCAATGCCTCCCCCAACCACTAAAACAGATGCAGCAGGTTGATGGTGTTCACTGATCATTCGTACTCCTGATAGTGGCGAATATCCACAATATTAGTATCTTTTAATCCACAAATTACTTCAACCAAACGTTCTTCTTCAATATTTTCCACTTTGCAAACAGATATCCATGTCTCGGGATTATTCTGAGGATAATATCCTACACAAACTGATAGATACCCTCCCACCTCTGCTATAGCAGTTGTTAGTCGGGCGATCACACCGCTTTGATCAGGCTGCTCTACGGTAACCCTGATACCGGATTTTCGCGTTCCCAGTAGATCAGTCATGGCAATAAATAGATCTTCCCCGGACATAATGCCGACCAGGGATCCATCTTTGACAACTGGAAGCGCGCCAAGTTTTTTATCTGCCATTAACATGGCCGCATCTTCAATAGGAGTATCCGGATCGATGATATAGATGTCTTTGATCATGATCGAATGGACTTTAAGTTGAGAGAGGGTATAGCTGATCTCAAATCGGCTGAATCTCGAAATATCAGAGGGTAGGGCTGACTCAAGGGATCTCTGTGTGATCAAACCTACAAGTTTCTGTTCCTGGTCAAGGATAGGAAGATGGCGGATCTTATTTTCAGCCATCAATTCTTGTGCTTCAGTAACTGCCATATCCGGGGATCCGCATATGGGATTCGGGGTCATACGGTCTTTCACAAACATTGAATCCTCCCTGCATCTGAGCAGCGATTTAATCTAGAAAATGGTCTAACATACCAGAATATCGGGATTGACGGAAAGGCCATTTTTCGGCACTGCAAAGATACCGTATAGTTATACCAGAATGTGAAAAAACTTCACTCGCTTTTGTGGAAGTTGTGATGAATATCACATTAAATGGGAAGTTTAAGACATAACTTGACATGTTAGGTGGAGTTTGGTCGAAGTTCAGTGCAGAATGGGTCAGGCACGAGGAGTTTAATCGGTTCATTTTCGAGCTTGTGCTGAACCAGCCCAGCTCGCCATGCCAAGGATGCCGGCATCATTTCCAAGGCTGCCGATAACAATCTCAACTTGGTCAACAGGCATTACATGAACGCGCTCCTGAAGTGATTTTTTGATCGGATTGATCAATAGATCACCGGCGGTTGCCACACCACCAGACAGCACTACTCGCTGGGGTCCAAATGCCACGCAGATATTGGCAATTCCTATTCCAAGATAATTTCCGACAATATCCCAGATTTCGCAGGCGATTTCATCACCATCAAGGGCAGCTTTGGCAACTATTTTTGCGGTAATTTTATTCAGATCAAAATCAACCATTTCAGCAATTTGGGTTGCGATGCCTTGTCGAACCATCTTAGACGCGAGGGAAGCTATCGCTGGCCCCGATGTGTAACATTCAAGGCATCCGTAGTTACCGCAGCCACAGCGAGGACCGTTGGGGTTGATAGTCATATGTCCAAGCTCTCCCGCTGTTCCGGAAAATCCCAATACCAATTTTTTATTAATGATCAGTCCACCACCGACACCAGTACCAATTGCGAAACATGCCATCCGATCCAGATTTTTTCCTGAACCGAAGCAGAATTCACCGTAAGTGATCGCTCTGACATCATTAAGCAGGGAAATGGGCAAGTTAAGGGCGGATTTTAATGTTTTTGCAAGAGGATAATTTTTCCATTGACCGGGAAAATTAGTTAAGAAAACAATTTCACCCTTGTCCAGATCCAGCGGGCCAGGTGCACTAACCCCGATACCTTGAACGTCATGTGAAGTACTTTTTCCTTCTTGAACGAGAGACTGGATCATATTAATCATACGTTCCATGACCTTGGTTTGACCTTCATGGGCCAGAGTAGGTATGGACCGAGAAAGAAGTACAGTGCCCTTTTCCAAATCTACAAGACCTGCTTTGATATTTGTTCCTCCCAGATCACAACCAATATATACAGTCATAATGGATACTCCCCAACAAGCTTTTCAGACTAAAGACTTTTTGCCTGATATTTTTGATACAACTTTTCTAATTTGTCTTGTAAACGTGAAGACAAGGCAGCACCTCCCTGGCTGGTGACATCATCTTCATTTTTAAAAATGATATACGGGACAGGAATCCCCTGGATCAGAATATTTTCCGGCTGATTGGCGATAATCTCATTCCAATCAGAATACCTGTAAAGGGATTCCATTTTTAGATCTGATAATCCGTGTTCTAAAATACTGTCTGGTTTATTCGGGTTAAATCGTGCCCGATTTTTCCGAAGTGACTCTTCCCAGGATACATCCAGGTAAAGGATGGAAAGTTTATTTGCGATAGTTTTACTGAGATGCTTAAAAGCCCTTTGAAAACCGCCGTGAGATTTACCCCGGGCAAATTCAATGATGATTGTTTTGTTGGAGTGATAGTCAGGTTCATCCCTGACTCTTTTTTCATACTCCAGGTTGATCCGTTCAATTAATAAATCCCATTGATAATCGTAGAGAAAGTTACCTTCCGGGTCAGTATGAATCCTTGGATGTCCCAGTTTGGACAGGATATCGTCTTCTTCAAACCAGGTCCATAACATAGGGAAATCGTCCAGTTCTTCAAATTCGCCAATGTGGAATTTCCGGGTGCGTTTTTCTATTGGAGTATTTTTCAGGTGAGCGATGATTTCACTTTTGCCGGCCGCGGGGCGAGCGATCAATAACAGGATGTCGAAAGTGTCCATTAGATTTATTTTATCTCCATGTCAATCTTGGGTTAATTATAAAATTATTCTAGATCAAATTTCACTTAACCAGGTGACTGAATATTCCAGCCCGGGTTTTGATAACGGGAGATCTGGTTCATTAATTTCCCATTGACCTGAGAGTCCCAGGTCATCAGCTGAGAGTTCAAAATGGGCCATGGCAATACCCATGTCAATACGCTGCAAATCTGCCAATCCCAACAATACATTAAAGAAGGGAGCAGGGTAATTCTTTGTTCGCTGCAGATAAAAATGCCACAGATTATCTTGCCGCAGGATCCTCCAGGGCTGTTTATTGGAGGCTGAGGGTGCCAGACGCAGCAGCTCGAGCGGTTCGCTGTACCCTCCGGTATTGTCCTCTGATAAGGGGCGTTCAAATGTATCAGAGAAAAACAGATCCTGCCAAGGAAGGCGGCGATCTGAGCCAGCGTACGTCCGGCTGATGCGATCCATCCAGGCTTGTTGGTCAGCTGGATACCCTATTGAAACCACAGACGGAATGGTTTCTTGAGCTTTCAGTTTGATCAATTTTGCGAAACGGCTCTTGGTAAATGTGCCTCCCAGCCAGCAGGTGCCGATCCCCAATTCAACTGCGCGTAATATAATCAGCTCCATCTGGTATCCAAAATCCTCCAGTGAATGGGGTTGATCCTGGACCACACCGATCACAAACCCGGCTGGATCTTTAATAAATCCATAGGTACCAAGAGATTTAAGGGAGTTTGTATCCTCTTTGCCGGCGGTTTCGATCAGGAAACGAAGAGAACTACCTAACGGGCCAGAACCGCAGCCATTTGAGAACGTTGTTAAATCAGATAGGTGTTCGGAAGTAATGGCTTGGGGCTTGTAGGTTCGACAAGAATAACGCCGGCGGATTAATTCGGATATCGGAGTCGATTGTAGTTTATTCAAGGCCATAATGGTTGGATTATAGCAGGATTATTTGTTAATAATTTCCCAGGGTGCAAGTTTTTGGTAACCGTTTTTTCAGATGGGCCACTTGTCTAGACAATTTTCTTAAATATTATATTGGAATCCTATTATTTAGAAAGATGTGTTATGTTTAATACTGGCGTAATTATTATGTTATGTTTAGTGATCTAGTAATAGGAGGTGCTTATATTTTTGATAATTTTTGTTATAGCTTATTTAATTGGATAATCATAATTATTTGGAGGGCAAGCAATGGCAGAAGACATGAAATCAGAAATTACAGCAGAGGAAATTTGGACAGTTGAAGAAGGGGAAAAACGCTCGATTGGCGTTATCCATATAGTATTAACTGCATTATTGATCGGCATCGGTTTTGTGGTGGGAGCTTTTGGAAGCATCAGTTTCCCGCTTGGTTTTGGTGTGAATTTCTTCTGGACCGGCATCGTTGTCCAGCAGGTTGGACCAATCTGGTTTGGCGCCTGGGGTGTCATCGCAGGAGCGATTTTCCCGTTCTTTTCTAATGCAATCGCAGGAACACCGTTTTATGTATCCATAGCTTACCTGCCGGCGAATGCATTACAGGCTTTCTTACCTGCTTGGGCCTTTAGAAAATTCAAGCTGGATCCCCGACTTAAATCCGCCAAGGACTACCTGTATTTGTTCCTGGCCATGATAGTCTCCAGCATTCTGGGCGCACTGTGGTCAGTGCTTGTTGTATTGCGGAGTTTTGATCTGTTAACTACAGATTCAGTCCCGCTGTTCATCTGGGGTTGGTTTGGTGGTAACGTTGTTGCAGGCGTTGTCTTTAACTTTATCTTGCTCAAGGTTCTATCCCCGGTTGTCATCAAAACAACTGCTTTCGTAAAGAAATGGTGGGCATAAACACCATAGATTAATAATGATAAGGCTCCGTGGTATATATCTTTGCCACGGAGCTTTATATTGGATTATCAAAATATGAACAAAACGTTATTGGGGTACGTGCCGAACGAATCTCCTATTTATGCGGTTCATCCATTTGTGAAATTGTTTTTTCTTTTAATTGTGAGCCTGTTTCCAATGTTTGTAACTGCTCCTGATTGGAACATCGGTCTTATGGTTGTAATTGTCATATTTATGTGGATCAGCCGGGTAAACATGAGCACCTTGAAGATATACGTTCCGGTAGCTATATCGATGGGAACCATTATCTTCTTGTCATATACAGTTTTGGGAGGCACCCATCCTGAATTTGAGCTGTTGGCCAGAGTGGCTGGTATAAATTTTTATTGGGAGAGAATCAGGGACGCGCTGGTAGTATATTTCAGAGTCTTACCAATGATATTTACAATGGTCTTTTTCTTAAGCACATCTCGAGAAAGAGATGTTATTGTAGCGATGCGCAGCATTAAGGTGCCTTTTGTTATTACCTATGTTTTTGCCATGTCCTTACGATCCGCTGGCATGGTTTTGGAAGATTTCCAGATTGTTCGGCAAGCTGAAAAAGCACGAGGATTTGATCCAGCCGGGAAATCATTACCATACAAAATTCGTCAATATGTTATGTACATGATTCCATTATTTGCCTTATCACTGCGACGTTCTGAGGAATTCACTAATGCCCTGGTAGCAAGAGGATATGCTTTTACGGGTGAAATATCCAAGGTAAAAAGGGCAGATTATATTTTGACACATTACACCTATAAGTATTTTGATTATATTTTTATTGCGATGATTGGCTTAGCTTTTGTTGCCTTACTGGTTTTCAGGTATGGATTTGGCTATTTTCAGGTAGATCAATCCTGGTTAATGAACCTGTTAAGGGAAGTGGTAAGTTAAATAGGAGAAAATAAGTGACCAGCGTAATTGATATTAAAGACTACACGTGGAAATATCTCCATACAGAATCTCCAGCTTTAAACAACATTGACTTATCTATCGAAGAGGGCAGTTTTGTAGGCATTATCGGTCCTAATGGGGCTGGAAAGACAACATTAGCCTACTCTATGGATGGTCTTATTCCTGGTCAATACAATGGCATAAAAAAAGGAACAGTCAATGTTTTTGGCAAAGAGGTTGAATCCTATAATAAAGGTGAATTACAACAAGTTGTGGGCGTAGTTTTTTCTGATCCAGAAGCTCAATTTACTGCCATGACGGTTGAAGATGAACTGGTGTTTGGTATGGAGAATATTGGATTAACGATCCAGGAGATCAGAGAAAGGTTGGAATGGGTTACTGAACTGACGGGTTTGACAGATCTATTATTAAAACCTCCTTATGAGATATCGGGTGGTCAGAAGCAAAGGGTCGCCCTTGCAGCTGTTCTTGCCATGAAACCGAAATTATTGATACTGGATGAACCAACATCCATGCTCGATCCTGTTAGCAGGAAAATGATCTTTGAGGTATTGAAAAAATTAAAAACTGATGAGGATAGTACTATTGTTGTAATTGAACACAGCCTTGAAAACCTGATTCCTCTGGCAGATCAAATGATCCTGATGGCTGATGGTGAAATTATCTTACAGGAAAATACAAGGGAATTTTTCAATAATTCAGATCTGTTATTGGAAAAAGGAGTATATCCTCCAGGGGTTTTATATTTTTTCCATGAACTTCACCGCAAGGGTTTATACCAGGGTGAATACCCCCTTACTGTTGAACAGGGAAAGAATTTACTCCAACAATTAGTAAAGTGAAATTGTAAGGAATCTTATGACCGATAAAAAACCCTATATTCAGGTGATTGACCTGGACTTTTCTTACCCCGATGGAACCGAGGCATTAAAGGATATAAACTTTGAGGTTCGTGAAGGCGAGTTCATAGCCCTTATTGGACAAAATGGATCTGGCAAAACAACTTTATCCAAGTGTCTAAACGGTCTTTATAAGCCCACTTCCGGCGATATTCTTGTGGATGGCTTGAATACAAAAAAAGGCTCGATTGTTCAGATGGTAAAAAGAGTTGGATATGTTTTCCAGAATCCTGATCACCAACTTTTTAATAATACTTGCTGGGATGAAATAGCATATGGACCTCGTAATATCGAATTGCCTGATGAAGAAGTAAAAGAGCGTGTAGAAGAAGCAATAGCGGTAGTCGGATTACCCAAGTATACCCATCAGGAACATCCGTTCTTCCTGTCCAAAGGCCTCAGGCAAAGAGTCGCGATAGCATCTATTCTGGCTTTGCGTCCCAAGGTGATTATTGTGGATGAACCTACCACCGGGCAGGACGCAAAACAATCGCTTGAGATCATGAACTTCCTGCGTGAGCTGAACCAGGAACACGGACATACAATCATGATCATCACTCATGACATGCCGATTGTAGGTTTATATGCAAAACGAGTGATAGCTATGGCACAAGCTCGGATCATGGCTGACGGCTTGACTAGAGACGTCTTTACACTGGCCGACGTACTCGAAAAAACATTCTTGGCGCCACCTCAAATCACTCAATTGGCTCAGGCCGATCCGACATTAGGATTTGATCCTGGAACTTTGACAGTAAATGAAATGGTAGACCAGTACCTGGAATTAGTACAATAACTGATTTCTCGCCGAACAAGTTTTAGCACTCAATAAAAGCCATTTTCCAGTCGGAAGGTGGCTTTTTTAGTGAGGATAACTATCTTTGTTTAAGATGGTTAGTTAGAATCAATCTCCCAGAAAACATCAAATTCCAAGACCAGGACTTCTACGTTGACCTGATATAAGTTGGCATTGCACTTTCCAGTGGGCCAAAAATTACCTTCATTCCGCAGCTGAAATACAATTGTGGAAGAGTTTGGAACGATCTCTTGTTTTTTGATCATATAATCAGGACCAGCCCGATCAGTATCTGCAGCAACCCCGCTGATTTGTATGGCAGTATCTGGTATCGGCTATACAAAAAAATATCCTCGGCTTCGAACTTATCCGTGGGTTGGGTACCCTCTGGGTCTAAAAATAAACCGGCTGAAGTGATCGATGATCGGTTGGGCTTATCAGAGCAGGCTCCGCAATACAAAATTAGTAGTATCAAAACCAAAAGAGTAATTTGAGTTTCATATTGGATCTAATTAGGTGATTTGGGAGCACTTTTCCCTGATATTGTGATAAATATAAATCCTAATTCGCCGTCTGTCCAGAGAATTTCTTGATTAACCACATGATCACAGAGAGAACGCCAGCAAGTAAAAAAACAATCAGGTAATCAATAACAGGAATCCAGGTGATCTGGTGGATGCCGCCGATGCCCCTTCCGCCGTAAACGAATAAAGCCAGAGCAATATAGATTCCCAGGAAGGTCCAGCGCAGCCATCTAGGTAGTTTTAAGCCATGCATCTGGGTAATCACAAAAACACCGCCAAAACCGAAAGCAAACATGGGCCACATATTATTTCCCTGCATGACGGCCACCAGGCTGCCGTGGACCAGAACAGCCACTTCCTGGAAAATCATCCACCAGCGGTTAATATGGATCTGGGTGAAGAACAAACTGCCCTGCAGCAATAAGAGGAACATATAAAGAAAACCTACCAGATGGCCGCTGGTAGCGATGGTGGGATGGTACCAGAAGGTATACACTGTAGCCCAGGCGAAAAAATAGCCGTGATATTTGCGGGCAAAACGAATCAGCTCTTTTTTAAATGGAACTTTTTTCCCGAAAAACAATCCCCGGCGCTGATTTTCCATTAACAAAACCCAGACCAGAAGGATGATCACTGAAACCTGTGAGCTCCAGATCGATACGTCCTGGGCTAGGCCGTCATACCAGAGGTGGGTTTGCAGAATACGCAGCAGGATAAAAAAGCCGTTGACAGCCAGGGCTGCGTAATTGACCAGGTGAAGTTTTGTATCGTATTTCTTAACCCGGGTCTGGGCGTAATAGATCAAACCCCAGAAGGAGAATTGGTGCAGCAGGTAAAAACCCCAGGCCGTGACACGGGTCCAGAATGTGGGATTTGGTAATTTCCAGTAATACCAGGACGCTCCCTGGTCCGGTGTGAGCTGGATCGAATCCAGTTTCGGTCCGAGAACCCAGATCAAACCTACAAACGCCAGGCTGAATAAGATACCGATCCAGAGGGTTGTTATGTCCTGCCGGGATGTTTCCTTTTCGTTTTGAATATTCTTTTCGCTGTTCATTCTATAAGGCTCCATTCCTTCATTTATTGGATCTATCTGAATAGATCTTTAATGGCCTGGTCTAGTCTGTCAAACTGCCACCGGTACCCGGTTTCGAGTAAACGCAGGGGAAGCACTTCCCGGCCATCCAGCGCCAGGGTGGATGCCTCTCCAAATGCCATTTTAAACGCGAATGATGGAATGGGCAGCCAGGCTGGTTTGTTAAGGCTTCTGCTCAAGATGGTAACGAATTCCTGATTGGTGACTGGCTTGGGAGCGGTGATATTATAAACTCCCTGCATTTGTTTATTTAGAAGGAAATATTCCAGGCAGTTTACCAGATCAGTGATATGGATCCAGGACATGATTTGCTGACCTGTTCCAATTCGCCCGCCTATATAAAATTGAAATGGGAGAGATAGTAATGGCAATAATCCACCCTTGCTGCTGAGAACCAGTCCAATACGAGCGATTATCCGCCGGATCCCCAATTCTTCTACACTGGAAGTTGAAGATTCCCAGGATTGGCATACCTCAGAAAGAAAATCTTTCCCGGGAGTGCTATATTCATCCATTGGATCAAGCCCAGTATTGCCGTAATAACCTATGGCAGATGCCTGGATGAGGATTTCTGGCAGGTGAGTCGCTTGCTCCAGGGCTGTGCTAAGATGATTCCCTGCCTTAACTCTGCTATTGATGATTTCTGCCTTGCGAACTTTCGTCCAGCGCATATTAAGAGGATTTTTCCCGGCCAAACTGGCACCTGCTAAATTCACAACCGCATCAGAATTTTCAAGTTCATTGATTAATGGGTTGAGATCCCATGAAATTATTCTTACTCCAGGCAAGAGCTGCTGGGGATTCCTGCTAACAATTGTTATTTGATGCCCCTTCTTTTGCAGAGATTGGCTCAAGGCAGTGCCAATCAAACCTGTACCACCTGTAATGATTATCTTCATCATCAATCGCCTTTATGATTATTTTTGGTGGAGGTTTCAATCCAGCTAACGATCATGCTTGCCTGGGGACCCACCAGATCTTCAACTGCAGCGCTGAATGATCTTAAATAGAGAATGAGCTGGTCAGATCCAAATTTCCTGGTAGTGAGCAATCCAGAAAGCCAGTCTACGTTAAACGTTAGATAATTAATATTTCCCAGAGAGAGCGCGGCCGAGATATCCTGGATCAAGGTTTGATTTGTTTGGTAGATATCCTGGGTGATAAATGATGTTTGAGCTGTGGACAGGTTTGCCCGGACAATACTATCCAACTCAGGACGGATAGTATTTAGTTTCTCAACTAATTCCTGATGCTGGAGCGGGCGGGGATCTTTAAGGCCGCTGGGTAGATGCCCTGTGATCAAATCTTCGATTAGCATTATTGACTTTTGAAGGTCATTTCCCAGGTATGTGCCTGGCAGTACTTCAGCAAGCCCTGGAATTTGAGAGAAGATCCATCCACCGAAAGCCGCTGCTATTTTGTTGGTCTGCAATAAATTTAAGGACCTCAGTAAGGTAGCAGCCGTCAAGAGCCTGGAAGCATTCATGATAACCAGGTCTGGTCTGATGTCCTTAATCACACCGCTGAATTTATCAAGGGGTACATTCGCACCCAGGTAAATTACCTCCCAACCGCGGTGTTTTAACAGAAGGGTCATTATCATATTGACAATAGTGTGCTGTTCATCCGGGGGGCAGGCAACCAGAATTCTTTGAGTATGGACAGGGTTTGGGGCTGCGGAGATCAACGTTTCAATTTTATTTATTATTATCTCGGATATAAAATGCTCCTGCTGAACGGTTGCTTCATCCTGGTACCAGAGCTGACCTACCTGATTTAAGGATGGCAGAATGACAGCAGTTAATACAGTTTCAATAGGAAACTGCGCAAAAGCCAATGAAAGGATCTGTTCTGCATGAGACTCGTCAAAATCAAGGCAGTATTCAAGCCAATTCTGCTGCAGGTTTTCGAGTGTATCATTATTTTCATCAATTAGAACCAGTGTATCGACCTGCCTGGACTGATCTTTATCTTCTAAAAGAGGATCGATATCCGAATTGACCAGATCCATCCAGTAATTTACTGCTTGGCTGATGCGCATACCTTCTTTTTGCTTAGCCACCAGCCACTTTAAAGTGGCTAAATTGTAGTCCGAATATAACCTGTGACCTCCCTCGGATCGAGCAGGTAAGGGCAGTTTATACCGGCGCTCCCAGGCCCGAATGGTGTCTGGTTTTAATCCGGTTTCCTGGACAATCAAATTCAGGTTATAGCGTGGTTTTTTTGATACAGCCATAGTTTCCTTCGATGCGAATTTTCTAAAGTCTACAGCACAATCAAGTATATGTCAAGATAAACAATGAAATACCTTGACAAAATATGTGCGATGTTGTATTCTTGCCAGCAAAAGTTTGATATAAATCTGAAAAAATATATTAATTGTGGAGAGAAGTTCATGAAAAAAATTACTGCTAATCAAATTCTTACTTTGCTGGCAACTGTTGTTACTATCACTATCAATGCGCTCGCAAATATTTTGCCATTGAATGGAAACTTTACAGGAGATCTATCTGATCGGTTTGAGATCTTCTTCGTCCCGGCTGGATATGTCTTTTCAATCTGGGGATTGATTTACATTGGATTGTTTGTCTATACGATCTTCCAGCTCTTGCCCTCCCAGGCAGAAAATCAAACTTTAAAAAAGATCGCGCCCTATTATTGGATCGGGAGTTTGGCCAACTCAATCTGGATCTTCCTTTGGCATTATGAAGTATTCTCGGTTACCTTGATCGCGATGGCTGTGATCCTGGTTTCGTTATTGGTCATCAACCGACAATTGACGGGTTCTGCGGGAAAGACAAAATGGCTTGTAAAACTGCCTTTCAGTATATATCTGGGATGGATCAGTGTAGCAACGATTGCCAATGTGTCTCAGACATTATTCTTTTTTGACTGGAATGGATTTGGTATCAATCCTGAGGTTTGGGCAGTGATTATGTTGGGGATAGCCAGTTTGCTGGGGATCCTGATGGCCTGGCGAGAAAATGATACTCCCTATCTTTTGGTATTGGTCTGGGCCTTTATCGGCATTACTGTTAGCCAGGCTGGATCATCATTGGTTGTAACTTCAGCTTGGGCAGGTGTTATTATTCTTATAGTGGCATTATTTGCCAGTATCTCCAAATATAAGAAGGTATTCTAGGAGAGGGAAATGGCAATTCGAATAGTTACCGACTCGACCTGTGATTTACCACAAGATGTTATCAAATCCTTGGGCATTACGGTCATCCCTTTATATATCAATATTGGAGACCAGGGTTTTCTGGATGGGGTCGAGATCTCCCGCCTGGAATTCTATACCAATCTGGCTCAATATCCTTCACATCCAACCACGGGCACTCCTGGAACAGCTGCTTTTATCGCAGCATTTGACAACCTGGTTGACCAGGGAGCTGAAGAGATCATTTCCATTCATATCTCAGAAGAATTAAGTGCAACAATTGATGTTGCGAGAACGGCTGCCCGGGAATATAAAAAAGCCAGGGTGATCGTTCGAGATTCGGGGCAGTTATCTATCGGAACGGGATTTCAGGTTGAGCTGGCAGCCAGGATGGCAGATGAAGGCAAATCCATTGATGAGATCATGGTCGCCCTGGACAGCCTCAGATCAAGGACGTTTGTAACGGCTGGACTGGACACTTTGGAATTCTTGCGGCGCAGCGGCCGCATGAATCGTTTTATGACCGGCATCGGAAGTTTAATTCAGCTGAAACCGATCTTGACCATGAAAGATGGCCGGCCAGGATCTGATCGAGTCAGGACTTCCATCCGGGCTGAAAAAAGATTGATTGCATTGCTGGAAGGATATGTTCCTATTGAAAGATTTGCCTTGCTGCACACAAATGCTCAAAAAAAAGCAGATGAATTTAAAAAGAAAATTGAAAAATACTTACCAGAGGGGGAAATCTTCTCAATGGATATTACTCCTGTTATTGGGGCCCATCTTGGTCCAGGAGCTGTAGGTTTTGCGATCGTCTCGAAAGCTTAAATATCCGAAAATGATGGATCATAAATAAGGAAAAATATGAATAAAGAGAATTTACGATACTATATCGGAATCCTGGTCATTGTGCTGCTTGGTCTTGGTGTTGCCTTGGCCGGAAGTCAGGGTGGATACAAGCTGGCGGGACTGCCAATCTACGCTCTGGGAATAGGGGTTGCATTCTTAATCCAGTGGATTGTGTTTATCTCGGCTTATGTAAATAAGACTGAAAAATACTTTGACCTCACTGGCAGTATTACCTATATCACGGTAATGTTAATTGCACTGATTTTCAGTCCGGTGAGGGATTTCAGATCCTGGTTGTTATTCGGTATGGTCTCTGTCTGGGCATTCCGGCTGGGAACATTTTTATTCCAGCGCATTAAAAAGGCAGGGGAAGACAGGCGATTCCGGGAGATTAAAGAATCTTTCCCAAGATTCCTCCAAACCTGGACACTTCAAGGGCTCTGGGTCACGTTTTCGCTGGCTGCAGCCCTGGTTGTTGTGACTTCGGTAAAGCGCGTGCCTTTTGATATCTTTGCATTGATCGGTATTCTGATTTGGGGTTTTGGGTTTGGTCTGGAAGTGATTGCAGACAGGCAAAAAAGTTTATTCAGGCAGAATCCGGAAAATGAAGGCAAATTCATCCGGACTGGTTTATGGGCCTGGTCCCGTCACCCAAACTATTTTGGAGAAATCGTGCTCTGGATCGGAGTAATGATCATTGCTTTACCTGTTTTGGTTGGCTGGCAGTGGGTTGCTTTGATCTCGCCGATATTTATCACAATATTGTTGACCCGAGTCAGCGGCGTGCCTATGCTTGAAAAACGGGCTGATGAAAAATGGGGCGGCAAGGCTGACTATGAGGCTTACAAAGCCAATACATCTGTTCTGATTCCGTTACCGCCAAAAGGAGAGACCAAATGATAATGCAGATTTTAAGGATTATTGCTGGTGCTGCTACCATAATCACAGGTATTGTATCCCTGTTCTGGCCTATGAAAGTTCCTGGTTTTACGGGATTAGAGCCAGCTGGAGGAAGGGGGATCACTGAGATCAGAACAATTCTTGGTGCTTTGTTTGTTGGCCTGGGCGGGGTAGTTATCTATTTTAACAGTAGAGAGGCCTATACCATTTTAGGTGTTACGTACCTGGTCATGGCTCTGGTCCGTGGAATATCGATCCTGGTTGATAAATCGCCGGTATCCTCGAATATCATAAGTTTTGTTGTCGAACTGGTCTTTGGAATATTGTTGGTTATATAAGAGGTTGAATATGAAAACTGCAAAAGTGATCGCTGTTCTGGGTGTTTTGGCTATGACAGCAGTGTTAATCTACGGTTTTAGTGCAGGGGATTTTGGTAGGGATGGCGGTGAGATTGTGAAAAATCCGTGGGGTATTGTATCCCTGGTGGATTTGTATACTGGATTTATCCTGTTTTCGGCCTGGATCATTTATAGGGAAGGTGTTACGCTGCGGTCGATTGTCTGGGTGATTTTGATGATGGTTCTGGGATTTTTCAGTGCCAGTTTGTATGCCCTGATTGCATTGTACCAAAGCGATGGGGATTGGCAGAAGTTCTGGATGGGGACGAAAGCTGGTGGATAGGATCAAAGAACTCCAGGATGAGCTGAAAACAGTTTTCGCAGGCAGGGGGGTAAAAATACTTGATGTTTTAGTGCCCCTGCTGATTTTTCTGGCGGTCAATCCTTTCTACGGTTTGATACCTGCCTTAGGGGCGTCCATTGGAACAGCAGTTATTTTCTTCCTGATGCGAATATTTAAAAAAGAAAATGTATATTATGCACTGAGTGGCTTGTTAGCCGTTCTGTTAGCTGCTGGCTTTGCGTTGTTAAGTGATTCGGATGTTGGTTTTTTCATTCCGGGATTAATTTCTGGAGCGCTGACAGTCATTCTGTGTTTAGTAAGCATTCTGATAAAACGCCCCCTGGCCGCCTTGTCCAGCCATCTCACACGCAGCTGGCCGCTGGATTGGTACTGGCATCCCCGTATCCGTCCAGCTTATAATGAAGTAACTCTTTTCTGGGGAGTGGGGTTTGTGATAAGGCTGGGATTGGAATTTTGGTTATTCAGGCAGGGAGCAGCTAATTCTCTGGGGCTAATCCGCACGCTGATGGGTTGGCCTTATACCATCCTGTTATTAATCATCAGTTATCTCTTCGGAATATGGAGGTTGGGAATGTTGGCGGGTCCAAGCGTGGAGGAATTTAAAGCCGGTAAGTCTGAACCCTGGATGGGGCAAAAAAGAGGGTTCTGATCCAGCAAAAAATAAACCGGTCAGCAAAGACAGCGGCGGTAATCCCTATCCTGTAAAGGCATACATGCTTGAGTGATATATTTTTTACAATAGGATCTTGTCCATTGGTTTGGTAAGATAGGGTTACTAGTCGCAGATATAGATCAATCAGGGAGGATTAAAGATGATCCGAAAACAGTGGTACGTTGTCCTGGAATCCAAGCAGGTAAAAAATAAACCTGTTGGTGTTACCCGCCTGGGGGAGAAACTGGTCTTTTGGCGAGATGAGGCTGGGAACGTTCATTGTGCGGTTGATCGCTGCCCACACCGGAGGATTTCATTAAGCCTTGGACAAGTACTGGATGATCATTTGCAATGCCCTTTTCACGGATTTGAGTATGATAGTAGCGGCCGCTGTGTCTATATCCCTGCCAATGGAAAAGAAGGAAGAATCCCGGCATCTTTGGTTTTGTCCACCTATCCAACATTTGAGGATCAAGGTTTTATCTGGATCTGGTGGGGGTTTGATCCCCCTGAAGATCTGGAACCGCCCCTGTTCTTTGATAATCTGGACGAGTCTTTTATTTACAGTACTGTCCAGGATCCCTGGAAGAGCCATTATTCCAGGGCCATAGAAAACCAGTTGGATGTAGTCCATCTGCCTTTTATTCACCATAATACGATTGGCCGGGGTAATAATACAGTGATAGATGGTCCCTTAGTCCAATGGGAAGGGGACCAGAAATTACTGGTTTATGTATTCAATCGCCCGGATGATGGAACGCCACCTAAAAAACCCAATCAACTAAGCTTGAATGAAGCTCGGAGTGTTCATCTGGAATTTATCATGCCTAATCTGTGGCAGAACTACATCAGCCAAGATGTCCGGGTGCTGATTGCCTTCACGCCGGTGGATGATGACAATTCAATATTATATTTGCGATTTTATCAGAGGTTCATCCGTTTTCCATTCCTGGGCAAGCTGATTACCTGGATTGGTATGCCAATGAACTTGATCATAGCACACCAGGATCGTCGAGTGGTTATTACCCATAAACCCCAACCGAGCTCTTTAATGTCTGATGAAAAACTGATCCAGGGAGATCTGCCAATCATTCAATATCGGAAAAAAAGAGCAGCATTAAAAGAACTAGCAAAAACAGAATAGTGCAGCCATGAAATCTCCAAATCAAACAAATATCCTTGTTACCGGTTCTACCGGTTATATTGGGGGGAGGCTGGTGCCTGCTTTGCTAGAAGCGGGATACAAAGTCCGGGTATTGGTGCGGGACCCCGATCGACTGGTGGGCAGAGCTTGGCTGGATGAAGTTGAAGTTGTGAGAGGAGATGTTCTGGCCCCGGAAACGTTGCCGGCGGCTCTGAATGGAATCACTGCGGCATACTATTTGATTCACAGCATGGCCAGTGGTGAAGATTTCCATCAGCGGGATCTTCTGGCTGCAAAGAACTTCAGTGAGGCGGCAAAAACAGCAAATGTCAAACAAATCATTTATCTGGGCGGTCTGGGAGACTATCAAGCCGACTTATCAGAACATTTAAAATCACGCCAGGACACGGGAAAGATGTTGGCCCAATCCGGTGTTCCAATCTCAGAGTTTCGAGCTGCCGTCATTGTGGGGTCTGGAAGTATATCATTTGAAATGATCCGTTATCTGACTGAAAGAGTTCCCCTGATGGTTTGTCCAAGGTGGGTCTATACCAGCACACAGCCTATCGCTATTAAGGATGTCCTGGCTTACTTATTGGCAGCCCTCACGACACCCGCGTCACATAACAAGGTAATTGAAATTGGGGGCAAGGATGTTGTTACTTATGGAGAGATGATGCTGGGGTATGCGGATGTCCGAGGATTAAAAAGGATCCTGGTCCCGGTACCCTTTCTGACCCCAAAATTATCAGCATATTGGGTTCATTGGGTAACACCAGTTTCGGCTGAAATAGCTCATGCGCTGGTGGAAGGATTGCGTAATGAGGCCCTGGTTACAGATCACTCAGCAGACAAAATCTTCCCTGGAATTACACCAGTAGATTATAAAGAGGCGGTTCAAACCGCACTTACGAATTTGGCAGTTTCTGGAGTGGAAACTCGCTGGACTGACGCTTTGGTCTCCAGTCAGGGAGAACAGGTACCGGTGCAATTAACGACCCTGGAGGGGTTGATCATGGAGCGCCGCTTCACCGAAATCCAGGCTGATAAAGATCGGGTCTTTCAGATATTATCCGGGCTTGGCGGGGAAAGAGGTTGGCTGTATTTCAATTGGGCCTGGCAAATCCGCGGTGTTTTTGACCGTTTGTTAGGTGGTGTTGGGCTGCGGAGAGGCAGGAGGGACCCTGATGAGCTCCGGGTTGGAGACGCACTCGATTTTTGGCGAGTTGAAGAGATCCTACAGGGCAGCAGACTTCGGCTGCGATCGGAAATGATCACACCGGGAGAAGCCTGGCTGCAGTATGAACTGGAAGACCTTGAAGAAGGGCGGGTCCTTTTACGGCAAACAGCCTTTTTCGCGCCCCGCGGATTGCCAGGATTCCTATACTGGTATCTTTTATATCCCATTCATGGATTGGTTTTCTCGGGTTTGATCCGGGGGATCAAGGAAAAATCTGAAAAATAAGCAGTATCCTGGAGGTAGAAGTGGCCAAGTTATCAGATTTTCAAGAATTCCTGGAAAAAATCAGAATACCGCTTCGCCTGGCCTGTAAAACAGAATCTGGATGGCCGATGATACTTTCGCTTTGGTTTATTTATAAAGACGGTTCCCTGTTTTGCGCGACCCGTAAAAGTACTCGAGTTGTGAAATATTTATTGGAGAACAGGGATTGCGCTTTTGAAATTGCGGCAGATCGTCCTCCTTATTGTGGAATCCGAGGTCAAGCGCTGGCATGTATTGATGAGGAACGTGGTGTAGAAATTCTGGAAATGCTGCTAGATAGATATCTGGGGAGCCGAGATAATTCACTGGCAGATAAATTACTGCAAAATAGTGTGGATGAGATAGCAATCCGGCTGGATCCAGTTAACTTATTTTCCTGGGATTTTTCAACCAGAATGGAGGACGCCAGCCCGGGGATGGATTTATTAATTACCAAGGTTTGTCCCTGATAATACCGCAGGTCCAAAGAGATAAATTTGGTTCAGATTAAATGAGGTAAAGAACATGTCAAAAATCTACCTGAACATAGCTGCGCCTGATTTTTCCCTGGATACATTTGATGGTACCAAGGTGACTCTTTCAAGCTTCAGCGCCAAAAAAAATGTTCTGCTGGTATTTAACCGGGGTTTTACTTGACCATTCTGCCAAAAACATATGGCGCAGTTGCGCGATGATCAATCTAAATTTGAAGAATTGGATACCGTAATTATTGTCGTAGGCCCTGAAGGTTTCAAGACCTTCAGGAACTATTGGGCTGAGAATGATTTGCCTTTTATTGGGCTTCCGGATCCATCCCATTCTGTTTTGAAGCTCTATGGGCAGGAGGTGAATCTGTTCAAACTGGGACGGATGCCGGCTATGGTTATAGTAGATAAAAGAGGCCAGGTGCGGTTTGTTCATTATGGCCATGCTATGTCAGATATTCCCCCAAATAAAGATGTATTGCAGTCTTTAAAATCACTCAATGCGGAACAAAAACAATCATGAGTTCGATCTGGTGGATCCGCCGTGACCTGCGCTTGCAGGATAATCTGACCCTTATGCAAGCCCTGGAAAATCCTCCCGTTCTCCCGGTCTTTATCCTCGATCCGGTGCTCTTGAACACCGGATCGAGGCGCCGTCTGAATTTTCTTTTCCGAAATCTTCATGAACTCGATCTGAACCTGCGTAAAAGGGGCAGTAAACTTATTATTCGTACTGGAAAACCGGTTGAAGTTCTGGAGAGGTTATTAGGCGAGTCCGGTGCAGACCAGATCTACGCTGAAGAGGATTTTACACCTTATGCTCGCCTGAGAAGTGTGTTGGTAGGCAGCTACCTGCCTCTGAAATTAGTTCAGGGACAACTGGGCCTTCATCCTCTGGCAGCGTTGAAAGCAAACAGTAAACCTTATCAAGTTTTTACACCTTTCAAGAGGAATTGGCTGGCTCTTTCTCCGTTGATCAAACCAATCCCCAGCCCGAAATGTATTCCATCGTTTCAAGATATCAATTCAGGTGTGCTGCCTCCCGGGGAAGATGAGGTGCTGTTCCCGTCTGGTGAAGAAATGGCCCGCCAACGTTTTGAGGGTTTTATCAAAAAAAAGATTGAATTTTACCATCTTAACCGTGACCGCATGGATCTGGAAGGAACATCTAACCTATCACCCTATCTAAGGTTTGGCGTCTTGGGTCTTCGAACTGCACTCCGCCAGAGCATAGAAATACTGGAAAATGAAACAAGTCACAAGGATCTCCGTGGAGTTGAAACCTGGTTGAGTGAATTGATCTGGAGAGAGTTCTATATCCATATCATGTTCCATTTTCCACATTCCCGGACTCAAAACTTCCGATCTATGTACGACCGGCTGCCCTGGAGAAATGTAAAGGCAGATTTTGAGGCCTGGAAAGAAGGTATGACTGGTTATCCGGTAGTCGATGCCGCCATGCGGCAGCTGAAAGAAACCGGCTGGATGCATAATCGTGCCAGAATGATCACAGCCTCTTTTTTGGTCAAGGATCTGCTTATCGATTGGCGCTGGGGAGAAAAATGGTTCCGCGATAACCTGCTGGATGGAGATCTTGCCGTGAACAACGGCAGCTGGCAGTGGGTAGCCGGCACAGGGACCGATGCAGCACCTTATTTCAGGATCTTTAACCCTGTTCAGCAAAGTCGGAAATTTGATCCACAGGGGGATTATATCCGCAAGTGGGTGCCCGAACTGGAGGGGTTGGATAATGTTGCAGTCCATGCACCCTGGGAGAAGGGAGCCAAGGTGGATGGCTATCCGGATCCGATTGTTGATCATAAGTTTGCCAGGGAGAGGGCTATGATCGCTTTCCAGACAGCAAAGGAAAAGTAAATTCCTGAAGAGCTATGTCTTTCGAAGGTTCTCTAGATTTCCATAATAATTTTCCATAAAAGTATCACAGCTATTGACAGAGTCTAAATCTCTTTTATGATATCCTAAGATGTAATTACAGGATAATAATTTGTAAGGGCAATCATGGTGAAGAATCTATCAATAGATCGAAATTCCTATATTCCTTTTTATATTCAGGTTATGGACGCTCTTTTAACTCACATCGAGAAAAATAAGATTCTGCCAGGGGCTAAGCTTCCGGGGGAGGTGGAGTTATGCAGTGTTTTTGATGTCAGCAGAACAGTAATTAGGCAGGCGCTCCAAGTACTTGAAAATAAAGGAGTGATTTACAGGGAAAAAGGACGGGGAACATTTGTTGCTAAGCCAAAGATCCGCGAGGGATTATTCCAGGAGCTGACAGGTTTTTATCAGGATATGATGGCAAAGGGGCACAAGCCCCGTTCGGTGGTTCTCAAGCAGGAGAAAGTTAAGGTAGATCCAAAAGTGGCAGCTTACCTCAATCTAGAACCGGGTGATGATGTGATCCAGATCGATCGGGTGCGGTATATCGATCAAGAACCAGTTGTTTTGGTGACCACCTTTATCCCTTATCGCTTGTGCCCGGAGCTCGTGGATGCGGATTTGACCGAACAATCCCTTTATGCATACCTGGAAAATGAATATGGATTATTCATTTTCAGGGGAAAAAGATTCCTGGAGGCAGTTGCTGCAAAACAACAAGAAGCTGATTTATTGGATGTGGAAATTGGCGCTCCGCTAATCCTGTTGAATAGTGTGAGTTATCTGGAAGATGATCAACCTGTAGAATATTTCCATGCTTTTCACAGAGGTGATAGATCTCGTTTTGAAACTGAATTAATCCGTGTTCAGGAGCCGGGAGAATTTACCAGGAAGATCTTGAGAGAAAGTAAAGCAAACTGAAAGCGTTTTGGAAAATCTGAATAAAGAGGAGTTAGATAGTTTCCAAACTAATTAAAATATGTATGATCGGTACCGGGTGTGTTGGAAAACTACATTCAGGTACCTTACGAAGATATATCCCAGGCGCAGATGTGGTTGCCCTGGTAGATATGCAGAATGAAGCGGGCTAAGGATTTTGGCGTGGATGGGGTTTCCTTGGGATCGTGTTTTATTAAGAGTTTTGACCCTGGATATCTGGTTGAGTTGAAAGCCAAACTGGATGATTACGGATTCGACCGGGTCTGGGCCTGGGGTCATCCTGATGGCCTGGAAGGTGGAAAAAATGAACCCATGCTGGATGATATGATCCGGCACATCTCCTATGCCAAGTCGATTGGAGCTCCTGTGATGAGAACCGTCGGCAGCAGTCTGGCCTTTCGATTTGAACCCCACGGACCGCAGCTGGCAAAACTGACCGAGATGTTTAAGGAAGCGGTTAAAGTTGCTGAAGAACTGGATGTCAAACTGGCTGTTGAAAACCACTTTGACTTTGATTCTGATGAATTCCTTCAATTATTCGATGATGTTGATTCAGAATATTTCGGGTTGACTTTCGATACAGGTAACTTTATGCGCTTGCTGGATGAACCCGTCAAGGCTATGGAAAAACTGGGAAAATATGTCTTCGCCACGCATATCAAGGACATCAAGATCACTCCAGGAGTAGCTGCTGACGAATGGTTCTTCTTCTCTTCTGTTGCTGTTGGTGATGGATATATCAATATGCCCGAGCTGGCCAGGATGCTCAAAAAAATGGATTATCAGGGTCTATTGGCTGTTGAGATTGATTTTCCACATCCGGAAGTGGGAACCAATGAGGATGCTGCTGTAGAGAAGAGCATAAAGTATCTCAAGGATCTTGTCGCTGGTTTGTAAATGTTGTCCTGTACAAACTGTTTGTAATCAAAAAGGATGGAATAGATATGAAAGAGATGAATGTAGCTATCATCGGCTCCAAATTTATGGGCAAAGCCCATTCCAACGCCTGGAAGAATGTGGTCAATTTCTTCGATGTCCCCATTAAGCCAGTTATGAAAGTCGCCTGCGCCCAGAACAAGGAATCCCTGCAGGCTTTTGCAGATAACTGGGGTTGGGAAGAGACCGAGACCGATTGGAAAAAAGTCATTGAGCGGGATGACATCGATATCATTGATATTTGCGTGCCGCCTAACTTGCACGCACCGATCGCCATTGCGGCAGCCAGGGCAGGCAAACATATCTTCTGCGAAAAACCTATTTCCCTGTCCTCCCAGGAAGCTCTGGAGATGTATGAAGCTGCAAAAGAAGCTGGAGTGGTTCATTACGTGAACCACAACTATCGCCGCTGCCCGGCAGTGATGCTTGCCAAGCAGATGATCGATGCCGGAAAACTGGGCAAGATTTATCACTGGAGGGGTTGTTATCTGCAGTCCTGGACCATGGACCCCAATTTCCCCCTGACCTGGCACATGCTGAAAGATGTTGCCGGGATGGGTTCCAATGGCGGCATCAACTCTCACAGCGTGGATCTGGCCCGCTTCCTGGTCGGTGAGATCAAATCCGTCACCGGGATGATGAAAACCTTTATCAAGGAGCGGCCTTTGCCCGGTGCAGGCGCGGCTACTTTCAGTGCCGGCAGTGGTGAGTCAGCAGAAATGGGCAAGGTGGAATTAGAAGATGCCATCTCGATGATCGTAGAATTTGAGAATGGAGCACTGGGGTCATTTGATGCGACTACTTTTGCCATCGGGCGGCAGAACTAT
>CAZVIH010000065.1:0-4870 GCA_964627755.1 uncultured Anaerolineales bacterium
CAACCATTCAGGATTCAGAGAATGGATCAATTTTCTTGCTCCCTGATCTGTGTTTCTAGGCTGATATCAGTTGGATTTGGTTCAGGTTGTTTCGTCCCTTAAGACGAGGCTAGGGATCCTCGCACTGACAGTGAGTAAAGACCAGGCATCATCACCCCTGTCAGAACGCATTACGCCTCTTTATATCTGCAATTCCACCACATCCTCATCTTCCAGGACATGATCCCGGCTGACCATCTGGCCCGGGAAATCCGCGCTGCTGCCCCAAATCCTGGCGGATTTCAATTTTTCCTGGAAATCCTTGTGGACCTTGCCGGCAAAATCACCCAGTTGGATACCCTGGTCAACCACAAAGGGAGCCGTTTTATCAACCTCTTTGCCTGGAGCTTTGGAATAAACCCGGATCACAGCCAGTTTTTCAAATATCTTACTCTTGAGGGTCTCGATATTGTGACCGGTCTTAACGGAAACTGGCACCATGGGATAATCCTGCCCCAACAGCTCCTTGAAGATCTGGTAATGTTCCTCATATTCTTTGCTGTCGTATTTATTCACTACCACCAGGGCGGGCACATACAGTATAAAACCCTCGACTTCGATCTGGCCTTCCAGGTATTTGGGACAAATCCGGTTTTCCTTCAATTTCTGATAGACAAACTCCAGCTGCTGGACTGGATCGGCGTGCAGATCGATCATGATCAACACCAGATCCACCCTGCGGATCAGGTTCAGAAATTCAGGGTCAATATACTCCTCACTGATAGGCGGAGTGTCGATCACTTGCACCTGGATATTATCGATCATCATCATACCCGGCATGGCGGTCCAGGTGGTAAATGGCACATCTGATACTTCAGGTTCTGCATTAGTCTGATTGGCTACCAGGCTCGATTTCCCCACATTGGTAGTGCCGATGATGACAATTTGTCCCGCCCCTTCTTTGTTAATGTGATAGGCAGATACCTGCTTTTTTGAGCTCTTTTTTGAGGTAGCGGCAGTTTTTAATTTGGAAAGCTTTTTTCGCAAATCAGCCCTGAGATGATCAGTCCCCTTGTGTTTGGGGATAGTACCCATCATCTCTTCCAGGTACTTGACCTTATCCTCCGTCGTTGTGGCTGACCGGAAGCGCTCCTCGGCATTAAAATAGTCGGCAGGCAGGTTAGTTGGCATAGGATATCAATCGCTAGATTTGATAACTCAATTTTACACCAAGTAAACACCTTTCATCCTTTTAACCTAACGTTTTTATTAAGCACCAGATTAATAAATCAACTAGAATCATGGTAAGTTAGGATGGTAGGAAACTTATGATCAAATTATTACTGGCGACCAACAATCAAGGGAAGCTGGCAGAGTTGCGGTCGCTTTTAAGTGGACTTAACCTTGAGCTGATATCCCCGAAAGACCTGGATCTGGACATTAAAGTCCAGGAACGAGGCCTGAATTACCTGGAAAACGCGGTGTTAAAAGCAGCTATCTTTGCCGATGCCGCCAAGATCTGGACCCTGGCGGATGATACTGGGCTGGAAGTAGAGGCCCTGGGAGGTGCTCCCGGATTATATTCCGCCCGTTATGCACCGCAGCCCGATGCTACAGACAAGGACCGGCGCGATTTTTTGATCCAGAATCTGGAAGGAATTTCCCAACCCTGGAAAGCGTGCTTTCAGTGCGTGGTGGCCCTGGTAGGTCCGGAAGGATCACCAATCGTCACCAAGGGAACCTGTCCAGGAGATATTATCCCGGAAGGACGCGGTCATGGCGGTTTTGGTTATGACAGGATCTTCCGCCTGGAAAGATCCGGCTTGACCATGGCCGAGCTGACCACAGAACAGAAAAACGAATTAAGCCACCGGGCTCTGGCTGTGAAAAAGTTGATTCCTATCCTCGAAAGTCTGTTCGTCGAGGAATTGGTAGCCGAATAGTCCAAAAAATATCCTCTTAACAAAGGATATTTTTTCACCGTGATAAGTTACCCGTTTTGGGTTATGATATATTGGATTAACCATCATAACCACTGAGCTGATTATGGTATCAGTACAAGAATTCTGGATCATCCTGGGATTGACCGCAGTAATCGCCCTGCTACTAGGAGCAGCTGCGGCTTATTTCCTGGCGCCTAAACCAGAACCAAGCCAGGAACCAGCTCCCAAACCCAAAAAAGCTAAAAAAAGCGATGAACGCATCAGGCGTTTGCTTGCCCTGATCACAGACCTGACCGTGACCCTGAATTATTCCCGTGTCCTTGAAAAGAGTCTCGATGTCTCTTTCCTGGCACTGCGCATTTCCGATATGGACACCGACCGGTTGATCAGCGCAATCCTTTTATTCACTTCAGACGATGTTTCTGTACCGAATCTGGAGGTCGCTTATGGACGAGGGTTACCAAGACCAGATATGACCACCAGAGTGCCGGGTATTGAAGGTCTATTAGAACGGATCATCGAAACAGGTGATCCACAAATGACCGACAATCTGGCTACCGACCCAGAGCTTAAAACCTTTATCTCATTCCGGTCCTGTCAAAGTGGCTACGGAATCCCGCTGCGGGCAGGGTTGGATACCTTTGGTGTGATGTTATTTGGCCATCCCGATCAGGGATATTTCACGGAAGAAGCACAGGAAACGATCAGCACTATTGGCCATCAGGCTCAGATCGCTATGCAGAATGCCCACCTGTTCCAGGAGTTAACAGCGGAGCGTGACCAGATCATCAAGATCCAGTCCGAAGCTCAGCGCCGTCTGGCCCGGGCTCTGCATGACGGACCAACTCAGACCGTGGCCGCTATACCAATGCAGATCAGCCGGGCCCGCCACCTGCTCAAACGGGACGTCAAAGCTGCCGAGGAAGCTCTCTATCAAACAGAGGAACTGGCCCGCCGGACTTCAAAACAGCTGCGCCACATGCTTTTCACTCTGCGTCCACTGGTGCTGGAATCCGAAGGATTGATCGCCGCCCTGAAATCGATGGCCGAAAAAACCAAGGAAACCTTTGGACAGAACGTGATCATAGAATGTGATACTGAGCTGGTAAATGAACTGGACATGAACACCCAGACTGTGATCTTCACTATTTCTGAAGAGGCTGTCAATAATGCCCGCAAACATGCCAAGGCAGAAAAGATTTGGGTCAAGGTACAGCGTCTGCAAACAGACCTGGCCTTCCTGGAAATTGAGGATAACGGAAAGGGTTTCCTTGTAGAAAACGTGATGGATAATTATGATGATCGGGGCAGCCTGGGTATGTTGAATATGCGCGAGCGGGCTGAGCTGGTTCAGGGTGTATTCCACATCAAATCTGTTCCTGGCGAGGGGACCCAGATCCAGGTTGTTTTGCCCCTGACACCCGATGCCGCCGACCGTCTCCGGCTGATCTAAACCTCCAAAGAAGTATATAATAAAATATTATGCCTTATATAACTGATCTGTATTACCAGGCCTATCAGGCCGATGAACCCGCACGGAAAACATTGATCTTGATCCACGGTGCCGGTGGAGACCACCTTTCCTGGCCTACCCAGCTGCGGCGCTTAAGCGGCTTCCAGGTCTATGCCCCGGACCTGCCCGGACATGGCAAATCCAGGGGACACGGATTACAGCGCATCCCCGCCTACGGGGAAGTAGTCTTGAACTGGATACGGGACCTCAGCCTGCCCAAGGTGGTTCTGTGCGGCCATTCGATGGGAGGGGCAATTGCCCTCTGGCTGGCGGTGAACTATCCAGAACTGCTGCACGGTCTGGTGTTGATGAGCACCGGAGCCACGCTGCCCGTGAATCTGTCCCTGATCGAGGAGCTGGCCACGCAGGTTGGATTTCCAACAGCAGTGGATAATATTGTCCATTGGTCTTTCAGCCGCAGGATCGAACCGGGGCTGGCCGAAAATGTAAAAAATCAGATGTTGAAACTGCGTCCCTCCGTATTGGCGGGTGACTTCAGGGCCTGTGATCTGCATGACATGAAAGGAGAATTGGATCAGGTTAAAGTACCAACCCTGATCCTGGTTGGGGATGAAGATAAAATGACTCCGATCCGTTTTTCTGAAGAGCTGGCAGAGGGGATCAAAGGATCAGAATTAGAAGTGATAAAAACCAGCGGCCATATGCTTGCTATTGAGCAGCCGGAAGTAGTTGCCAAAATGGTTCGGGGGTTTATAGATAGGGTCCTAAAAGCCTGAAAGTATTGCCTAATCAGGGGTGTAGTTGTATAATGTTTTCTCGATGGGCGGTTAGCTCAGCTGGTTAGAGCGTTGCGTTGACATCGCAAAGGTCGTTGGTTCGAGTCCAATACCGCCCACAGTCTTGGTCCCATCTCGAACCTCATAGTGAGGCTGTAGAGCAATTCCTGGCCCTGCTCAGATTTGAGCAGAAAGACCAGGTAGAGAAGCTCTCAGAAATCCTCAAGAGAGGTTGGGATGGGATATTCTTTTAATTCTCTTCAATCCGATTTTTCAAATGACTATATAACAGTAAGAACTGCGGCACAGATCAGCGGTTATAACCAACAGTATTTGCGTCGTTTACTACGGGATAATATCTTCCGGTGTAAGAGAATTGGTCAATTGTGGTTAATAGAAAGGGATAATTTTATTAATTATCTTGAAAAGGCTAAACAGGCAAAAGACAAACGATTTGGACCACATTAAATGCCACCCTTCTAGATCAAAGAGAGCAACTGACTCTTAATCAGGTTGAGGGGGTTTCCAAGGATTCCAGAGGGGGAAACAGCGTCCATTCTGTCCAGAATTTAGGGCAAAATCGGTTCCTTTTGTCCATTGTTTCTATAGTGTCCACCCAATTTGCACCGAAACTGCACCCAAAAAACACAAAGCCGGCTGGATTGGCGACTCGCCTACAGAAAACACAAATTGCATTT
>CAZVIH010000066.1:0-105961 GCA_964627755.1 uncultured Anaerolineales bacterium
GTCCCTGATCAGGAAAAGAGCACGATGGATATTCGAATTTGGTGGAAGGATGCTTTGGTTCATTCACTATCACTGCCACTTGATGGTTTCAGAGTCCACTTTTGAAGCGAAAATAGTCCAGTTTTCAGCTGCTCCTAACAGTTGAGCTGCCTGATGGGATGTAATTAGTTTTTGGTAGGATATTATTCTTCGCTATAATTAAATCAAATTCAAGATAGATTGAAGGGATTGAAAATATGCCCCCTGGCTGTGATGATTATTTACGAATCTTGTGTCTTGATATCCCGCAAAGGCCGGTAGGCAGCAAAGGCAACCGGATGGCGACAGCTTTTTTCCAGGAAGTTGTTGATAAGTATGGCTGGATTGTTGAATCAACACCTTTCCAGGCGATGGATTGGCAGGACGGGGGAGCAGACTTTCGGATTGGCGAAAAAGTTTTTCAGGTATTTCCCAGCCCCTATTCAACTGGTTGTTCGTTGGAAGCCTGTCTAACATCTGCTGGAACAATAGCACAACTGGAAGAAGTGGATGCCGCGGGTAAATTATTGCTGCTTCATGATGAGTTGACAAAAGAACAGTTGATGCCAAAGAATTTCGTCTTTTATAACCCGGAAGACCACCAGCGGATCATCGCTCTTCTGGAGAAAAAAGCACCAGGTGCGATTCTCTCAGTTACCAGCAGGAATGCTGCTCTGGCTGGTGGAGTTTATCCTTTTCCCTTGATCGAAGATGGGGATTTCCAGATTCCGTCAGTTTATCTAACTGAAGAAGAAGGACAAAAACTCCTTCCCCTGGTCGGGAATTCAGGAAGCCTTACCTCACGAGCTAAACGCGTCCAATCTGAAGGTTTCAATCTTGTAGCCCGGAAAGGGCAGGATCATAAAAAAAGAATCGTGATATCTGCCCATATTGACGCAAAACTCAATACGCCTGGCGCGATTGATAATGCCACTGGAGTGATCGTCCTTTTGCTCTTAGCAGAAAAGTTGAAGGACTATCAGGGCGATACAATGATCGAATTGCTGCCGTTAAACGGAGAAGACTATTTTGCGGCTTCTGGACAGATGATCTACTTGGAACAGAATCAGAACCGGTTTAATGAGATCCTGATCAACATCAATATTGATGGGGCAGGATACTATGAGGGACCGTCTGCATTTTCGCCTTTTAATTTAAGGGAAGAAATCCAAAAGAGTCTTGATGAAGTATTGGCTTCTGCAGAGGATATTGATGAAGGAGGGGCGTGGTATCAAGGAGATCACAGTATTTTCCTCCAACAAAGTGTACCTGCAATTGCAGTAACTTCGAGGTGGTTCTTGGAAAACATCGACAGCCAGGAGATAACCCACACTCCCAAAGATCAACCAGCTATTGTTAATTGTGATAAATTAGTTAATATTACCGAGGCAATCTACAATTTCATTTTGAAGGCATACCCGGCCTGAACTAATACTCGAGGTGTTTATGAGTGACCATCCTGGTGAGACTGATCTGGATTCCTTGATCAAGAATATGAACCCGATATTGGATGATGAGGAGCTGGTTTTTTGTTCTTTATCTCCAGACAGGGCGGAAGAATATTTTGTTTTATGCCAGGGCTATTATGTTGAAAGGGAAGGTATAACTGTAATCATCGGGAAACACCTCGCCGATCTAAATGCCCTGGCTTATGATCTGGTATTTAAGAGAATTACCCTTAATGTTTTTTCCAGCATGGCTGCGGTAGGTTTTTTAGCCCGGATCACAGAAGTGCTGGCTGCCCAGGGATTTTCTGTGAATGTAGTGTCTGCTTATTATCATGATCATCTTTTTATTCAATCTGACCAGGCTCAATCAGCATTAGACACCTTATTACTCTGGCGAGATAAATTGTCACGGGAAGAATAGCAGATTAAAACAGTAACGGAGATATCCCGAACTGGTTAATTTTAATAAGAAAGATAATCATTCTGAACTGAGGAGATGTTATGAAAAGATGGCAGTGGATCATCCAGATCGTTTTTCTGCTTCTATTGGTCGGAGCTGGAGTGTATTTGGTTAATTCTGTTCAAAATTCGATCTCGGACCAATTATCACCTGTCCGGGAAATGACAGATAGTCTTTCTACCCAGATATCTGTGGTCCTTCATCCCACGCCGACAATTCTCCCAGACCCGGTTACTATCGTACATGAAGTACGCAGTTTGGCCCGCTTGGAAACCATCAAGTTCAGTCTGGAAAAGATCATCACAGCTGAAACCCGCCAGGGAGTTTTTAAATGGTTAGTAGGGGATCGTCTGGTTCTCGTTGCTCATGGTCAAGTGATTGCGGGGGTCGATCTGAATAAACTGGATCCTGAAGCCCTCAAGGTCCGAGGGGAGGTGTTGTATGTTCAGCTTCCTGATCCTGAGATCTTCGTGGTAGCGGTTGATAATGAACAATCCTATATTTATGACCGTGATACCGGACTGTTCACTCATGGGGAAGTGGATCTGGAATCAGAAGCCAGGCGAGCGGCTGAGAGAGAGATCGAAGAAAGCGCTCTAAAAGACGGCATCCTGGAGCTTGCAGCCCAAAATGCAGAAAGCTACCTGGGAGGACTGTTCAGGGAGTTGGGTTACCCAGAAGTGATTTTTGAGTAGATTCAGCCCTATCAATAATATTTGGGACGAAGTCTATAGTAGCGGACTTCGTCCCTTATTTTTCCAAACGCGATAAAATTGGTTCGTTGACTGAGCATAGAGATGGATCTCAATTAATCTGCCATGAACGACATCACAAAAAAACGCTGGATTATCCTTTATTACTCCATTTCCATCTACATTGGTATATCAGGTGCTGTTTTTGGTCCTACATTATTAAAACTGGTTGAACAAACAAATTCTACATTGGGTCGGATCAGTCTGATATTCCCGACCCGCGCTTTTTCTTACCTGGTAGGATCCTGGATTGCAGGCTTTTTATTTGATAAGTTCAGGGGACATAAATTGCTGATCCGGATTCTGCCCTTGATCGCTATTGCTCTAGTATTGATCCCTCTATTGCGGACACCTTTGGCATTGATTTTAGTTTCCATGATTATGGCTTTGGCTACCGGTTTAATGGATGTGGGCTGCAATAGTCTTCTGTTCCGGGTGCCGGACATCGATATCGCTCCTGCGATGAGCGGTCTGCATTTCTTTTTTGGTTTGGGATCATTTATGGCTCCTTTGATCCTGGCAGGATCACTCCAATTATCCAATGGCATTCAATGGGGTTATTGGGGCTTGGGCTTACTTTCGATCTTGATCCTGATCCAGTTTATCAAACTCCAAGAACCTGAATTAAAAAAATCTGCAATATCTGTAGATGAATCACCAGGGAAAGCAAAGCTGGTCAACCGGACTCGGGTAGTTTGGGTGATTGCTCTATTTTTCTTTGCTTTTGTTGGGGTGGAGGTTGGATATGGAGATTGGTTGTCAGCCTATTCCATTAAGACTGGTTTGGCTAATGAACAAGCAGCCATTCTGTTAACATCTACTTATTGGGGTGCATTCACATTCAGCCGTTTGATCAGCATTCCTCTGGCAACCAGGTTAACATCAAGAAAGATCCTGCTCGTGGATATAGCCGGATCCGTTATTGGCCTGGGGTTAGTATTTCTGTTCCCCAGCCAATCTGCGATCTTATGGCTTGGGACTTTTATTCTGGGGTTTTCAGTGGCTTCCTTGTTTCCCACTATGTTAACCTTTGCTGGGAGTTTATTGCCTATGACCGGCAGGGTCACCAGTATATTTTTCATAAGCGGGAGTGTGGGATCGATCTTTTTACCATGGTATATCGGTAGATCTGTAGAAGAGTTGGGACCAAATTTCATCATTCAGGTTCTCTTCCTGACCTTGCTGCTGGCTGCTTTGGTATTTCTGGTTCTGATGAAGGTATCAAAAAAGCCCGCAACGAATCCTGCGGGCTTGGGTGAGTGATCCGAATCTAACTGAAGGTTTATTATTTTTCGTCATCAGGAACGATTTTTAACCCAGAATCCTGTAAAATGTAGATCAAGGCATCGGGTTTATCATCCAGGAACTGGCTGACAAAATCTCTTAAACTCTTCTCGGGGGATCCCCGGTCTGGGATAGCAACTAACCTGTATGTTTCTAATAACTCATCTGGATCCATCATGCAAAGAATTTTGATCCGGTTTTCCCCCAGGGACTTCAGGATCCTCAAGGTGTCGACCGGTTTTTGATTGCCGATACGGAAGGTTTCCCTGCTGCAGGTATTGTCAATCACCCAGTGGAGGGCAGGATCCAGATCCATTCCTTGGATGGCTTCCATGGTTTCCTGGTATCCAATCGCTCCTGCTCCGTCCTGGCAGGGGGCAAGTAGTAAAACAGTTCCACCAGGTTTCTTTGCGGCGTTCCAGGCTGCATGTATGCCTTTGCCTGCCTGGTAGAGATTGATCCCAACCTTTCCAGCTGTAACTATTACCAGATCAGCGCCTGAATCGACATGAATCACCCGCCGGTTAAAAAGAAGTTCATTTGCCAGGTCATGAAGGGCAATGATATTTCCGGCATTCAGACTGGTGATCTTTCCATGATCCATGATGGCATCGATACAGAATACAGGAGTATGCTCCTGAACACGAACCGCCATTTCCTTCATATCTTTGATCACGGGATTATCTTTGGTATTTCCCAGCCGGCAGACAGGCTTGAATCCTTTCTCCTTATCGAACATCCGAGTATGGTTGGTATTGGTGGTGACCCTTCCGGCCACGCCTGGGAAGAGCTGTTTTACAGTTCCGGCCACACCTGCAAAATAGTGATATTCAGAGTCTGTGACCGGGATTAACAGGCAGGCGTCAATTGCGTTTTTATTGATGGTGATGGGTGTATTGCTGCTTGATACCCCTAAATCTGTCAGGTTGTCCATGTCGTTATGGATCAGGATCAGGTCTTGATATTCTTCAAAGATCTCATTGCCCAGGATCCTTTCCCTGATCTCTGATTTGGAGGGTGGGCGGTGAGTCCCGCTGGCGATTAATATCCCCAGATCCTCTTTTTCCACGCCGCAGATATCGATCAGATAGGACAGAAGCAGGGGATAGAGGATTTTTGTATGACGGTTGGGCCTGGTATTGTCATCAGCAATCAATAAAACCTTTTTCCCGGAACCGGGATATTGAGCAGCCACCAATTCTTTTAATGGAGAAGCCTGGATCGGATTTTCAAGGGCGTGGATCAGATTTTTTTCCAGGTCTGTGATTTCAGATTGAACCTCAGGCGAATCAATCACCTGGATTCTTCCCCTTCCTTCGGGTATGAACTTGGAGAGAGTCTGGTCGCCGTATTGAATACTGATATCTAAGAAAGTCATTGTCCACCTACCGATAAATTATTCTAGATAATCTAATATATGAATTGGTAAATGGCAAGGGTCTTCTCGGTTTTTTTTGTGGTAAATCATCTTTTTTGAAGTTATCCTATTCAGTATAGCTGTGATAAAATGTGACCTGTTAATGGGTGATGGAGTCCACCGGTAACCGCACTTAAGCTGATGACTCCTAGATTATCTCACTAGGAGAGTCAGATTTATGCATAACCTGTTATTAATTGGGTTGGGTGGATTTACGGGGGCTTTATTAAGATATTCTCTAACTGGCTTTATCCAAAGCTGGTCAAAAAGCCTGAGTTTTCCTTACGGAACGTTGGTTGTAAACCTGCTGGGATGCCTGTTAATTGGGGCATTATCCCAGGTGGCTGAAGTCCGGGGTGTGATTTCCCCTGAAGCCAGATCATTTATTTTCATTGGTTTGCTGGGGGCTTTTACGACCTTTTCCACTTTTGGTAATGATACAGTCAGCCTGTTCCGGGATGGAAAGGATCTGCTTTCCTTCGTCAATATTGGTTTGCACCTGGTTTTGGGTTTGTCCGCGGTCTGGTTGGGGCAATCCCTCGTTTCCCAACCTTGGAAATGAATCTATATTATGGTGCCTGATCCAATCAATTCGGAAATACAAATCACGTTCTAAGTTTTACTCCAATCCTAAATTCCGGGCGATTTCTTCAGCGGTGTTGAACTCTTCAATTGTATTCAGATTCAGAAAAGTGTACTCGGAGCCGGTGATCTTCAGGGTCTCATCCGGAGTTAAGATTTTTAGGTTGGCATTTTTGTGCCAGGCGACCATCCGCCACAGATCCTGGTCTACAGCTTGTTCAACCAAGGATAGGCAGCCCTCTCTCCGGTAGATTGCATGAAGAGGTTCAAGCCCGTCAGCTGTGCTGGGGATTATCCCATCCCAGTTGGATCCCTGGATCCTGTCAGCCATATACTCGATCAGCTGCGGGCTGGCAAAGGGCAGATCTGCTGCAACCAGCCCCACCAGGGGAGTATTGGCCACAGACAGCGCTGTCAATAACCCACCCAAAGCACCCCGCCCGGGACGTACATCCCCGAATACTGGCAGACCAAAACCCTGGTAGGCAGGGTAGTTATTTGAAATGATCAGCATATCAGCATTAACTTGCTGGAAGCGATCCATCAGCCGCTTAATTAATGGAATACCTAAAAAAGGGAGCAAAGCTTTGTCTTTACCCATCCGGGTGGATTCACCACCAGCCTGAAGAACGATAGTGATCATAATCAGATTATAATTAGATTGAAGAGGATTTTGGCGTTGAATTTCTATTCCGCGGGAGAAATGTATTATGAGACTGGAAGATGTTCTTGATCGCATGGTGACGACAAGTGAACTGGCAGTAACTCTCGATGATCAGACTGTTCGTTGTCTTGCTTGTGCTCATCAATGTCAAATCAAACCGGGGCAGAGAGGTGTATGCAAGATCCGCTACAATCAGGCTGGGCAGTTAATGGTCCCCTGGGGATATGTATCCTCTCTGCAGGTTGATCCAATTGAAAAAAAACCCTTTTATCACTTTATGGCTGGCGCAAACGCGCTGACCTTTGGCATGTTGGGCTGTAATTTAAGGTGTGGCTATTGCCAGAACTGGCTCACCTCTCAGGCATTGCGGGAAGAGGGGACAGGGCATCTGGCTGAGTATCTCCGAAAAATCACACCAGAAGCTCTGGTTGATTATGGGGTTCAATATGGCGCTGAAGTGATCGCATCCTCATACAACGAACCCTTGATCACATCCGAATGGGCCAGAGATATCTTTGAACTGGCAGGGAAAGCGGGTTTAAGGCAGGTGTATGTATCAAATGGATTTGCCACCAGGGAAGTCCTGGATTTCCTTAAACCGACCATGCAGGGGTTTAAAGTCGACCTGAAAACAATGCAGCCAAAACACTATCGGGAGCTTGGCGGTGGTTTACAGCCGGTGTTGGACAGCATCCTTTATGCCTATCAACTGGGATTATGGGTGGAAATTGTAACTTTATTGGTTCCCGGATTTAACGATTCCGAATCAGAACTACAAGAAATGGCTGCATTTATCCATTCCGTTTCATCAGAAATCCCCTGGCATATAACGGCATTTCATCCCGAGTACAAAATGCTGAAAACACCGAGGACTGCCCATCAGCAGATCATCAAGGCGGTTGAAATAGGTTACAAGGAAGGGCTCCAATATGTATATGGGGGAAATTTGCCCGGCAGCCTTGGAAAATATGAACATACTTCCTGTCATCACTGCCAGGCGTTATTGATCAAGAGACGTGGTTTTTCTATTCAGGAATATCACATCTCTCCGGAAGGTTTGTGCCCCAATTGTGGTACGAAGATACCCGGAATATGGTCTGCCACTCCGCCCAGGAACAGGACCTTTCCTTTTTAATTGTTGATTCAATTATTCAGGTTTTTACCTGCTTATTTGCAGATGGAGCACATTATGATCGATTCCCCCAAATTGATACTTGTAGGTTTCATCTCCCCGCATAAAATCCAATTCGGTTTTTCCCTGATCAATTGACCAGTTAATGATCTTACTAAGTAGAACCCAGCCCGGTGAAAGGTTCTCGAATACAGAATTGATACCGGAATTATAGATCCAGATTTTCTCATCAAAATCAAAATTCAGATAACCGGCAGCTTTAACATTCCCTACAATTAGGAATACCAGCTGCAACCAACCTTCGTCAAATGCTGCCCGGGCACTATCCTTGATCTGTTTTTTCATTTGATCTGTTAGAAATTTCTTTTTTTCTAGATTATTTGCCATCAAGTCTAAGAAATCATCCAGTTCCTGATTCAGGTTATGTTCCTGATTGACCATATACCAATCCACTGGTAAAAAATAGGTTTCGGCGTTTCTGATTTTTCTGGAAATTTCCTGGCTGTAGCGGTCTTCAAGAGAATCGAGATAGGCCTGCCAGCTTGAAGGCAATTGGACAGCTGGTGCAGGTTGTAAGATTTCTAACTCGGTTTGGAAACCTGCGGCCTGGGCAGTCTGGTCCATCAAGGATATCGTAGGCGAATTCTCAGGAAGATTATACAGATCCACAGTTTTCCAGGTTGGAGCAAGATCTGATGATAAAAAGTCGAATATCTCTGAGATAAACACAGAGAGGTTCTCTGGTGATGTGATTAGGTCCAGATAATCTGAGATTTCGTAACTTCCGATGAACTGCATTTTCTGGTTTGACACGAAAAAAGGGGCAATACCGCTGAGTATATTATCCGGATCCCGCCGAAGCATAATAGCCAGTTCTCCACTTTCCCATTCTCCACCACCCAGGTTCTTCCACCACTGGGCCAAAAATTCGTGCCTCAGGAATGGCACATGACTTGCACTTTTAGATAAGAGTGCATTCCAATCATCTTTAAGATTGAGAAAATCAGGGGTGGAATGAATAAGTTCGATGGTCATGCAGTCCTCTGGGATGGCAAGTGGCTTCGAATCCCATTTTACCAGTATAATAAAGGAAGCAAAACGACTAAATCGGATAATGATTATGGCTACCAGATTCAATCTGAATATACTGCCCATTAAGCGGCAGATGGAGAAAACAATCTCGGTTCTACCGGGATTATTCATTACCAAACCTCCCAGGCGATCCCCCAGAAGGCGAACTCAGGAAAGGTTGGTCCTGCATCTGCATTTAGATGGTAATGCGCCGCTTTCTGATACTGCGATGGAACAGCTTCTTACTAAATTAGCCGAGGTTTATTACCAGACTGATGGATCAACCACTTCCGCCCTGCGAAATGTTGCTGATGTGCTGAATAAATACCTCTTGGATCGTAATTACCGGGCTGCTACAAAAGGTCTGAAAGCTATCGGATATCTGACCCAGATTGTTCTCCGGGAGGACCGGGTTCTTTATGCACAATGTGGCCCATCTTATATTTACAAGATCACCGGTGATATTGTTGAGGATTTGCATGATCCGGAGTTATCGGGTTCAGGGTTGGGTTTGGGGAAAGCTTATAAGGTTCGATATCACCAGATCAACCTGCAACCCAATCAGCTTCTGATCCTGACACCGAAAACACAGCAAACCTGGACTGACAACCTCCTTAAAAATTTGACCAGAATGAAACACAGCGCAGTAGTACAGAGATTGCTGCATAAACTTGATGAGGATGTAGAGGCGGTTTTGTTTTTCCCGGTGGATGGCGAAGGTGAGGTCAAAATCATCGAACCCAATTGGGAACTGGGTGTCGGAGCCCTGGAAATGACGGAATTAAATCAGGGTGGGATAGTTGAAGATCTGGTCGAGGATCAAGCTGTGAATATTGTATCTCCAATCCAGATTTCGGAAGATTCCGAGCAGCCAGTACACCAGTCCGGAAATATAGAGAGAGAGAAATCTCTCATAAAAGAGGAATTTATCACCCCTCGCCGCAGGGTGGATAAAAAACCGGGATTGGCTTCCCAGCTGGCAGCGGAGATCGGACCAGCGATAAATGATATTCAGGAATCAAAAGCCTGGTCGTTTCTCAGCAGCACAGGAGGATCGATAGGAGATGCTGTTCGAAAAGGTTGGCATTCATTATTAGGCTTGATAAGCAAGATGCTGCCGGATGATCAAATTCTGGATCTTCCATCCTGGAGTTTAAGTCTGATTGCGATCCTGGTACCGGTTTTGATGGTGATATTTGGTAGTGTGTTCTATATCAAACGGGGAAGAAATCAGCTTTACGATGATCATTTATCACAAGCCAAAACCCTGTTAACCCTGGCCCAAACCCAATTGGATACACCGGAATATTATCAAACTATCACCGACGCAATGGATCAGATTACAGCTGCTAGAAGTTATCAGCAAACAGATGAAGTGGAAGAACTATTTTCCACCCTGCGCCTGGAAATGGATACACTGGACCGGGTTACACGGTTGGACTACCAACCCCTTTTCAGCCGTGGACTAGGCGCAGATGTAACCATTTCTAAGATAGTTGTAACCGCCTGGAATGATCTATATATGCTTAATGCAGATTACGGCACAGTGATCTGGGCTCAATCCAATCCGGATGGATACCAAATTATTGATGAATTTAGCTGCGGCCCAATTGATGGTCATATTACAGTAGGTCCGCTGGTTGATATTGTTGCCTTGCCAACCTCACAGGAAGACCAGGCAACCATTTTGGGTATTGATAAAAACCACACGATGATCTTTTGCTACGCGGATCTGACGGAAACGCCGGTGATCTTTGAGGATACATCTTATACACTTGGCCGTGGACCAGCTGAGGCGATCACTATGTCCAGCAGCACGCCCTACAATCTTTACATTCTTGATCCAGAAAAACGGGCGATTTGGATCGAATACCAGAGCCAGAACTATCATGAAGGTTCTGAATATTTTGGCGCTATCGATTCTCCGGAGATGACAGATGCCATCGAATTGGCGACCAATGGCAGTGAGTTATTTATCCTGCATAGTGATGGTTATATGACCAAATGTGTAACAGAGAGAGTAGATGCAGACCCAATCTGCACTACACCTTTTGATTATTCGGATCCGAGACCCGGGAGCGAGTCTGGACCTTTCTTCGCAGGGGCGAATTTTGATTCCTTTGCAATCAAAGGATCGCCGGGTATGGCTGTATATTTGCTGGATTCTGAGGATCAAGCCCTGTATCGCTTCAGCACCCAACTGGAATTCCAGGAACAATTCAGGCCATTGGATGGCATCATCGATCAGCCGGTAACAGCATTTACCGTTACTATGAGTGATCGAGTATTCATGGCGGTAGATAACCAGGTATATACAGCTCAACTGCTTCCCTGAGAAGCAGATTGCTTAAACAAAAAGATCCGTAATCAGATTAATATTACGGATCTTTATTTTTATTATAGATATTTATCTCTATTCTGCTTCTTCCTCTGCTTCTTCCTCGATATCATCTTCTTCGAATAATTCTTCTCCTGGGTATTGAAGCACGACTACCGTGATATTATCATGTCCTCCTCGCAGGTTGGCCAGGTCAACCAGTTTTTGCAGCTGCTCATCTTTGCTGTCCTCGCCCTCCACGATTTCGAGAATTTCCTCATCAGCAACAAGATCCGTAAGTCCGTCCGTGCAAATGAGAACCTGGTCTCCAGGAATCAGGGGTAATCCTTGGTTGGCTTTGGCTTGTTCCTGGTTTTCTTCCGAATCCATATATAGCCGCAAATCTGGATGAATCGGGTCAGACGATCCAAGATAACTGCGGATTAAATGTCTGCGGGGATGACTGCGGGCTTCCTCAGAGTTGATCACTCCAACTTCCAAAGCTTCCTGGACCCAGGTATGATCAATGTTTAATTGCTGGATGACATTATCCCGAATTAAATATAATCTGGAATCACCAAGGGTCGCGATATAGAGGGCGAAATCGATCACCAGGGCACAAGCCACTGTGGAACCCATCCCTTTCCTGGAGTCATCATCCGCTGCCTCAGATGTGATGCTGTGATTGGCTTCCAGCAAGGCGCTTTTTAGAATCCACAGAGGATCAGTACCGTCACTTTCGGCTACTGAGGAGATGATCGTGGCAACTGCTATTTTTGATGCGATCTCTCCCGCTTTATGACCACCAATCCCATCGGCAATAATTGCCAATAAAACAGGTGTGTCATCATCTTCGCTGATTGTAAATGCGCTTATTTCAAAGGAATCTTCATTTAATCGCCCCCGACTTCCTGGGTCGGTTATAGTTGCTGTATAAAGGTGGGGGTGTTTGCTTGGGATCAAGTTCTTTTCTCCTCTGTAACAAGAGGTGTTTCCATTCTTGTCATGACTTGAAATCGGAAAATTGCTTCTCCAATGTGTATGATATCACCATCTTTTAGGAATTGGGGTTCACCGCTTTTAATTTGCTGGTAGTTAATCCAGGTGCCAGCCGTGGACCCATGATCAATGATCTGGAATTTTTCATCCTCCAGGCAGGTTATCGAAGCGTGTATTTTAATAACGGAAGGGTGTTGGACCTGAATACCTTTGCCCGGTAATGAGCTTCCGATTTTGATCTCATTATCATCAACCCGGATCGGTTCCGGAAATAACTGCTGGGATATTTGATTGATAGCGATTAGCCGGTAAGGTTTTATTGAAGAGGGATTATCCCGAGTATTGTCATTTTTCCCCGGAAGGATCTTTCTGATAAGCGTTCTTGACTTTGTGGATTGGACCCATTTTGAGGAAATGGACTGAAAAATATTAGTCACTCCCGGTTGGATTCTACCTTTGGAGATGAAGATGAAAAGCGCCAACCCGGCCAGCAGGATAACTGCCAAACCAGCCAGGGCAGGAGCATTGTCCCGGATGATGCTGATGAGATCTGGGGGAGGGACAATCACCTTGATCTCGACAGGGGTCTCCACACTTAATCTTGATAAACCTAGCACATCGACAGCTTCTAGGGAAAGCTGATGTGTGGCACTGACCTTGTATGAACTTAGGTCCCAGATAAACTGATCAAAGGGAGGGGAAGTTTTTCTGCCGACGATCTCACCATCCACCCGGAAAATAAGTTCCTCAAGATCTCTGGGATGATTGTCAGGAAAATCCAATAGGATATTCAGCGGAACGGCTTGGGGTTGATAGACTTGGATTGTTTTGTCAATCGGATTTTCTTCCAGCGTCTCCAGGATAATCGTTCTGGGTGGAGAGATGAAGATCGGATTGGGCGGTTGTACATCAAGGAAAAATTCTCGCAAACCAACAATTGGAGATAAGGTAGAAGATACTGTTACTTCCAATGAATGATTTCCCGAGGTCACGATCTGGGAGCGGTATTTGAGCAGATAGGTACTACGCAACGGCTCAAGCAGCTGTCCCAAGTCTGCCAGCGGTTCATCACCAGAAAACGGCAAGAATACCCCGCCGGTATCTGCAGACAGGTTCTGAAGTTTGGAGGCTCCTGCTGTTGAGAAGAATGAAGGAGATGAAACTAGGATTGTATAGACCATTACCTGGTTATCCACAGCCTGGGAGATCAGGCTATCTATTGCCGCATATTCTTCTGCGGTTGGCTGGCTGGTATACAGCAGCACAATGCGTTTCATACCCGGTTGATCGATAGGATCGGATGCCAGACCGATCGCCTGGGAGAGAACGTTAAAATTGGCTTCGGTTTCCCTGATTTCTGGATCATATCCTTCCAGGGCTGATATCACGTCAGATTTTTCTATTAAATGCGACTGCTCCAAACCATCATTGGAGAGGATGCTGATATTATCAGAAGCTGAGGTCTGCGGTTGCGCTGCCCAATTCAGCAGTGACTGTTTAATATAATCAAAGCGGGAAACACCATTGATATCCTGGATGGCAAATGGATTAGATATATTAAATGCAGCTACCAGTTGGACCCCGGGACTGAGGTGTTGGAAATCGATCAGCTCTTGTTCATTTCCGTTTTCTTTGAGTGTGATCTGATCTACCTCCAGGTCAGTAATACTTTTTCCTTCTCTGTTGATTACATCAATATAGAAGGTGATATCGGGGTAATTTACCAGATCGGGCGCCGAGAGTAATACCTCTCTGGCTGTTTGAGCCCTTACCTGAGAGACAGAGATCATTAAGATCAGGCAAAGTAGAAACAGGCTGTGAAGGCTTATTTTGAGGTTATTCCTTTTTATGGCCATTGTCTGCCATTGTACCAAAAAGGAGGGCAAGCTCCTGTTATCTTTTTTATTAACAGTACCTTAGGATCAACATCAGGAAAAATTGGATTAAAATATGGTTGTGATAGAATTTGGAGTATTGAAAATCACGATAAATATCTTAAAAACAACTGATCATCTATGACAGAATTAATCCTCGCATCTAAATCTCCCAGGCGGAAGATCCTTCTCCGGAACTTAATTGATTCATTTATCGTCGTTCATCCCGATGTGGAAGAACGAGAACTCCCCGGAGAAGAACCTGCTGACTTTGTATTACGTCTCGCAAAAGAAAAAGCACTGAAAGGGGGAGCATATTTACTGCCCAATTCCCTTGATAATGCTGTGGTGATCGGGGCGGATACCATTGTTGTTGATGGGAAAGAGATTCTGGGAAAACCCCTGGATCGAATGGATGCTGCCAGGATTCTGGAACAATTACGGGGTAAAACTCACAAGGTGTTATCTGGAATTGCTCTATATAACCTCTCTACCGGAGAAACCCAGACCAGATTGGTTAGCACTGAAGTAAAAATGAGAGAGTATACTGAAGATCAGATCCTGGAATATATCGCCAGTGGTGATCCCCTGGATAAAGCGGGAGCGTATGCAATTCAGAACAGAGATTTTAATCCAGCTCCCGATTTTTATGGCTGTTATGCTAATGTTATGGGGCTGCCCCTCTGCCATCTGGCAGTATTAATGAAAGAAATGAGAATTGAAGCTGACCCACGGGTAGCGGAACGCTGCCAGAATTCAATCAATTATCAATGTCCAATTTATTCTGATATTCTGGTGGGAATGTAAGAACACATTACAGAGAGCAAATAACTATGAAAAAATCCATATTGGTACTTATCCTTTTTTCTTTAATTGCTGGTTGCAGTAAATCAACTCCGGATAGCACACTGCCAAATGGAGAAACCCCAACTCCTGGCCTGTTACCGCCGGAAGTTCGGACCACACAAGCTCCAGATGTAGAGGAAGCCGCGATTGAATTCCTGGAATACTGGAAATTAAATAACTACCAGGCTATGTATTCGATGTTAAGTCCCTCCAGCCAGGAAGCGATCAGTGAAGAGGAATTTTCCCAGATCTACCATGAGGTGGCTGTCGAACTCGCCATGGAATCGCTGGAATATTCGATCTTGTCATCCTTTGTTGATCCCGGTCAAGCCCAGGTTGCAGTCTCAATTAATTACAACAGTTTGTTGATTGAGGAATTGAACCGGGATATTATTCTGCTTCTAAGTCTAAACGAGGGGATCTGGAAGATCGATTGGTCAAAGGGTTTGATCTTCCCCGAGTTGGAAGGGGATAATATGCTGCAGCTGACCCGCCTGGTTCCTTCAAGAGGCAACATCTATGACAGGAATGGCAGCGTGGTTGTAGCCTATGCAGAGGCGATCTCAGTGGGTCTCACACCCTCACAGATCAATCCCAAAAAGGAAGGTAAAGTCCTTGATGAATTAGGGCGTGACCTTGATATGCCTCCTGAAGTGATCTATGCCATGTACAAGGATTATCCTCCCGGAGTGGATTGGTACCTTCCTTTAGGCGCGATCTCGATGGATGCTATTGAACCCCGTCTCGGTATTCTCGAATCTTATACAAATAATGGAGTTCTGCTGAGGCCTTTTGATGGCAGATACTATTTTAATGGCGGTGCTGCGCCCCAGGCAATTGGATATGTGCGCTGGATCCAGGAAGCTGAACTGGACGCCTATCGCATTCAGGGATACTCCCAGGGTGAGAAGGTTGGTGGGCAGGGTCTGGAATATTGGGGAGAGGATTATCTTGTCGGCGATAGGGGAGGCATCCTCTATGTTGTTAATGAAGCAGGCGAAACGATTTCTCAATTGGCACGGAAAGAGGCAGCCCCACCAGCAGAGATCTACACAACTTTTGAAAAGGACTTCCAGCTGGAAGTCCAAAAAGCTCTTTATGGTTATAACGGTGCGGTAGTGGTGATGGAAATAGATACCGGCCGCATTCTGGCGATGGCTTCGAATCCCAGCTTTGATCCCAATGCTTTTAACTCAGATTATTACAATTCCTCGTTTTTACTACAGGAATATTATAAAGCGGATCAAAAATCCCCTTTCCTGAACCGCGCTACTCAGGGTTTGTATCCGCTGGGATCTGTGTTTAAGATCATCACCATGGCAGCTGCTCTTGAGACAGGGGAATTCACTGCAGATGATGTGTATGACTGCGGGTATTTCTTTGAAGAACTGCCCGGGGTTACCCTCAATGACTGGACTTATGATCACTTCCTGGAAGATGATAAAACACTTCCCAGCGGCAAGCTGACATTATCTCAGGGTTTGATGCGGTCCTGTAATCCATATTTCTGGCATATCGGACTTCAGCTCTATCAAAACGGATATCCGGAAGCTATTTCAGACATGGCAAAAGGATTTGGATTAGGATCATTGACCGGCATTGAAACTATGGAAGAAGAGCCCGGGAATATCCCGGCTCCGGGGTCTGAACTGGATGCTACTAATCAGGCAATCGGGCAGGGAGATACCCAGGTCACTCCGCTTCAGGTTGTCAGGTTTTTGGCAGCTCTTGGCAATGGTGGGACCTTGTACAGGCCTCAATTTGTGGAGAGCATCCGCAGCGCTGATGGTGAAGAGATCTTCAGTTTTGAACCTGAAGTTGTAGGTGAACTTCCTATCAGCAGCTCAACACTAAATTCGATCACCAATGCCATGGTGCAGGTTGTTGAAAATCCCCGCGGGACTGCTAATTATCCCATCAGAGGATTGGCGATAAAAGTAGCTGGGAAAACCGGAACAGCGGAATCGGGCTCTGGAGAATCCCATGCCTGGTTTGGCGGCTATACATTTAATCAAAATGAAAACAAACCCGATATAGCCGTTGTGGTGATCGCGGAAAATGCCGGGGAAGGCTCTGAAGTGGCAGCACCGATTTTCAGGCGAGTTGTTGAATTATATTTCAACCAGATCCTTCGTTATTACCCCTGGGAATCAGAAATTGGAGTCTGGTATGTTCCCGAGGATGATGCAGAATAATAAAAAAGGAAAAGGTGTCGAGTGACTGAAGAAATTCGTGGACGAGTGATCCAAGCTCAATCCGGTTTTTTCAGCGTTGAAATCGGGGAGAAGGTCGTTGTCTGTCAACTTAGAGGCCGACTGAAAAAGGGCCGCAAGTTGGCTGATATTGTTGCTATTGGCGATTGGGTCATCATCACGGAACAGGAAGATGACAAAGGTATGATAGAAGAGGTTGAACCCCGCCAGGGAATGCTTTACCGTATGGCGCCAACAGCTCGGGGGGAATTCAAGCAGATCATCATTGCCAACCCCGATCAGGCTGTCTTTGTTTTTTCAGTTGCCCAACCTGAACCTCGCCTTCCCATGTTGGATCGTTTTCTTGTCATCGCTGAAAGAGAGTCAATTGATATTTTGATTGTTGCTAACAAGATCGACCTTGTCGGAATGGGAAAAGCCAAGGAATACTTCCAACGTTATCAAAAGATCGGGTACCGGGTTTTTTACACCTCGGCGGTGAGGAATCGGGGGATTAATCAACTGAAGAAACACCTGATCGGGAAGACCAGTGTTTTTGCAGGTCCTTCTGGTTCTGGAAAAACCAGCATCCTGAATGCCATTCAGCCAGGCCTGGGTTTGGAAGTCAAAGAAGTCAGTGAAACAACCCAAAAAGGGAAACATACAACAGTATCCAGAAGACTTGTTCCTTTGAGCGATGGAGGATACATCGCAGACACCCCGGGATTAAAAGCGCTCGATCTTTGGGATATCACCCCGGAAGAAGTGGATGGCTATTTTCCAGAAATCCATGAGGCGCTGTTAAATTGCAAGTTTAGTGATTGCACACATACCCATGAACCAGGCTGTGCCGTGATCAAGGCCATTAAGAATAAAAAAATCCACCCGGAGCGCTACCAGTCTTATCTGCGTATGAGGGAAGTTGAAGAAGACAAGATACCATGGTTTTAAAACGTAAACTATTATTCTTCATATTATTGGTTTTTATCCTGCTGTTATCCGCCTGCCAGGCGGAGAGATCCCAGCTTATAAACATTCCAGAAAAAGATCAGGGACCTCTATCTACACCCCTGCCAAGCCCTGTTCCTCAAAAGGTTCTCTCGGTCTGTCTTGGAGAAGAACCAACTTCGCTATTTTTATACGGGGATCAATCTGCTTCAGCCAGAATAATTCGCCAGGCTATTTATGATTGGACAGTTGCTGACCCAGCTCTTGGTGCGGTATCTGCCCTCCTGGAAGATATCCCATCTTTACAGAATGGACAGATCAAGGTTTCTGAGACGGAGGTTTTTCCAGGGGAACGTATTGTTGATCATAGGGGAAATCTTACGATCCTGGCAAACGGCACACAATACCGACCGTCCGGTTGTTATGAACCTTCTTGTGTGGAAACATTTGAAAATCAGAATTCCATTACCTTGGACCAGGTCAGAGTTGAATTTAATATTCAACCTGGTATTGCCTGGGCAGATGGTACCCTGATCAGCCCCACAGATTCGGTTTACTCTTATCAGGTCGCTTCACTCATTTACGGCTTGGGCGGTCCAAAAAAATTGCGTTATTCCTCCAGCTATCAGGTTGGAGAGGATGAAAAGATCTATTGGACAGGACTGCCTGGTTATCTGGGAATTTATTCTTATCCGGATCTGTTCTTTGAACCTTTACCAGAACATCTCTGGAAGAATTTAACACTAGATGAACTTCTTACATCTTCTCAGAGTGCCGAACGTCCACTAGCCTGGGGCGCATATCAGGTTGTGGAATGGGTTCATGGTGACCATATCACACTAGTGCCAAATGACCAAAATTCAATGGTTTTTGAGGGATTACTGGGATTTGATGCCCTGGTATTCCGTTTTGTTGATAGTGCGGAAGAAGCCCTGGCAGCTTTCCAGGCAGGAGAATGCCAGCTGGTTGCCAATCAACCCGGTCTTTCTGAGTATCAGGCCGACCTGGTTAAGGGGGAAAAAGACGGTGGTCTGGTTATCTATCATAGCGAGAATAAAGCCTGGGAGCAGCTCAGCTTCGGGATCAATTCCAGGGATGCCAGCCGGAATCTGCTGGCGGATCCTGAATTACGTCAGGCCATGGCTAGTTGCATCGACCGGGAAAAGATCGCTTCCTCGCGGCTGGATGCTGACCAGATCATTGATGACTTTTTCTCACCTGAACAATCCAGACTTGATGATCTGGATCTAACTTATACATATCAACCAGTAGAATCTGGATTGTTACTGAAGGAACTGGGATGGATCGACGTGGATGGGGATCCGGAAACTCCTCGTATAGCGAATGGAGTTGCTGGTGTGACTGACGGAACTATTCTAGAGTTCTCCCTCCTGGCTGCGGATGTTGATCAGGCAACACCCACAGTCACTTTGATCCAGAGTGATCTGGGATCTTGCGGCATTGGTGTTGAAGTTGAGCTGCTGCCTGTTGGGGAGCTTCTGGCGCCAGGTCCGGAGGGCCCGATCTTCGGTCGCAAATTCGATCTGGCATATTTTGCCTGGGCTGCTGGAAATTACCAACCCTGTCGTTTATTTATTTCAGATGAAATCCCCGGTTTATATCCTTCCTTTCCGAGGGGATGGGGTGGAGTTAATGCGGCAGGATACAACAATGAGAGTTATGATTCCGCTTGTGTGGAAGTATTAACAACCTTGCCGGATTCGGATACTTATCTGGGCTCTCTTGAAGAGATTCGTACGATCTTTAGAGAAGATTTACCAGCTCTGCCATTATTTTTTCAGAGAGAAATCATCATTTCAGGACCAGATTTATCAGGTTTAGAAAATGATTCGTTTCCGTTATTTTGGAATATTGAAGCGGTTCAGTGAAGGAAATTAAAAGATAAAGGTGACTTAATACCATACTTGAGGACTGTATTAATCCTATTCTGAAGAATTTGTACAGATATTTCCAGTTTGGTATGGTAGAATGCGTATCTGAAATCATCCGAAAACATATTAAATATATAAGAAATCTTGGCAATATCTGCCCTAAACATATATAATTCGAGTTCATTAAATTGGGATAGAAAATCATCCGATTATTTTGGCTAAATAACAACCCAGGAATACAATTGCATTAAGGCAGGAGGCAAGGAAATTGGAAGATAGAGAAGTTATTCTTAATATTCAGAACATGAGAACTACTTTTGCAACGCAGGATGGACTGGTTCATGCAGTTAATGGAATTTCCTATCAACTCCATGGGGGAGAAACGATCGGTATTGTTGGAGAAAGCGGCTGCGGTAAAAGCGTCTCCATGTTGTCTGTCATGCAGTTGCTGGAAGTACCCCCAGCCAAGATCATGGCTGACGCGATCTATTTTAAAGGTGAGAATCTCCTAGATTACCATCCCAGCGATATGCGCAAGATCCGGGGCAGTAAAATTGCCATGATCTTCCAGGATCCGATGACCTCACTAAATCCTGTGCTGACGATCGGATTTCAGATCAAAGAACCCCTTAAATTACACCTTGGTATGGATGACAATGCCGCAAACGCGAGAGCAGCGGAATTGTTAAAACAGGTGGGCATTCCGGATGCTGAAAGCCGCCTGAATGATTATCCCCACCAATTTTCGGGAGGTATGCGGCAGCGCGCTATGATCGCTATAGCCCTGGCCTGTAATCCCACTTTATTAATTGCCGATGAGCCCACTACATCTCTGGATGTAACCATTCAAGCTCAACTGATTGAATTGGTCAAGGAACTGCAGAATGAATTAGGCATGGCTTTGATTTGGATCACTCATGACTTGGGGGTGGTGGCTGGATTGGCTGAACGGGTGATCGTCATGTACGCCGGATTCATAGTTGAAGATGCCCAGGTAGATTCTCTCTATGAACAACCACGCCATCCATATACGTACGCATTATTAAAATCTCTACCAAAGATCACTGAAGAACCGGGAGAAAAATTGGAAACCATCGAAGGCTTGCCCCCGGATCTGCTGGAGCTGCCACAAGGCTGCCCTTTTGCCCCGCGCTGTGCTTTCGCAAAAGATAAATGCAGAAATGAAAACCCCGATTTGATCGAAATCTCCCTTGACCACAGAATAGCCTGCTGGGTAGACATAACAACAGGAGAGCTTCGATGAGTGAGAATAATACTCTTGTTCGGGTTGAAAAATTAGTCAAACATTTTCCCATCACCCGGGGAATTCTGTTTCAGAAACAGGTTGGCGCCGTCAAGGCCGTTGACAGCGTTAATTTCTTTATCAAAAAAGGTGAAACCTTGGGTCTGGTGGGGGAAAGCGGCTGCGGGAAAACAACCACCGGCCGGACCATCCTCCAGCTCCATAAACCCACCTCTGGTGATGTTTACTTCCGGGATATTAATTTAACAACAGCCAGTGATAGTAAACTTCGGGAGCTGCGCCGGTATATGCAGATCATTTTCCAAGACCCTTATGCTTCTCTGAATCCCCGCATGACGGTGGGTCGGATCATTGCTGAACCTCTTGATATTCATAATATTGGAACGGCCAACGAAAGAAAGGAACGCGTCCAGGAACTGCTGCGTTTGGTGGGATTAAACCCCTATTTTGTGAACCGCTACCCCCATGAATTCTCTGGCGGGCAGCGACAGCGCATTGGTGTGGCTCGGGCCCTGGCATTGGAACCGGAATTCATTATCTGCGACGAACCCATCTCAGCCCTGGATGTCTCCATTCAGGCCCAGGTTGTGAACTTACTGGAGGAGCTTCAGGAAAAACTTGGTCTGACCTATCTGTTTATCGCTCATGACCTGAGCATGGTCCGGCATATTTCCAACCGCATTGCTGTGATGTACCTGGGCAAAATTGTCGAGCTGGCAGAGCGGGAAGTACTCTTTAATAACACCCTGCATCCCTATTCGATTGCCCTGTTATCAGCTGTCCCATTACATAATCCAGCACTGGAACGGGAGCGTAAACGCATCATTCTTAGCGGAGATGTTCCCAGCCCAGCAAACCCCCCATCCGGGTGTCGCTTCCACACCCGCTGCCCCATTGCGGAGAAGCGCTGTTCAGTGGAGGATCCCGAATTCCGAGAGTATGAAAAAGACCACTGGGTTGCCTGTCACTTTGTTGAAAAAGCCCAGCAGAAAATGTTGAATTAAAATCAACCAATAAATATCCTGCCCAATGTTTTTTAAGGATTCATCTTGATTAAAGGAGGTGATGCCCCTCATAAGAACCCAGTAGAACGATAACGCAAGAATAGTACTTAATTTATTTTAAGGAGAAGAAAATAATGAGTAAAAAACTGTTTACGATTATTTCCTTGCTGATATTGGCCAGCCTGGTGTTGTCTGCCTGCGGCCCTAAAGTCAAGGAAGGAACCGTTGCCACAGAAGATGTGGTAACTAATTATGGCTGGACCGATACAGATATCCCCACCCTCGATCCCCAGTTAGGAGAGGATGAAGTCTCCATCAACTACATTAACAACCTGTTTGTCCACCTCACTAACTATGATTTGGTGACGTCAGAAGTTATTCCCGAGGCAGCGACCTCCTGGGACATCAGCGACGACAATCTGACCTACACCTTCACCCTCCGCACCGATATTCCTTGGGTGAATCACAATCCTGAGACCGGTGAAGTGAAACAGGAAGTGGATGCTGACGGCAATCCCCGTTTCTTGACTGCCCATGACTTTGTCTACGGCATAAAACGGGCCTGCGATCCCAACTTGGCTTCCTACTACAGCTCGGTCATCGCCCCCTTCATCGTTGGCTGTGCTGATTACTTGAACTATGAAGATCCTGAGAACATCCCGGCTGAGATGTATGATGCCATCGGTGTTTCTGCCCCGGCGGATGACACCTTGGTGGTCAACCTCCCCGAACCGGCAAGTTTCTTCCTTTCCATGACCCCGATGTGGACCATAACGGCAACCCCGCAGTGGGCTATTGAGGAGTACGGCGATCAGTGGATCGAAGCCGGCAACATCGTTACCAACGGACGCTATGTACTGCATGAATGGACCCACGGTGTCTCCCGAACGGTTCTGCGCAACCCGCTGATCCCGGAAGACTTGTATGGTAATGGCAACGTTGAGAAGATTGAAGTCAATGTTGTTCCTGATGCTTCCACTGGCTATGCCCTCTGGCTCAACAATGAAATTGATGAGGCAGGTATTCCTGACGAGGAGCTGCAGACTCAATTATCCGAGTTTGCAGACGAAACCGCCCAGGTACCTAGACTGACTGTCTACTACATCGCCTTCCGCACCACCAAGGCTCCTTTTGATGACGCTCGCGTCCGCGCTGCTTTCTCGGCAGCATTTGACCGCGCTGCTTTCATCGAAGTAGTTAGGCAAGGATACGGCATTGTCATGAATCACTTTGCGCCTCCTGGAATGTTCGGTGCTCCCCCCATTGACGAAGTGGGTGTGGGCTTTGATCCCGAATATGCTCGCGAGGAGCTGGCCGCTGCCGGATACCCCGACTGTGAAGGATTCCCCCAGATCACACTGCTGGGATATAGCGGTCAGGGTACACTGAACTGGATTGAGTTTGCCCAGGCGCAGTGGGAAGAAAATCTGGGCTGCTCCGCAGATTTGATCCAGATTGAGCAGCAGGATTTCTCTGACCTGCTGACCACCACTTTGGCTGATGACGCTGAAGCTCCCCACATGTGGACCCTTGGTTGGGGCCCCGACTACCCAGATGAGAATAACTGGGTTGGCGACGTGTTGTACTGCACCACCAACACTCGCGCCAAACGCGCCTGCAGTGATGTCGATGATCTTATTGTCGAAGCTCGCATTGAGACCGATCCTGCCAAACGAATTGAGATGTATCGTGAGATTGAATCGAAATTCTTTGACAAGGGTGGTGAATTCCCCTTAATGCCGCTCTGGTTCAACATCTACTACCTTGCCAGGCACTCCTGGATAGACTATGATTGGGCCGTATTGGGTGGCCAGCAGTGGTATAACTGGACCATTGACGCTGAGGCCCAGGCAGCAGCCCGACAGTAATCCCTAGGAAAACTGTTTTATTGGAGGGCGGCAACCGCCGCCCTCCTCTCAATTTTTCCAGGATCTAAGCAGGGTAGCCTGTTAGGGAAGGCCTTCCCCAACAGACAAGCCTGGTGAGATACTGAAAGATCGAACAGCGCAGATTAGGCGCTGAAAAAGAGCATCATATTGCTGGAGGTTGCATGTTACGATATATTATCCGACGTTTGTTAATCGCTTTACCGGTGGTTTTTCTGGTAATCCTGGCCACCTTTGTGCTGGTGCAGGCCATGCCAGGCGGCCCATTTGACAGCGTTGGTCAGCGGGCTATGCCTGAAAACATGATCAGGATCCTGGAAAGGCGTTACGGCCTGGACAAGCCGCTCTATGAGCAGTTCTTCCGGTACTTTGTGAATATCCTCAAGGGCGATTTTGGACCCATGTTCCGGGAGCCGTCTTCGACGGTGAGTGATATCCTCAGCCGGACCTTTCCGGTTTCGTTTCAACTGGGATTAATGGCCACGATCTTGGCATTTACAATCGGAATTCCCATTGGCATCATTGCCGCATTGAATCACAATACTGTAATCGACTACATCGCCACTTTCTTGGCCGTGATCAGCATTTCCATTCCAGCTCTGGTGCTGGGGCCGGTGCTGATCTATTTTTTCGCCTTAAAACTGCAGTGGTTCCCAATAGCCTTCTGGGGTGAAAACCCACCCTTTTTCCTGGGGTTGATCCCTCCATTCTCCAAGGATTTTTTCACCCACGCGGCCTTACCGGTCTTTTCCCTGGGAACTGGGGCAGCAGCTGCCATCGCCCGCTTAACCAGGGCTGGATTGCTGGAAGTACTATCCTCTGATTACATCCGCACAGCCCGGGCCAAGGGATTGAAGGAAAGAGTAGTGATTGTTGTCCATGCCCTTAAAAACTCGTTGATCCCGGTAGTTACCATCTTGGGTCCACTGCTGGCCGGTATTTTAACCGGTGCATTTGTGACTGAAACGATCTTTGCTATTAACGGCATGGGTCGGCGTTTGGTCACCAGCATCGGACAGAGGGAATATTTCTTACAGACCGGATTGGTGCTAATCTATGGGATTTTGCTTGTCGCGGGAAACCTGCTGGTGGATGTGATGTACGCCTGGTTAGACCCTAGAATTCGTTATGATTAGGAATGGAGTATTATGTCACCTGAAAAAGAGCTTGAGAATTTAGCAGATCAAAAAAATTGGCAAGAATATGGAAAAGGACGCAGCCCGTTCCAGGATGCTTTACGGGAGTTCAGGCGAAACAAGATCGCGGTCGGGGGGGTTATTTTCGTTGTATTAATGCTTCTGGTAGCCATCTTTGCTCCGCTGATCACTCCCTATGATTTTGACCAGCAGAATCAAACCAGTAACCGTGAAAACGCTTTCAGCGGCTATGATATCACCACTGATTTTGCCGAGGAAAACTGCCACTGGTACAACACTCCCTTAGAATGGGGTTGCACCTTCTTCATTGCCGGATCGGACGTATTGGGTCGAGACCTGTGGAGCCGACTGATGTATGGCGCCCGAGTATCACTATCAGTTGCTTTTGCGGCATCCTTTGTTTCCCTGACCATCGGCATTCTTTTTGGGACCATATCTGGATATATTGGGGGCAAGACTGATATGCTCATGATGCGGATTGTTGACTTTTTATATGCTATACCGATACTACCAATCATCATAATGATGACAGTTTATTTTAAAGCTTTGGCCCGGAGAGGTGTAACTTCCGGTTTCATGGGCACCCTGATTTTGTTAAACAAAGCGACGGGAGGTTTATTCTTCGTGTTTGTTGCTATCGGGGCTTTGAACTGGCTGGGGCAGGCCCGCCAGGCCAGGGGCCAGGTCCTTGCTTTTAAAGAAAAGGAATTCGTGGAAGCAGCCCGGGCGATTGGCGCCAAGGACGGTCATATTATGCTCAAACACCTCCTGCCCAATATCATCGGCCCCCTGCTGATCGTCGAGTCCATGGCTATTCCGGGATACATTTTTCTAGAAGCCACCCTGAGCTTTATCGGCTTGGGTGTGGATCCACCCACTCCCAGCTGGGGCGCCATGATCAACGAGGGCTACAGCACCATCAAATCCAACCCGCATCTGGTGCTTTTTCCCGCTGTTACCCTGGGTTTAACAACCTTGGCTTTCAACTTCATGGGTGACGGCTTGCGAGACGCCTTTGATGCCCGCTTGCGGGGGAGGAAATAAGGGCATGAAAAATACAAGACTACTAAGTATATTTGCAGTTGTTATTCTCCTGTTCATTGTCAGCCTGGCCTGCAACCAGGCCGGAGATATTATTACACCTGCAGAGGCTACTCAGCGCTATGAAGCCACACAATCCGCTGCTGTCAGCGGAGTGACCGGGGATGCGGAAGGTGCAACCTTCCTGGCAGGGACCGAGGTGTCACTAGCGAGTCGGGAATTCATCATCAATATCGTTAGAAACCCGGGAGAGACTGATGCTTTTGCATACGGCTATCGGGGTGATGGAGTCACGGTAGAAGGTTCCATACTTCATGATGGTGAGATTTGGTATCTAATCGATACTTTTTCCGGAACCGGATGGGTGCCGGAAAGCAATTTAGCACCCCTTGAAGATTAGTAAAATAAAACAATAAAATCATAAAGACCAGGTGAACCAGCCTGGTCTTTTTTTATATATCTATAGTTCTCTGGGATGGCTTCAGGCAGTACCTCCCTCCAATTGCTTTTAAGTGAGTTCAGGATATAATCTCTGATAGTTTTTGCCTGGGCCAGTAAGGAGAAAAACATGGGTTGGTTCCGAAAATCAAGATTATTCACCGGGCTTAAGCTGGTGCTTCTAGCTGTTGTGATCTCTGGGTGTTCCAGTTTGTCACAGCCTAGCCTGTGGGTGAAATCAGAGGGCTGGAGCAGAGCATTAATATTGGGCCAAACAAGCCTGGCTGCCCCTGCACCTGCTTCCGTTGACGAAAAGGGAGAGGTCACCATTCTACTCTTCCCTAAGCTTGAAAATGAAGAGGATCAGTACCAACCGGAAATTGTCATTTTATCAAAATCAGGGCAAATCAGGAGCAAAACTCCTGTGGATCTGCAAATTTCCAAGCCGGCAGATGCTGAGATTAGATATTCAAATGGTCATTTTACTCTTTTCTGGCTGCAGAACTACCAGCTGAACTCGATCCAGATCAGCCAGGATGGCCAGGTATTATCTGAAAGCCAGCTCTTGTCGGGTGACACCCGCATCTACAAGTTCAATGTGATCGATACACCTAATGGTTATGCCATTGCCTGTTCGGGAGGCCGAGATTACCCGGGTGTCTTTATTCTCCTGGGGGAGCTGGACGAACTACAAAGGATTGATATCGACCCGGACGGCATCCGCCCGGTCCAGTATCTGGATCCAGCGGGGCAATATCATCTGGGTTGGATTAGGTATCCTTCCGGTTACGGGGATCTTGAGATCTATTACCTCGTGTCAGATCTACCAGAAATCGATCCGGCACAGAGATTATTAATTCAATCCAGCCCCCTTACACCATCCATCAAGATAACAGGTCCTGCCATGGGCTTTGACCGAGAATTGGGATATTTCTTCTGGAGCAAATCGATAGTATCCGGTATGGATGCGGGTTCACAGACCACCTTTCTGCAGTATTTCCCACTGGATCATCCGGAAGAAGTGCGACCACCCATGAGGATATCTGTACCGGCCAACCAGATTCTGGATGAAGAACCTTTCTACGGTGGATACTTCCAGGTTGGGGAACGGGTCCTGATGAGTGGGTCCTTTCCCCGCACTGCATTCCTGGATAACATCAGCGTTCTACTGAGTGGCAACCCGGAAATGGCATTTGCTTTTCGCTCGACCTCTGAATTTAAATGGCGAGATTTCCGCTCCCAGGTAAATGTAGCTTTTATTGAGAATGGGTTGGTGACTTCCTACCAGCCTATCAGCTACACTTCGACGGAATCCAATTTCCCTCATCTCTTTCAGGATCAAGGACAGAATCTATATCTAACCTGGTTGGAGAAGGAAGACTCGACCTTTTATGCGTACCTATCGACCACGGATCCGGCTAAACGGGAAGTGCTGGATTACATTTCTGCGGAGGATTATTTCTACCTGGCTGCCGAGGGCCTGTTTGGCATTCTTGCAGGGGTAGTACTCTCCCCCTTTGCAGCGGCAGTCTGGGGCGGGGCTGGGCTATTGGCGTTTGTTTTCAACCTGATCCTTTCACAATTCCAAAAACCCATCTACAGGAAAATCGGCGAATATCTCAGCATCGCCGGGGGCATTTATATCTTCTGGTGGCTAAAATTTGGAACTTTGCCCGGTCTGAACGGTGGTTATGTGCCTTTTTCTGCCTGGATACCCAAGATTCCTGTAGTCCTGGAACAGCCCTTGGTGATTGGTGTTCCCATTCTGATAGGTCTTTTAAGCGCGGTTGTCGCCTGGTCTAGAACCTATAGAAGGGGATCTGGATCCGCCATCAACTTTTACCTGTTATATTCCGGCATGGATGCTTTATTGTCATGTGCTATTTACGGGATCTTGATTTACGGCTCGTTTTAGAGGATAACGGAAAATATGCTATAAGGGGTATTTAACCGACCTAATAAATCTGTAATGTAATAACCCCCTCCGGGGGGTTTTTCTTATGACCCCGCGTGTTATCATAAAAGCATGACGAAAAAATTCCGGGTGTTGATTGTTGACGATCACCAGGAAATTCGTACTGTTTTACGTGCGAACCTGGAAACCCTGGACCTAGACCTTGATTTGGTGGATGTACCCTCTGGTGAGGAAGCCATTGTTGAGGTTGTTGGGACAGGGATTGATCTGTTAATAGCAGATGTAGGGCTTCCCGGATTATCTGGTTTAGAGTTAGTCAGGAAGCTAAAAACTACTTATAAAGAGATGCAGGTTATTATCATCACCGGACTGGATGATGAAGATGTGCATCAAGAAATTGCTAACCTTGATCCAGAGGGTTTTTTCCGAAAGCCACTCAAAATGCCAGAATTCTTAAATGCAGTCCGCAAGACTATGGGACTGGATCCGGTTGAGGATGATCCAGAAGAATTGATCAAATTGACGAAAAAGAACCTCCATCCGGATGTGACAGATAGGATCGCTGATCTGCGGGGGGAATTGGGCGCTATATCTATCATGGTGATTGAGTCTAGCGGAGTGATTGCCGCTGAAACTGGCATAGTGCCTGATACGGTTTATGAATCCCATGTTATGCCCTTGCTGCTGAATACTTTTAAAACCACCAATAAAATTTCCTATTACCTTGGCAATGAATCTCCTGAAAGTGTCTGGTATTTCTCTGGAGATAAATATGATTTGTTTTGGTCCCAAATTAACTCCAGTTACGGGATGACCATCATAACAAACCCGATTACTCAGAATAACGATTTGACCTGGGTGTTGACCACGGTAGATCTTGCCATTCAGGAAGTGACCGAGATCATTGAAGGATTGGTCGATAATCCAAGAACGGCAGCAAAATCAGAGAATACAACGAAAACCAACCCTGCGACTGCCAATAAAATTTCCTCTGAGGCTACCAAAGCAGAACTTCCCCAGGAAGCTCCCAAGGGATCCAATGGCTCCGCAAAGAAAGAAACTAACTCCACAGTCAAAAAGAGCCCGGCAAGAGAAAAGGAACCTGTAAGTATTCCTGAAAAAGAAACTGAAATCCATGATTTCTGGAAAGCTGCCACGTTGGAAGAGGAAATTACCAGGATTGACAGTCCGGATTCCCTCTCTTTTGAACAGGCCCAGAAGCTTGGTTTTATCCCTGGTGGGGATGCATTATAGTTCCCAAAAAACCCATCTCTGCGTTGTAAATTCATCTCCATTGCCACAAAAAAAGTCCTATGATACAATGCCTTGGCTGACGTTGGGGAGTGGTGCAATGGCAGCACAGAGGCCTTTGGAGCCTTTGATCTTGGTTCGAGTCCAGGCTCCCCAGCTTACCTTTCCTATTGAAAAATAAAATATACCAAGACTCTCCTGAATAATAATAATGGAAAATTATCCCTTTAGCGAGCCAGGACTAACCCCGATGTCCCGCTCGCTGAATTTTTAGTCCGACACTATCATTGAGGATTATCTATGACCATAGACGTTGTGATTTTAGCAGCTGGAAAAGGTACACGGATGGTATCCGATCTCCCCAAACCCCTGCACCTACTGCTGGGAAGACCTCTCATCACCTATGTTGTTAATACTGCTGCTCCATTGGCTGAAAAACCTCCAGTGATCGTTATTGGCCATGGGGGTGAGAAAATCAAGGATACTTTGGGAGATCAATTGAGGTATGCAGTTCAGGATGAATTATTAGGAACAGGCCATGCAGTGCAGCAAGCGGAAAAAATCCTTGGTGGTAAATCTGACCTGATCCTGGTCCTTTATGGGGATATGCCTCTGGTAACAACACAAACCCTGGAGAGCCTGATCCAGACCCAGAAATCCAATTCTGGTCCGCTGACCCTGTTAACGCTAATGGAAGATAATCCCCGTGGATTTGGCCGGATCAGCCGAGACTCTTCTGGAAAGATAAAAAAGATTGTTGAAGAAGCAGATGCAAATCCGGAACAGATGGAGATTAAAGAACTCAATGCGGGCATGTATTGTTTTAAATCGGACTGGTTATGGACCTCCCTGAAAAAATTGACTCCATCAGCAAGTGGGGAATATTATCTGACTGATCTGGTTGAATTGGCGGCAAGTGAAGGGCATCAGGTTTCCTCGGTGCAGATAAAGGACCCTGATGAATTGATTGGTATCAATACCCGGATCCACCTGGCAGAAACAGGCAGGATTCTGCGTTTGAGGATCAATCAGAAATGGATGCTTGCTGGTGTGAGCATACTAGATCCATTATCAACTTATATAGATCCGGAGGTGATCATTGGCCAAGATACAGTCATCTTGCCAAATACTTACCTGCAAAAAGATACAATCATTGGCAAAGAATGTATTATTGGGCCCGGAACCCGGATTTTCAGGAGCCAGGTAGGTGATGGGTGCGAAATTGAATTTTCTGTTGTGGAAGAATCTCGAATTGAGGATGGAGTTGATATTGGCCCCTTCAGTCATTTACGCAAGGGAGCCCACTTAGGACCTGGAGTTCATGTCGGGAATTTTGGAGAAATCAAAGACTCCTACCTGGGAGAAGGATCTAAGATGGGGCATTTCTCTTATATTGGAAATACTCAGATTGGAAAAGATGTGAATATTGGAGCCGGGACAATCACCTGTAATTACGACGGTGAGAAAAAACATCAAACGGTCATCCATGATGGTGTGTTTATAGGTAGTGATACGATGTTGGTAGCTCCGATTGAGATCGGCGAAAATGCCAGTACCGGAGCAGGATCTGTAGTAACAAAGGATGTTCCACCAGATACAGTAGTTGCTGGAGTGCCTGCCCGCCAGATCCGGAAAAAGGATAAGAAGTAATTAATCTTCTTCTATTCCCAGAGAGAAGTAGTACAATTCTGGAGTTTGCAAAGCTAAAGGCATGGACTACCCAAACGACAGATTTAATGGATGATGAGGAGAGAATTCATCATGACCCTGACTGAAGAGAAAAAACAGGAATTAATCAAGGCAGCTAACCAGGTCAGAGATAAAGCTTATGCGCCTTATTCCAATTACCGTGTTGGAGCAGCGTTATTAACAAAAACCGGTAAGATATTTCTGGGTGTTAATGTTGAAAATGCAGCGTATCCAGATACTATCTGCGCCGAGCGGTCAGCAGTCGTAAGTGCTGTTAGCGCCGGTGAGCGCGATTTCGAAGCTATAGCAGTAGCAACCCATAATGGTGGTACACCCTGCGGGTCCTGCCGCCAGGTCTTGGCAGAATTTGGACTAGATATTGAAGTGCTTCTGGTAGATGAAGGCGGCACTCTGGTCCAGCAAAATACTGTCCGGGATTTACTCCCCGGCGCGTTTCAGCCGCAAGATCTGTCCGATTAGGGGATTACCAGTTCGGCCGTGGTGTTGGGATTAAAATCACAGTTTCGATGATCCAACCATCCTGTTCCACACCGTCTTCATCTTTATAACGGATTTTTATCCACGAACGGCCATCTGCATCATAGGCTGGAGATGGATCAAGAACCTCTATCATGGTACCGTTGATGAGAGAGGTCAATCTTTGGCTATCAAAACTTGGTTCCTTGCGAACAAGGGCTCCGCCAAACTCCTCGGCAGCAGAAATTTCGCCGTAGATCGGGGTTGGTTCCGGAGTAATCGTGCTGGTCTCTGTGGGCAGAGGAGTAAAGGTGGCTGTTGGCACTGTGGGAGTTAGTGAGGGAGTGGGGGGGATAGGGGTCTCTGTGGCAGTGGCAGTAGGAGGCGCTGGCGTTCCTGTCAGAGTTGCGGTAGGTTCAAGGGTAGGCATGGCGATCTTCCCTCCAACGACAGCACCTGCGCTGCTTAAACCAATTACACCCAGAATGCTCAAGATCGCAACCAGGCTGCCCAGCGTATAACCAATGAATTTCAGGGGTTTAATACCTAGCAGTATAAATACCACTGTTCCGGTGATGGCTACCACTGCCAGGTGGATGCCAAACAAGACCAGTCCATCCGGCCAGAGATGAGGTTGTCCGCTGCCAAATCCAAACCCAGCAATTGCCAGAGGTACATAGAGCTCGTATGCAATGGCAACACTGGGTAAAACCGGGGTCTGGCCCTTTTTTTTCAATGAGATCACCGCCAGGATAGTTCCGGCCATTAACAAAGCTATATGAGTCCAGGATATCCGGGCATTGTAAATCAGGAACTGCACATTTGGGGTTTTAAGGACAAAGGTTGCATATCCTCCCAGAATGCCCACCAGAAATACAAACCCACCTGCTACCAGGGAGCCAGCCAACCTCTGGCTGAAGAACTTGAGCGATCCAGTCGCTGTGCCCAGGGAGATCCCAATAAAGGGAGCCATGACGGGGGCAGTGAGAGCGCCCAATACCAATAGAGCAGGAGAATCAGCCAGAATGCTGGCTGTGATGATAGCTGCAGACAGGATAGAAAAGAGGAAAAAATCAAATGAGGGAATGGTTTTATGGGCCAGATTCTCAATATCATCTGCGATTTCAATCAGGTCTTCCGGTATTAATCCTCGGTCTGCTCGCCGTCGTCGGGCTGGGGTCAGATCTTCTGGATCATCAGGGATTTGATCTGTTTTCGGAATTGGCATAGGTTTACCTGTCTGGTTAATTTCTCAAGCTTGCTTTAAGTCGGGTTGGATTTAATAATATATCGATGGCAGATTGGATATCGGGAACAACAAGATCAGAACTTAGCATCGTTTCCAGGGCAGAACCTTCTGCAGATAGGATGCAGATCCCTATCAAGGCAGATTTTAACATTAGGGAATCATTTGCTCCCTGGCCGACAGCAACAGTATTTTTTGCGCCAAGATTTTCCACATAATCTGCTTTTTGGCGAGCCTCATCTCCAGCCCTGATTCGGTCGGCTTTGAGGTTTAGAATACTATCGATCTCAGCCTGTTTTCCGTGGGTGTCTGCGGTAAGAATATGGATTTCCAGATAGTCTTTAAGTCTGTTAAGCAGATCCGGAACTCCAGGCAGGAGCTGGCCATCAACAGCCAACGTACCATTTACGTCAAACACCACGTATTTCAGTTCTATCTCACCTTTTCCGGGAATTGTTACTTTTATCATGAAGTTTAATTATACTAGAAAGAGAACAGACCCAGAAAAGTAGTAAAATAAACCCAAATTAGTATTAACCGAGGAGTTAGCTTTGAAAAAAAATAGAGCCATTATTTGGCTTCTTGTGATCCTGCTAGTACTGACCGGATGTGGGGCCAGAACTGAGAATACAGATTCCCCGGAAGATGAGACAATCACAGTTGTTCCAGAAACAGAGATTGCTCCCATAGGTACTCCAACTCCGCTAGCCCCGGTAGGTGTCCTGCTAACGCCTCCAGGATCGGACCAGGGTTTGGTTGACGAACTAAATCCAATCATAGGTGGTTATATCCGGGATTTGGGATTACGTTTCCAGGTGTTATCGAATTTAACTCCAGATAATTTTCAGCAGGATGATTATCAAATAGTGGTTGTCTTGGCACCCTTCCCAGAACTCCAGACCCTGGCTGAATTTGCTCCCGATACAAAATTCCTTGCGGTTGGGTTTAACGACTTAGTTCCCGGAGCGAATCTAAGTATATTGCGTTCAGGAGGGGGGGACTTTGATGTGCAGGGATTTATCGCTGGTTATATTGCTGCCCTGATCACAGATGACTGGAGAGTAGGGGCACTCAGCGTTCAGGAGAATCCTGATGCTCTGGCGGCCAGGGACGGATTCAGAACGGGCGTGAAATATTACTGCGGTTTATGTAATCCCAAATATTCTCCAACAGGAATTAATTATCTATATCCCAAATATATTGATCTGCCGGTTGATGCGACAGATCTGGATATCTCTGCCAATGTTGATTTCCTGGTAGACCGAGCTGTAAATACATTTTATATTGTTCCGGGTGTTGGAACTCCGTTAATTTATAACATGCTGGTCGCTTATGGAAAAAATATAATCGGCCCGGGCAGTGATTACCAGGAGGAATACAAGGATAACTGGGTGGTATCACTTGAATATAACTTGCTGGCGGCAGTTGAGGAGTTCTGGCCGCTCTTTATTGAAGCTGATGGTGGGCTTGAACATATTCCCCCCTTACTTCTTACGGACATTAATTATGATCTGTTGAGTGAAGGGAAACTGATCCTGGCGGAGAAGATCCTGGAAGAGGTCAGCAGTGGTTATATAAAAACAAGCTATGAATGATTTCTTGATTTAACGATCAGGTTTTTGACCCGGGTATCCTTATCAACCCGGGTCTTTTTATAACGGATTAGAGCTTTTCTTTTGCCAGGTCGTCAAAACCCAGACTTTTTAACACAACATAGAGGGACCGCTGGCGGGAATCAATAAATATTGTTCTAACCCGATCCAGAGCAGCTTTTTTCTCTTTGCGGTCTTTGGAGAAGATGCCTGGTTTTTTTACTTCTTCCAGATAATCAGCGGCCAAAGCGACATCATCCCCGGCTTGTTCCAGGGCTTGAAGGGTGTATTGTTTCAAGTATTGTAAAAATAGTTTTTGGTTCATAGTATGTCCTAGATTTTTAAGAGGTCTCTAATTTCAGGAAGCAGCCAGGGAATGATCTGAGCCGAAGCAAGCAATATTATCAGGCTTGCAAACACTACACCAGCGATGGTTGATTGAGGTACTCCGAGAATATTCTGCAATACAACGCTTAATCCGATCCCTACCAGGCTGGCTCCCAGTGCCCGGAGCAAGGTTCCTGTTAATTTTGGATGAAAGGGCATGATCCTGTACAACAAGAAAAATAGCAGCAGCGTTTCTCCAGTATAAGCGAGAGAGTTTGCCAGGCCGATTCCTGGGGCGTCCAATTGGCGGGAGAGAGGAACCGCCAGGATCAGGAATGTTACCGAAGCGACTCCAGAAGCCAGCAAAGGTGTTTTAGCGTCCTGCTGGGCGTAAAAGGCCCTTGCAGAGACTTCTAGTAAGGAATGACCGACAAGCCCTACCAGATAAGCCCGAACCGTCCATAAGACCAGATTTGTGCCAGCTGTATCAAATCCCAGGAGAATGATAACAGGCTTGAGATTCACAGCCAGGATCACCGCGATTGGAATTGTTAAACCGGTGATGACCCGGATGGTTTTTTCAAGGGTTGAACGGTAGCCCGCTGAATCCCCGCTTGTGATCTGCTCAGAAAGTGTAGGGAGTAAAGCGGTACCCAGCGCTGTGCCTATCAAGGATTCAGGCAGCTGCATAAATAGCCAGCCGTACACCAGAGCTGTTACTGATCCCGTTGGCAATCTGGAGGCCAGGTTATCCTGTATTATAAAGACAAGTTGAATGAAAAATACCGTTAAGACACGGGGTCCCATCAAGCCGAGCACCCGTAATACTCCAGGATCTTTGAGATTTAATTTTGGCTGCCAGCGGAAGCCGAATTTAAACAAAGCTGGAAGTTGGATCAATAAGAACAAAAGAGCTCCGAGAATAACACCGTATACAAGACCGTAGATACCGAGGTTATAGGCTGGTAATGTGATTGGCCCGATTTCAAAGCCCTTTTCCGGGGCCAGAATCAGGATCCCAAACAGGGAGCCAATATCATACATGCTGGGAGCCAAGGCAGGTATAAGGAAATGTTGCTGGGCTTGCAGCCCGGCAATCGCCAACCCCCCAAGTGAAAACAACAGCGTGGCAATTAGGTTTAACCGCATCAGATCGGTCACAAGGAGCTTCTGGTCAGCAGAAAAACCGGGTGCTATACCGATCTCGATCGAAACCAATTGTTTTGCGCTAAGAGCGATCAGGATTGATACCACTGCAGTGACCAGGAACACACCATTAGTGACCTGGGAGAATAAACCCCACGTATCTGATTTTGGTTTGGTTTCCCTGTATTCTGACAGGATTGGAATGAACGCCATTGCCAAAGCACCGCCTGATATCAAGGCGAATACCAGATCCGGGATGTTATTGGCGGCATTGAATGCATCCAGTTCAGTCGAAAGGTTAAAGGTCTGAGCGATGATGACATTGCGGATGAAACCAAGGGCTTTTTCCAGGCCAAAAAAGACTGCTATGATCAAGGTTGACCGGGCGATGTGTTTCATGATGGGAGTATAGCATATTTGCTTGCCCCCAACCTTCTGGAAGGAGACCGGAAGCCCCAGTCCACGAGCAGCTCGACTATTCCCTCAATACCGCTCGCCGTCCACTCGATGATTCGTTTGATAGAGGGTACTTTCCTTTTGATTTACAGGGTTCAGTGGTAAGATATAACTTGATTTAATCCAGAATTTCCTGGTATTAAAGTGGAACAAGGGATAAAAAGGAATTATGAAAGTAGCACTTACTGGATCTATCGCATATGATTATTTAATGTCCTTCCCGGGACATTTTCAGGAACATATCCTGGCTGATAAATTGGAAACTATCAGCCTTTCTTTTTTGGTTGACAAGATGCTCAAGCGAAGAGGAGGTATTGGTCCAAATATTGGCTATACTATGGCTCTATTAGGTGGTGATCCGATCTTGTTCAGCACTGTGGGGCAGGATTTTGATGAATATCGTTCCTGGCTGGAAGAAAAAGGAGTAGATACCAGTGGAGTGCGTGTAATCGAGGATGATTTCACAGCATCTTTTTTTGCTACAACTGATCGGGATAACTGCCAGATTGCCAGTTTTTATCCCGGAGCGATGAGCCGAGCAGCGGAGGTTAAACTCACAGCCTGGAAGGGTGAAAAGTTGGATCTGATCGTGATCTCACCTACGGATCCGGCTGCGATGAATCAGTATATTGATGAAGCAGCAGAGTTGAACATTCCTTATTTGTACGATCCAAGCCAACAGACAGTACGTTTGTCTGGTGAAGAGCTCCGCAAGGGTGTAGAAGGGGCTTATGCATTATTTGTAAATCATTATGAATTCTGCCTGATTGAAAAACACGCAGAATTATCGATCGATGATATTCAGAAACTGGTCAAAATCCTGGTGATCACCAAGGGAAATCAGGGATCCCTGATCTATTTTGAAGGGACGGAAGTTGAGATACCGATTGTTCCTCCGGAAAAGATCATCGATCCAACTGGCGTGGGAGATGCTTTCAGAGGGGGATTTTTAACAGGTATGAGTTATGATCTGAATCTGGAATTGTGTGGAAAGATCGGTGCCCTGGCGGCTGCCTATTGTCTGGAAACTGATGGTCCCCAGAGCCATTTCTACACACGGGATGAATTTATCCACCGTTTCAGACAGCATTTTGATGATCAGGGGAAATTGGATGTTTTATTATAGGTGTTAATTTATAGGCTCCTGGAGTTTTAATAAACACCGGGAGCTAATGCTAGAGGAGGAGATTATGGATAATTTTGATATTAAAGATAAATCATTGGCCGAAGGTGGACGCAGACGTATAAAGTGGGCCGAGCGGGAAATGCCAGTTTTACGCTCGATCCAAGAACGATTTGTAAAAGAACGACCTTTCGAAGGCGTTCGCATGTCTGCCTGTTTGCATGTGACCACTGAAACCGCCAATCTGATGAAAACTCTCCAGGCCGGAGGCGCAGATGTGGTGCTGGTGGCATCAAACCCATTGTCAACCCAGGATGATGTGGCTGCTTCCCTGGTAATGCACAATGAGATCCCGGTCCACGCCATTAAGGGTGAAGATAACGTGACTTATTATAAACATATCAATGCTGCTATTGATCACAAACCACATGTGACCATGGATGACGGCGCTGATGTGGTGAGTACTCTGCATAAAGACCGCCGGGAATTCCTTGCTGGTGTGATCGGTGGCACAGAAGAAACAACTACTGGTGTGATCCGCTTAAGGGCTATGGCAGCAGATGGTGCTCTGGAATTTCCTGTAGTTGCAGTTAATGACGCCATGACCAAACACTTTTTTGATAACCGCTACGGCACTGGCCAGTCCACTATGGATGGCATAATCCGGGCAACCAACGTTCTGATTGCTGGGAAAACTTTTGTTGTTGGTGGCTACGGCTGGTGCGCTCGCGGTCTGGCAGATCGGGCCCGGGGGATGGGCGCCAATGTAATTGTGACAGAAATTGATCCGCTCAAGGCTCTGGAAGCAGTTATGGATGGCTTCCGGGTGATGCCGATGGTTGAAGCCGCACCGATCGGAGATATTTTCTGCACTCTAACCGGGGATCTGCACGTACTGGACAAACGCCACTTTGAGGTTATGAAGGATGGAGCGATCATTTCCAATTCTGGTCATTTTAACGTTGAAATTAATATCCCCTCCCTGGAAGAGATGGCGGAGGAAAAGATCCGTGTTCGGCCGATGATCGACCAGTACCTAATGCCAGATGGCCGGCGTCTGAATTTGCTGGCTGAAGGAAGGCTGGTTAACCTGGCCGCAGCGGAAGGACATCCCTCCAGTGTTATGGATATGTCTTTTGCAAACCAGGCATTAAGTGCGGAATATATGATCAAGAACGCCGATCAACTCAAGAATCAGGTCTATGGGGTCCCGGCAGAGATTGATGCTGAAATCGCCCGCCTGAAGCTGGAATCGATGTCCATTGAGATCGATGTACTGACGGAGGAGCAGACCAAGTACCTCAACTCCTGGCAGGAAGGAACATAAAATTCCTTTATGATTTTAAAATCAAAAATCCTGGAATTTGTCCCAGGAATCTTGATTTTATAGGGACGAAATCCTTCTAAAAGGACTTTGTCCCTATTTTTTTTAAACCAGAGTACAATTTTATAAAAAAGTTGGCTTTATCACTACCGGTTGTTTTTTAATTGTGCTGTTAGGGCAAGTAGTTGTATTGAGGTGATTATGACAGATCTTTCCCGGAAGAATTTCCTGCGTTTTCTGGCTGCCAGTTTAGGTAGTTTGTACCTGTCCGGTTGTATGGATCAGGATAAATTTCTGTCCAGATCTGGATTACCAGAAAAGATCACTCCCACGCCTTTTTCACCTGGTACCGAGAATACTGCGGAAGTGGAATCCACTGTTGAACCTGCTGAATCAGCTATACAGGAATCTTCAGCTACCCCCAACCCGATCTTTCCGGATCTAGTTGTAGCTCGCCAGGGAGATCCAGAGGAGATGGTGCGCGCGGCTGTTACAGCTCTGGGTGGAATGGGCCGATTTGTGAAACCTGGGGATGTAGTGGTTGTAAAACCCAATATTTGCACCTCTTATCACAGTTATGAATACGCAGCGACAACCAATCCCTGGGTTGTTGGTGCAGTAGTAAAACTCGCCCTTGAAGCCGGAGCAAAACAAGTCAAGGTGATGGATTATCCGTTTGGAGGCACTGCCGAGCAGGCTTACCAGATTAGCGGAATCCAATCCGAGGTCGAAAAAGCTGGCGGCAAGATGGTAGTAATGTCCAATATTAAATTTATTGAAACAGCTATTCCCGATGGAAAGGATTTGAGATCTGCCCGAATATATGATGATGTGTTACGGGCAAATGTGCTGATCAATGTGCCCATTGCCAAACACCATGAACTGGCTAGGTTGACCCTGGCGATGAAAAACTTGATGGGAGTGATTTATAACCGTCCTTATATGCATGCCAATCTGGGACAACGGTTGGCTGATCTTAGCACGCGGGTCCGATCCCACCTTGTAATTGTGGATGCGGTTCGCATGTTAATGGCGCACGGCCCAACAGGCGGGAACCTCGCTGATGTAAAAAAGGCAGACACGATCATTGCTTCCCCGGATATTATCGCTGCGGACAGTTATGCGGCGACCCTTTATGGTATTGATCCAGAACAACTGGGATATATCAAAAAAGGTGTTCAAATGGGATTGGGCATTAAAAATCTGAACAAACTGAATATCAAGGAAATCAACCTTGGCTAAACGGGGAAAACCAGACAATAAAGGAATATCACCTGCCCAATGGGTGAAAATAAGGAAGATCAGCCAAGTGGTATTTTTTCTTATTTTCCTGGCTCTTTTTTTCTGGTCCAGGCGGGAATTTTATCTAAATCCTTCTCTTGAATCCGGATTCACAGAAAAGTTGGTCAATATACCTTTGAAATTGGATCCCCTGGTTATGATCGCGCAGGCCATCGCCAGCCGGAAGATCCTGCGAGGATCCATGTTAGCAATATTCACTCTGTTTCTAACCTTTTTCCTCGGAAGGGTCTGGTGCGGTTGGTTCTGCCCAATGGGAACGATCCTGGAGTGGATTCCCATCCGTTCCTGGAAAAAGAACCAGCCTTCCGTGGCCGAATGGTTTCGAGGGATTAAATATGTCCTGCTGATGGTGATCCTGTTTTCCGCGATATTCACCAATTTGACCTTGTTATTCCTGGACCCGCTAACAATCGGCTACAGAACCCTAACCACGGCTATCTGGCCCGGTCTGGATAAGATTGTGACATTTGTAGAGCTGCAATTAATCCGGGTGCCATTTTTATCTGCTGCTGTGGGTGGGTTTGATTCCTTGATCCGTCCCATGATCTTTCCAGCCCATCCTGCTTTTTACCGGTATGGTCTTTTGTATTCTGGGTTTTTTGTCAGTTTGATCTTGTTGAATTCCTTTGCGCCCCGCTTCTGGTGCCGTTATCTCTGCCCCCTGGGTGGTCTGCTGGGTTTGCTAGGAAAGGTAAGTCTGGTTGGTTGCGAAATTACTACCAGCTGTTCTACGTGTGGAAAATGTGTTCCTGCATGTCCAACCGGTGCAATCAAAGATCAGGACAAGGTATTCTGTGATCCAGGGGAATGCACCATGTGTATGGTTTGTGCTGAGAATTGTCCGGGAGATGCTGTAAAATTCCCGTTTAAAATTTCCAAATTCCTTCGTCAGCCTTACGATATCGAACGCCGTAAAGTTTTATTGTCGATGGGGGCCACAGCAGTAGGGGTGGGTTTGCTGGAGACAAATATTGCTGGCCAGGTGTTTGCTCCCAGCCCTATCCGGCCGCCGGGAGTTATGAATGAAAGATTGTTGAGCACTTGCATCCGCTGCGGGGAATGCAGCACTGTATGTCCGACCAATGCTATTCAAATGGCAGTTTTTGATGGCGGAGTGGAAGGTTTCTGGACTCCTATCATTGTCCCCCGGATCGGTTATTGTGATTATTCCTGTCAGGCCTGTGGCCAGGTCTGCCCGGTTGAAGCAATCCCGCCCCTTTCCCTTGAGGAAAAGCGCAAACAGATCATTGGCAAAGCCCACATCGATCAGGACCGCTGCCTGCCCTGGGCCGAAAATCAGGAATGTATCGTTTGTGAGGAAATGTGCCCGATACCAGAAAAAGCCATTGAACTCGAGCTGGTCGAAGTTCCAGATGGAGAGGGTGGAATTAAGATACTCCAGAGACCAGTTGTGATTCGCCATTTGTGTATTGGCTGCGGCATTTGTGAGAATAAATGTCCGGTATCAGGAGAAGCCGCTATCCAGATTAAGGTGCCATCTGCGGGAAACCAGAACGGGCACAATCATCATGGATGGCAGTAATAGAAAATGTCCTTGGCGGGAATTTTTGTTATAAATTTTTCTGGATCAATCCAGGGCGATAAAAACCTTTCCGAATCCGAATACTTCAGCGTCAAATACAAATATCAAACCCACCGTATCAACCGGGACCTGGAAACCGATCTGTCCCCGGATCCTTTCTCCGGGTTGGAGTTCGTCATCAGGTAAACCACTGTCAATGATCGCTTGAGCCCCCAGGTTAAAAGTATATTTTTCCCCGGTATTGTCTTTTAGGTACATTTGCACGATACTTGTGATCTCCTGAACGGATTCTCCCTGGTTCTCAACTTGGACATCAACGGAAACAAACTTATAATCTTCTTTGGGTTTGACTAGGTCAGTACCTGAAGGATAAGATACTCCTAATACCTGAATGACCAGGCCGGATATTTCGATTTGTTCTCCAACTGAGTAAATTTCCTGCCGATGAGCTAGATCAAAATCCGCAGGAGGATCCATGGCAACCGGTGTAGCACCCAGATTCACCGAAACTTCACCTAACCCAAGAAGATTCGCCTCATAAACGAAAACGAAATTAGTCAGATCTTCCGGGACATGAAATCCCACCTTCCCGCGGATAACTTCGCCTGGATTGACTTCACCGTTAGGGATATTACTGCCGGAAGCGATATTAGCTTTTCCATTGATATTATATTTTTGCCCAGATGGATCCTTTAATGTCATTTGAAAGACTGGCGAGCTGTTGAAGGATCTTTCCCCCTGGTTAGCGATCATCAAATCCACTACCAGGTACTTTTTACCTTCTTCAGGGGGATTAAAATCGCCTCCTGGGGGTTGGTCCCATCCCAGAACGATCAGAACGACATTGTTAATGCTGATGATATCCCCAACTTCATAAATTACCTCCTGCGGTATCTGGGGAGTTTCCTCGTTGGAGGCCTGGTCGCCAACTCCAATCTCACCGATTTTTGTGGGTTGTTTTTCAAATTGGCAGCCTGTCATCAACATGGTCAGGATCATCAATACTGCGGAAGCTTTATAGAAAGAAACGTTCATTTTTCTATCCTTAGGTAAAGCCGGGAAATGGGCTATCATTTTATCTGGTTAACAGTCAGGCGTATATATCTATAATACAATCCCTGAAAAGGTTAAGTTTAAGAATATTTTACCCTCCCCAAGTGGCCGGGAGAGATTTTTATATGGTTGATTTGATCAGAATTAAGTGATTTATATACCGGGGAGGATTATCTTGCTCTGGATTGTGGTAAAATTTTGTCCCACAGAATAAGAAGTTGTCAAATTTAGCCATATTTTCTAAACCTGGCCGCCTGAACCGGATTTCTTTGAATTGTGGAGTAAGTGATGGTCATCGACAACATCAAACAGTTCCTCTTAAATCCTCCCAAAAATCTTTCTGATCCAAAATTATATTTGAACAGGGAATTAAGCTTCCTGCGATTTAATGACCGGGTATTAGAAGAAGCGCTGGATGAATCGCACCCATTGCTGGAAAGATTGAAATTCTTGGCCATCTTTTCCAGCAACCTGGATGAGTTTTTTATGATCCGGGTTTCCGGTTTAAAAAGGCAAATGGAAGCAAGTGCGCATAAAGCACCTCCAGACGGTTTTTTGCCATCCGAGCAGATTGCCATGATCCGCCAGCAGCTGCAGCCAAAACTGGAAGAACTATATTGTTGCTGGAAAAATGACCTGCTCCCGAAATTGGAGGGTCAAGGCATAAAGATCCTTCATTACAACCAGCTCAAGCGCAAACAAAGGAAGATCCTTAGAAGTTACTTTAAAAAAGAGATCTACCCTGCATTAACTCCCCTGGCATTTGATCCTGGTCATCCATTTCCTCATATCTCCAATTTATCCATGAACCTGGCAGTAGTGGTGCAAGATCCTAAACACGGCCAGCGTTTTGCTCGTTTGAAGGTCCCGAAAATCTACTCCCGGCTGATCGCCATTCCGAGCGAGGAAACAGCTGACGAGTTCCAGGAGCTGGGCCTGGATGATCGCTCATCCACCATATTTGTCTGGTTGGAAGAGGTAGTTAAAGCCAATCTCGACCTTTTATTTCCAGGTTTAAAAATTGAGGCAGCCTATCCATTCAGGGTCACCAGAGATGCTGACCCTGAAATCGAAGAAGATGAGGCTTCCGACCTGCTGTCCGCTATAGCAGAAAGTGTCCGGGTTCGGCAATTCGGATCAGCAATCCGCCTTGAGATCGATAGTTCCATGCCTGTCCAGGTAAGGGATATCTTACAGACCAATCTGGATGTCGCTTCCTACCAGATTTATGTAGTCGAAGGGCCAATTGGTTTGAGTGATGTTATGGAATTAATGGGTATCAACAGACCTGAGCTGAAGGATAAACCCTTCAAGCCTTCCATTCCACCTGCGCTTTCAACTGAAGAGAGCATTATATCCGTTATCCGCAGGAAAAATGTGCTGCTCTACCATCCTTATGACAGTTTTGATCCGGTGATTCGCTTCATCCGCGAGGCAGCCCGCGATCCAGAAGTTCTAGCTATAAAAATGACTCTTTACAGGGTCGGGCCAGATTCCCCGATCGTGGCTGCTTTGATGGATGCCAGGGAAAATGGCAAGCAGGTCGCCGTTCTGGTGGAGCTTAAAGCTCGTTTTGATGAAGAGAATAATATTGTCTGGGCCAAAGCTCTGGAGCGGGCAGGTGTGCATGTTGTTTACGGATTGATAGGACTTAAAACCCATGCCAAGCTGAGTGTAGTGATTCGCCATGAGCAGGATGGAATCCGGCGTTATATTCATATGGCAACCGGGAATTATAACGCAGTCACCGCCAGGTTATATTCTGATATTGGTTATTTTACCTGTGACCCTGATATCGGGAAGGATGTCTCAGCGCTGTTTAATGGGTTAACAGGATATTCCCGGAAAGAAGAGTATAAAAAGCTGCTGGTCGCTCCTGGGGATCTGCAAAAAGGCATTATATCCAGGATCAATCGGGAGATCATGGTTCATCAAAAAAGTGGAGATGGCTATCTGGCATTCAAAATGAATTCGCTGGTGGACAATCACTGCATCAAAGCCTTGTATAAAGCCTCCCAGGCAGGAGTTAAAATCGATATCCAGGCCCGCGGGATTTGTTGTTTAAGACCTGGCGTCAAGGGGATTAGTGATAACATCTCAGTCACTTCGATTGTGGGAAGGTTCCTTGAACATCCCCGGATTTATTATTTCAGGAATGGCGGAGACGAGGAAATCTTGTTGGGCAGTGCGGACCTTATGCCCAGAAATCTATATCGACGAGTGGAAACGCTATTCCCTGTCGAAGACGAAAGTATCAAGACATCCATCCGCGATGAGATCTTGAACATTCACTTGAAGGATAATGTCAAAGCAAGAAGAATGCTGTCTGATGGTAGTTACGAAAGGGTTAAACCGGCGGAAAACGAAGAAAGGTTGAACTCCCAGGAATGGATGATCAAAAACAGGGGTATCTGGCATCGGGCGGAATAGTGCCTGTGATCAGCAAAGGACCCTGGGTAGGGGGAATTTATGGAATTGACCTTAATTATTTTACAAAATAGCGAGTCGCGTAGAATTTGATCTTCAGGTGATAATCTTCAATCAGGGCTGCGGGGAGGAACTGTCGAAGATCACTTCTCTCTGATAAGCTTCAGCCATGAGTGGAAGCGCGTTCATAGTAGCTTGCCAGAGCTCAACAACTGGATATTGATTGGCAATCAAGGTGATTTTAAGTTGATCCTCATCCCAGATGGAAATAACATCCGTGATATTGGCATTCCGGCCCCGTTCGAGGCATTCCGCCAGGCGTAGAATCGCTGCCAAACGTGAGAGCAAGACAAGGTCTTTCTTTTTTAATAGCTTTTTATAATCAGTTAACTCGGGCTGGCCTTTGCGGTGGTAGCGGCAGAGTAGGGCGATCAGCGCTGTTTCACGGGAAGTGTAACCTGGTAAACCGTTATACTCCAGCAGAGTCTGGGTATGTTTATGGTGGCTGCTGTAACTAATAATTCTCCCTAGGTCATGAAGTAATGCAGCAGCATGGAGAATTTCCCGTTCCTCTGTGCCGTACCCATGCAGGGGGGCAAGCTGTTCAAATAATATGCCAGCCAGGAAACTCACATGGTTGGCATGCTCTTTTTCGTAGTGATAATTCCTGGCCAGATTCAATGCACTGAATCGGCGAACGCTGGGAATGATGGGTGGAACAAGATCAGCCCAGAACAACTCAAAAAACACTCCTTCCCGGAGGCCACTTACTGAGAGTTCCATTTGATCAACATTCAAGCGTTTCATAACTTCCAGGAGCACCATTGCACCCGGTAAGATAATATCCGCCCGGTCACTGCTGATGCCGGGTATTTTCTGTCGATCTTTTAAGGCCAACTCTTTGAACAAAACAATGCTTTTTTTAACAGATGACTTTTTAAGCACAAACCCGTGCTGAGTGCTAAGGGGATATTTTTGCCGGTTGGCTTCAATTAAAGCCAGGTTTCGTATTGTTCCACCCAGTCCAACCAATCTTTGGCCAGATTTTTCGGGCAGCCATTTAATAGTATCTAACTGGCGCGAGATCTCCTGCTCGATTGCTCTGAATTCCTTTTTGGGGATTGGATCCCTGGTCACAAATTTTTCACTCAAAGCCAGCGCTCCAAGCAGGAGAGATTTTCCGCGGACAAAATTCCTCTTCTGAACATCACTCAGCTGGATGCTGCCGCCGCCAATATCCAGGATAACACCTTGCTGAAGTTCAATTTCGTTTAATGCGCCCAAGGTATCGTAATAAGCTTCTTTTTCTCCAGCCAGAAGCCGGATGGTTATCCCAAGTTTGTCTTTGATACGCTCCAAAAAGGCAGGACCGTTGGCTGCTTCCCGCACTGAGCTGGTTGCTGTTGCAAGTATCTGGCTAACATTGGTTTGCTGGCAAAAATCTTTATAAAGACGGAGTGTAGATAAGCCCCTGTTCATGGCTTCCTCACTCAACCCCTTCTCTGTCAGGCCATGCCGCAGCCGGACAACCTCTCTGACCTCATCCACCAGCTGATAAGAAAACCCCAATCTGGTTTCCATGATGATCAAGCGGGTAGTATTAGACCCAAGGTCAATGACAGCGATTCGCTGTGCTGGTGTATCGTTCATAAAATCATTGATTAATAAATAAGGGTGGCAGCGGTTCAAAAATACCAGGAAAGCTAATTTCCAGATTGTATGTCATAAATACGTTCCAGTCAAATTAGGTTGGATATTTGCTTACTTGACAAACATAGATTCATATGCAATAATACTAATGTAATAATACACTAGTACAATAGGAGAATATGAAATTAAATTTGGATCCTGAGAGCAGTGTACCTATTTATATTCAAATCGAAGATAGAATTCATTCCCTGATTGCTGCAGGACAAATTCAGCCGGGAGAACAGCTGCCAACGATCAGGGAACTGGCTGCAAACATTCGGGTCAATTTGAATACTGTCGCCAGGGCATATTTTGAACTGGACCGGGAAGGTGTGATCTCAACTCAACGAGGGAGGGGAACTTTTGTAACAGGGGTTCCTGATCAAAAACAGATTGAAAAGAAACGGCAAAAACTACTGCACTCGATTATGTTATCCGCCCTTGAAGAAGCCCACCGGCTGGGTTACAGTGCAAAGGAAATCAAAGCAGCCTTCCAGGAAGAGATCATAACTTGGGGGCAAGAAAATGGAAATTAATCGATTAAATCGTACAGGAGGTATGGAAAAATGGTTATCAAACCCACAGGTATGGATTTTAGTTACGATATGAAAAAAGAGAGTCAGGCAAATGGTGTGGCAGTCTTTGTTTTTTTAACCCTGATGGTGGTCTCATTAGGGATTATGGCCTGGATGTTTATTGAAGGTACAAGGGTTCTCTGGATTATCGTTGAAATTCTGATTCTGAATTTCATCGGTTTTTATATTCTGCTGGCATTTAAGGTGGCAGAACAATGGGAAAAAGCCATCCTTTTACGACTGGGTCGTTTTGTGGGATTGAAGGGTCCTGGACCATTCTGGATCATCCCAATTATTGACAAACTTCCAGCCTGGATCGATCATCGGGTGATGGTGACTTCATTCACGGCAGAAAGGACCTTAACAAAAGATACTGTGCCAGTGGATGTGGATGCAGTGTTATTCTGGGTGGTCTGGGACGCTGAAAAAGCCGCTCTGGAAGTTGAAGACTATCGACAAGCAATCTCCTGGGCTTCACAAACTGCGCTGCGGGAGATCATCGGACAGATGGAGCTGGCAGATATTCTTGTCGGTCGAGCCCGTATGGATGCTGAACTGCAGCGAATTATTGACGAAAGGACCACACCCTGGGGTATTACTGTTCAATCTGTTGAGATTCGCGACATTGTGATCCCAGGTGCGCTGGAAGATGCCATGAGCCGGCAAGCCCAGGCAGAAAGGGAACGCCAGGCCAGGGTCATTCTTGGTGAGAGTGAGGAACAAATAGCCGAATCCTTCGCCAAAGCTTCGATAGCTTACAAGGAAAATCCAACTGCCCTTCACTTGCGGGCCATGAATATGCTCTTTGAAGGTTTAAAAGAGCGAGGTGCGATGGTGATTGTGCCTTCCAGCGCTGTGGATACGATGAATCTGGGAGGGTTAGCGGGTATAACAGCGATGGCTGATATGGCAAAACGATATGATGAAGCTGATGATAAAGCTGATAAGGAGAATAATTGATGGATCAGACAGAACTGAAAGCAGATCTAATTGAGGTAACCGTCAGTGGTACTTTCAAAACAGAACATGTTTTTAATAGCCCGGAAGGTGTTCTGGGTACTTTGACGATCAAAGGTAGTAAAGGGGAGGGAAATTTTACAGGTACTGACAATTTAGTATTGGGGTTCAGAAAACCGAGTGTTTGGAAATCCCAATATGAACTCCAGGAAGGTAGCGACACAATTGCCAAGGCTCATCCTCCCAAGAAATTGAAAAGGGCTTTCGAGATTGATTTTGAAGGAGATTTTTATCACCTTGCACCTGGCGGCAGTAAAATACGGAGCTGGACGATCAAGAACACTCAGGGGCAGCAGATATGTGAGATCCTTCCTCGGGGTGGTTTGAAGAGAGGGGCGTACCTCAGGATTGGAGCAGAGATCCCTCTGAAATTACTTGTATTCGGGTACTGTCTGGTAGTAAAACGCTGGCAGGAAGAATCGGCTGCGGCGGCTTCCTGAAAACGAATCTATCTAAACGCCTTAGAGGAGGCAGATAACTCGATGGCAGCTGTTGAAGTAAATAACTTGTATAAATCCTATGCTGATGTGATTGCGGTTAATGATTTGACCTTTTCTGTTGAAGCTGGGGAGATCCTGGGACTGATAGGTCCAAATGGAGCCGGCAAGAGCAGTACGATAAAAATGATTCTGGATTTCATGAAACCGGATTCTGGCTCTGTAATGATCTTTAATCAGCCTATGAAAGAAGCTTTTAAAGATCGAATTGGTTACCTGCCTGAAGAGAGAGGATTATATAAGAGACTGACAGCCATGGAATTAATTCTCTATCTTGCCTCCTTAAAAGGGATGGATAGAAAGACAGCTGAAGAAAGAGCGAATGTGCTGCTAGAGCGAGTAGGTATGCTCGAAAACAAACAAAAGAAAAATAAAGAGATGAGTAAGGGAATGGGCCAGCTGATCCAGTTTGTTGTTACTGTAGTGCATGATCCTGATCTGATCATTCTTGATGAACCTTTCTCTGGACTTGATCCAATCAGAACCGCATCCGTTCAGGAAATCATAAGTGATCTAAGAGAACAAGGAAAAACTGTCATTCTCAGTACACATCAAATGAATAAAGTGGAAGAACTATGTGACAGTGTATTGATGATCAATAAAGGCAAAACCGTTCTTTATGGGGATATTCCAACTTCGAGGGCAAATTTCAGGAAGCATTCAGTTCGTCTTGAAGCTGAAGGCTCGTGGTCTGATATCCCGGGAGTTATTGAGATCAGGCCTCACAATGGTTTTGTTGAATTAATGCTCAAACCGGATGTCACTTCTCAGGATGTTCTGGATAATTTACGGGACCAGGGGGTTGCCATCAATCGGTTTGAGGTAACTACACCCTCATTAAATGAAATTTTCCTTGAGCTTGCAGGAACAGATTATGAATAAAGTCTATTTATTGTTTAAACATGAATTCATCCAGGCGATTAGAAAAACTGGATATATCATTCTGACACTTGCGATTCCGGTATTGGCTCTTATTATTATTGGGGTTGTTCAGTTATTTACGACCTTATTCGAACCGGCAGTTGATGAATTGACCCGTGTGGGATATGTCGATCAGGTAGGGATTTTTAACGCCTATTCAGATCAAGGGCTAATCCAATTATTTCCTTATCAATCCGTGGCTGGTGCAAATGCCGCCCTGGTGGCGGGTGAAATCGACGAATTTTTCCTGATACCTTCGGATTTTTCTTCAACAGTATCGATCGATCGTTTTACCATGGCGAGAGAGCTTGAGACGCCCATTGCTAAAAGATATGCCATCGGCAGTTTCCTGATCAGTAATATGTTAAAGGATGAGGTTCCTCCTGCAACCATCGAAACTGTTTTAGCCCCTTTAGATATGAGTGTAACCAGACTCAATGAAGATGGCTCAGTGGCAGATTCTCAAAGTAATATAGGGAATATTATCATTCCGGGTATATATGCTTTTTTACTGAGCATGGCATTGATGTTTGGCAACAATTCCCTGATCAGCGGTTTAGGAGAGGAAAAAGAAAGTCGATTAATCGAAGTATTATCCTCTTCAGTATCGGTTAGCCAGATGTTAATAGGGAAAGTCCTGGCTCTTGGCACAGCGGGGTTATTACAGGTCCTTTTGTGGTTGGTATCGGCTCCTTTGATCTTGGATCTGGCCTCATCAACTTTTGGTGGAGTATTGGCTAACATCCAGATTCCCCCTAACTTTATTGTCTTTGGAGTGATCTATTTTGTGCTTGGTTATTTGCTTTTTGCTGTGCTATCAGTGATGATAGGCGGAATTGTATCTACTGCAGCAGATGGACATAACCTGTCTATGTTCTACGTCATGGCAGGATATATTCCATTGTGGACTTTTGGCGCTTTTATTGCTATTCCGGAACATCCGATCTGGGTGGTACTTTCTATTTTTCCGATCACTGCTCCAACTATGACAATGTTGAGAATGGGTGTGTCCGATATCCCCGGCTGGCAACTTGGCGCAAGTTTGGGAGTATTGATAATATCTATTGCCATCGGGCAATTCTTATCTGTAAAGATATTCAGAACTTTCATGTTAATGTATGGAAAAAGACCAAGAGCGAGAGAGATTTTCCAGGCATTAAAATCTTCTTAGCATCAATATTACAATTTGAATTCTGTAAAATGCTTGGTTGTAAATAGCTGTTAACTATGTTGGTTTACAGCTATTATTTTTTCAATTAAAGATGGATTACAATACCTTGAAAGATCAGCTTCCGCATCCAAGGAGCAACCATGACAACTAATCAAAGAGGTTTGATCAAAAGCTCAACCAGTGAGTTTTACCGGGAAGGTAAAAATACCGCAAATTACTCCCTGTTCGATTTTGTTCACGGCTATATGTACTCAAAATGGCCATATTTATACATCAGTGTTGCCCTTGGGGAACACCGTTTGTACAAGATCCTGCAACCGATCTTCCTTTTTCTGCAATCGATCCTGGAACCTTCCCATGAGGATGAACCTGAGGAATTTGGTAATGCCTGGGCTAATTCTTATCATGGAAAAGTTGTACCTATCGACGAGGCCAAACGATTGGTATCAATTCAGGAAGAAATTGTTATCAAGGACCTGGAACAGGTAATACCATTTACCCGTGCCAGAGATATTATTATGCACAATCCACAGAAGATAGTTGTCCTGGATTGCCCCTGCCGTATGGCCCGTGAAAATCACTGCACACCTGTAGATGTTTGTTTGATTGTTGGAGACCCATTTGCCGGTTTCATTTTGGAACACCAACCTGAAAAATCGCGCTTGATCAACTCTGAAGAGGCAATGGAAATCCTCCAGGCAGAACATGATCGCGGCCATGTCTCACACGCGTTCTTCAAAGATGCCATGTTAAATCGATTTTATGCAATCTGCAACTGCTGTTCCTGCTGCTGCGGGGCATTCCAGGCCCATAACAACGGCACACCCATGTTAATGACCTCAGGGTATACCGCAGCTGTGGATCCCGAGCTGTGTGAAGGCTGTGAAAGCTGCCTTGAATTCTGCCAGTTCTCCGCCATCGAAATGGCAGACGGGCAGGCCCGGATCCTGGTGGAGGACTGTTTTGGCTGCGGTGTGTGTGTGGATAAATGCGCCCAACATGCGATCACCCTCTCGAGGGATCCCGCTAAAGGTGTACCCCTGGAAATTCACAAACTGATGGAGGAAGCTGCTCGGGTAAACTGATTGAATTTCAGTGAACTGAAATTATCTGGCAGCCCGTTGTGCTGACAAGGATCTGGGGTTGAATACTGAAGACCGCATGATGTGATCCTGCTGCGGCCCAGATAATTGGATGATCCAGTAAATCCTGATCTATATAGATCGGGATTTCTTTTTTCAATCCGTAGGGTGATACTCCCCCAATCGCAAATCCGGTTTCCTCCCGAACAAAATCAGGCGAAGCAAATTTGATTTCTTCTCCAATTTGAGCTCCGACGAGTTTTTCATTTACATGATTCGCACCGCTGGTCAGGATCAAGATTGGTTTCTGGCCCCCAGCTGTCTGAAAAACCAGGGATTTGACGATCTGCCCCACCTGGCATTGGGCCGCAGCGGCAGCTTCTTTTGCGGTGCGGGTGCTGTCGGGCAGCTCTTGGACGATCGCCGGGATGCCAAGGGCTTTTAGTGTGTCTTCAACGCGCTGGGTGCTGGATTTGGGAGACATGTCTGTATTGTAATGGATGATGGGGAGATGGGGGGACTTTTAGATTAGCAGCTTTTGCACCTCGTCTCCCGATCACCCCATCTCCAGGTCATGGTTTATGTCGCATTTACACCCAGCCCTGAGTAGACCTCGGGCTATTGTGAGACGGGAGTCGAAGATCCGGTCCTGAGGCAAGCGAAGCAACCAATGGCTTAATAGTCCTTCTGCTTAAGTGTCAGCCGGCGTCTCCTCAACCACGGGTTCTTCCGGGGCTGGTTCTTCAACCGCTTCTTCCTCTACCACCTCTTCCACCACGGAGATTTCCATGTAGACCGGATCGCCGAAACGGCCCTCATCCGCATCATAGGCCTGCCACCAGGTATTATATCTTCCGGGATTATCAGGTGCGTTAAAGGTGATCTCGATCACCGCCTGGGTGGATTGCCGGGCCGGATATAAACCTTGCTTTTTTTCGGCGCCCAGCGCCAGGCCCGAGATCAGTTGAAGGGAATAAGATGAGTTCCAATTACAGCTTCCCGTATTTTTAATCAGCCAACGTTTTGTGATCTTTTCGCCCGGCAGGACTTCTGTGCCGTCAGGGACAGTGAGATCATCTAGAAATTCAAGCTGATTCACACAATTGGTCTGTCTGGTGGGCAGGGGAGTTGCAGCAGATCCAGATATCTGTTTCTGAGCTGGATTGGAAGTTGGCGGCACAAAATGTGCCGCCTCGGATGGAAGTGGTGTTGCCCTGCCAGACTGGCATCCAGTTATCAGAATCAATAAAACAAAGAAGGCAATATCTCTGATAACTTTTGGCCAGAAATTATTCAAGCGGGGGGACTGGTTCATCGACCTCTGTTTCGGGGTTAAATTCTGAATGATCCATTACCAAAGCCCGGATAGCATCTTCTATTTCCTGGGTGAAATCCGGATTCTCTTTTAAATATTCTTTGGCATTTTCTCGTCCCTGTGCAATCCGCAGATCGTCACCATAATAATAAAAGGATCCGCGTTTTTCGATCACAGCTACTTCGACCGCCAGATCAAGGATATCACCAGATCGTGATATGCCTTCATCGTGCATGATATCGAACTCAGCAGTCCTGAACGGGGGGGCAACTTTATTTTTAACAACACGGACCCGGGTGCGGCTGCCTACGATATCCGTTCCTGATTTTATTGATTGGATCCTGCGAACATCAAGCCGGATCGAGCTGTAGAATTTTAATGCTCGGCCGCCAGGGGTCGTTTCAGGATTGCCAAAAACTACACCGATCTTTTCTCGCAGCTGATTTGTGAAAATCAGGCAGGTATTGGTTTGTTTAATAGCGCCTGATAATTTTCGGAGCGCCTGGGACATCAAGCGGGCCATCAATCCCATATGGGAATCGCCCATATCCCCTTCGATCTCCGCCCGGGGAACCAGGGCAGCGACAGAATCTATGATGATGACATCCACTGCTCCGGACCGGATCAAAGATTCGGCGATTTCTAGGGCCTGTTCACCTGTATCCGGTTGAGAGATCAGCAGGTTATCTACATCCACTCCCGTCTTGGCTGCATAGGCAGGATCAAGGGCGTGTTCCATATCAATAAAAGCTGCAGTCCCGCCTTGCTTCTGGGCTTCTGCGACAATGTGCTGGCAAATTGTGGTTTTTCCGGATGCTTCAGGACCATATATCTCTGTCACTCGACCGCGGGGAACACCTCCTACACCGAGAGCAAGATCGAGGGATAAAGTACCTGTGGGGATCACATCCACGTTCATGCCTGTTGCATCCCCCAATTTCATAATTGCCCCTTCTCCGAAGCGTTTTGTGATATCCTGGAGCGTTTTTTCTAATGCTGCTTTGCGTGGATCATCCGCCATTTCTTCCTCCTCTAAATACGTCGCATCTCAGGCTGATATGCTGATTTTAGTGTAGCACAAATGTTCTAAACGTCAAGGGGAAGGCGAAAAATAATATTCCGGGGGAGTAGGAGTCTCATCAGAGAATCCTCGCCAAACATTGAACTTTATAAAGGTTACCTGACCGGGTTTGATCTCCACAGTTGTCTGGTAAGAAAAACCGATATTGGTAACTGGGATCGAGACCAGATAAGAACCTGCAGGAATATTGGAAATGGTCAGGTTTTCCTTATAATAGGGGTCGCTGTTTATGGCTTCGTTCTGGTAGGATTTTGCGATCCACAACCGATCCTCTGGATTATTGCCGGTCAGGGCATTTTCAGTTCGGTACAAATAGACAACTTGTTGTTCATATGGTCGGCCATCAAAAGTCAGGATCTGACCTACCAGGATGCCCCAACCCTGGGGTGGGGAGATCCATAAATCTGGGTTGCGGGTTGAGAAATATTCATTCTTTCCTACACGGACTTCAAAATGTAAGTGGGGTCCGGTGGTCTTGCCAGTATTGCCCATATAACCGATTATTTCTCCAGCTTTAACTTCCTGCTCCTCAGATACAAGAATTTCGTCCAGGTGGGCGTATAAAGTGTATAAAGCTTCTCCTTTGTAACTGAATGAATGCTGGATGACAATAGCCTTGCCATAAGGGTCATCGTATACATTATCTCCACCCCTGTAGATACCCTGACCGGCATAGATCACTTTGCCTTCGCCAGCTGCCAGGATAGGGGTGCCGATATCACCGGGAATATCAATCCCGGTGTGGACGACATTTTCAAAAAAGACATCCCCATACCCATAATTGGTATAAGCTGCATCGATATCAAAAGCCGCAATCGGATTCAGAAAATAGAAATGATCATGTTGACTGGGAACCCAGGGTACGGGATAAACAGGAGGGCGCCAGGGATTGATGTTGTTCTTTGGGTCGGGTGGAAGTGAGAATTCTGGTGTAGTGAGTGGAAGGGAAGGAGTGGGACTGAGTTCAGGAATAGCGGTAGGCGTATGAGTAGTAAGGTTAAGGCTAACCTGGGTATCTGTGGGGATGGAAGGTGTTTCAGTAGTAATTGGCAGATCCGGACTTGGAGATGGTATGGATTTTGTTCCCGACTGGCATCCTGACAGCAAGATAACAACTATTACCAGGATGGGGATATATATTGCTGGGTTTGCCATCTTTGAGCCAATTTTTCCTGGGTCGATCCTGGATAATCTTCTCATGATTTTTTATGGATTGGCGCCGATTTCCAATTTTTGGATATCTTCCTGGGAATATAGCTGGAGCAGGGCTGTTTGCAGACTCATTCCCTGAGTGAATGCGAAATATTGATAGCGTGATGCAGATTCGGAAAATTGCCAGAACGATTCTGCGGGGAATCTTTTCCAGCCGTATGCATCCGCTAATTCTGTAAAGTCAACCCAATAGCCATCCTGAATATCCTGGGATCTAGCTCCGCCATTTTCATAATTTGTATTGCTCCCGGAGTATCTGGCATCAAAACTCCAATCATAATCTTTGAGCGGTTTTCCTTGCAAGCCTTGTTGATTATTCGCACGAATATAGACCCGCCAATAGGTTTGATCCCGGTATTCTTCCTTCACCAGGACCAACCAGTTTGCCATCCTCGGGATATCGTCGATCGTGAATCCTCGACCAGTGAACAACCATTCCAGGCTTACTCCGGGAGTTTGTGGTTCATTGATTGGAACATAGGCATTTTCCAGAGTGGACAGGAAATCCCATCCAGTTTCATCTCTTACGGTTTGACGGAGGGAAGAGAAGGAGCCAACAGCATCCTGGTTAAACCTCGGATTTGGTGCGACCAGATTTCTCAGTTGGATCAGATCCTTACTCTCTGCAGCCTGGTCAGCTGTGGTACCTTCGGCAGGATACCAGAGTGGAGTAGGTTCAGGGCCAGGATCTAGATTGGCCTGGTAAACAAAAGCAGGGGCTTTGCTCCAACTGATCCCCTCAATATGACCGGGTATTTTGACGGCTGGCATCATGACCTGGGATGTTACCTTAAATCCCGGATAGGCAGTAAGGTAAGAATCATAAGGATCTTCCAGCACTGTATATAAGATCTCACCGTCTCCCGACCACAGCGGCCAGTCTCCGCTGCCTCTGAAAACAGGATCTTTTTGAGGGTCATTTGAATCCCAACTTACCAGGGAGTGATTTCCATCATCTGTGACAATCGACCAGGTTAGATATCTGCCATCCGGAGACCAGATGGGATGATTTACAGACAATCCAGGCAAATTGGTAATCGAGACGGATTTATCGTTTTCACTGGAATCCAGATCTGCGTACCAAACTTCCTGTAAACCATTTCTGGTGCTGATAAAACTAATCAATCGTCCTTGTTTGGACCAGTTTGGGGCATAATCCGCTCCTGGGTGGTTAGTTAGGGGAATTTCCCCGCTGGTTCTATTGATATTCTGGAGGAGGATTTCCAGGTTATTCACCTGGTAACTTTCGTATGCCAGCCACTCTCCATCTGGCGACCAGGTTGGATTTCCATCGTAGGCATAAGTATCCGTAAACTGCTGGATTTCCCCAGTGGTCAAGTCCAGGATAAAAATATCCCAGGGACCATACCTGTTGGATGCAAAGGCCACCCGCGATCCATCTGGACTTACAGCGGGGGTGATATCTTTAAATGGCCCCGTGGTTATTCTTGTCAACGGCAGGGCGGCGTATCCAATTCCAGACCAATCTTCCAGGAAAGGTTGGTAGGCAAAAAGATGGATATTCTTTCCTTCCCGGATCGATAGGATCAATGAGCCGAATTGGGATGGATATGCCAATAGATCTGGATTGATATTTTCTGGCTGGGCGGTAGGGATTGGCGCGATTGTAACAATTGGCGTAACTGTCTGTGTCGGAGTGCTCTGGAGAGCTTCGGCCCGGTTATTTTCAATCAGGGATCGAGTATCCGGGTAGAAAATAACCGCTGTGATAACCAGAATTATACCAATGACAATTATTATCAGATAAGAGAGGTATCCTGGTCTGGTTTCTTCTTTCTGGACCTGGTCTGAGTTGTTGTCCATCATAAATGAATCTCGGTAGATTAGTTAATTGATCCGCAACCAATTTGGAAAATAACTCTTCAGTCGCCCTTTTTGTACTTTTCCCCACCCCAGGGGGTTTCCAGATACTGCAAGGAGGATCCAGGAACCTGGTAAAAAATCATCTTCGGGGATCTTGATTGGAGATCCCCGTTGATAGGCTGCTAAATCGGTATCACCTATCGAAAATTCTAACACTTTTTGAGCATCTACCCGCTTGATACCCATAGCAAGTGCAGGGCTGGGAATAAATTGATCTGCCTGGAAAGTACCCAGCCACCAGCCCCAATGGTGGACTTTAAGCCCTTCCAGAGATGGAGTTCCAGATGGGACCCAGTAGAGACGGTTCCCGTATACTGCTAATCCCCGGCTGGAAGGAGAAATCTCCCTGGTTCTGCTGGTCACAATCAGGTTATTTTCAAAGAATTTTTCATAAATCGACATTTGTATCGGATCTATGGAGCAGTTGCTGTACTTTTCCGACAGAACAGATTTTAAGTCGGCTCCGGTCTTTTTCATTCTGGCGACAAAATGTCCCTCACCGGTAGTGATATGAGGCCAGATGCGGATAGGTCTGGTAAGATCGACCGGATCCGAATCTGTCAACGGGATCCCTGGGGAAAATCCTGTTATTTGAGGTATAGTTTCGAGATTGAAATCCGATAATTTATTCAGGAAGCGCAGGATCGTTCCTTCATTTTCCAGTTGGTTGAATGTGCAGGTAGAATAAACAAGAATTCCACCCGGGCGAACTAATTTCCCGGCGAACCAGAGGATTTCATCCTGGATAAGAGCGATGCGTTGGCTAAGCTGAAGCGACCATTTTTTTATTTCTCCGGGATGAACTCGGAATGTACCTTCTCCCGAGCAGGGTGCATCAACCAGCACCCGGTCGAAATAGTTCCCAAAACGGTCAACCAAGCGCTGGGGTGTTTCACTGAGGATCGAGATATTTCTCGCACCCCAACGTTCGATATTACGCCCCAGCGCTTGGACTCTGTGAGGGTTTGGATCGTTTGCGACAAGATATCCCTTACTTCTCATTCTGCTGGCGATCTGGGTTGTTTTCCCCCCGGGGGCGGCGCAGAGATCCAAGACTCTTTCACCTGGCTGTGGATCCAAAACTGATACAGGAACCATTGCTGAGGGTTCCTGGAGATAGTACATCCCGGCAGCATGAAAGGGATGTTTCCCCAATCCTTCGGCCCGGTGTACAAGATAGCCATTTTTTTCCCAAGGCAGGTTAGTATAATCCGCTGAGATTTCTTTTTTGAGGAGGTTAATTTCCGTTTTGTCGGGATTGATTCGCAGACCAGTGTAAAGAGGCGCGCTCTCCAGGGTTTGCCAGAATTGGGAAGCATCGTCTTTTAAGATTGAATCAATTGTGTTCAGATACTCTGGTGGGAGATTATTATTCACAGGAGTGTAAAAGAACAGGAGCTGGATTTGATATTTGTTTGTTTTAATCTGACTTCCGGTCCTTCTTCCATGCCAGTTTCCTCTTCTATCAGTGAGAAAAGTTCCAGGGTCACTGTAAAATCGCCAGGTTGGTTTTTATTTGCTGGGAGATGAAGGGTGATTTCGTTGTCTGGACTGGTAATATTGACCATATTAGCAGTCACCAGGAGCTCATTTTCCTTATTTGTTAACTTGATTCCTATGTTCTGCGCTGATGAAAAGGAAGATAAACGGAACAGGACTTTGATCCGGCGTTTATCAGGGTAGGGTTCTGTGGATATTTCAAGAATATCAGGTTCCTGGTTATCCGGCAGGATCTGATCGGGTTTTATGTATTGATGATCAAACATGATCCAGTCCACCTCTTTGAATGACTCTCTGGATAAGTGTACCATCCTGGAAAAGAAAAAGCCCAATCAGATGAACTGACTGGGCTTTTTAATCCTTGATATTTGGATCTGCAATTAATTATCGTACATATAGGCTAATCCAACAGCTCCTGGTCCAGCATGCGTGCCAATTACGGGGCTAACTTCTGAGAAGACTTGTTCAACTGAAGGGATTCGTTTTACAGCTTCATCCAGCACAAATTGAGCTGTTTGGGGGTCGTTGGCGTGCAGTGTAGCCAGACGGATATTTTTGTGACCCCTGGTCCTTTCTTCGATAATGTCGATGATCGTCATCAAGGCTTTTTTCTGGGTCCTGACAGAATCCAGGGGTACTATTTTTCCGCCTTCAATGGATAGAACCGGCTTTACATTCAATAAGGTGCCCATAAAACGTTTCGCACTTCCGATCCTGCCTCCCCTATGCAGGAACTCAAGTGTATCAAGGACAAAAATGACGCCACAGCGATTCATACTATCTTCAGTGAGGCGTTTGCATTCTTCCAAAGATGCGCCCTGGTTAGCCGCTCTGGCGGCAGCCAGCACCTGGAAACCGAGAGCCATGGCCAGGGTCTGGGAATTGATAATTTCAATCTTTGCCTCTGGCAGCAGCTTTTTTGCCTGTGTGGCAGAAGAGATCGTACCAGAGAGATCCTCCGAGAGCAGGATTGCTAAAATTTCAAAGCCTTCCTGGTCGAGTTTTCTGAACAAGACCTCAAAATCAGCCACAGATGGCTGGGAGGTGCTGGGCATCACCTTGGCCTTATCCAGCCTTTGATAAAATTCAACTGGAGTGATATCTACCCCGTCGTAAAAATTTTCATCACCCCATATCACTGTCAGGGGAACAACATGAATATGGTTTTCTTGGATGATTTCAGTGGGGATATAGGGGGAACTATCGGTTACGATGGCAACTTTAGACATAAAACCTCTCCTGCGGAAAAATGAATAATCCTTTTTAATTACGTAGATTACAACACTCTTCTCTGGGAGAGGATACGGTGTGCCAGTTAAGGACTGAACCCCAGGATCGCTGAATTACAGACCGCGCATGAAAGCGATTGCCAGTGTGCCGGGACCAACATGGGTGCCAATTGCTGGGCTTAATTCAGCTAAAAAAGTCTCGTCTGGTGAGAGGGCGTTTTCTGCATCTTCAAGGAGAGCCTGGGCTTGTTCGGGGACATTGGAATGGAATACAGCCAGACGCAGTGGTTTTTCCCCGGCTGTTTTTTCCTCGACAAGTGAGATTAACCGTTCTAAAGCTCGTTTGTGGGTTCGAACTGATTCCACGGCTTCTATTAATCCACCATTCATTTCCAGGATCGGTTTAATGTTCAACATGGATCCTAGGAAGCGTTTCGCACCTCCTATTCTTCCACCCTTGTGGAGGAATTCGAGGGTGTCAACAGCAAAAACTACATTGGTTTGCTGCTGCGATTTGATAGCAACTTCCTTAACCTCTTCCAGGTTTCCGCCGGTTGCAGCTTTCCTGGCTGCTGCCAGCACATGAAGCCCGGTAGCCATGGCAGCTGTTTGGGAATCTATAACGACGATTCGGTCTGATCCAATTTCGCCCTTGGCTTGAAGAGCTGAATTAACGGTTCCAGAAATACCGGATGAGATCAGGATCGCTATCACATCCTTACCTTCATTTAGAAGCTTTGAAAAAACCTCAACAAACTTAGCCTCAGGTGGTTGTGAAGTGCTGGGCAAGGATGGACTTTTCTCCAGTCGAGTATAAAACTGGGTGGGCGTGATATCAACCCCATCCGCAAAAGACGTTCCATCCCAAATGACTTCTAAGGGAATGACTTTGATATCATACTCAGCGATCAACTCCGGCGGTAAATAAGCTGTACTATCAGTAACAATAGCGACTTTATTCATTTGATTTACTCCTGACGATGATTTCTTGAGAAGAATAATGGGTTTTGTTGTCTTTTTCCCAAAAACGGAGCGAGAAATATCGCTCCGTTTATAGCACCCTCGGCGTGACTCGAACACGCGACCCCTTACTCCGCAAGCAAGTGCTCTAATCCACTGAGCTACGAGGGCAAAATGATTGGAGATGATTGTACAACATGGGTTAATAAATGGCAATAGCATGAATAAATATGCCAATTAGATGGGGGTTCTGGCGAAATCATGATTGCTTATTTTTATTAGAATAATAAATTGTGAGAACCAGATTTTCTGGATATGATGAAGGTCATGTAATATCCATGAGCATGTACTTTCCCTTCTAGGAAAGGTTCTGATATGATTACTTGCGAGAGACGGGATAAGCCTAACTTTATCACTGTTTCCTCCTTTGGCGAAAGCCTCCTCAAGCGGAAAACTCTGGTTGAGGAGGCTTTTTTCATTAAGGTTGTCCTAAGGCCAGGGTTCCTTGATCTGTCTATAATATTTTTGTAAAAATCGTCCAGGGGGATAAATCAGGGAGCTATAATATCCCCTAAGGTTTATTGAGAAAATAACAGTTACTAAAAAAAGATAATTTGACAGTTAGATTTTCAATGATAGTCTTCAATAGATCTGAAAGGAAAAGAGCATGATAAATCGAAAAAAAATCACCATTGTTATAGTTGTCCTGGCCTTTGTTAGTTTGGCTTGCGTTTTTAATCCACTGACTCTCCTGCAGCAGCCTGCGGCTGTAAAGAACGATCAAATTGTGACAACGATTACCACCGCCGTTCTAGATAGCGGAGACCTTCCGGCTTTATATAGCGCTATCAATCCTGGTGTTGTTGCAATCCGGGCATTAACGGAAGAAGGGGGAGGATTGGGCACAGGATTTGTCTGGGATGAAGAAGGTCATATTGTCACGAATTTCCACGTTGTTGAATCTGCGACTGATCTGGAAGTGGATTTCCCATCTGGATTTAAAACAAGGGCAGATGTTTTGGGTACTGATTCTGATACCGATCTGGCAGTGCTGGAGTTAAATCAGTTGCCCCCGGAATTGGTTGTTCTCACTCTGGGTGACAATCATGATTTGGCTGTTGGACAATCTGTGATTGCCATTGGTAACCCCCGGGGATTAAATGGAACCATGACTCAAGGGATAATTTCCGCACTGGGCAGAACGCTGGATTCTATGCATTTTGCTCCGGGGGGTGGTGCGTTTGCTACGGGTAATATTATCCAGACCGACGCAGCTATTAATCCCGGCAATTCTGGCGGACCATTGATCAATCTCAACGGCGAAGTCATCGGAATCAATTCTGCCATTAGTACCAACAGTATTGATTTGAGCGGGCAGCCGATCAATTCCGGGTTGGGTTTTGCGATATCGATCGATACAGCAAAAAACGTTATTCCAGACTTGATTGAATTTGGCTTTCATGACTCTCCCTTTGTTGGCATTCAGGTCTTGAGTGAAGTCAGCTTATTTGTGCAGGAAGAGCTCGATCTGCCGCAATCTATAGGTGTCTACGTTCTGGAAGTGACTCCGGGGAGTCCGGCCGATCTGGCAGGGTTAAGGGGCGCAGATAGTGAAGGTGATATTCCTTTGGGTGGGGATATGATCATTGCCATTGATGACCAGGAAGTCCAAAATTTCGAGGATTTCATGGGATATCTGCTTACCTATAAAAAACCTGGAGACGACGTGGTTATCAGTCTCATCCGGGATGGTAAAGTCCTGGAATATGAGTTAACGCTTGGTTCACGGCCCTGAGAAAGGATCACTGCCATAATCAGAAAATGGAAAAGATCACTGTGTTCGGGAGTAGATTCTGCGGTAAATGGCAAATATCTCTGAAATATTCTTGATATAGGTTTGTGTTTCCGAGAACCTGATGATTTCTACAAATAGATCTGGATCTCCTCCGGATTCTTCCAACCAGATGGAAGAATTTCCTGGACCAGCGTTATAACTGGCCAGGGCGGCGTACATATCTCCCTCAAAGTATGACCTTAAGAATCCCAGATAGGCTGTACCAAGCTTCACACTGACGATTGGACGATATAGGTCCTCATCGCTGTAATCCGGGGGCCAGCCTTTTTCACCTGCTTGCTCCTCGCCTGTGCTGGGAATGATCTGCATCAATCCCCTTGCGCCGGCCGTGGACCTGACAAAACCTTCAAAGAGGGATTCTTGCCGGATGACACTGAAAAGCAGAAATGGGTGAAATCCATTTTCCTGGCTGGCTGGAATTACCAAATCACTGTAATATGTTCCGAAACGGATATGGTTAAAATAGACCGGCGCATTCATGGTTCCAGCATCATCCATACCAACAGCGTTTAATACCTGGCGAGATGCAAAAATTGCAGGTCTGTACAAACCCAGGTCCAGGTAATAATTGGCCAGACGGTAACTGCTAATGGGATCAAAACTTACTTCATTCCGGAGCGCTTCAAATTCTGCCCTTGCTTCATTATATAGATCCAGCTCCCAGTATTCTGTGCCGCGTATGATCCGCGGGTCTTCAGCCAGTAATCCTAGACTGTCCAGGTTTGTCTCTGGTGGGATAGAAAAATTTTCCTTGATCCAGGCTTGGGCTTCCTCTTTTTCAGCTGGAATGTCAATTCCTATATCATAATCTTGAGGCGGGGTGAATGGCTCCCGACCCTGGAGCAGATCTCGGGCTCGTTCGCTATAATAACCGGTTGGATCCGCGTTGGCTGATTCCCGCCAGGCTGCTTCTGCCACTGCGGTATTTCCCTGAATTTGATGAACTTTCCCAATCCAGAACAGAGCCTGGGAGAGCTCTTCAAAGTCCCGGGATGCATCCCTATAAATTGAGAGTCTTGACAGGGCTGCATCATAGGCTGATAACCTGACCTGGCAGATGGCACTCTTGAACAAACTTAAGTTGCCGTATGCAGAAGTTGGATATTCATCAAAGACACGTTTCCAGAGCGCAGAAGCGGTTTCCAGATCTCCTGTCAGTTCTTCAACTCTTCCAGCATCATAGAGGAACTCTGCCGCCCGAGGTTGATATGGATTGCTTTGGACAAAATCCTGCAACACCTGGCTGGCTTCACCATAACGGTCTAAATAAAACCAGAGCGAATAGGCCTTGAATTCCCAGGCTTGGACCCAGTAAGCATGGTCAGGATATTTATTGATAAGTTCATTCCAGGCGACCAGGGCTTCTTCATGCCTTCCCATACCCCGGAGTGAAAATCCCTTAAAATAAAGCGCAGTCCCACGGTCTCCGGCTTCAGGATTCGCCAGGTAGCGATCAAAAGCTTCCACCGCATAACTGTATTGGCCAGCGTAATAATCCACCAGACCCCGGTCCAGGTCATTGATCGTAAAATTATTATTGACGATCTCTATTAGACCCAGGTATGAATCGTAACTAAGCGGATACTTTAGAACTGCGTCCCGGAAAGCAGCTTCTGCAAGATCATTTTGCCCCAGTTCCAGGTAGGCAAGTCCGAGTAAATAATCTGCCCGGGCTTTGGCATAATCATTATTTGTTTGGGCATACACATCGTTGTAGATGACAACGGCCGTATTGTAATCTTCTAACGCGGCGTATTCCTGCCCGATTTTTAACTGCAGAGTATATAAATCTTCTCCGCTTCCGGCAGCAATGGCGGCCTGATAGGCTCCAATAGCTTTGAGGGATTCCCCGGCAGCTGAAAGAGCATCGCCCTTTTTATGCTGCATGTAGGCATCCAGGATACCCGGGCGCCGGTTCAGATACAGTGTGTAGGCATCCGCAGCTTCCAGTTGTCGGTCCAAAGCAGTATAAGTTTCAGCCAGGGTGAAATATGCTTTGTGGATGATATCCGATTCCGGATAACTAGCTACCAGCAGTCGCAGGTAATCCAAAGCCCTCTGGTAATCACCTTTCTGAAAAAAAACCTTGCCAAGACCCAATAACGCCGCACTGCCTTCTTCAGGTGTTTGAGCGTGGGCCAGCGTATCTTCATAACTTGTTATTGCTGATTCCCAGTCCCCGTAAAAATAATGAATATCACCGGATATCGAACTCTCCAGTGGCGGCAGGATGGGAGTTGAGCTGGGCAGTGGTGTAGATACAGGTAGATCTTGTGCTTCAGATAGTATTTCGGCAGGGTCTTGAGTGGGAGCAGGTTTAACTTGCCTGGTGGATAGTATATACCACCCCGCAATGGTGATAGTACCGATTAAGATGATCAGTGTTGATACTTGATAAAATCTTCTTCTCATATTATTAGGAATACCTGTTGCTAAATAGTCCATTCCCCATGGATAATAGCGATCAGATACCAGTGATCATTTTCTTGTATAAATACCAACCGCAGGCTCCGCCAATCCATACCACCATAACGAGGATCGAAACCGGGGAAATGATATTCAATCATAATACCATCAGGGTAAATTTCCTGGATATTATTAATGGAATTCCCTGAACTTACTTCAACGTTAAAACCTATAACTCCTGGTTTAAGGTAATCTTGATCATATACAAATTGCTGATGGTACTCAATGAATGTTAGATTGATCGGCTTTCCAGTCCCATCGTAATGTCCCCAGGTGAAAGGTTCTGAAGAGCTGATAAAACTATTCAGCTTAGAGGGACATATCACCTTGTTAGCACTATTGAGGTATGGATAGGGAGAAAAACGCAAACATGCCACAGGATGAATTAAAGGGATTAATTGGGTATACTCCCCAATTTTTACTGATTCAAGTACTTGCTGGCTCAGAATGATCAGTTCCACTGGCAGTGTGCCATGTTGTTCAGCTAAAAATCGCTTATCTACCCATCCTGCTGTTTCCTGGTGATTAATAAACACCCAGGTTGTATCACCCTCCTGATGGATCTGTCCGTCCGTCCGGATATTTGTTCCATAAGAAGGTATCTGTCCAACGATGGGGGAATCCGCTGAGGGGTTTTCATGAACACTTAATAATGAGTCTCGATCAATTCCAACCACTGCATATCTTTCATAGAGTTCTTCTATCTCAACAGAAATGATTTCTGCTGGCTGAGTATCAACTGGCAGTATTGTGGGATTAAGTTCCGATGTCTCTGTGCAGCCAGTCAAAGCCGGATAAGGTAATAAAAACATGGTAATAATCAACACGATTTTATGGAGGTTATGATTAGGTATGGTTGGCATAATACTTACAAATTTTAGATAATGGACATTCCTGGCAGAGAGGTTGGCGGGCTTTGCAGATTTCCCGACCCAGGCGGATGATGTTCAGGTGAACTGGATAGTACGTTTCAGGTTCAAATTGCTCAGCCAGATAAGAATGAGCCTTGGAAGCGTTGATATTTTCAGGTCGAATTCCCAACCTCCCGGTAACCCGGTATACGTGGGTGTCAACTGGAAAAGCCGGCATGTCAAGTGAGAATAACAGTACGATTGCTGCGGTTTTTGGCCCAACTCCTTTTAACTTGATCAGCCAATTGGAGGCTTCCAGGCTGGACATTTTTTTCAGGAAATTCAGTTCAATTCGCCCTCTTTCTTCTGTGATGACTTTTAAGGCATTCTGAATAGCTGGACCTTTTTGATTGGCTAATCCTGCGGTTTTGATCAGCTGAATGACCTGTTCTTCTTCAGCGTCCCTGATTTCTTCCCAGGTAGGAAATCTTGCCAGGAGTGTATCATAAGCGATATCCCTGTTAACATCGTTTGTATTTTGAGAGAGGATAGTGGATACCAATTCTCCCACTGGAGATAGGTGAGGACGCCAGGTTGGTGGGCCATATGTATCCATCAGTAACTGGTGGATCTCAGCCGCAAACTGTTTGTTGTTCATAGATTAGCTGTATTGTAAATGAAAGCAGGGTTTTCCTTCACCAATTGGAATCTGACATTGGTTGCGATAAGTAAACTCAGGTCCCAGATCACTTAATTCTTTCAATTGCTCTGGTGAAAGGAGTTTTAATTGGTGCAAGATCTCTATCATCACAGCCCCGAGCGCTCGTTTCCCAAGGTCACCACTGGCTATTTTCAGAGTGATTCCAAGAGCTGGAGATCCCGGAACGATTGCATTCTCAAATATACCAGCAGCCTGGTATGCTTCTGCTCCTGCTTTGGAGATGATCTTTCCTTTTGCGAGTTCCATTAGTCTGGTATCCAGTCTGCCAGGCCCGGCAACAAAAAAAGGATGATTTCCCATGGCGGAAGTAATCTTCTGGCAGGCTCGAGAGCGGCTCTCTGAGAAACGGTCTGGTTTTACCAGCCGAGCCCAACCCAGGGCAGCGTTGAGCAGAGGAACAGCGAAAGTCGGCACCGAACAACCATCCCTTCCAATTTGAACCTGGTCTGTCTCGAGGCCGCAAAAATCAGAGAATGTTTCCAGGATTTGCTGCTGGACTGGATGGTCAATTTCGGTATATCTCTCTTTGGAAGCCTCCATCATAACAGCCTGCCCTAACATACCAGTGTGTTTCCCGGAGCAATTATGGTGATTTTGGGTCGGTGATTTTCCCTGATCTCTGAGTTTCTCCCGACTGGCTTTGTCAAAGGGCTGGTGTGTGCAGCATAATAGATCATCCTCTTTAATGCCTATTTTCCTCTGCAGGTTGACAACTGTTTTTAAATGAGTATCTGTGCTGGAATGGGAGGCGCAAGTAATTGCCAACTCTTCACCTGTCATCTGGAATCTTTCCAAACCGCCCATCTCAACTAGAGGGATAGCCTGAAAAGGTTTTGCTGATGAGCGCATGAAAGTTATTATTTTTGGATCCCCAGCCCAGGCGAATAGATCCCCTTCAGCTGTTACAACAGCAACAGCGCCATAATATATAGATTCAACAACATCCCCACGAAGTATTTGAAATAGGGGAGTATAGCCCGGTTTAATGCGGTCAGGTTCTCTCATGATTGAAATCCAGGAAGGATTTTTCCGGCTGGCGATCCTTCAGGGGAGCTTCTTTCCATTATCATCGATCCGCGGAAAATAATTCTTCAAGTAGTATTGTGATAAACCATGTTGAAGCCGTTGGAGGAAGAAATCACGATCTCGTTTCAGGAATTTGAAATCGTCCAGGAATTTTTCTGCTTGATCTTTTATATCCTCAGCCGATGCCTTTCGGTTGGCAAGTTTATCAATCCGTTTGTCAATCTTGCGGAAGGTTTTCTTTAGCTCTCGGATATGATCCTGGGTGATGGGGCCTCCGCGTCCGCTAATCATCTCATAATCCCGGAAGCGAGTTTTGAGCAGATCGTCCAAGGTATCTATCCAGGTCGGAAGATGGGCTTTGCTCAGGAAGGGAGGTCCTTTCTCAACAACTGCGTCTCCGATGAACATGACTTTTTGGGACGGGATGATCACCCAACTGGAGCCAGGTCTTGGTCCAGGATGATGCTCCACTATTACTTCATCATCAGACCAGTGGAGCTGTATTTTATCAGTGAAAGTGATGTCAGGAACCATCCACTGCATTCCTGATGTCTCAGGGTATTTTTCCCACGGGGAGCCGCTTTCTGGGAACTGTCCCCGGTAAATAGTGTTTGGTTCTTGCAGACCGGAGCCGGCATCTTTATGCGTCAGGATCGGACAATCAAGGCTCCTGGCACCAATAGTTCGGTCCGGGTGGTCATCCAGACATACAGCCAGTTTATGGATCGTACCCTGGCTCCTATTCAATAAAGTAGTTTTCCAGCGATGTCCATCTTCCGGTCGAAGAGGCGCATCAATGAATATCATTCCCCGGGGCAGCAGGATTGCACCAATGGTTGGTCCTGGGTAACTATCTTCATAATAAATCCCGGGTCTAATTTCGTGCATTTACACTCCTTCTAAATTTATCTGCGATGTTTGATTCTATCTTATATAGATGGGATCGTAAAAGTAAATTTAGCTCCGCCTTCTGGCAGATTTTCCACCCAGATCTGGCCTTTGTGGCCTTCAACGGCCAGCCTGCAAAAAGCCAGTCCCAAACCCAACCCTTTAATCCTCTCATCAGGGTGGATGCGGGTGTATTTATCGAAGATGCGGTCAATATATTCAGGATCCACACCAGATCCAGAATCCTGGACCCAGAAACAGATGGATTTGCCATCCGGCTCAACCCCAAATTCAATATGTCCGTTGGAGGGTGTGAACTTGATGGCATTCTGGAATAAATTGATCAGTACTCTCTCAAGCATATCCCTGTCGGCATGAATTTGTGGAAGATCAGCAGGAATAATCAGAGATACGCTCTGTTTTTTCGCATCTGCCTGGGTGATCAAGGCTTGTTTGGCATAAAGGATCAGCTCATCTGGTTTTACTTCTTCCAGATTGGTAATCGGCCTTCCGCTCTCCAGCTTGTTGATGTCTAGAAGAGATTTTGTCAGTCGTTGGATTCTGACGGTGGATCGATTGGCGATATCAAACAGTTCCTGAATTTCCTGATCTTTTGCACCTGGCAGAGATGCCTGAATCACATCCAGGCTTGAGATCACATTTGACAATGGGGAGCGCAAATCATGGAAGATCATTGAAGTCAGATCTTCCCGCAGCTGGTCTAATTTTTTCCTCTCTGAGATATCCCGTAAAATCCACTGTAACCTGCATTCATCGGCAATTTGGATCTGATGGACATTCACGTGGATAGGAATATCTTCAGAGTTCTTGGTTTTCAGGTTGGATTCATATGAGCAAGATGCCACATCCAGCAGGTTAGTGAAATCCTCCCCAACACCTTCCCAGTCGATATCATGGATTTCGCTGATGGTTAATTGCTTAAGTTCTTTTTCGGAGTATTGACTGGTTTGCAGGGTGCGGTTATTGGTTTCAATTACCTTGCCCTGCAAATCGGTAATGATAATGGGGTCAATGCTGTTTTCAAAAAGATCTCGATATCGGCTGTGAGTAACTTGAAGATCCTCATATAATTGGGCGTTCTGAATGGCAGAACCCGCCAGGCTGCCGATGCCGGATAATACCTGGAGTGAATCGGCCTGAAAATCCCCAGCGAGGGGATTCATAGCTTCCAGCACACCAAGGATTTTCCCCGGAATGAAGATTGGCGCTGCGACAATTGCAAATGGTGAGATCTTGGGAAAGAGCTGATTCGTTTGCGAAAAGCGGGGGTCATCTTTTGTGTTCGGGATGATCTCTCCTTCGCCAGATTCCGCAACCCAACCGGCAAATCCCTGTCCTATCCTGATTTTCCTCCCAACCAGAGATGAGCGGAGGTCAATCGTATCGTGGATGGCGGCTTTGTACACAAGATTGCCTTCTTCTTTGTCAATCAGCGATAAAGTGACGGCTTCTACTTGGAGAGCCGTCTGGATTTCCTTAAGGATATTGTCCAGAACGGTTTCCAACTTCAAGGTTGATGACATTGCTGTAGCGCTGTTTGCCAGGGCGGTCATAACCCTTGCCCGCCGTTCACTTTCACCGTAAAGCTGAGCATTCAGAATCGCGACACCAGCTTGATCCGCGATGGCGTGAACAAGGGCTAGATGGTATTTCTGGAGATAGTAGGGCTTGGGATGAGCTAAAGTAATCACCCCCATTAAATCATTTCGAACCTTAATTGGCACTGCGACAACTGATTTTGCGCCAGTTTCCTCATCATCCGGCCGGCGGAGCCAGCGTTCATCCTGACTTGTATCTGGAATGTTAACCGCATCCCGATTTTTTACCACCCATCCTGCCAGGCCTCCTTCCAGAGTTGCCCTGAGCTGTTCGTTGGTGTGGTTGATGACCTGGTCATTCACAATCATAGCAGACTCGAGGGGATTTTCATTATTATCAAGGACAATAATACTGCCGCTGATTGCTCCGATTGTTTTCAGAGAAAGAGACAAGACCCGTTCGAGAACTGTGGATAGATCCAAGGTAGTTGCAATTTCGCGGCTGATGCGATAAAGCAGCTCCAGGGAAGCTTTTTGAGTTCCTGTTTTTGGATCGATACCGTTTTTATTATTTGTTGTCATACCAAGAATCCTGCTAACAATATTCTAACCCAAATCCCGGAAAAGGTTTTGAGAAATGATTAAAATGCCCGTTTTAGACCTCGTAACACCAAAAAAGGGCTTGAGAGCATTCATTTATAACCTCATTATTATTAAAATTGATTAATGCTCAAACCGGGAATGAATATTCTCTCAGTTTTGTATGTATGAGATCCAGACCCTCCTGCCCACTTTTACCCCCAGTAATCTATTGCCCCGATAAACTGGTGGTGCTCATGGCCTCCAGAACATGTTATAACCTTTGGGTTGAGATAAGACGTATACCTATAAGTGAATGGTGGGGAGCTGCAAAAGCAGATCCTCGACAGTCAATTTGAGGTTGGCATTTTTCTGGAGCAAGCTGTAGGCCCGACGAAACAGGTTGAGAGTCGATTTTGCATCCTGCAGATCTAGTGCATTGGTTATTGTCTGGATCTCCCCATCGCGATCGATGTTTCGGATGGGAGTGTCAGAATTTCCTGCTTGCAGAAGAACATCATGCCAGATAGAACTCCAAATGTAAAGCAATTCCTGGACCATACTTGGATCTTTGACAAGCTGATTTGCATAGGCAAACCTTGCAACAGAGTCGCCTCCCAAGATTTCATTATGCTGGTTAAGGAGAGTATTTCTCCTCTCAAGGATTTCTGGATCCTGATGATACGCCAGAGCAAGTTCCGGTTTTCCGGCGGATATATGAGCCAGAAAATCAGCTTGATCTTCAGGAATCTGATACATTCTTTCCAAGCCTTGCCTGGTTGTTTGAATAGGCACGGGGTTGAGTTTGATCTCTTCACAGCGGGAAGCGACAGTTTCAAAAAGGGCACTAGCAGAAACCGCGGTGAGGATCAGGATCGCAGATCCGGGTGGCTCTTCCAAAGTTTTTAAAAGAGAATTCTGAGTATGCCTGTTCGCTAATTCAAAATCGACCAACAATCCGAAGCGCCTAGAAGCTTCATAGGGGGAAAGAGATAAATTATGGACCAGTTCCCTGACCTGGTCGATCTTGATCTGTTTGCTGCCTTCTTCAACAATGATTGGGAAGAGATCAGGATGTTCCATGCGCTGGAGCCTACTGCAGGTTGGGCATTCCAGGCAGGGGATACCGAGACTCTTGGGCTTTGGACAGCAGATTGCCTGGATAAAACGAATTGCCAGGTTCTTTTTTCCAATATCGCTTGGTCCTGTAATTAAATAAGCATGGCGCAGGGTATTATTTTTTATGTGCCCCTGCAGTAATTGAACTGCCCATTCGTGTCCGATCAAGTCCCAAGTCATGGATAGATTCTACAACGGGGAAGGTAATTGCGCAATGTTGTTGACATGCTTCTGGCAACCCAGTAGAATCAGCCCAGTATGGATATCTTGAATTCTCTTAATAGCCAACAAATAAAAGCTGTAACTGCTCCTCCTGGTCCTGTTCTGATTTTAGCTGGACCAGGTTCCGGAAAAACTCGGGTGTTGACCCACCGGGCTGCTTATCTGATGGGTGAGTTAGGTATTCAGCCATCTCACATGATGGCTGTGACCTTCACGAATAAAGCTGCCAAGGAAATGGGCAATCGCATCGCGGATCTCCTGGGTCAGCATACCCACGGTATGACCCTGGGAACATTTCACGCTACCTGCGCCCGGACCTTGCGGATCGAAGCGGAACATTTGCCGGTAGATAGAAATTATGTGATCTTTGATGCAGATGACCAGACCAAGATTGTCCGCCAGGTTCTCAAGGAACAAAATCTGGATGAAAAAAGGTACCGCCCACAGAGTGTGCATGCTTCCATTTCCGCGGCCAAGAATGAACTGTATTTGCCAGAAAGTTTCCCCGTCCAAACCTACCGTGATGAAGTAGTCGCCAGAGTATACGAGCAGTATCAGAAGATTTTACTGATGAGCAATGCTATGGATTTTGACGATCTTCTATTGTGGATGGCTATCCTGTTGAATGATAATGACAAGATCAGGGAAAAATATGCCCGGCGCTACCAACAGATCCTGGTAGATGAATTCCAGGATACCAATATGGCGCAATACACCTTGCTGAAACACCTGGCATCCTATCATAAGAATATTTTTGTGGTGGGAGATTCCGATCAATCCATCTACCGCTGGCGCGGGGCAGACTATCGTAATGTTCGCCGATTCGAAGAAGATTTCCCGAACGCCGAAGTGATACTTCTGGAACAGAACTACCGGTCAACCCAGAATATTCTCGATACAGCGATGACGGTCATAAACCGCAACAGCAACCGAACACCTAAAAAACTCTTTACAGAGCGGGGTAGCGGGGAAAAGATCTCGATCCGGGAAGCTTATGACGAGCGAGAACAGGCACTTTTTGTGGTGGACAAGATCATTCAGCAAATAGCCGAGAAGAAAGCATCTCCGGCAGATTTTGCAGTGATGTACAGAACCAACGCTCAATCTCGCCAGGTAGAAGAAGCCTTTTTATCTGCTAATCTTCCCTATAAGCTGGTTGGTGCCCAGCGCTTTTACGGACGGCGCGAGGTCAAGGATGTGATAGCTTACCTCAGGCTGGTAGCTAATCCTGATGACGGGTTCAGCCTGGCCCGGATCATAAACACTCCCAGCCGTCTGATTGGCGCAAAAACATTTGCCGAATTAATAACCATTGCCGGTCAGCTTGAGATTACACCAGGAAAATTACTACTTAATCTTGGTCAGGATGAACACCCTGATTTGGATTCCTTTTCAACAGCGGCCGGCAAAAGGTTGGCTGGTTTTGGGCATTTATTCTTTAAATGGCGGAAATCGTATGATACCCTGCCGCCAGTGGAAACCGTTGATCTGATTCTGGATGACATAGATTTTCGCAATTATATAGAAGATGGCAGTGAGGATGGATATGAGCGTTGGGAAAATGTCACCGAACTTCGCCGTCTGGCATCTGAATATCAGACTGTTGGACTTTTATCCTTTCTGGAGGATATTGCCTTGGTATCAGACCAGGACACTCTGGATTCAAATCAGGAAGTCCCCACTTTATTAACGCTTCACGCCGCCAAAGGATTGGAATTCAACCAAGTAATGATTATTGGTATGAACGAAGGATTACTTCCGCACCAGCGTTCATTCGATGAGCCTGAAGCCATGGAGGAAGAACGCCGACTATTATATGTTGGCATAACCAGAGCTAAGGATAGATTGTATCTGTTCCATTCGCTTCACCGGTACAACTATGGATATTTTGAACCCATGGAAGCCTCCCGTTATTACCGAGATATACCCCCGGAATTACGCGAGGAAAACGGATCATCTTATTCTGAAACAACCAGTGCATCAACTGTCAGATCTGTCCGCCCCTGGAAGGAAATTCAAAAGGAATCCAGCCGGCCTGCCAGCCAGGAGATCCAATATCACCCCGGTGAGAAAGTTGAACATCCCAAATGGGGACAGGGGCTGGTATTGAACAGCATTCTTCAGGATGATGATGAAATCGTGGACATTTTTTTTGAAGGAGTGGGGAAGAAGAAACTGATTGCATCCCTGGCAGATCTGAAAAAGATCGGCTGATTGTAAATGGTAAAATAGGATCAGTTCTCCCATCGTTTGGCAATGAGGGAAACCTGTTATGGCTGTAATTAAAAAAGGTTCATTTGAAGTGATCAGCCGCAGCCCAACTCAAACACGCCGGGTTGGCATGCGTTTGGGCGAGCTCTTACTTCCAGGTGATGTGATCTGCCTGGAGGGTAACCTTGGGGCAGGAAAAACCACTCTTGCACAAGGAATAGCCTCTGGTTGGGGGTCTTATGATGCTGTAACTAGCCCATCCTATGTGCTTGTGAATGTTTACCGACGCCTTGATCATAAACAACTTTTTCACATGGACGCCTATCGTTTATCCGGACCGGAAGAAGCCCTTGATCTGGATCTGGATGCCATGTTAAGCCAGGGTCCGCTGCTGGTTGAGTGGGCTGATCGAATTCAAGAAGCCCTGCCAGATGAGTACTTATGGATCAAAATGCAACTGATCAATGAAGAACAGCGAGATTTTATCGTCAACGCCAAAGGTGAGCGGCATAAAGGTATCCTGGATCGATTTAAGGGAGATATATACGGAGCTTAGATGTTATTAGGTATAGATACCTCAACTCAATCCGTTGGAATCGCCATTTATGACGGCCACCAGATCCTATGCGAAGAAAGCTGGATTTCCCGCCGATTTCACACAGTAGAATTAGCAGGAGCAGTGGATGCGAATCTCAAGAGAGCCGGTTTGAACGCCAAGGATCTGGATCTGCTCGCAATAGCGACCGGACCGGGATCGTTCACTGGCTTGCGGATTGGAATGGCGCTTGTTAAAGGTCTGGCATATACTCATCAGCTGCCGGTGATTGGAATTCCCACTCTGGATATCACTGCCCGGGCAATACCACCCTGTGACAAACGTTTAGCGGCTGTGCTGCAAGCAGGCCGCAGTCGATTGGCAGTGGGTTGGTATATCACGGAAAATGGTCAATGGACTCTAAAAAATTTAATCGAGAACCTTTCTCTCGAAGAATTGCTTGTAAAAATTGACCAGCCCACTATTTTAACGGGTGAGTTAACCAAGGAGATCCGCAAGATTGTGGCAGAACATGATCTGCTCAGCGTTGCTGATCCCACCCGGGCCATGCGCAGCCCAAAATACCTGGCGGAACTGGCCTGGCTGAGATGGCAGGCTGGAGATGTTGATGATATTTTGACACTGAAACCTTTTTATCTACATAAGGGGAACCCGATTCCGGGATAACCCCACCCTAATCAAGGAGTGTAGGAGTTAATGGAACAGAATCTGGAGCTAAATAAAATTGCAGAAGCTGTTTCTGCTTGCAAAAAATGTGATCTATGCCATTCCCGCGAAAAAGGGGTGCCAGGTGAAGGACCGCCTGATGCTGAGATCATGTTCATTGGTGAAGGTCCGGGATTTCATGAAAATATGCAGGGTAGGCCATTCGTAGGAGCTGCCGGCGACTTGCTGGTAGAATTACTTGGTGCTATTGGAATGAAACGGGAACAAGTGTTTATTACAAATGTGGTTAAATGCAGACCGCCTGGTAATCGTGATCCCCAGCCAGAAGAATTAAAGGCATGCAGTCCATATTTGGAAAAACAGCTTCAGATCATTAATCCAAAAGTTATCGTGACTCTGGGGCGATATTCAATGGCCCGGTTTATACCTCAAGCCAAGATCAGTGAGATTCACGGCCAACCAGTCAAAGTGAAAGGGATGCTGGTTGTGCCCTTTTTTCATCCAGCTGCCGCTTTGCACAGACCTTCTCTGCGTCCGGTTGTGGAAGAAGATTTTGCTAAACTGCCTGATCTCATCAGGAATGCTCACCAGGCGCCGTTATATCAACCGGAAGAACCATTTAAGGATGATAATAAGGCTGAACAGCTGAGCTTGTTTTGATATTTATGGGAAAAAGGAATAATGAAATTATGCAGAATAATAAACTCTATCAAAAACTGAAAGACCACACAGCCCACGTGGTGATCCTGGGGCTGGGCTATGTAGGTTTGCCCCTCGCAACGGTTCTGGCAGATGCTGGCTACCGGGTGACAGGTGTGGATCTGGATGGCGAAAAAGTTAACCTGATCAATCAAGGCATCAGTTATATTGATGATGTAAAAACCAGCCTTGTCAAAACACTAGTCGACGGAAAAAAGCTGCAAGCTACCACGGACTTCTCTGTTGTCGCTGAAGCGGACGCAGTAAGTATCTGTGTGCCAACTCCGCTCCGAAAGACCAGAGACCCAGACCTTTCGTATATCGTGGCTGTTTCTGAATCGATAGTCGATTATGTCCACCCGGATATGGTTGTTGTACTTGAATCTACGACCTATCCTGGAACAACCAGGGAATTATTATTGCCAATGCTGATCGAGAAAAGCGGATTGGTAGTAGGTGAAAATTTCTTCCTGGCTTTTTCTCCTGAGAGGGTGGATCCGGGTCGAGAGGACTGGACTACTATAAATACGCCCAAGGTGGTAGGCGGAATCACACCTGCCTGTACTGAAATGGCTTCTGTTTATTATGAAGGAGCTATGGAAAATGTTGTCCGGGTGACCACGACGGAAGTGGCAGAAATGACCAAACTGCTTGAGAATACTTTCCGAATGGTGAATATTGGGCTGGTCAATGAAATGGCGATCATGTGTGACCGGATGGGCATTAATGTCTGGGAAGTGATCGACGCTGCGGCCACCAAACCGTTTGGTTTTATGAAATTCACCCCGGGTCCAGGACTGGGAGGCCATTGCATTCCGATCGATCCTCTGTTCCTGTCCTGGAAACTAAAATCGCTGAACTACACAGCCAGGTTCATCGATCTTGCTTCAGAAATTAACATTGGGATGCCCCGTTATGTGGTTGGCAAGGTTCAGGATGCACTGAATAAACAACATAAGGCCATTAATGACAGCAAGGTCCTGGTACTGGGGGCTGCCTATAAACCGGATATCGACGATGTCCGAGAATCCCCAGCGTTGGATGTGATTGGATTGCTGCAGCAAAGCGGCGCGGAAGTCTCTTATCATGATCCGTTCATCCCGGAACTGCACCATGAAAATGTTGATCTTTCCAGTGTTCCGGATTTGATCAAGGCAGTAGAGAGCGTTGATTGTGTTGTGATCATCACTAACCACAGCCAATATGACTATAAGACGATCTATAAAAAAGCTAAAAGTGTCATGGATGCACGCAATGCGCTAGGAAATATTGCCAGGGATGATCCAAAAGTAACGGGTTTATGATTTCAAGATTTCAGGAAGGATAAATGGATAGATATCTAGTGACAGGTGCTGCTGGATTTATTGCATCTGTAGTATCTCAAAAATTGCTTGAAAGTGGCGCAGAAGTGGTAGGCATTGATAATATGAATCATGCCTATGATGTGCGTATGAAAGAGTACCGTTTGGCTAAATTGAAGAAGAACCCCGGTTTTTCTTTTCTGGAACTGGATGTCAGCGACCGTTCACTTCTAGATAATGACAAGCTCCTTGGAAAGAACTTTAAAGCAGTGATTAACCTGGCAGCCCGGGCAGGTGTGCGTGACAGCCTTGAGGACCCCTGGGTATATCTGGAGACTAATGCAACCGGTACTTTAAACCTGCTGGAATTATGTAAAAAAGAAGGCATAGGAAAATTTTTACTCGCTTCAACGTCCAGTATTTACGGGAATAACGCTCCCTTGCCAACCCCAGAAACAGCTGAGAGTAATAAACCACTTCAGGCATATGCTGCCTCGAAGGGTGCTGCCGAGGTAATGGCCCATGCATACCATTATCTTTATGGTATTGATGTTTCAGTGGTTCGTTATTTTACAGTCTATGGGCCTGCAGGAAGGCCGGATATGGTTATGTTCAGGTTCATTAAATGGATTGCTCAAGAAATGCCTGTACATTTGAATGGTTCTGGAGAACAATCTCGGGGATTTACTTATGTTGAAGATATTGCCCGGGGGACGATAGCAGCATTAGAACCGGTTGGTTATGAAATCATTAATCTGGGTGGGCACGAGGTGATCTCTATCAATGAATTGATAGCTATCCTGGAAAACTTAATTGGAAAACAAGCAGATATAAAATACCATCCCCAACATCCGGCAGACATGATGACCAATCATGCTGATGTGAACAAAGCCAGAGATTTACTGAAGTGGAATCCGAAAGTTCCTTTACGTGAAGGAATTGAAAAAACTGTTCAGTGGTATCTTAATGAACAAATATGGGCAAAGGATATCAATACGGAATAATAAGCAGAGACTTTGGTAGCTTGCAATTAGGTTTTTCCCAGATTAGACATATCGGAATATTCGATGTCAACCGGTAAAGATCTGCTCAAGGAAGCTTATTCTAATCACAGGGGATTCACACAGCTTATTACTTTGGACCAAGTTATTCTATTTTATTCATCAGCTAAAAGCTAGTCAGGTTCATCAATTTACCAATGTACCCCCGTTTGATTGTCGTATCTGGCGAATAGATATATCGAAAATCCGAGTATCAAAATTGGATAATTACTGTCAAGAAAATGGATTAGACCATCATCTGAAACCAATTCAACTCAGTAAAAACAGCTATTTCATTTATTTGTTATGTTTCTTATCCTGATCAACTATTTAATCATCCTAATATTCATGTATCTAATTTTTAATCATGGTTTAAGGGAATCCATGATCCGATCTTATATATTAATATTAGGTTTTGTCGTAGGTTTAACAGAAATTTTATCTCTTGTAAACCAAATAACCAGGCCAGCAATCTTGATATCCTGGTTCCTTCTTGATTTAATCCTTTTAGTACTTCTCGTTATAATCTGGTGGAAAAGGAAAACCGGAGTCCTTGTAGCAATAAATGATCGTTTTTCAAAAGAAACTCGACCTTATTCCTCTTCCGAAATTGTAATTTTGATTTGTATAGGTTTGATTCTCTTTACAACTCTCATTATTGCAATCTATTCCCCTCCCAATAATTTTGATTCTATGACCTATCATATGGCCAGGATATCAAATTGGATTCAGAATCAGAATATAAACTATTATGCGACCTCTATTCCCAGGCAGAATTATTCCAATCCGCTAGCTGAGTATGTGATTTTGCATCTTCAGATTACGAGCCAAACTGATATATTTGCCAATCTTGTTCAGTGGTCTGGCTTTGTCTTAGTAATTCTTCTGGTAACCAAGATTGCCGATTTTTTTCAGGTCTCCCGAAGAGGGCAGCTGCTTTCTGCGTTATTCGCTGCTACGATGCCAATGGCTATTCTTCAAAGCTCTAGTACTCAGAACGATCTGATCACTGGCCTGGGGTGTTTGAGTTTTGCGTATTTTCTGTTAGTAACAATTCAGGAGAAATCTTGGAAAATGGCTCTATATTCAGGATTATCTCTTGGAATCGCCCTCCTGACCAAAGGTACGGCTTATATCTATTGTGCTGCCATCGGTCTTGTAATCGGTTTTTCGGGTTTATTCATTAATACTTGGAAGCAAAATATTTCCCTCACCAAAAAACTTGTCTCAATTGTTGTTCTCGCATTGCTGTTTAATTCAGGTGTTTATTACAGGAATATAGATCTGTATTCCAAACCATTGTCAACAGGAACTGACAGGATTACTTCGGATGAAGTTTCGTTTCGGGGATTATATACAAATTTGATCCGGAATGGAACTTATCAATTAGCTTTACCATTTCCAGAGCTTAACAGACAAATGACCCGGATAGTGGCAGGGCTCCTTGGAGAGAAAAACTTTAGTCCTGATTTAACTTTTCCAAACACTGATTTTGAGATCAAGTTCCTAATCAATGAAGACGAATCAGGAAATTTATTGCATTTTGTATTCTTGTTGCTGGGTCTCCTGATTTATCCCTGGATTAAGGATTCAAAGAGGAATAATCTGTCTGCGTACCTGATCTCCATATTATTTTCTGCAGTTCTATTCTCGCTGTTTATTAAATGGCAGCCATGGGGAAGCAGGTTGCACTTACCGCTTTTTTTCATGGGAGCACCCTTGATAGGTTATCTTTATGACAAAGTTCGAGGGCCAAAATTTATTAATTTCCTGATTGTGTTAAGCATGGTTTTCTGGAGCATTCCTTATTTGACACTAAATACGACAAGACCCTTAGTTCCTCTTTTTAGCCGGTCCTCCTCCCTGCGGAATTATAGTATTAAAAGTTTTTTTTCAGATCGACCTGATCTATATAATGAGTATTCTGAGATTATCGCTCCACTTTACAAGGATGTATCTGTACTTCGAACGGACAGGAGTCAGCAATACTTTTCCAGTTATTCCTCAATATATCAAGACTACTCAGTTGTTATGAATGTGGTAAATCAATTAGATGAAAAGGTCATTGGGCTAGAATTGGGAAATAATGATTGGGAGTATCCGATCTGGGTTTTTGCGGGAAATAATGCGATCAGGAGATCTCCAGTATTTGTCCATGTAGGAGTTGAAAATATCACTAAAGATTTGGAACCGCGCTTTGTTAATTTGCCGGATTTTGTGATCTCTTCGAAGGGGGACTTCTCCAATTTTATTGTGGAAAGGAATTATAAAGTTATCGTTGATACGCCAACACTGGATCTGCTTGGATTTAGGTGATTAAAAATTTCATCTACCGGGAATAACTTGACAAACAGAGAAAGTATTTTATAATTCAACAGCTGAATTATAAAATACTTATATTTTGGGTGGAGCTTGATTAGATCTGAATATAACTGAGGAAAGCAAAACCCCCATAACGGGTTAAACCCCCAACATCGGGTAGCGTATAGTGTTTTTTAATCAGTTCCTTCGCCTGATGTGCTTCCTCAATGTCGATTGGTTCGGTATAAGATTTTCCGTTCCAAACCCAGGAGATTTCAGATTTATCGATTCCTTCGCCAGCATAAAGCATCGCAGCTGTCGGGATTCCAGGAACATGACTGAAAATTTTATAAGCTGGGGGATTGTCATCAAATAATATATGTTTAAATCCTTTGGAGTGGGCCTCGATCAATCGTTGGGCATGGTTCACGTGGCAGTCAAAAAATATCAATGCCCTGTCAGGATCAAAGGAAGGAAACGAAAATGTTTGCCAATCCTGCTGGAACATCTGGGTATCAAGATTAGTGTATTCCAGTTTATTGAGGCTGATATCAAATCCATATTTATCGGCGTCCGGGCAGGCTTTTGATAATAACCAGGAGGTATGTCCTTTCCAAACTCCGCTTTCGACGATCAGCTCTGGATCAAGGACTCTGGCGATAGTATATAGCCAAAAGGCATTATGGAAACCGCTGCCGTGCGTGTTGTCGGTTTTTTCGCGAGAAGTATAGACCCTGAAGAAATCATCAACAATATCCTTTGAGCTGTTTTTTGTGATTTGTGGAAAATAATTAAATGCTCTTACTTCATCAACGACATTAGCTAACTCAGTTACCAGGCGATCCTTATATTCCTGATCGACCATGTATGAATAGACAGGGTCGTGAACATATTTCATTTTCAGATCAGGTTTATCCTTTTTTGGAGGAATATTCTTCACCAAGTGGATTTGAATGCCCAGTACATTATTTAAAAATGATTTAATCAGTTCTTTTATTTTGGATTTCATAGTATCATTTCTCGCAATTGTGAGTATATTTAGGAATAAATTATTAGCATAATATCAGAAAATTCGCTTGAACCATTTTACCAGTTCTCAACGTAAGCTAGTAGACGTTGAACCTCATTGCACCAGGTGTCAGGAAAACTATGGCAAATATACAGACTGAAATAAATAGTATAGTTATCGATCCCCTGGACAAGAGGAAACGGGTCATTAACTGGAATGAGCTTTGGCAGTACAAAGACCTTTTCTTCTTTCTTGTTTGGAGGGATATTAAGACCCGCTATGCCCAATCTATCCTTGGTGTGGGATGGGCGATCATTCAGCCGGTCTTTTCGATGATCGTTTTTACAATTGTATTTGGTAATCTTGCCAAGGTTAACTCTGAAGGTGTCCCTTATGCGATCTTTAGTTACACTGCTTTAGTCCCCTGGACCTTTTTTTCAACATCCCTGACCAGCGCCAGTGGCAGTTTGATCGGCTCCAAGAACCTGATTACAAAAGTCTATTTTCCACGATTGATCATTCCAATCTCCCCTGTCCTGGGCAAGATGATTGATTTTGGAATATCTTCCCTGATCTTGCTTGGCATGATGATCTGGTTTGGAGTTAAACCTACCATCTGGGCATTAATGGTGCCGGTCTTCATCATTTTGATGATGTTAACAGCTGCCGGTGTGGGAATGTGGCTTACTGCTTTATCCATTCAATACCGGGATATCCAGTATGGTTCTAATTTCTTTGTGCAGCTGTTAATGTATGCCTCACCAGTTATTTATGCTACTAGTATCATTCCCGAAAAATACCAGATTTTGTATGCTTTGAATCCAATGGTTGGTGTAATCGAAGGATTCAGGGCTGCTTTATTGGGGACTAGGGCGATGCCCTGGGATTTACTCGGTGTAGGATCACTAATGGCTGTGGCATTTTTCCTTAGCGGCGCTTTATATTTCCGCGCCATGGAACGTTATTTTGCTGATGTTGCTTAAAGGTGAATTGATTAAATAAAAACTTAATTTGAGAGTTTTATATGGCTGAGAACGCAATCATAGTTGAGAATTTATCCAAACGATACCGGATCGGTTTTGAAAAACAGGCTCGGGATACACTCGCGGAGGTAGTATCAGACTGGATAACCAGTCCGATCAGGAATTATCTTCGACTCAGGAACCTAACCAAGTTCGAGGGGCAAGAACAGGAAATCCAGGATGTTGAGGATATCATCTGGGCATTAAGGGATGTTTCCTTTGAGATCAAACCTGGAGAGGTTATTGGTGTGATCGGTAAAAATGGTGCTGGTAAAAGCACACTACTGAAAATTTTGAGCCGGATCACCTACCCGACCCATGGATCTGTTATGCTTAATGGTCGAGTATCAAGCTTGCTGGAGGTTGGCACAGGATTTCATCCTGAACTAACCGGGCGAGATAATATATATCTAAATGGCACTATCCTGGGGATGACTCGCGTGGAGATCAACCGGAAATTTGATGAGATCGTAGAATTTTCTGGTATCAGTAAGTTTATCGATACTCCAGTGAAATTTTATTCAAGCGGGATGGGTGTTAGGTTAGCTTTCTCCGTCGCGGCTCATCTTGAACCAGAGATTTTGTTAATTGATGAGGTTCTTTCAGTCGGTGATGCAGCGTTCCAGAAGAGATCTCTCGGAAAAATGGAAGAAGTGTCAAAACAGGGGCGAACAGTTCTTTTTGTTAGCCATAATATGGGAGCTGTCCGAGCCCTGTGTACCCGGGGTTTATTGTTAGAAGAGGGTGCTTTGACGCTGGATGATGATGTAGATGTGGTTATAAATTCTTATCTATCCAGTAAAGATGTGTCTACAGCTGGCCGATTAGATTGGTCTGAAGCAGATGCACCTCAAGATAAAGAACTAATTCTCTTTGGAATCGAAATGGTATCTGCTGCAGGTGAAGTGAAAACTACCTTCCAGATTGATGAGCCATTTGAAATCCAAATTCATTATCAAATTATTGAGGAAGTAAAAAATCTAAGATTGTACTTGAGATTTAAGACAACTCTGGGCGAAACTGTATTCGCCACCTACGAAGATTCTCAAATCCAGCAAGGATTTAACCGACCCCCAGGTCACTATACAGCGACTTGTAAAATTCCGGCCAATATTCTTAATAATTTAACATATCGAATTTATATTGGTTTTGATTCGCCAGGTCATAAAGTGCTCATCCCGGGTAAGGAATATTTAGCAGTAGATATTGTGGATACTTCCGATGGCTACCGTTATGCGAGAGGTGCATTTGATGGCCCAATCCGCCCCGTAGTAAATTGGGAAGTTGAGGAAACCATCTTATGAGTTTAGAATAGGGGTCTGGAAAACATGAAAGTTGTTTATTTTTCGAAAGGAATTCGCGGTAGTCTCTGCTTGGAACGTATTCTGGAGGAAGGATATCCAGTCAGCGCTGTAATTGGGGTTGCTCCTGAGGATCAGTTAGAGCAACTGAGTAAAGAAAATAACTTTCCAATCTTTTATCCTGAGAAAATTAATACTAAGGAAGTCATCAACCATCTTAAAAGTTTTCAACCAGATCTATTTATCCTGTGTGGTTATAACAAAATCCTGAAAATGCCTGTGATCGAGATTCCACTACTGGGAACGATCAACCTCCATGGCGGAAAACTTCCGGAGTACCGCGGCGCGGCGCCGATCAACTGGCAGATTATTAATGGTGAAACCAGTGGAGGCTGCTCGATCATCTACGTGGATGAAGGGATCGATACCGGCGATATCATAGCACAGGAGATCTACTCCATTAAACCAGATGATACGCATGCCAGCATACTAGAAAAAACACTGGAGATCTTCCCTCGACTGCTGGTGCAGGTTTTAGAGCAGATTGAGAGCGGGACAACCCAGGTTCATAAACAGGATCCTTTGGCGGGCAGTTATTACAGCCGCCGCTATCCCAGGGACAGCAGGATAGATTGGACCCGAATGACGGACATACAGGTCCATAATCTAGTACGGGGTATGCACGGTCCCTACCCGGCCGCATTTACTTATCGGAATGATACCAAAGTGGAAATCGATCGGACCGAATTATTGGAAGAAACGATTACTGGTATTCCAGGCAGGGTGCCCCAAAAGCGCGGCAGACAAGTGGTTGTACTTGCCAAGAACAGAGGACTAGTCATTATAGAAATCACAGTAGATGGAGAAAAACTGGACCCTTCGTCTTTCTTTAAGATCGGGGACGATTTAAGATAAGATTTCTTAGAGGATGGAAAAAATGAGTAAAATACTGATCACAGGGGGAGCAGGTTTTATTGGTTCATACGTGTCCAGGAAGCTGCTGGATATGGGGCACGAGGTTGTGGCATACGATGCGTTTGTGCACTACATTTCACCAATTAAAAGCGTCCTGAAGGATTATTTCGAGCTCCGGTTTGAAGGTATTACCGATCAGATTGATTTTCGACGGGGAGATACCCGCGACAAAGCCCACCTCCGGCGGGTGATCCTGGAGACCAGACCTGACAAGATCCTCCATCTAGCGGCGCTTCCAATTGCCGATCTATCCAATCGGCATTCTGAGGAAGCCCTCACCAGTATTCTGGAAGGAGCAGTAAACGTCCTTGAAGTGCTACGGGATGTGGATTTTGTGGACCGATTCGTATATATCTCTTCCTCGATGATCTATGGCGATTTTGAGGAAATCCCTGCTCCGGAAGACCATCCGAAACATCCCAAGGATATCTATGGTGGAACAAAATACGCTGGCGAGGTTATGACTGAAACCTACAGCCGCCGATATGGCATTCCCTACAGCATTATCAGGCCTTCAGCAGTTTATGGTCCTTATGATGTCAACCGCCGAGTGAGTCAGATTTTTGTTGAAAACGCTTTGCTTGGTAAACCTATCACCCTTTTCGGGGGTGGTTACCAGGCACTTGATTTTACCTTTGTAGATGATACCGCGGAAGGCATAATCAAGGTCATGTTCCATGAAGCGGGTTTGGACAATGCCTTTAATATTACTTATGGTCACGGATATACCTTGCGGGAGTTAGCCGACATTTTGAAAGAACAAGTTCCGGATCTGGAGATAAATGTTGTGGAAGAGGAAGATGTCTTCCGCCCCAAACGTGGCGCTTTATCGATTGAAAAAGCTAAAAAGCTAGTTGGGTATAATCCCCAGGTTTCCCTCGATGAAGGTATCAAGCGTTATCTAAATGTGTACCGCAATCTTGATGTATTCAAACAAAAATAATTGCACTAAATAATCAGGAGCGATTATGAGAAAAATCCCCTTATGTATTCCGTATACAGGGCAGGAGGAAAAGGACGCTGTATGTGAGGTTATTGATTCCGGTTGGTACGCTCATGGTCCAAAGAATCATGAGTTTGAGGAGGGATTTGCAGAATATCTGGGCGTAAAACATGCTTTTTCTATGAATTCCTGCACCTCAGCCCTGCATTTGGCAGTGGAAGGATTGGGAATCACTGGTGAAGTTATTCTGCCGAGTTTTACATTTGTCGCCTCTGCAAACGCAGTGATCACCGGAGGGGCAAAACCAGTATTTGCAGATATTTCTTATGATACCTGTAATATTGATCCAGAATCGATTGAACGTTTGATATCACCAAAAACAGAAGCGATCATGCCGGTTCATTTTGGGGGACAGAGTGCGGATATGACCGCGATAATGGAGATTGCCCAAAAACATAAACTAACAATAATTGAAGATTCCGCCGAGACCATTGGCGGAACTCACAAAGGACGATTAACAGGGACTTTTGGTATCGGTTGTTTCTCCTTTTACCCCACAAAGAATCTGACTACAGGGGAAGGGGGGATGTTAACTACAAATGATGATCAGTTAGCGCTGAAAGTCAAAGCTCTTCTGGCTCACGGAATCGATAAATCGACTTATGAACGGGAAGATAAAGAGAAAGCCTGGTACAGGTCCGCCAGCCGGATAGGGTACAACTTCAGGATGAGTAATATTCTGGCGGCGATCGGCGTGGAACAGCTAAAAAAACTGCCCGAGATGAATCGTCTGCGGCGGGATCTGTCTGCCAGACTTACTGAAGCCCTGACTGAGATCCCGGAAGTTATGGCGCCGGTAGAACGTCCCGAGAATAAACATGTTTACCAGATGTATACTGTGCGAATCAAGGAAGGCGTAAATCGAGACGAATTTGTGAGAAGCCTGAACAAAAAAGGGGTTGGCGCGTCGATCCATTTCTTCCCCCCGGTTCACCACATGCCGCCTTATTCAGGTCAGGAATTCAGACGGGATGATTTGTCAGTTACGGAGGAAGTCATTCAGGAGATCGTCACTTTGCCAATGTATCCCCAGATGACAGAAGATGATCTGGTTTATTTAGTTGATTCAATTAAAGACACCATTTCCAATTTGGAATAAATATGCGCGTCCTTCACGTTAATTCTACTTCACACACTGGGGGAGCAGCGCGAGCGATGCAGCGGCTGCACGGGGCGCTATTAAAACAGGGTCACGAATCCCAATTTCTTGTTGGACGTACCAGGTTTGCTGAAGATCCATCGGTTCATACTATTTGGGATGAAATTGAGTCATATCGTTCTCTTAGGAGTAGTATCAAATCCCGGATAGGTAATCAATTAGAAAAATTAATCGGTCTCCACCGCTGGGCAAATGAACCAAATTTGAGAATTGTTGACACGTCTCTGATTCAATGGGCAGATATTATTGATTTGCGAAATTTATTTGGAGGATTCTTTAACTTATGGGTATTGCCTAGGTTGTCAGCCAATAAGGCAGTTGTTTGGAGATTGCCTGATCTATGGGCTATGACTGGTCATTGTGCGTACCCGTACGATTGCGAGAGATGGAAAACAGGATGTTATTGCTGTCCTTTATTGACAAAAGATGGCAGGAAAAAAGTTGAGCCAACACCGACAATTCTAGATGGGACTCGTTTAGTTTGGAATAGCAAAAAAAGAATCTATGCAAAATCTAAGTTACATATAGTTGTGACAACAAAGTGGATGAAAAAGCAGGTCTCAGAAAGTATTCTTAAGGACGCTTTGTCTGTTAACGTCATTTCTAATGGGGTGGATTTGGAAGTGTTCAAACCAACTGACAAAAAAGAAGCTAGAGATAAATTGAATTTACCCCAATCCCAAAAAATAGTGCTCTGGGCAGCAGGAGGAAAAGGGAACTATAGGAAGGGTTACCACTTAACAATTCAAGCTCTCGAAACAATTCAAGCGAGAACGGAAAATCCACCACTATTAGTAACTATGGGAGGTGAAGAGGGTTGGGATAAATTGGATTCTCTCAGAAATATACTTCATTTTGGCTATATTCGTGAGCCTGAAAGACAAGCCCTGATTTACTCTGCAGTGGATGCATTTATTTGTTCTACTTTAGCAGATGGCCAACCTCAAACAGCATTGGAATCATTGGCTTGTGGGACGCCTGTAATCGCCTTTGATCTTGGCCCCATGCCTGAGCTGGTTTTTCCCTCAATAACAGGCTATCTTGCAAGCACTCCAACAAAAGAAGGATTGATGGATTCAATTGAAGAGTTCCTTCGGGATAGGAATAACTGGATAAAGATGCAGGAAAACTGTCGCAAAATAGCTCTCCAAGAGTATAATTTAGAGAAACAAACCCAGATGTATATAGATCTATATAAGACCTTGATTGTGAATGATGGGAAATGATGTGCAAGTTTTGATTTCGGAGTGGAGATGATTACTTTGAGGATAGCACGTTTATTTTTAAACATGTCCAAATAAGCGTAATCAATCTTGGATAAGTTATATCTTAGGATTGCTAGCCTTGTCCTCTTTAAAAAGTAATCTATGTCCAATTCTGTTATATTAAAACAAACGGGAATTCGTTTGGCTATGGGTACTGATATTCAGGTTTACCAAATTTTATATCAGGAAGAACAAAAAGAACATCTATTCTTAGATACGATCCCTTATTTTAATATTGATCTTGGTCTTTATTTTGAAAATGATGTTATCTTGGATCTTTACCGGAGAGGGAAAATTATTGGAGATTATTTTGGTGTATTATCTTGGAAAGCTCGGTTAAAGAACCATATAAAGAACAAGTATCTCAATAAGTTGTTGAAGAACAGATTTGATATGTATTCTTTTACTTACGATCGACATAATGTGTTTGGCTATGGAGACCTTTGTCATCCAGGTTTTTCCGGTATCTATAAAGAACTTCTTGAAATACTTAAACTGGACCCAGATGTTAAACCGGCCATTGGTTTATATCAAAACGCAATAATTGCAAGACCTAAAATTTATATTGACTATATCGAAAATTTTTTATTACCAACCTTAGAATTTTTTGATAATTGTTCTGATGAAATAAATAAATTATTATATGCAGATGCAAATTATCGCGGCGTGAATAAAGAAAGGCTGAGCAAGTCATTAGGGGTAACCCATTATACCCTTCATACATTTGTGTTGGAGAGATTATGGTCCCTCTATTATCATGAGCGGAGAAGAAAAGATACAATAAGCTATTATTGGGTAAAGATAAATTTTAACTCTTATAGATCAATAAAGGTAAATTCAAAAGGGAGACTTCATAAATTCAATTTATAATTACTATTGGAGTGCTATCGACCAATTAGTCTGGTTCTAAATGCTTCTTCACGAATCAATAATGGTGGATAGATAACCAATTATTCGAGCTTGATGGTTGAAAGGAATTTGTATATCTGGGCGGAATACAAATGGATATGCGAGTTTTTTTCCACTTTTTGAAGTGAATTCACTGATGAGGAAATTGAAGAAAATGGAATCGATCGCCTGCGGAACGCCGGTGATCGCTTTTGGTTTTGGTTCGATGCCCGGGATCGTTCAGGAGGGCATTACAGGTGTGGTTGTTCCTGAAATCTCATCAGGTTCTCTGGTTTCAGTGATCCGAAGCAATATGTTAGTAGAATAGACTGGCGAATCTGAGAGCGAAATACCGGGAATTTGCTCTGAGTCATTTTGACTTGCGTATGCAAATCAACCAATACTATAATCTGTGGGAGGAGATCCTACGGCGCACTGAGGTTTAGGGATGGATCGGATGGAAATACAGGTCTAAGTTTACCTGAACCGGTCCCTCAGCCATGATCTTATTTTGGATCGCAAGGGATGCTTTTGTGCTTCTATCATTCGCTGATACGATCCTATCCGACTGGGGGTCACATTTTCCAACAATAAGTTGATTTTGTCTGTGATAGGGATATCCAGGAATTGGAACAAATCGATTGTGTACGGTTTGGGGTCTCTGCAGAAATTCTCATATGATAGTTCAAAATAAGCGGAACACATTTCTGAATATTCAAGGACACGTTGAGTATGGGCTGCTGTGAGGGTTTTCCAGTGATTGAAATCATTCAGAACGCCCACGCCGGCCTTATATTTTCCTGAAAGGGAAGCTGCTACATCATTTGGATTTCTTCTGATATGGATTATCTTTGCTTCTGGAAAGATTTTCAAGTAAAGTGGAAGCAAGATGCTAAGCCGGGGGTCTTTGATGCCCCAGAGTGATTTTCCATCGTATCCCCACTGCAAATAATCAGTTAACCAATGGGCTTTGATTATGGGTGCAACAGAACTTTCGTAGGAAAGCACCTCATCCACACTCATTATGGGAAGTTTGGCCCAATTTCCCTTCCCTCCCAAAATAATTCGATCATTAATAAAAATGGAAAAGAAATTTGATTCGAAATGCTGCATATTGGCACCAAAGAAAACGCCATTTTTGTGCAGGATCTCTGTAAGAAGCGATGTTCCCGAATTATGCATGCCAACAACCAGCACTGGTTGTTGATTTCCTTTCAGTGTGTGAAAAGAGGTTGAAGTTATTTCGGGCAAATCGGTATCGAATCTCAAATTGATAATTGTCATCAGTGTCTCTAATCAATATATCCTAAAATCACAGTTAATTGAGGCGAAGTTTTGAAAATAATTTTGAATAAGGACCTTCACCAGATGTCGTTTTTCCAGGATAGTTATCTTCGAACATGTATCCGAAATATGATATATCTTCCTTGTAAAGTTTTTCAACTAGATCAATCTCGTCCTGTTTGTAGTAAGTGGAATAATGTTGATGTTCAGAAGTATTCAAATGCGGTAATCGGGTTCGGGGTAGGTTGATCTGGTCAAAAACCAGATTCATATCTGGCTGTAAGGATTCAAACCTGCAGATGGAATCCACAAATTGAGACTCCCCATTATGAGAATAAATGTATAGAGGCAGTGAGTGGATCCTGATCCTCTCGTCCTGGCAATGATAATCAAACCTGTTCAGGAAATCATCCAGAGGGATATCAAAATAACTTGTTATTGATACCATTCTGTCCCAAGGGTTTCTAACGATGGTAAAGATAAAATAATCTTCCAAGACCTTATCATCAATATTATCTAACCAGTTTTGATATATCTCTGGTTGGTCCTTCTGATGGAATATACTTGAAATTTGTGGCTCCAGCACACCCCGTAGAACGCTCGTTCCAGCTGTCTTGGTAGCTTTCATGTATATGAACTTCTTCTCTGGACAGACAATAATGCCCCGAGGATGTTCGTGATTTCTTAAGTAATCAGTTAAACCTGTTCTATTTCTGTCATTCATGCAATTTATTCTACCGTAAAACCGAATAATTTAACCACTTCAAGGTCATTTGAATCAAATTGTGACAGGTCATGTTTTTTGTATCTTCCCTGAGAAGGCGGTGTTTTTGGATATTTTAATGCTGCCTGATATATTGTTTTATCGATATCTAGTTTAAGAAAGGAAATAAGTTCGTCTATGATTAACTCAGGCGTTTGACATAAGAGATCAAAATTGATCTGTAAGTATTGATCTGGTCCAAGAACGTTCCCCAAATCTGCTATTGTTTGATTTGCTCGGGCCCAAAATTTTAAGGATGCACGAGGATCTATATATTCAGTCTGAGGGATTCCATAAAGCTCTCCCCAAGTTTTCAGTTGTCGTTGATTCCTACTAAATGCCATATCTGCGCCATGGCGAATGGTATGAATAAATTTCAGCGAGTCAAAGTGATCGATTAAATCCTCCAGGATTAGATATGAATTGGGTTCTTTCCACCCCCAACCATTAAACTGTGGATCTTTAAATCTTCGGTTTTTGATAATCTTTTTCAACCTCAACAGCGACCAGGATTTTTGATCCCTGTAGTGAAGTGTCATATCCGTTCCGGCGTAAAGTAGAAACCATATTTCTTGGAATGTGAGTTTATACTTTTTTAACATTAACTTTTCTAAAACTGACAGACCGATATGGATCCTTTTTTTATTTTGAATAGATTTATAAAACCAAGTACTTCTTCTGAAGAGCAGTGTATAAAGAAGATTATCGCTAGCAATATTGAGATCATCTCCAAGGAATATTCCGAACGAAGATAGTATCTCTGCCACCAGTCGGGTTCCACTTCCACCCACACCACCTATGACTATTGGGCCGTTTTCTTTCCAATCATTTCTCATATTTAGGACTCTAGAACCAGCCAATCACTGCAATCCCAGCTGGTGAGTTTTTCGATTTCTTTTATTTGGGATTGATATAAATCTAAGAGAATATTGTAAGTCTTTTGATCTAATGGCGACTCGTAATTTCTTGAATGCAGATCCAGCTTACTAAAATTATGATTGATGGGTATCCCTAGGAAATTAGCAATTTGATCGAGAATTGCTTTTGGGTCATTTTTTAATTCATCACTTTTAAGGAGCAAAAATTGGTCGGCTGGGAAATAGGCTCTCAGCCGTTTGATTTGTTCGGTGTAAAATCCCCGATCAAGATAAGAAAAACGTCTATTTTGGTATGGCAGAGATTCTCTTCTGCGAGTTTCTTCCTCAGCGATTGCATCTAAAAATGATAAAGTCTCAACACCTCGCTCCCGTTGCATATTCCAATGTGAGTATGCCCTTTTTATTGGATTGCGAAGGATAATAATTAGCTTCATCTCGGGATTGTACTCCCAAATTCTGCGAGGAGAGGAATACCAGTACATATAAATAGGAGTAGTCTCTCCCCAGATCTGATGATCTGTTTTTGGTTCAAAAAAATCATGATACAGGCGGTGTTCAGGATATGGGTATAAAAAAAATTTTTCATGGTCGAAGTAATGCACCTCTTTATACTTTGCCATGCATATTTCGGGATGTTGACGAAGATATGCGTCCAGAGTGGTTGTTCCACCCTTTTGTGTGCCGCAAACCAGGAATTTGACCTTTGCGGGTTCTATTCCGCAGGTTAAGATACGGTAATCATGTCTGATCCGGCGTAAATATTGGGTTGAGATGTGGTTGATGAATGATTTCAATTGTTTTATGGTCTTTTTCTATTCCAGAATGAATAAATTCAAGATAGATTTATAAACATGGAAATTGATTCTTATAATCAATTTCCGATCTTGTTCTAGTTTGAAACTGAATATTCCATTCTGCCAGTTATTTAAAATTATTTTACCATCGTTAGTTTTTACATATATTAATTGTGGATTAAGAAAAGGTGGTCTTTAGCATGTTGATAAGTCATCTGAGCGGTGATATACTGCCTGTGACTGTCCGCAAGATTTTGATCCATTAATATTTTCTATTCTGTTTCATTATTGAGACCATATGGATTTTAAACCAACACGGATACAAGATGTAATAATCCTTTCCTCGAAGGTTTTTCAAGATTCACGGGGAATTTTCCTGGAAACCTATCGGTATGAGGAATTTATAATTGCGGGGATAAGAGAGCGATTTATTCAAGACAACCATGCAGGCTCCAAACAGGGGGTGTTAAGAGGTCTACACTATCAAATTCAACAACCACAAGGAAAATTGGTCCGCGCAGTAACAGGAAAAATTTTTGATGTTGCGGTTGATTTAAGGAAATCTTCTCCAACATTTGGTCAGAGTGTGGGTGTAATTCTGGACGATCAGGAAAGGAAACAACTCTGGATTCCCGCCGGTTTTGCCCATGGATATTATGTGATGAGTGAGTGGGCGGAAGTCAGTTACAAAGTAACAAATTATTATGCGCCAGAATGGGAAAGAACATTGTTGTGGAATGATCCAACTCTACAAATTAATTGGCCATTAATTGATAATGAACCCCCGATATTATCACCCAATGACTTCGGGGGAAAGCTATTTCATGAAGTTGAAATTTTTGAGTGAGTTATGAAAAATATATTAATCACTGGTGGTGCTGGATTTATTGGCTCTAACTTCATCCAATTTTTACTCAACAATCAACCCGAGGTTAATATTATTAATCTCGATTTGTTAACATATGCTGGCAGCCTTGAGAATTTATCTAATTTACCAGATCCTGCCCGACATCATTTTATCAAGGGGAGTATCTGTGATCGGGAGTTGGTTGACCAGATTCTCTTGGAAAATGAAATTGATCTGGTAGTTCATTTTGCCGCAGAATCACATGTAGATAGATCGATTCTGGGTCCAGAAGCATTCATTCGGACAAATATCCTGGGAACATTTACACTGCTTGAAGCTGTCAGGGGATATTGGAAGGATGAATCCCAAAAATCTCGCCAGGATGTTCGATTTCACCATATTTCTACGGACGAAGTCTATGGAACATTAAAACCACAAGATCCGGCTTTTTCAGAGCAAACTCAGATTTCTCCCAATTCACCATATGCAGCCTCAAAAGCAGCCAGTGACCATCTCGTTAGTTCTTATTTTCATACCTATGGATTGCCGGTTTCAATTACTAATTGTTCAAATAATTACGGCCCCAATCAATTTCCAGAAAAGTTAATTCCTTTGATGATCTTAAATGCTGTGGAAGGGAAACCTCTCCCAATATATGGAGATGGGCAGCAAATCCGTGATTGGTTGTATGTAGAAGATCACTGCCACGCAATCTGGTCGGTGATTGAGAACGGAAATCCAGGCGACATCTATAATGTGGGCGGAGAGAACCAACCGTCCAATCTTGAAATAGTTCAAAATATTTGTGAAATCCTTGACCAGAGACTCCCGGATTCTGCTAATGCACCCCATTTTAGTTTAATCAAACATGTTACGGACAGACCGGGACATGACCGTCGTTATGCCATGAATATCCAAAAAATAAAAAAGGAACTCAATTGGGAGCCAAAGATATCCCTGAAAGAAGGCCTGAACAAAACAATCGGTTGGTATCTGGATAACCCGGAATGGGTAGAAAAGATCAGAAAACATCAAGAGTATCAGAGTTGGATGAAAGATAATTACCACGATAGGGGTAACACATGAAAGGAATTATCCTCGCTGGAGGCAAAGGTACCAGGTTATACCCACTAACTATAGGTGTAAGTAAACAGCTCTTGCCGGTTTATGATAAACCGATGATATATTATCCGTTGTCTGTGTTAATGTTGGCTGGCATCCGGGAGATCTTGGTGATCAGTACACCGGAGACTCAACCGATATACCAGAGACTTCTTGGCAGCGGAGAACAATTGGGGCTGCGCTTCGAGTATGTCATTCAAGAAAGCCCTCGGGGTTTGGCGGATGCCTTCAGGGTGGGCAGTGAATTTATTGAAGAGGATTCTGTCTCATTGATCTTGGGAGATAATATTTTTTATGGACACGGATTACCCGATTCTCTCAGAGAAGCAGCAGCTTTGAAAAAGGGTGGATTAATTTTTGCATACAAGGTTAACGATCCAGAGAGATATGGCGTTGTGGAGTTTAATGAGAACGGGAAGGCCTTCAGTATTGAAGAAAAACCTGCAGTGCCGCGTTCTAATTATGCAGTTCCTGGTCTATATTTTTATGATAACCAGGTTGTAGAAATCGCTCATAATTTAGAACCTTCTCCAAGAGGAGAGTTAGAGATCACAGATGTGAACCGAATCTATATGGAGCGAGATGAATTAAAGGTGATTGTCATGGGTAGGGGAACGGCATGGCTTGATGCTGGTAATCCGGAATCACTTCTCCAGGCGGCTAATTTTATCCAGGCTGTGGAGGATAGGCAGGGAATGATGATATCTTGTCCGGAGGAAATTGCCTTCGGTTTAGGATATATTGATCGCGCTCAATTACTAAAACTGGCGGATGGTCTGAAATTCACTAGCTATGGTAATTATCTTGAGAATCTGGTCAAAAAATCCTAACGAGTTTGGGAAGTAGGCGTTATGAAGATTTTAGTTATTGGCAGTACAGGGCAACTAGGTTGGGAACTTCAGCGCTCATTATTGCCGTTGGGGAAAGTGATTCCTGTTGATTTTCCTGATATTGACTTGTCTGATCGGACGAGCATACACCAGTGGGTGAAAACGACAAATCCAGATGTGATAATCAATGCGGCTGCATATACCGCTGTTGATCAAGCAGAAAAAGAGAGCGATCTGGCCTGGTCTATCAATTCAACTGCGCCAGGTATACTCGCCCAGGAAGCACTTTCATTGCAAGCATTGTTAATCCATTATTCTACTGACTATGTTTTTGATGGATCAAAGGGAGAAAGTTATCAAGAAAGTGATTCGCCCAATCCCATCAATGTATATGGAGCGAGTAAGCTGGGAGGCGAACGCGAGATTAGCAAAATTGGTGGGGAATACTTGATTTTCCGGACCAGCTGGTTGTACAGCACACGTCGAGATTGTTTTGTTACCAAAGTTCTGGAATGGGCAAGAAAACATGAGGTGTTAAGAATTGTTGGGGATCAAATTGGAAGCCCTACCTGGAGTAGAACACTTGCAGATACAACAGCCCAGGCTTTGTTGCTGATGAAGTCATCAACCCAATTCTGGTCAGACGATAAATCTGGGATTTATCACCTGGCTGGGAATGGTTCTGTAAATCGCTTTGAGTGGGCCAAAACCATTCTGGACCTTGATCCCAGTAAAGAAGAACAGATCGTGGCAGAAGTTCAAGAGGCCCAAAGTGGGGATTTTGATACCCCAGCCAAGCGTCCGGAGAATTCTTCACTGGATTGTTCTTTGTTTCAAGATACCTTCCATTCTTTTTATGCATCCTGGGAAGATACTCTGGTTGCCGCACTCTCCAAATAGACTGTTCCTTATTAAATAGTTTTGGATGAACACTCTTATAATGCCCTATCCCTGAAATGAACGGGTTGGAGAAACTGAGATCTTTATGATTGGAACTGCTTTTTGTATAACCGGCTGGCATTTTCCTGTGGATTTTTATCAATCCCTGGCAGACCTATCTGAAGTGGATGTATATATTATTTCCCATAAAAAAAAATCTGAGATCCCTCAATTTCTTTTTGATTTATTTGAGAAAAAGAATATTATGATTCAACCCAATATTGGCTATGATTGGGGATGCTATCAGCAATTTCTCCAAAGCAACTTGTGGAAGCAATACGAGACTATTTTCTTCATGCATGATGATATCAAAATCAAAGATTTTGGTTTTATAGAAGCAGCAAAATCCCTGTTAAACAAGTATGCGGTTGTTGGTAATGGCAAAGGACAGAAAACAGTTGGCCATACAGGAATTATGCTTCATCCATATGCTTATGCTCATTCTTCTTGGAAACCAGATAAATATTCCTTTAATCACTCAACGGTTAGGGGATCATTTTTTGCTACAAAACGAGAGGTGTTAGATCGTATAAGGTCATTCGAGGTTTATTGGGATCCGTTTAAGGTGAGTATAGATTTTGGAAATTGGAGCACAAAAGCATCTTGCGGAAAAATTGAAGCCGCTTTTGGTGATAACAGTTTTGGATACCTTTCGAGTACATTTGGGGAGAGTGTATATATATCTGAATATTACCGTGGCAATTCTTCAACCCAGGTGGAGGAGTTTGTAGGAAAGAAAAGTCCTCTCTATCTTTTCATAAAAAGAATAGCGATTATTTATATCGAGCTTCTGTATAACCAGCGGCAGACCCCGTTCCGGCCCCTGTGGTTGCTGACTTTGAAGGGTTTATTACTGCCGTTCTCCTCAAAAATTTACTGAAAAGTGAGAAAATATCCAGGGGGATAAGTGAATATACTGGACCATAATCTATCCAAAATATGACCCCTGATTTGTATTGATTTATATAATACTATTGACCGTTTCGTTATTTCAGCTATAATTCAAGCGCTGAATTATAGCTGAAATAGGAGAATGGAATATGGATCTTTCTCAAGACGATCGAGAGTTAATAATGTTAGAACATATAGCCAACGACCCGGATATTAACCAGGCAACATTGGCTGAGAAACTGGATGTAGCGGTTGGTACTGTCAATTGGCATATTAAGAGGCTTGTGTCTAAGGGATACGTCAAGGCTAAAAGAGCCCAGCGAAAGAAATTACGTTATATTATTACCCCCAAAGGAATTGCCTTACGGGCAAGATTAACTGTGCAGTACATTGAAAATCAGATGCGGCTTTATAGAGAAACCAGGCAGGAAGTTAAGAACCTTTTAGCGGAGATCAAAGAAGAGGGATATAACCAAGTCAGAATTACTGGCGATAGCGAAATCGCTGATGTTTGCCAGCTGACCTGTTTGGAACAGGGTTTTGATGTTGTTGACCGTGATGATTTCCCGACCCTGGAAGTAACTGGTTATTCGGTTACACGGAAGGATAAATCTCCAATACTGGAATAGATTTTAACAGAAGAACTAAGCTATCAAATTACTGATAAAGGAATATGAAATGAAAAAAGCGATCATTACTGGAATCACCGGACAGGATGGTTCCTATTTAGCAGAACTGCTGCTTCATAAGGGATATGAGGTTCACGGCGTGATCCGAAGGGCAAGCACATTCAATACACGCCGACTAGATCATCTTTACCGCGATCCGCATAACGGAGAAAAGGTTCAGCTGTTTTTACATTATGGCGACCTATCCAGTTCCGACAGCCTTGAGCGGGTAGTCCACGATGTTCACCCTGATGAGGTCTACCACCTGGCAGCCCAAAGCCATGTCCGGGTTAGTTTTGACATGCCGGAATACACAGGAGATGTTACCGGGTTGGGAACGATCAGGATCCTGGAATCTATCCGGCGCTCAGGAAACAATACCCGGTTTTACCAGGCATCTACCAGTGAGCTGTTCGGCAGCGCTGCGGCCCCTCAGAGCGAAACAACCCCCTTCCAACCCCAGAGCCCTTACGCTGCGGCCAAGTTATATGCTTTCTGGGTCACAAGGAATTACTCCCAAGGTTATGGTATATTCGCTTGCAATGGTATCTTGTTTAACCACGAATCCCCCCGCAGAGGAGAGACTTTTGTAACACGGAAAATCACCATGGCGGTCGCCAGGATCAAAGCTGGTTTGCAGAAAAAACTCTACCTGGGCAACCTGGAAGCCAAGCGCGATTGGGGATACGCCCCAGAATATGTTGAGGCGATGTGGTCCATGCTTCAGCAGGATGAACCTTATGATATTGTAATTGGCACTGGCGAAGCCCACACAGTACGGAATTTTGTCGAAGAGGCTTTTGGATATGTTGACTTGAACTACAAGGACTACGTTGAGATCGATCCACGATATTTCAGACCTACTGAAGTAAATCATCTGGAAGCGGACACAACGAAGGCAAAAAGGATCCTAAATTGGAATCCCAAAGTCCGCTACCATGACCTGGTCCGAATTATGATGGATGCAGATCTGGAGCTGATCGGAATGGATGCTCCCGGTGATGGAAAGAAGATTGTAGAAGATAAATTTGATGACTGGCATAACTGGGAAGACCAGATTGTCAGCATGGGGAGATGATCATGAGTAAAACAAACTATCCTGACTCAAAAGAATTCTGGGCTGATAAAAAAGTATGTGTAACTGGTGGAGATGGATTTCTGGGTTCATTTGTTCAGGAAGTCCTGGCGGAAAGAGGTGCTAACGATGTTTTTATTCCTTTGATCGATGATTATGATCTGACTGATAAGGACAATATTCAACGCATGCTCTCGGATGCGAAACCAGATGTGATCATTCATCTAGCAGCTCTGGCTGGAGGTATTGGAGCCAACCGGGCCCGTCCAGCCGAATTCTTTTATAAGAACCTGATGATGGGTGTTCCACTGATGCATGAAGCCTGGCAATCTGGCGTAGATAAATTCGTAGCTATTGGTACGATTTGCGCCTATCCGAAATTCACACCGATCCCATTCCAGGAAAAAAACCTTTGGGATGGATATCCTGAAGAAACTAATGCACCTTATGGACTGGCAAAAAAGATGTTATTGGTCCAGGCTCAGGCATACAGGGAGCAATATGGATTTAATGCTATCTATTTGCTGCCTGTGAATCTTTATGGACCCCGGGACAATTTTAACCTTGAGACTTCTCATGTGATTCCCGCATTGATCAGAAAGATGATTGATGCCGTTGATAGGGGTGATAAAGAAGTGGTCTTGTGGGGCGACGGATCGCCGACCAGGGAATTTTTCTATGCCGGGGATGCGGCCCGAGGTATTGTGATGGCAGCGGAGCGATATCACGGCAGTGAACCTGTAAATCTCGGCGCGGGAATGGAGATCAGCATTAAGGATCTGGCCTTGATGATTGCTGAATTATCTGGGTATGAGGGTCAGTTAATCTGGGACACAAGCAAACCAAATGGACAACCCCGAAGAGCGCTAGATACTCAGCGGGCAAAAGATTATTTTGGTTTTGAAGCGGAAATGCCCTTTAAAGAAGGATTAAAGATTACTATTGAGTGGTATCGGGAAAATAAAGACCTGATCAAGTGATCAAGAACCCGGGATACAACCAGTTATTCAACATTTTATCCACAATACAACGAGGAATTTTCCCCAATTATCAACAATTTTATCCACATTTATCACTTGCCTTATGACTGACTGGAAAAATGAGTAATATAACAATCTTCACTGCACCAAAAGCTTTTACAGATCTGCATATCAATATCATTCAGCGGAATGCTATCCAGTCCTGGAAGGACCTTGGTTCTAGGGTTGAAGTGTTTCTGGTTGGTGATGAAGAAGGGATGAAGGAGGCTGCAGCTGACCTGGGTGTCAGGCAGCTGCCTGATGTAGTCCGGAATGAAATGGGAACACCTCTTGTCAGTTCTATTTTCAGTTTAGCAAGAGAAGCCGCTTCTTTTGAAATAATGCTCTACCTCAATGCGGATATTATATTGCTGCCGGAGTGTTTGGATGTAGTTGATACAGTCCAAAAACTTGAGGAAGATTTTTTACTGGTTGGCAGGCGTTGGGACCTGGATATTGCACGGGAAATCGACTTTTCAAATAAGTGGTGGATAGATATGAAGGAGCAGTTGATCAAAGAAGGTGGACAATGCTCCGAAAATGCAATGGATTATTTTATTTTTCCCCGCCATCTAATAACTGATATCCCTCCATTTGCTATTGGTAGAGCTGGTTGGGATAACTGGATGATCTACAATGCTGTCCAGCAGCCCTGGCCGGTGATAGATATTACGCTTGCCAATCAAGTTATTCACCAGAATCATGATTATCACCACCTCCCCAATGGCGTTGTGCATTTTGATTTGGAAGAATCCTACCAAAATGTAAACTTGGCTGGTGGTTTTCGAACATCCTATGACCTGTTGGATGTACCGTTCATTTTCCAGAACGGCAAGATTCAACAGAATCCTATGACCATTCCGAGATTACTCCGGAAACTGGAAAGACTTATCATGCCAGACGAACAGAAAGGTTGGCGTTGGCAAATGACCCGCCTACTGCGAAGAACCCGGCGACAAATCTCAAAAATCAGATGACAAAATGACAAGATTTGGAATGAATCCAGCCAGAAATAAAAACATCTCCTATTCACCTTCCCGTGTTACGGCTGCTATGATGTCCTATATCCCTAACCTGGAAGGATATTTTACCTATCGCTTGGATGTGTTGAAATTATCCCTGGATAGCTTAATTCACAGCGTTGCTGGAAGATCTGACATTGTGGTTATGAATAATGGCAGTTGTGCTGAGGTAGGTAATTACCTAAATCATCAACTTGAGATTGGTAGGATTGATTATCTGATCCAATCTCGCAGAAATCTTGGAGTGATCGGGGGATTAAAAGTCCTTTTCAACGCTATCCCAGGGGAAGTAATTGCTTACAGTGATGATGATGTGTTCTATTATCCCGGTTGGCTTGATGCCCATCTCGAAATATTGGATAAATTTCCAAAGGCAGGTATGATCAGCGGTGCTCCTGTAGGTTACTCCTCTGAACACGCGGTCAAAGCTGTTGAGGAATTTATTTCCAGTGCATCTCAAGATTTGACTGTGATGGAAAAACCAAGGATCGATGATTGGGAAGAAAGCTGGGCAATCAGCACAGGCAGGCCTGCTGCTGAACATCTACAAGCTGTAAAAAACACACCAAATATTCATTTGACTTACCAGGGAGTGGAAGCTATTCAATCAGCCAAACACTTCCAGTTTGTCACACCAAAAAAGGTGATCTGTGAAGCATTTTCTCCGGATTGGAGTGGGTCCTTAATGGATGGTTTGGTCACTTTGGATGAATCAGTAGACAACCTGGGTTATTTACGATTGACGACGCCCCTTCGTTATACCAGGCATATAGGTAATACCATCTCAAAAGACATACAGCAAGAAGCTGATAGATTGGGTTTAAAGACAATTACAGAGGTTTCAGATATCCAGGAGCATGAACACTGGCTCTTGCGAATACCGGGTAGTGGGCGCATTCTGTGGCCTCTATACCGTTGGTTATTTAAAGTTCTACACAAAGTGAAGTAGAAAAAATATGCACGTTTTGTGGTTTACAGGGGTTCAATTGCCAGCAGTGACAGGCGCAGGTCTCAACCGAGCTGGTTGGCAGGAAGGATTAAGGCGGGCTCTTTATCGCTATTCTCCTGATCTCAAGATTTCTATTGCTTCGTTCGGATCAGAACACTATGAACCTATCCAGGCTGAGAATGCAACATACTACAATATCTTCCGTGAGGGGCAATCTAAAAACCGTTGGAAGCGAACGTTGGAATACTGGAATCACCGTTCTTATAAACAGGAAGAATTATCCCGCATATTGGAGATATATAATCTTGTCAAGCCGGACTTGGTATTCATTTTCGGTACGGAAAACCCGTTTGGATTATTGACAGAGAAATTTTCTGTACCCACTGTGATATCGATCCAGGCGGTGATCAATGGTCTAGTTAAGAACCTGTTCTATGGATTAACTGGCAGGCTGCTGGTTCGGGAATTCTTCTCACGTGCGACTATCATTGGTCAGGGGATTTTTCATAAATGGTGGTCCCATACGAAATATGCCCGTGTAGAGCGGAAGATCTATCAGAAGAACAAGTATTTTTGTGGCCGTACTCAGTGGGATCATAACTGGATGACCCGGTTAAATCCAGGTGCTAGGTATTTTCATATAGATCGTGTGTTGCGGGATCCTTTTTACCAGGAAATCTGGGAGCTTGAGTTCAGTATGAAAAACCGGATCTTTTCATTATGCGGCAATGCGCCATTTAAGGGCGGCATAACATTGGTTAGGGCACTGGCTCATATAAAAAAGAATGGAAATGACCAGATAAGGTTGAGGTTGGCCGGCGTGGATCCGGATAGTACTGTTGGAATTTATATTACAGAAATTCTAAGGCAGGTAGGTTTGGAAAACCAAGTTAATCTGCTTGGACGTTTAAATCCAGACCAGATTATCGCCGAGATGAAAGCAGCCAGGATCTTTGTACTTCCATCTCACATGGACAACAGCCCCAACAGCCTGTCTGAAGCCATGATCTTGGGTATGCCTTGTATTGTTTCGGATGCAGGCGGAATGCCATCTATGGTGCGGAATGGGATAGATGGGCTGCTCTATCCCCATACTGAGATCCAGATACTGGCGGATAAGATAGAGCAGTTGAATAATGATCCTGCCTTGGCTTGTTCCTTGGGTAAATTAGCCCGGGAGATTACATTAGAAAGACATAATCCATCACATATCGTAGGGTTAACGCTTGCTATGTATCAGGAAGTGCTTTCTTTGGAGGGAGTTCAATGAGATTTCTGATTGTTGGTTTTGGATCCATTGGACGAAGGCATTTTAGGAATCTTCTCTCTCTGGGAGAGAGAGACATTCTTTTTTACCGTACCCATCACAGCACCTTGGAAAATGATGAGTTAGAGGGATTTCCTGTAGAAACCGATTTGAGTGTGGCTTTAGGGTATCAGCCTGATGCGATTATTATTGCCAATCCCTCGGCATACCATCTGGACGCGGCTATCCCTGCCGCCCGTCATGGCTGCCATATTCTGCTGGAAAAACCGATCTCCCATTCCATGCAGCGGGTGGATGAATTCTCGGAAATCGTCCAGAAGAGCCGTTCCCGGGTGTTGGTAGGATTTCAATTTCGTTATCATCCCAATCTGATAAAGATAAAGGAACTACTGGAATCTCAACGAATTGGCCGGGTTTTGTCTTTCCGATCTCATTGGGGAGAATATCTGCCCGGCTGGCACCCTTGGGAAGATTACCGGGAAAGCTATGCTTCTAAAAAGGAGCTGGGCGGTGGTGTGTTGTTATCGCTGTGCCATAATTTTGATTACTTGCGCTGGCTGTTTGGCGAGACCCGGGTCCATTCTGCTCTTCTGGGTTATAACAGCGGGTTGAGGATTGAAGTAGAAGATACTGCCGATGTGAGTCTCGTTTGTGATCAGGAAATTTATGGGAGCCTGCATTTGAATTTTATTCAACTGCCTGGAAAACATTACCTGGAAATCATCGGCAATGAAGGATCAATTTTTTGGAATTACTATCAGAATCGGGTTGATCTATACACATTTGATGCAGCAGGTGAGGTAAGAATGGAATCCTACTCCACTCCTGAAGGTTTTGATCGTAATGATTTGTTCATCGAGGAAATGAAGCACTTTATCGATGTGATCAATGGAGAAGCAGAACCTATCTGCAGTCTTACTGATGGGATTAAAGCCCTTGAATTATCAGTTCAAGCGAAAGTTAAGGGAGCCAGGTGAAAAAAACGCTTTAGTTTTTCCCGAAACAAATAATCCTTCCCTGAGGGTAGACACATGAAAAGAATGGAACCAGGTATATTATTCAGAAACCTGCTGATAGAGATCGTTATCTACAGTATTCTAATCTTTGGTTACTACCTGCTGGTCCTGCGCTGGCTGGATGACTGGTTGATGATGATTTTTAATACTAACCTTGTTTATTATGCATTTGTCGGTCTGAGTATGATCTTAATTCAAGCAGTATTACTGGATTTTGTTACTTCA